>NZ_OZ252014.1:3353833-4065945 GCF_965247405.1 Ekhidna sp.
TTTGTTTTCTCTTGCTCTTTTCGCTAGATCATTCACCTTCTTGGTGATACCCACCAGGCTCAACTGATCAGCATTGTGAATGACAGGCACAATCAGGTTACCCGTTGGCAATGCGGTGGCCATTCCAATGTTGATGGCTTTCTTCTTCACGATGTTGTTTCCGTCTACCTGCACATTGATCATAGGGAAATCTTTGATTGCCCGGACGATCGCTTCAATCAGGATAGGGGTAAAGGTGAGTTTTTCGTTTTCTCTGCTAAAGAATTCGTTCTTCACTTTATTTCTCCATGCCACCACTTTTGTTACATCTGCTTCAACGAAAGAGGTTACGTGAGGAGAGATGTGCTTGGATGCAACCATTCGCTCAGCAATCATCTTACGCATTCTGTCCATTTCAATAATCTCATCACCGCCATCTATGGCAACTGGCATTGGCTGATGAGAAGCAGACGGCATAGCCGGAGCTGCCGCTGGTTGAGTTGAAGGGGCAGGAGCTCCTGATTTTCTGTTTTCTACGTAGTTTAAGATATCATTTTTAGTAATCCTTCCGTCTTTTCCGGATCCACTGATCGACTCCAGTTCGGCAACTGATATTCCTTCTTCTTTAGCAATACTTCTGACAAGGGGCGAGAAGAATTTACCTGAATCTGATGTTCTTGGAACGGAAGTTCCATTGCTTGAAGATGCCGTACTCATGGCTGTTTCCATCATTGCCTCTGCTTGCTCTACAGGTGCCGGCTCTTCCTTAGGTGATTCTGCTGGGGTGGGGGCTGCACCGTTTGAATCACCTTCAGTTTCTATTATGGCAATTGGCTTACCTACCTCTATCACATCTCCTTCCTGCGCCAAAACCTCTTTCAGCACCCCGGCATGGGTAGCAGGTATTTCTGTATCCACCTTGTCTGTGGCTACCTCCAGGATTGACTCGTCTTCTTCGATGGTTTCACCCACATTTTTTAACCATGCAAGCACGGTTCCCTCCATCACACTTTCGCCCATTTTAGGCATGACCATTTCTACAGTTGCCATATTATATTCTGTTTTAGGTTGTTTATTTTGCTCTCAAAGATAATAATTTCGTCAATTCTTATCTAAGTTTATTCTAATCATGTTTAAAGCAGCAATAGCACTATACTGGATATTAATGCCTCTGTCTTTAGTAAACTGAAATTTCTTTGCAACAGTTTTATCCTTATCAGAATAGCCAATCCAAACCGTACCTACTGGTTTTTCTTCGCTACCCCCTGATGGACCTGCAATTCCACTAATCGAGACGGCCACATCTGCATTAAATACTTTTCTTACATTTTCAGCCAAAGCTAAAACAACAGGCTCACTGACAGCCCCTTGTTCCTGAATGATATTTTTATCCACCTTTAACTGCTCATTTTTCAATTCATTCGAATAAGGCACAAATCCTCCATGAAACCAGGCCGAACTCCCTGCTACAGAGGTAATCTTATGAGATAAGAATCCTCCTGTACAACTTTCTGCCACCGCTAGCTTTAGCCCTTTTTCTTTTAACATTCGCCCGATGGCTTCTTCGATTTCTTCATCGTCAAATCCATATACGTATTTTTCTATCTGTGGGAGTACTTGATCTATTTGTTCCTGCACTTCTTTTTTAGTGGCTTCATTTTCACCTGACGTGGTTAGTCGAAGTTTAACACTACCCATGGTTGGCAGATAGGCAAGCTTAATATGCTTAGGAAGGCTATCTTCCCAGTCTTTGATTTTTTGAGCGAGCACAGACTCAGGAATGCCAATGGTTCTGATCATGCGGTGATAAATATTATCTCCTGTAAACATCTCTTTGATCTTTGGAAGGATGGTTTCCTGCATCATACGTTTCATCTCATAGGGAACGCCCGGCATGGAAACGATCACCTTGCCATTTCTTTCAAACCACATCCCCGGCGCTGTACCAAGCATATTGGGGATAGGTATACAGTTGGCAGGCATGTCAGCCTGTTGTTCATTAAGATCGGACATTTCCCGCCCCACCTTTTCAAATAATTTTTGAATATTCTCAAGCATCTCTTGGTTCCTTACCAGATATGTGTCAAAATATTCTACCAGGCACGGTTTGGTGAGATCATCATTCGTGGGGCCTAAACCACCTGTAATCAGCACCATGTCTGCTAAATTTTCAGATTCCTCCAGATAATGCAGAATCTCTTCCCTGGTGTCACCGATGGTGATTTTTTTCATGACTCGTATTCCCAGGCTGTCCAGCGCCCCGCTGATCCAGTGTGAATTGGTATCGAGTGTTTGACCGTAAAGAATTTCGTCTCCGATGGAGATTAGTATGGCTTTTGCAGGCATGCGATATTAAATATGACAGTGAAAGAATATTCACTACTTTTATAATGCCTCAAAAATACGATTAAGCAAATGAACTCACGTGTGAAAATCATACTATTAGGCATCCTTTTTTTTGGATGTACTGCGCAACAGATTCAGTCCATTACTGATGCGATTGGATACGAAGATGAATTAACTACGGATCAGGTAGCAAACGGACTGAAAGAGGCGCTGGTCAAAGGTGTTTCTACCGGAACACAAAAGGTGGGAAAGGTAGATGGATATTTTAAAAACCCTCAAATCAAAATTCCTTTTCCTCCTGATGTACAAAAGGTCGAAAATACACTTCGGGATATTGGTCTGGATAATGAAGTGGATCGCTTCGTGAAGACACTGAATAGAGGAGCCGAAGAAGCAGCTAAGGAAGCAAAACCTGTATTTGTCAGTGCAATCAAACAGATGACAATCACTGATGCCTGGAATATTTTGAAGGGTGAGGACAAAGAAGCCGCTACCAACTACCTGAAAAGGACTACCAGTAATGAGCTGAGGAGTAAATTTTCTCCAATCGTGAAGAGCGCATTGGATCAAACAAATGCTACAAAATACTACTCAGACATCATTACAAGGTATAATAAGATTCCTCTGGTTGATGATGTGAATCCGGATTTGGAAGCTTATGCAACAGAAAAAGCGATGGAAGGATTATTTGTGATGATAGCGGAGGAGGAGAAAAAAATTCGGGCAAACCCTGCCGCACGGACTACTGATTTATTGAAAAAAGTCTTCAAAGAGCAGGATTAATTATTTTCGCAACAAAATCACTAGAATGCTGACCGAACTGCAAATCAATAAGTTAGAGCGATTTTTCTACGTGTTAGACTATGATCGCAACGGCATCATTGAGAAAGACGATTTTCTCGGGATAGCCGAAAACCTGTGTATCCTTTGGCGAATCAAGGAAGGAGATTCAAAATATGATGAGATTAAAAGCAAGTTTGAAGAAGGCTGGAATCATTTCGATTTGTTTGTCAATAATAATGATGGCAAGGCAAACTGGGATCACTGGATACATTTTGCAGAAGAGGTAATCGTCAACGGAGATGAAGATTTTTTCAAAGAATACGTGGATGAATTTGTCGGTGAGATATTCGATAATTTCGATACGGATAATGATGGTTACATCAATCTGGATGAGTACATCGACTTATTAGTTGGATACCGTATTGAGGTACGATTTGCTGCAAAATCATTTAGGAAGCTGGATCGAAATAAGGATGACCTGATCAGTCGTGGGGAGCTGATAAGTGCGGTTAAAGAGTTTTTTCGTAGCAATGATCCGGATGCTCCTGGTAATTGGTTGTTTGGGATGGGAATCCTCCCTGACTAATTTCTCACTAAAAAATAGTACTTGAAAAAGGCCTTTAACCATATCCTAAAAACGGTTGCAGGCTTTGTGCTGCTATTTAATATCCTTTCACTGATTTGGGTCATCATCTATTCACTGATACCTATTCCTGTTACCAAGCTGATGGTGAGTGAGGGAGTGGAAAAAGAAATAAGCTATGAATGGCGTGATCTTGAACAAATATCCGGGCGGTTGCAATTGGCCGTGATGTGTGCAGAAGATCAGTATTTTTTGCTTCATAATGGCCTTGATTTTCGCTCTATTGAAGAGGCTGAAGAGGCTAACAAACGAGGGAGGAGTATGCGAGGTGCTAGCACAATTACCCAGCAGGTAGCGAAGAATGCCTTTCTATGGTCTGATCGTACCTATGTTAGAAAAGCGGCAGAGCTCTATTTCTCATTATTGATAGAAATGGTTTGGAGTAAGGAGCGCATCATGGAGGTTTACCTCAACATTGCGGAATTTGGTGATGGTATTTTTGGAGCGGAAGCTGCGTCTCAGGCTTATTTCAAACGATCAGCGGATGGATTGAGCATTACTCAAGCTGCACGACTGGCTGCAATTTTGCCCAGCCCAAAACGATATTCGGCTGTGGCCCCCAGTCCCTATGTCCAACGTAGGATAGATTGGATCAAAAAGCAGATGTGGTATTGGGGTTACGAAATGACCTATGATGAAGAGTTTGTCAAAAAAATGATACAATGATTACTTTACGATCAAAGTAGTTTTTATTTCTTCACGTTCAGTATTGATTTTCAGCAAATAAATACCACCGGGTAGCCCCGATAGATCCAACTGTGTCCCAGGTTTTTTCATCTTCCATACCACCTTACCTTCGAGGTTTATGATGCGAATGGCTTCTAGCTTATCTTGTCCTCGTATATGAATAGACCCATCTGAAGGATTGGGGTAAATGATTGTTTGATCAGGGCTTGCTAAGCCAAGTGGAGTAGTGAAATCAAGCTGAAGGGTATCACTTTCCGAACACCCAGCCTCTGTAGTGACGTTGAGCACAATTTCAAACTGTTGACCATCGTTCAGGAAAAATGTTGGGTTACTGATGGTTTCTGATAACTCACTGTTGATAAACCATTGATATGAGTCGATCACATTATTGGTAACGGCAAACAAATTCACTTCATGTTTGCTACCAATCGGATTGGTGACCAACGCAATATCCAGCTCAATGATTTCCTGATCAATATTTACTTCAATGGGCATACCTGGTAGACCATCATCGAGGCTTACTACATAAACCTTATCGTATGCCGTGGTGGTTAATTGCGTTCCCTTTTTAATTAGTTGAATGAGGTCAGGATCAGTATAGAATCCAAAGTAACTTCCATTCTCCGGCACAAGCGTGGCTTCATCTGTACAAGTGATAATATCCGGATGTGAAGCGAAGGGAGAGGAGCTGATGGTAATGCTTTTGTCTATTGTCTTCATGCAATCATCTGCACTTGTGATCTCCAGCGAGATGTCGATATCTCCGTCAACTGCCGGTACTGTAATTGCGCTTGTGGTTCCTGATAGTTCACCATCAATGAACCAACGGATGGTGGCTCCAGCATCCAGGTTGTTGGCAGAAAGAAGCATTTGGTGAGCCTCGGAGGTGGTATCTGGCACTACTTTGAGGTTCCCGCTAACCTCCAGTACATCAATCCCTAAGGGAACTTTGGCACTTTCGAAAGAGGCATATACTCCACTAACATATATAGTGGTATCGAGTAGAATGGATGGAATTTCAAGATTGCTACCACTGAGCGTGGGAATCAACTGATCTTCAAATCGATAAATATGGATTTTTTCAGCTGAAGGGTCGTCGAATATTACACTTTCGCCTGGACAGATCGTTTGATTAGAAAATACTGGAGCATCGGGTCTATTTGCTACTATGAGGTTTTTCATGATCATATCAGAGCATCCTTGAGTGTTCTCAATGGAAAGTGAAATTTGATAGGTCCTGGCTTCAGAAAATGACAAAGACGGATTCTGCAATGTGGTGGAGGTACCCTGATCAAAATCCCAGTCCCACGAAATGGC
This sequence comes from Ekhidna sp., assembly GCF_965247405.1. Taxonomy (GTDB): domain Bacteria; phylum Bacteroidota; class Bacteroidia; order Cytophagales; family Cyclobacteriaceae; genus Ekhidna. Next base: position 3,359,589 of record NZ_OZ252014.1, read on the forward strand.
ATCTAAACTCTGATCGGTGAACTGAACAACGTTGGTGGTAGGATGATCAAGATACAGCGTGTCTGTGGACATTTCGAAATCAGCAATATCACTTAAAAGCTTTACACGCAATTCAAAAACATCTGAAGGGTAATTTTCATCGGTGTTCTTTACATAGAAAAGAGAATCTTTTGATACGTTGACTGCCAGGCTAGAGCCGGAAGCAATAAATGCTTGAGTGAGTGGATCTTCGTAGAAGTCGTAATTTGTACCTGCAGCAGGGTCGATCGTTACCGAACCATCACAAGTATAAAAAGTCTCCAGTACCCGTGGTTTTAGAATAAACTGATTGATGCGGTTAATAGCATCCTGTACCTCTGTATCCAGGTTTGCTTTGGAATCAGCAATGGCATAGATCACATTAATGTAAGTTTCGTCATAGGCCTCCAATTGCGTAATAGTTACACCATTAATGGTAGCTACATCATTCCCTGCACCCACACTGCCAGCCATGAGTTTATTTTGGTTAACCAGGAAGTCATATTTGGTTGCGTCACTGAACAGATCGTTGATATCCTGCGTGTTTCCGTTATACGCACCCATGTCGAGTGCGCTGTATTCAAGGTTATCTCCACCTATAACCTTTACTGCGGCAAACAGATTGCTAGTGGCATTGCGTGCATAGATATATTCATTGGTGCCATCAAAAACCGCGTAATTGCTCGTAGGGTCATCAAGATCCCAGTCTGCGAATACACCAAAAGAAAGGTTATCGATCGGAGAGGCAGAATTATTGACGATTCGGTATCTGATGATCAGATAATCCTCTGTATCCCAGGTCAGGTTTGATTGTTCGATGATGAGCGGGTGATTGGAATCAGTAAATTCAGAGTATCCAAAATAATCAGCGCCTTGGTGATGATAGCGTTTATAAAATTGTTGAACCTGAAAATCCTGATCTCTTGCCTGGTTGGTGTAATTGGTTACAATGTTGTCCGACACATCGCTGGAATTAGTCGCCAGCATTAGCCCTGTGTAAGTCATGAGTGTATCGAGCTGGTATTTAAACCCCGAACCTTCAAAATTTGGTCCATATTCATCAAATCCAAGATCACCGTCTCCACTGATAGTCATGCTGATTCTTTCATTCCCAAAATCTGCATAATCAGGAGAGGTTGTCGCAGACAGAAATTGAAAATCAGCATATCCTGTCTCTACATAGTCGATACGAAAGTCAATGGTCGATTCCGGCTCAAGACCCTCGCTTAGCACCACTTCAAAAGAGACTTCTTTGGTTTCAGATGTTCCTAAATACCCTGGAAAGAATGTTCCCTGAGATATAGTGAAATCACTGTTGGGCGAAGAAATAGTGAGTGTAGGATTATTGACAGCAGATAAGTGATTTGTGATGGTAGCTGTAACCTGCACGGTATCACCATAAAAAGCTACATCTCCAAAACTGGAAGTAAGGGTAGGAGTAGATGCCCTTAATGATTTCACGTTCGACTCACTTACCGCCCGAAACGTGTTTAGTCTTCCTTTTCCAAGTTTCCCTTCATAGTTAGCATTGTTTCCAAGATCATAAATATCGTCAGCTGTCGCCCGCACACGCTCCATTATTTGAATAGCCGTAAGGTTCGGAAAAACATCCTTCACCAAAGCTGCTGTTCCAGCCACCAATGGCGCGGCATATGAGGTTCCTGGACCTCCGTTTGCATAGCCATTATTATTCACTGTTGAATACATAGAAACACCGGGGGCAATAAGATCCACCTCATAGTTGAAAGTTGAACCTGATGACTTGTTATCATTGGCATCAGATGCGCCCACCGATAGAACATTGTCATAACTGGCCGGGTACCAAAGGTTTTCTTCTGTGGGTTTCCCCCCCTCGTTTCCCGCAGCGGCCACAATGACTACATCGTGATTCAATACCGCGTCATTAATAATGTCTTGTTCTGATTGAAGCGGAGTACCCATTCGTCCCCAGGAAAGGTTGAGTACATCTATACCATTTTCCGCTGCATAAGTAATAGCTTCGTAAAGGCCTCCATCAGTTCCGGAGGAGCTTTTAAAGCCTTTAAGGGCTGCAATTTTGGTGTTGTAGGCTACTCCTGCAATTCCCTTACCATTATTCGCTGAAGCTGATGCGATCCCACCCACGATCATTCCATGGTTTCCATTCTGGATGCTCGGATCATTATCCTCATCGGCAAAATCATAGCCATAGTAATCATCCGTGTAGCCGTTCCCATCGTTATCACTTCCATCTATAGGGTCGGCGGTATTGAGCCATAAATTGTTGACAATATCTTCATGGTCAAGATCCAGCCCAGAATCAATAATGCCAATGGTGAGATCGTCATCACCCTGTGTAATGGTCCAGGCTTCAAGTGCCTGAATGTTTACGAGATAATACTGATTGTCGATTAATGGGTCAGAGGTGCTTAAAAGTTCATATCTAACAATAGGATCTGCATAGACATAATCCGCTTGTTTTCTCAGCTTATTGCAAAATGCGATTGGATCCATGCCGTCTGGCACACGCATCTTAACCATTTGACTGAGAGGCCCTCTTGTTTTTGAATTGTGCTGATTTCTAATGCTGGAATTCTTAGCTGGTATAGCAATATTGGGTTTGTATTTAACATACACCCACTCGTTATTGATTTCCTGGCTTTCGAAATCCTGCGGCTTTAAGAGTTTTCGACTCTGAGAGTAGCTATTCAAAAATATACTACTTAGAAGCAGTATGGTGATGAGTCGAATCACGTCACCCTAAGTTTTCTGATGGCTTTTGCGGCAGCCTTAGGCCAGAATCTTTTCAAATAAATTCCCATCTTTTCTTTTAATCCGCCGATATACACTTCATTCTTATTCGTTTCGATTGCTTTGATGATCAATCGTGCACATTTTTCCGGAGACATACCCTTCTCTTGTCCCCGGTCCATTTTATTCTGCTGGCTACCGTCTCCAACCAGTGCATTGAAGGAGATGTTTGTTTTAATATACCCAGGCAATACAATGGTAACCTTTATGTTATCTTCATGATGCTCAGCTCTGAGTGCATCGTAGAATCCATGAAGGGCATGTTTAGAGGCACCATACCCTGATCGATAAGGAGTATTGATAATACCAACAGTGGAGGTTACGATAACATGGTGGCCTTTTTTACGCTTGACCATTCCTGGTAAAAGCATTTTTGACAAAGTAATGGATCCGAAATAGTTGATCTCCATGAGCTTTCGGTCCACATCCAGGCTGGTATTGAGAATGGTGTCTCGCTGGCTGATTCCGCCATTGTTGATCAAAATATCCACCTCTCCAAAAATGGTATCTGCTTCTTTGGCTCTTTGTTTTAGTGAAAAGCTATCCTCCAGATCCAACGTGAGGATTTCAACTGATTCAGATTTACAGTTTGCTTTTACTCGTTCTAACTCATCTTTCCTTCTTGCTGAAATGATTAGTCTGGCCCCTTTTTCTGCCAGTTGATAAGCCAGTTGCTCCCCAATACCCGAACTGGCTCCAGTGAGCCACACTACACTATCCCTGATTTTGGTCATTCTTGTATTTATTGTTTTCTATAAATACGTAAATGCTATAAATACCGACAGCTGTGCCAAATGGGAAGCTAAAAATGGAAACACATCCGGCAATTAGCGCTATCACTACACCCCAGCTTTTCTTTTGAAGCAGACCAATACCGGCAATAACGGATGGGAGTGCAGAGAAAATAAGAAGGAGTATGAAGATGGTTCTGATTAACGAACTAACCATAAAAAGAATCTCATCTGCGTCATTGCCTATGTCTTTGGCAATCTCCTCGGAGATAAATGGAAACAGTATGGAGATAAAACTGCCAATAAAAATGAAGGCGACCGTAATAAGTGAACCATACACGATGTGTAAAATACCCAGCGTCCTTTTGTGCGATTGAATGTCCATGAGATGTTTATTTCTTTGAATATACAACGAAATCGAAAGAATATTTATGTTTATCGTCTGTTGGATGATGTTCTCTGGAGACTTCCTTCCAAATATTTTTATCAAACTCAGGGAAAGTCACCTGTCCATCAAATGCCCCATTAATTTCGGTTAGAAATATTTTGTCGGCATACTTTAGCCCCATGCGGTAAATCTCACCCCCGCCGATAATAAATGCCTCTCGTTCTCCATTTTCCCTGGCTATTTCCAGTGCTTCCTCAAGCGACTTTACTACGGCAGCCTCCTCTAAGGGATATTCTTCCTGGCGTGTAATCACGATATTCGGTCGGCCAGGCAAGGGTTGGAAAGAATGCGGTAAAGACTCCCAGTTTTTCCTTCCCATGATCACATGGTGACCCTTAGTGGTATTTTTAAAATACTTGAAATCATCCGGCAGATGCCACGGAATGTCATTGTCTTTTCCAATTACCCTGTTGCTGCCCATAGCAGCTATCATTGAAATGATCATAAGTTCTGAGTTATTTTGACTATTCATTAAACGAATAGCCCCTGAGAAAGTCTTGAGTCTTCATTCTTTTCTTTCCTTCCAGCTGAAGGTCTAGCACTTCTAATGTGCCATCTTTCGTGTTTATCCGGATGTAATCCTTTCCATCCGAGTAAAACTCTCCGATGGGTTTATTCGTACCCTTGCTGGCTCGTTCCACAGCAAAAACTTTAAGATTTTTATCGTGCAATTTTGTCCATGCCGCAGGGTAGGGGGATAACCCTCTGATAAAATTTCTAATATCTTCAGACTTTTGTTGCCAATCGATCTTACAGTCTTCTTTAAAAATTTTAGGTGCGTGCTTTATTTCCTGGTCGATATTTTGAGGAATTTTTGGATAGTCTCCTGTCTCTACTGCTTTTACAGTCTTTAGAACCAGGTCAGCACCCTTATTCATCAGTCGTTTGTAAAGGCTGCCTACATTATCCTCTTCAAGTATGGGTTCCTTTTCCTGAAAGATGATTTCTCCGGTATCAATTTCATGCTTTAGGAAAAATGTAGTGATGCCTGTTTCTTTTTCACCGTTAATAATGGCCCAGTTGATAGGCGCAGCTCCTCTGTACTGTGGTAGGAGGGATGCATGCAAATTAAAAGTACCCAAAGGAGGCATATCCCAAACTGCTACAGGAAGCATTCGGAATGCCACCACTATCTGAAGATCTGCTTGATAGCTTTTGAGCTCTTCTAGAAATTCAGGTGACTTAAGGTTGGTGGGTTGCAATACCGGAAGATCGGCTTCTAAAGCATATTCTTTCACAGCAGATATACCCAGTTTCTTCCCTCTGCCTTTTGGTTTGTCAGGGGCGGTGATCACTGCCACAATGTTCACTTGGTTTTCAACAAGTTTTTTCAAGCTTGCAGCTGCAAAATCAGGAGTACCCAGAAAGACGATTCGAAGTTCTTTGCTCATAGGTGCAAAGAAATCAAACCTGAGGATTAATCAATCATTGATCGTAGTTTCAATGAGACAGTTTTTTCTTTTCCACCCTGGTTTACAACCAATTCAACCGTTTCACCTTCTTGCTTTAACATCTTTTTCACTTCGGCAAGGTTTACCTCCAGCATAGATTTTCCATTGATTTTTACCAATTCATCATTCACGTTGATTCCTGCCTCTGAAGCAGGACTTTCGTCAAAAACCTGATGGATCAATATCCGCTCCTTATCCTTGGAAAGCTGTACATCTATGCCGCTGCAGTTTACCTTGAAGTTTGCATCATAAGTGTGGTCCTTTTCCAAATACAACATCTTGGTGCCATAGTCTATGGTCATGTTATACATTCTTAATATTTGCGAACCAATGATCCCCGCAACCTTCTTATCTGCTTGAATGCCTGAGGTTGCAGTACTTATTCCTATCGGAAGATCTTCTATTGTCTGATTGCCAAAACTGAATGATTGCACATGACCTTCATAGTGGGGTGTTTCTTCCTCAGAAAGCCCTTTAACCAGGTACGAATAATGTTTGCCTGTTTTATGGATTACGTCCCACTCTTCCGCGTAAGGAGAGTTAAAATCTAACGTTGTTCCAGCACCAGTCATAACGAAGAAAGTACCGTCATGAGGCTCTCCGTTGTTTAAAACAACTGTTCCTTTAATTACCGGTATAGAAACATGTAACGAAAATGGGATCGCATCTCCACGTTTTGGAGAGTTGCTGTGGTCATATATATTCATTGTTTTCGTGTCAAAATTGATGTACACGGAGTGGTGTCTCAATAAGTCGTATCCAATGATGCCATCCAAATCCATGCCCAGGCTTATCTCCAGGTGATCCAGGTCTGTTGAGTATACTTTGGTGTTTTTTTCCATTAAAAAATGGTTGATTGCAATGGTGTTGTGCTTTATCAGATGCCAGGCTGAAGACGCCTGGTTCATCTCAATTTCCTTTCCAGATAGATTGAGTGATTTTGCCACGTCATCATCAATCACGGTGTATCCTGAACCGGTATCAAATATGAAGTCTAGTGGTTCGGAATCGTCCACACTCACCTGAATGATGATGTGATCACCGAACAGTTCGAAGGGTATGGTAGTAATAGGTGCCTGTGCGAAAACAGTGCATGAAATAGCAAGTGATAATAGGTAGGTTAGTTTCTTCATGACGTGGTTTTTTGAAAATGACTGGATGAAGTTAAAAAGTTTAGGTGACATAGGAGATAAATCCTGAATATTAAAGTTGCTATCGAACAATTTACTGGAAGAGTGTGTTCTCGATTCAAATTGGAAATTATGAGTAAACGAGTTTGGTTAATCACAGGGTGTTCCACAGGATTCGGTAGAGAGCTGGTTAAAATAGTAACTGAGAAAGGCGAAATAGCGATTGGTACCGTAAGGAAGAGAGAACAAATTGAAGAGTTAGAAGCTATCAACCCTGATTTGGTAAAAGGAGTGATCCTGGATGTGCAAAAGCAGGAAACAATTGATCAAACCGCTCAGATTATTGAAAAAGAATACGGACGCTTGGATGTATTAGTAAATAATGCCGGCTATGGTACGCTCGGCCCAATTGAAGAGACTTCTGAGGAGGAAATTCAACGTCAATTTGATGTGAATGTCTTTGGTTGTATTCGAATGATGAAGCTAGCTCTACCATTCATGAGAAAGCAACGAAGTGGGAATATCTTGAACATCACCTCCATTGCCGGACTAAATGGCTTTCCGGGCGTTGGCATATATAATGGAAGCAAGTTTGCTTTAGAGGGAATCGGTGAAGCACTCGCAGCAGAGACGAAGCATATTGGTATTAAGGTGACCAACATTGAACCGGGCCCTTTCCGAACAGACTGGGCTGGAAGATCAGCCACATACAACGAAGCAACGATAGCTGAGTATAATGAGACGGCCACCAAAAACATGGAAAGCATACGTGAAGTAAGTGGTAATCAGATCGGAGATCCGGTACGTGCAGCAAAAGCGATGTATGAAGTGACCACACTAGACGAACCACCTGTTCACCTGCCATTGGGAAGGCCAGCATATAAGCGTGTAGGTATACGTCTGGAAGAATTCAAAGAAGAGGTTGAGAAATACCAATATCTAGGCAAACCAACCGATTTTACGGAAGATGAACTGAAGGAAATGGCTTAATTCGAGCAACAACAAAGTCCACCAATGTTGCATCTCAAGTGATGGACAAAGTTTTCAAGGTATTGAGGTCTTTTATCATCTTTCAGGGTAATGGCATGCCATGTTCGGTGCATGCCTCGTTTGGTGACAGGTACCAACGCTAGCTTATTATCCTTTAGATATGGCTCCACAATCCATTTTGCCATTACGTTTACACCCATTCCTGCTTTTACCAGTTCAACTACCGCCTCTGTAACCTGTACTTGCATCACTTTCTTTGGCTTAATCCCTTCAGGAATCAACAGTTGTGAAAACAACGAAACAGACTCCAATGGGTAGGAATGAATAATTATGTTCTGTTCTTCAAAATCTTCCGCCTCTACATAAGCCCTTTTGGTCCATGGATGACCGCTGGGAACAAGTGCAAAAACTTCATCACGGAATATTTCATGGTAATCGATATTTTGACGATCTGAGCTTTCATAAATAATCGCCAGATCAATTTTACCATCCAGTACTTGCTGTTCCACATTGTCATCATTGGAATGCAGAATCTCAAGTTCTACATTAGGGAACTCCTTATTAAAGTCGGTCATCAGGGATGGCAACCAATGGTAGCAGGTATAGCATTGCGTAGCTAGTCTGAGTGTACCACTTGTGCCTGATACGTACTTCTTAATAGACATTTCTGTGCGCTCCAGATCTTGTAAGATTCTTTCGGCAGACTCCAATACCATTTTTCCTGCATTCGTTAAAATCAATTGTTTGTTCACACGGTGAAATAATTGTGTCCCAAGTTGGCTTTCAATCTCCTTCAACTGGTGACTCAGTGCAGATTGTGATAAGAAAAGTACGTCCTTGGCCTTGGTAAGGCTTTTGGTCTCTGCCACCTCTCTAATCAGCTTAAGATGCCGTATTTCCATCTTTAATATTAAAATATTTAATCGTTATTACAAAATCAATTCATCTAATTAATAGTTCATTCGATTTTTATTCTCGTTCAATTTGGAAAATCAAAAACGATGAAAATGAAAATCAAGAATATTTACCTTCTGTTGTTGTTGGCGAGCTTCTGGGGACCTTCATTCCTTTTTATCAAAATAGCGGTGGAAGAAATTCCGCCAGTGATGCTTGCCACACTCCGCATAGGCTTAGGTGCTTTCGTATTAAATGTTTGGTTGTTTTTAACGAAATATCGCCTGCCTAAGGATATATCTTCCTGGAAAAAGATATTTGTCGCTGGCTTTTTTGCACAAGGATTGCCTTTCATACTGATGAATTGGGGAGAGCAATTTGTGGATAGCTCACTGGCATCTGTGCTGAATGGTCTGGTTCCTATCTTCACTATTTTACTGGCGCATGTCATGGTTGCCGATGAAAGGCTATCTCAACATAAGGTTAGAGGGGTCTTATTGGGATTCACCGGATTAATTGTTCTCATACTGCCTAGTTTCTTTGACGGAGTTAAAGGTAGTCTGGGCGGGATCGTAAGCATTACAATCGCTGCGCTTAGTTACAGTGTGGGGTTTATCTACACAAGAAAACATTTGGTAAGTATGCCCTCAATTACCGGACCGGCTGCTCAGCTGTTCTCAGTCAGCACTTACCTCGTACCGATTTCATTCATAGTTTATCCAAATTTTGATTTAACAGCAGTAGGGAGTCCTGCTCTGGTTTCCACCATTGTGTTGGGAGTCATCGGGACCGCTATTGCCTTTGTCATCTATTTTAAACTGCTGGAGCAATCGAGTGCAGGGTATACCTCACTAGTCACCTATATCATGCCAATTTTCGGTGTGATACTTGGAGTGGTGGTGCTAGATGAGACCTTAACGCCATGGATGTTGCTTGGAGCCGCGCTAATTCTATTGGGCATCAGTAAGACGAAAAAGCCTCGGGTAGAACAACGTCACCCAAGATGCTTTACTACAGATACTGCTTTGTATTCCAAATTTCGATAGAAATGATTTATTCATTCAAAGTCATGATGTTTTACTTCTTAATGGGACTCTCTACACGTGTATTTGGGCAGTGGGAGTTGAATGGACTGCAGACTGGAATGAGAAGTATCAGCCAGTTTTCGGAGTACCAAGTATCGTCCATTAATAAAAATGAGCGTGATTCTATGATGATAAAATTTCATCACTTGAGACATGAAATTTCACTAAATAAATCGGATCAACCTCTTTGGGTACGACATCAACCGTCAGAGGACTTTAATGTGTATCTGATTGTAAATCATGACTTTGTTCCTAATGTTAGGACCTCCTTAGAACTTTCGATTAATCGCACAGGAATCCTGAACTTAAGACACACAATTGTCTTAAGAAAAAAGAAAAAGTAAACAGATCAACTTATAGCCTGGATTTCAGGAAACTCTCAATGGATTTTTGATCCAGATTTAATGCTTCCAGCATCTTGATAGCTGAAGCCTTGTTCTTCTTGAGAGCTCGTTTGAAAGCTTCGTACTGGCCTGTAACTTTTAACCGCTGCATGATGGTCATGCCGACAAAATTGGATTGTATGGTGCTCATAATGAGATAATGTTGTTTGACATTTAAAAATAAAAATGAGCTGGTTGTGTTTGTCTTTATTAGACACCTAATATAACGAGGTAGTTTGATTCTTGTTGGAAGAAATTTAAAGTTGTAGATGATGTCCATCGTTTGATCGATGAAATGCAATTAATAAAGACATCATTGCTAATTCTCTGATTAGAAATATTAAGAAACAGACTGATGCAGTGCGACACGGTTTCCTTCAGAATCTTCGAAATGAGCGACAAAACCATGCTCTCCAATGCTCATCTTCTCATTGATAAGCTTTCCACCATTAGATTCGATTTTCGGAAGTACATCATTGATCTCTTTGACTGAGAAATAAACCAATGCTCCTTCATGAGATGGCACATAAGTTTCTTGCTTTATCAACGTACCTGTCGCTCCATCCTGATCAGTTTCAAATGGAAAGAAGGACATGACAGATGTACCCATCGCAAAATCATTACCCATGTCTACATCAAAAATGGATGCGTAAAATTTCTTTGCACGCTCCATGTCATTTACGGGAAGTTCAAACCAGTTTGCTCGCATAGTGGTAATATTTAGGGGAGTGGAATATATGTTTCATCATTTGCTACTTGAGGGAATTCTTTTCTTTTCCACTTTTCTTTAGCCGCCTCGATTTTTTCCTTATTTGAAGATACGAAATTCCAAAAGATGTGTCGCTCTTCAGGAAGTGGTTTTCCGCCAAAAAGCAGAATTCGTGAATGAGCTTCAATCTGAAGTCCACATTCATTGTCTGTTTTAGAAACCAGCATATTGCCTTTTTCTACTTTTTGATCGCATGCATAGATACTTCCTTCTACTATGCAAAATCCTATTTCTCCGTAGAGCTGACCCTTCACATGTAGATCGAAAGTGTCCTCTGTCTCAACTTCAATCATGAAAAGTTCAGAATGTACGGGAAGGGGTGATTCCTTTCCAAATCCTTTTCCAGCTATGAGTTTAAAATTTGCAGACCCTTCCTTCCAGGTTGGGAGTTCAGCTGCATCCAGATGATGGAATTCTGGCTCCATATCTTCCTTCTCTTTAGGAAGTGCTACCCATATCTGATATCCATGCATAGTGAATTGCTGTCCGTGCCGCAATTCAGCTGGTGTTCGCTCTGTATGTACAACTCCTTTTCCGGCTGTCATCCAATTGACAGAGCCGGGCTTGATATGATGATCAGATCCGATACTGTCTTGGTGCCGAACTTCTCCTTCAAATAGGTACGTTAGTGTGGAAAGACCGATGTGCGGATGTTGGTCTATATCCAGATAAGTACCGGGCTTAATTGTAGTTGGGCCCATATGATCAATGAATATGAAAGGGCCTACCATTCGCTTTTTCCGAAAGGGGATGAGCCTTCCTACTAAGAAGTCACCGATATCCCGGCTTCTTTCTTCGATGATGAGGTCTGTGTTTGACATTGATTTCGATTTAAAATATCGACGATCCAGTAATTTCTGTTAATAATTCTAAAGCGCGCATTCCCGCAGTGCTATTGCCTTTTTCATTGAGCTTCGGACTCCAGACAGCCACACTGTACATGTTTGGATATACTGCCACTATTCCACCGCCTACACCACTTTTTCCAGGCAATCCAACACGGAAAGAAAACTCGCCGGCTTCATCATAAAACCCGCAGGTCTGCATGATGGCGTTAATACGTTTGGTGTGTACCTCACTAAGTACCTTTTCATCTTCTTTTAACAACTTCCCCTGGTTGGCAAACATTAGAAAGGTCTGCGCCAACTCTCGACATGACATACTTAGGGAACAGGTGTCAAAATAGAAATCAAGGACATCTTCTACGTCATTATGGATGTTTTCATATCCCTTCATCAGGTTAATCATCGCACGATTGTTGAAGCCCTGCTCCTTTTCTGAAGCGGCTACCTTTTCGTTGTAGTCGATGGTACTGTTTCCGGCAATATGTCGAACAAAATCAAGGTATTCTTTTTTTGGATCCTGGAGATGAGTGACCAGAATATCACAAATGACCAAAGCCCCGGAATTGATCAGCGGATTTCTTGGAATACCATTTTCATACTCAAGCTGTACCAGAGAGTTAAACGGATCACCAGAAGGCTCTACATCGACTCGCTCCCATATCACTTCATCTTTCTCCTTTAGCAACGCCAAAGCAAGTGACAAGACCTTCGTGATACTTTGAATAGAGAATCGTTCTTCCGAATCTCCAAAGTGAAATTCTTCTCCAATCACGCTTGTTAGATGCATGCCCAATTTTTCAGGTTTTACCTTGGCTAGTTCTGGAATGTAGGTTGCTACCTCTCCATCTAACTTTTCGCCTGCCAGCTGATCTTCAATTACGTTTAATATCCCTTGATAATCCATTTATTACTCGTACAGTAAATACTGCTCTCTCTTCTTTTTAAAATTTGTCAATTCCGGTTCCCATGAAGCTCGTATCTCTCCTTCGGTTTGTCCTTCCTCTATTTGTTTTTGGAGTGAATTAGTTCCAGCTAATCGCTTAAAATAATTATTAAAGAAATCTTCGCGTCTCATTAAGTGATAAGCTTGTATCAGTGGCTGTAGCATAAATTCATATTTTGGCTCCTGATTGATCCAGGATCTGCCAAAACAAACCTGATCCTCATGCGGAGGCCATTTTGCTCCTTCTTTGGATTTTGGTGTAAAGGAATAAGTGGTGTCCGGGTATTCAGGGTGACCAATTTGCTGAAATGCATAATCTGTACCCCGCCCTACAGACATGATTGTCCCTTCAAATAGGCATAGGCTTGGGTATAATGCAATACTCAAGTCATCGGGTAAGTTAGGAGAAGGCTTTACGGGTAAGGAATACCTCTTTTCGTGATCCCAGTTTTTGATTTTAATTACCTGCAAATCAACTTTAGCCTGATCTTTTAGCCAGCCCTCTTCATTGATCATTAGCGCCAGCTCTCCAATAGTCATTCCATGGACGATCGGAATTGGATGCATGCCTACAAATGACTGGAGAGCTGTATCTAAGACCGGGCCATCGACGTAGCTTCCATTAGGGTTTGGCCGATCCAGAATGATGAGTGGGATAGTGTTTTCTGCACAAGCCTCCATCACATAGTGCATGGTGCTGATGTAGGTATAGAATCGGGCACCCACATCTTGAATATCAAAAACCATGATATCCAATCCAGCCATTTGCTCGGGGGTCGGTTTTTTGTTTTTACCGTAAAGAGAAATGAGCTCATAAGAAGACTGTGCTCTGTCATACTCAACTTTGACCCCATCACTCACTGTTCCTGTAAATCCATGCTCTGGAGTAAACACTTTTGTAATTTGAATATTGTTCTTCAGTAAGGAATCAATTAGATGGCTGCTTGCAATAAGAGAGCTGTGATTAACAGCTAGTCCTACTTTTTTGCCTTCAAGCAACGGGAGGTACTCTTCCATCTGATAGGCTCCCGGAAGAATTTCTGTGGTAATCTCCTGGGCTTTATTTGAACAGCCCAAAAGGATCAAAGCAAGTAAGAAATAAAGTCTTTGCATATTAATTCACCAAGTTAACTTGTTCTTACAGGATTGAAAACCCTATTTTGCAGTGCGGCAATGAATCTCCCATTTTTTATATCGAAGCGGATCTCTAAGGAAGAAACAGGCTCATTTTCCAGTATCATCAATCGCATCGCTGTGATTAGTATTGGTCTAGGTCTTGCGGTATTGATTCTGGCGTTCATGGTGCTATATGGCTTTAAGAAAGAGATCAAAGACAAAATATATAGCTTCAGCGGTCACCTGATCATTAGCAAATACACACTTTCCACTTCATTTGAAGAGGGGTCAATTACCGTAGATGATTCATTGATTTGGCAATTGAAGAACTATCCTCTGACTGCACGCATACAACCATATGCAATGAAGGCCGCCTTACTTAAGACGGACGAGGAGGTTCAGGGAGTAATTATTAAAGGCGTAGATGAGTCGTTTGATACGCTGGGGTTCAGCAAACACATGGTAAAAGGCAAGTTTCCGAATTTGTCTTCTGATACTTATTCTACCGAAGTAGCGTTGAGTAATCGGGTATCCAATTATTTGGAGCTAAATGTAGGGGATGAGGTTCTTATTTATTTTGTGCAAAATCCTCCAAGATTCCGAAGATTGCAGGTCACAGGCATTTATGAAACCGGTCTGGAAGAGTTTGATGAAAAGATCATTCTTGGAGATTTGGATTTAGTTCGAAGGATCAATAATTGGCCTGATTCACTTGCGGGTGGTGTAGAGATCTTTCTAACGGATACCGATCAGATGGATAAAGCTGAGAATGATCTCTTTAATGCCCTGGATATCGATTTATACGTAGATAAGGTTACCGATCGATATGTACAGATTTTTGACTGGCTTAACCTACTGAACCGGAATGTGGTGATTCTACTCACCATAATCCTGATTGTATCCGGTACCAGTATAATTTCTATACTATTGATCCTGATCATGGAGCGAACGCAGATGATTGGCGTGCTCAAGTCTTTGGGAGCACCCAATAAATTAATAAGAAGAGTCTTTGTTTTTAATGGACTTCAGTTGATCGTAAGGGGTCTCCTATGGGGCAATGTAATCGGTCTTTCATTAGGCCTCATCCAGTATTATTTCAATATCATCCCTCTTGATGCAGCCAATTATTACATGTCTCATGTGCCTATCGATATAGACATTCCTACCATCATAGGATTGAACTTTCTGGTTCTCACATTGATTGGGGTGATCTTGTCGATCCCCGTGGCAATTGTATCGAGGGTAAGTCCAGTGAAGGCGATCAGGTTCGATTAATAAACCGGTTCGTATTTTTTGAACAAGCTTTTAATTTTCATCTGGAGCACACCAAAAACTGCTTCTTTGAAGATGCCTTTTGACATTTTGGATGTGCCCTTTGTCCGATCAGTAAAAATGATGGGAACTTCTACGATTTTGAACCCATGCTTCCAGGCATTGAACTTCATTTCAATTTGAAAGGCATAGCCAATGAAATGAATTTTGTTCAAATCAAGCTTATCGAAAACTCCCCTGCTGTAGCACTTAAATCCCGCAGTGCTGTCTCTAAATGGCATACCTGTGATGATACGTACGTAGAAGCTGGCAAAATAGCTCATCAGCACACGGCCCATAGGCCAGTTCACCACATTCACTCCTGTTACGTACCTACTACCAATGGCCACATCGGCTCCATCCACACACGCAGCATGCAACCTAATCAAATCATTCGGATCATGAGAGAAGTCAGCGTCCATCTCACAGATGTAATCATACCCTTGCTCCAGTGCCCACCTGAATCCGGTGATATAAGCAGTGCCCAGACCAAGTTTACCTTCACGTTCGATCAGGTACACCCTGTCAGGTGTTTTTTTCATCTCCTCTTTAACGATCTTTGCTGTCCCATCCGGAGAACCATCATCTACCACCAAAATGTCAAAAAGCGGAGAGAGTACCCGCGTCACATTGATAATATCACGAATATTTTCGCACTCATTATAGGTCGGTATAACTACTAAATTTTTAGACATTTGGTAAGATGTCGGACTGATTGAAATCCAAAAATAACTGTAATTGGTTAACGCATTTGCTAAATGCGTGTTTTAAAATCAATACCCCAAAATCTTCATCATAGCTTCGCTCTGCTGTTCGGGAGCAAAAAGTTCATGATGGATATTTCCATTTTCATCTTTGTCAATGATGATGTGTTTCGGAGCAGGGATCAGGCAATGTTGAATACCTCCATATCCTCCCAGAGACTCCTGATAGGCGCCTGTGTGGAAGAAACCAAAAAAGAGGGTTTCATTTTCGTCATATTGAGGTAAAAATACTTCACCGATGTGTGCTTCTGAGTCATAATAATCCTGACTGTCACAGGTAAGTCCTCCCAGATTTACCCGGTGGTATGGATTCTTCCAGTGATTGATCGGCAGCATGATATACTTCTCATTAAGGCCCCAAACGTCTGGCATATGAGTGATGAATGATCCATCCATCATGTACCATAGCTCTTTATCATTTTGAAGCTTCTGATCAAGCACGGAGTAAATGGTCGCACCACTTTCTCCAACCGTGAAGCTGCCGAATTCGGTGAAGATGTTAGGAACCGGAACATGGTTTTTCTTGCAAATCCACTGTATGTTTTCTATGATCTGCTCTGCCATGTATTTATAGTCATACTCAAAGTGCAATGAATTTTTAATTGGAAATCCACCTCCAATGTCCACTGTATCCAGTTCGGGACAAATCTTCTTCAGTTCGCAGTATTTGTAAATGAATCTGCTCAGTTCACTCCAGTAATAAGCCGTGTCTTTGATGCCGGTATTGATAAAGAAATGAAGCATTTTCAGCTTTGCCTTCGAATCTTTGATATGTTCTTTATAATATGGAAGAATATCGCTGTATCTGATCCCAAGCCTGGAAGTATAAAATGCGAAATTAGGCTCCTCGTCTGCAGCTATTCGTATCCCTACATTAAACTTGCCCTTTACATTTTCCTTATAATGTTTGAATTCATTCAGATTATCCAAAATGGGAATACAATTTGTATACCCTTCATTTAGCAAATTGGCAACCTCCTGTAGGTAGAGTGGTCTTTTGAATCCATTACAAATGACAAAATGTTCCTTAGTTAGCTTCCCGGCTTTTTCCATACTTCGTACGATGGGGATATCATAAGCCGAAGAAGTTTCAATGTGCGCCTGATTAGACAGGGCCTCTTCCACTACAAATCGAAAGTGAGAGCTTTTAGTACAATATGCATACGTATATGTGCCTTCGTAATTATGTTTTTTGATGGCGTCATTGAAGATCTTATATGCATATTTGATGTTCTGCTCAATCTTTGGGAGGTAGCTGAGTTTCAAAGGTGTGCCATATTCTTTGATGATATCCATCAGGTTCACCCCATGAAAAAAGAGGTTTTCTTTTTCTACTTTAAACTCTTCTGTGGGGAAGTAAAAGGTCTGATCAATCAGATCGGCATATTTTCTCATTGGCTTGCTGGAAAAAGTCGGTGCAATTATCAATTAAATTCAGCATTCTTGAAAGGATTTGCTTTCGATTTTGGAATAATCAGTCCTAAAGCTTTCTTCCAGAATCCTTTAATTCTGATGATACTAACCTTGATTATTCAGATTAATTTTGCGTGAATTTTTAAACAACATGATCACCATTAAAATCTTAGACGAAACAGCACCCCTGGAAGCAGTCATACTTGGAACGGCAGAAAGCATGGGCGGTGTGCCTAAGCTTGAAAAAACCTATGATCCCAAATCAAAGGAACATATCCTGGCAGGTACATTTCCTATGGAAGATGATTTGGTAGATGAAATGGAAGCCGTGGCAAAGGTTTTAGAGAAATATGACGTAAAGGTGTATCGACCGAAAACTATCCGAAATCTTAATCAAATTTTTGCCCGGGATATTGCCTTTGTTATTGATGACAAGCTGGTCGTTCCATGTGTCACTCCGGAGAGGAAACTGGAATCCGACGGGATTGACCACATTACTGAGAAAGTGGAAAACGTACTGTTGCCAGATGAGCACGAACGAATGGAAGGCGGTGATATCATGCCTTGGAGAGACCACATTTTTGTAGGTTACTCCAAAGCAGCTGATTTCGATAAATACACAGTATCTCGCACCAATGAGGCTGCCGTAGCATACTTAAAAAAGACGTTTCCAAACTTTACAGTAAAAGCATTTGAACTGAATAAATCGGATGACAATCCAAGAGAAAATGCATTGCATCTGGATTGTTGTTTTCAGCCGGTTGGAAAGGACAAGGCAGTGATCTATCCGGCAGGCTTTAAAAATCCGGAAGATGCTGAATTCCTTATCAATTTCTTCGGAAGAGAGAATGTATTTGAGATTACCAAAGAGGAGATGTATGAAATGAATTCCAATTTCTTTTCGATCGGTCCTGAAGTGGTGATTTCGGACAGCAGCTTCACACGTTTAAATGATCAGTTTAGAAAATGGGGGTTGACAGTCGAGGAAGTTAAGTATCGGGAAGCGGCTAAGATGGAAGGATTGTTGAGATGTTCCACTATGCCATTAAGGAGGAGATATGAGTAAGCAGATTACGAATCACTTAATGATGATACGTCCAGTTGCTTTTCATATGAATGAGCAAACGGCTGTAAATAATTACTATCAGAAGGTGGAAGAGGGAGCCAGTGCTGAAGAAATTCAGAAGCACGCACTGAAGCAATTTGATCAGTTTGTAGAGAAGTTGAGATCTGAAGGAGTGGATGTTACCGTTTTTGATGATACTCCAGATCCAGCAACACCTGATTCCATTTTTCCTAACAACTGGATTTCTTTTCATCAAGATGGTGTATTGAGGTTGTATCCAATGTACGCAGAAAACAGAAGGCTGGAGAGGAGAGAGGATATTGTGGCAGCTTTGAAAGAAAAGTTCAAGGTATCAGAAGTAATAAGTTTTACCGATTGGGAGCAAAAAGCGGCTTACCTGGAAGGCACAGGAAGCTTGTTGCTAGACAGGCAGAATAAAATCGCTTATGCTGCAATTTCAGATCGAACCATGCCCGAGGTACTGGAGGATTTTTGTGACGAAGCTGGATTTGACCCGGTTACTTTCCACGCGCTTCAAACCGTGGATGGGAAAAGACTCCCCATTTACCACACCAACGTGATGATGTGCCTTGGGGAGGAATTCTCGGTAGTCTGCCTGGATAGCATCGATGATTTGGAGGAGCGAGAGAATCTGGTGGAGACACTTGAGGAAACAGACAAAGAAATTATTGAAATTACCGAGGAGCAAAAGGAACAATTTGCCGGTAACATGCTTCAGGTATTAGGCAAAGATGATCAAAGACTGGTAGTTATGTCATCTGCGGCATTTCACTCCTTGTCAAATGAACAAAAAGCACGGCTTTCGAAACATGGAAAGCTCGTACATAGTGACATTCACACCATCGAAAAGCTGGGAGGCGGAAGTGCTCGGTGTATGATGGCTGAAATTTTTAATCCTATAAAATAGAACCAGATAACATGCTGGAACAGCACATACAAGAATCAATTTCAAAGGCGTTTGCCGAATTATACAGTCACGATCTATCAGCTGACCAGATTAGCCTGCAGCCTACAAGAAAGGAATTTGAAGGAAGCTACACCTTTGTGGTATTTCCTTATTTGAAAATCACCAAAGGAAAGCCTGAAGATTCCGGTACACAGATAGGTGAATGGTTGAAAACAAATACGGATATTATTCGAGGTTTTAATGTGGTAAAAGGATTCCTGAACCTGGAACTGACAGATCGTTCATGGGTGGGCACCTTACACGACATTGAATCAAATAACGATTTTGGAAAGCTCCCATCAAATGGTCAAAAAGTGATGGTCGAATTTTCCTCACCCAACACCAATAAACCTCTTCATCTGGGCCATCTGAGAAACAACTTCCTTGGTGATTCTGCATCCAGGATTCTGGCAGCCAATGGATATGAAGTGAAAAAAGTAAACCTGGTAAATGACCGGGGAGTGCATATCTGTAAATCCATGCTGGCTTATCAAAAGCTTGGGAATGGAGAAACACCAGAGAGTGCGGGGATGAAAGGGGATCATTTGATTGGAAAGTACTATGTGAAGTTTGATCAGATGTACAAGGAAGAAATCAACACTCTTGTACATCAGGGGATGGATCCGGAGGAAGCGAAAAAAGAAGCATCCTCGATCAAAGCAGCCCAGGAGATGTTGCAGAAATGGGAGAAAGGAGACGAAGAGACAGTGGCTCTTTGGGAAAAAATGAATAACTGGGTCTACGAAGGGTTTGATAAAACCTACGAGACCATGGGCATTCATTTCGATACCATGTACAAAGAGTCCAACACTTACCTTTTGGGGAAGGAGTTGGTTGAGGAAGGATTGCAAAAAGGGGTTTTCTTCAAAAAGGACAATGGATCAGTTTGGGTAGATCTGACTGAAGAAGGGATGGACGAGAAGTTGGTCCTGAGAGCCGATGGCACAGCTGTTTACATGACGCAGGACATGGGTACGTGCGACATGAAACATCAGGACTTTCCTTTTGATAAGTCTGTATTTGTTGTTGGTAACGAACAGGATTACCACTTCAAGGTGCTTTTCGCCATTATGAAGAAGCTAGGCAGAACATACGCTGATGGATTGTACCATTTGTCCTATGGTATGGTGGACCTTCCTTCTGGTAAAATGAAGTCTAGAGAAGGTACGGTGGTAGATGCAGATGATTTGCTAAAAGAGATGTTTGACACAGCAGAAAAGCACACACGGGAGCTGGGTAAGATCGAAGGAATGGATGAAAAAGAGGCTCAGGAACTTTATCGTATGCTTGGTCTTGGAGCTTTAAAGTACTTTTTGCTGAAAGTTGATCCAAAGAAACGGATGTTATTCAATCCTCAGGAGTCGATTGAATTTCAGGGCCACACAGGACCATTTGTTCAATACACGCATGCCCGCATCTCAGCTATTTTGCGAAGAGCTAAATCACTGGAAATGAAAACAGATTTTGATGTTGACAAGGTTGGAGAGCTCAATAAAAGAGAGATAGATTTGATCTTCCGGATCACGGAATACATAAAAGCATTGCAGGAAGCAGCCAAAGAATACTCACCGGCGGTGATGGCACAATACGCTTATGATCTGGCGAAGGAATACAATGGGTTCTATCAGGAGGTTCCTATTTTCAATGAAGACAACAAGGATAAATTAGCCTTTAGAGTCGCACTTTCTTCCATTACCGCTAAACTCATCAAATCAAGCATGCGTTTGCTGGGCATAGACGTACCGGAGCGGATGTAATATGAAGTCCTGGATTCAAGCCTTTCGATTAAGAACTTTGCCACTGGCTTTTTCGGGCTGGTTAGTGGGTGTTTCATTAGCTGCAAATGCAAAGGCGCTGAACCTAGTGGTAGCAGGCATGACGCTGCTTACCGCGATTTTTTTACAAATCCTTTCAAATCTGGCTAACGATTACGGCGATGCATCTTCCGGCGTAGATGAAAAACGAACGGGCGAAGCTCGAATGGTAAGTTCAGGTCGGATATCTGCTTCGGCCATGAAAAAGGCAATGATTATTTTTTCGTTGCTCTCACTCGTTTCAGGGAGTATTTTGCTCTATCTATCATTCCCAAAAGATTTCTTATCGGCTCTTGTATTTTTAACGATTGGACTTGTCGGTATTGCTGCTGCGATCAAATACACCGTTGGTAAGAACCCTTATGGTTATGCCGGGTTTGGAGATGTTTTCGTCTTTGTATTTTTTGGTCTTGTACTGGTTTTTGGTACATATTATTTGCAAGTTCAACGTTTCGATTGGCTGATTTTATTGCCGGCTTCATCCATGGGACTGTTCAGTGTAGGAGTGCTCAATGTCAACAATATCCGCGATATAGCATCCGATCAGGCAGCAGGAAAAAATTCTATCCCTGTTAGGATTGGAAGAGAAGCCGCCGTTCGATACCACAAAATACTGTTGACTGGAGGCATGCTATTTAGTCTTCTGTATGTATACCTCAACTTTGAAAGTTGGGTCAATCTGATATTTGCATTGACGTCCCTGCTATTCTTTAAAAGTATAACAGCTGTCTCTAATCTACCTTCAGAGCAGTTAGATCCTTACCTCAAGCAAATGGCTATATCTACTTTGCTGTTTGCCATTCTTTTTTCGCTCGGGCAGTTTGTGCCTCTATGGTCTACCTAACAAATGTTTTCTGAAAGTATGATTTTCATCAAAAAGGAAAGATGAAAACCATTTTTCATTAAATTGGGTGTATTAAAAATTGACGATACACATGAAACAAATATTAGTACCCTACGATTTTTCAAAAGTTGCTGAGCATGCTCTTGATTTTGCGTGTCAAATAGCAGATAAATCTGAAGGAAATATTCTACTGCTCAATGTCATTGAGCATCCTACGGCTGACTCATTTAAGACCATGGGAATTCAGAGTGAAGATCCGATGGAGCAGCTCTATATCAAAAAGATGTATGAACGCGTGCAGGAAAAGTTAGCTCAGGTAGTTTCAAATGCAAAATACTCCGATGATAAAATCGCGACAAAAATCCAGCTGGGAAATGCTTTCAACACTATCATCGATCAGATCACGGAAGAGAACGTAGACTTATTGATTGTGGGAACAGAAGGAGCTGAGGGGCTGAATGAGTTTTTCGTGGGCTCAAATACTGAAAAAATTGTTCGGAAGGCACAATGTCCGGTTATTTCTGTTAGTGAGAAGGTAGACCTGGAGCCGATTGAAAAAATTGTTTTTGCATCGGACTTCATCAATACCGATGATTTCTTGATTGAAAAAGTCAAGAGTCTACAAGCGATGATGGATGCTCAATTGAAAATAGTGAAAATCAACACGCCGGCCAGTTTTACTTCTACCCGGCACGACCTCAAACAAATGCAAGAATTTGTAGAGAAATATGGAATTGAAAACTGCACCACTGAAATCTACAACTACAAGAATGAGGAGGATGGTATTATTTACTATGCGGAGGACGTGGAGGCAGATATGATTGCACTTGGTACACATCAACGTAAAGGAGTTGGACACTTCCTGGCAGGTAGCATTGCAGAAGATGTAGTGAATCATGCGACCATTCCTGTATGGACTGCTCATATTAAAGATTAATTATTAGTGAAAAAGCATTTTTCATTTTTGATATTGTTTTTGAGCCTCTGTTTCGCAGAGGCTCAGTCATTTCAGGCAGTCATTCAGAAGGGACATGGTGAGGCTGTGAAATCGGCCCGGTTCACGCCTGATGGGAAGTTCCTGATTTCTGCCAGTAGAGATAAAACCATAAAGCTATGGGATGCGCTATCCGGCAGAGAAATTCGCTCCCTGTTTGGACACAATCATACGGTCAATGGTTTTTCATTATATGGTAATACACTTGCCAGCAGTAGCGCCGATGGCACGGTGGGTGTCTGGGATATCTCTTCAGGAGAAATGCTCTGGCGAAGTGAGAAGTTCAGAGACTATGTGACATCCGTAGATTTTAGCAATAATGGAAAGTTGTTGGCAATTGGGAGTTACGCTGATTCCGTGTCAATTTATCAGATGAAGGATTATTCGCTGATAAAGAAAATAAAGGTGAATGCAGATCGTGGGACAGGTTATGGTGTAAGTGTGAAATTTAGTCCCAATGATAACTACCTCGTGATAGGTGAAGATAATCGTACTGCGAAAATTTATGCCGTATCTGATTGGAGTCAGCAACAAGAACTTAAACCGGAGAAAGGCTGGTGTGGGGGGTGTGGCACGCTGACAGACTTTTATGGGGATGAAGTCATCAAACTTTCAAATGGAACTACGCTGACTAAATACCACCTAGCCACTGGAAAAATAACCTTTGAAGGTACCCGGGAGTATGATGATATTGCTTCAGTCCATTTTCAATCGTCCGGACAACACTTTTTGACTGCCACTGAAGATTCGGTTTTTCTGTACGAGAATAGTAGCGGAATCCTTAAACGCAAATGGTCGATGGATGGAAAAATCAATGATGCTGCGTTCCATCCCACTGAGGAAGAGATTGTCATTGCAGTTGATAAAGTTATTGTAGTAACAGATTTTGACGGAAAAGAGCTGAGAAGATACGATGGCATATTGAATCGCTCTAGCACCGGGCTCGATTATGATTTGGGTAGCTATTGGGAGCACTATATAGCTATGTGGGTAAAATACAAGCCGGCCAGAGCACTCAGTGGAAAGTCGTTTCTTGTAGGAAAAACAGGTAATAAAGCCCGAAAATGGAACATAAATAGTGCTTCCATCGAAATGGAGTACCTGGGACATGAAAAAGGTGTACTCTGCTTTGAAGAGCTGGACGAAAACACAATAGCCACAGCTGGAGGAGATGGGTTTATCATACTATGGGAAAAATCTACCGGCAAGCAGATCAAGAAGTTTAAGGCCCATCGTGAACCAATTTTTGATTTAGCGTTGAGTCATAATGGCAAATACCTGGCAAGTACAGGTTGGGATGGAGTAATCAGTTTGTGGAATACCAACGATTGGAGCCGTTACAATTACACCTATAACGAAGGAGCTTCTACCTATTCATTGGCATTTACCGAGAATGATGCCTATTTAGTGTTAGCCATGCTGGATAAAACACTGAGGCTGTATGAGGTAGAAACGCGTCGATTGGTCAAGGAATTTATTGGCCATACGAATAATGTCACTACCGTTTTTGTGGATGGTAATGATGTCGTGTCTGCCGGATGGGATGGAAAGATCATCGTTTGGGATCTCTACAGTGGACTTATCAAAACGAGAATGGATGCAGGGAGTCCAGTATTCGGGGTTGCTTCTTATAAAGATCATCTTATCTCGGTTGGTGCAGATCGAAAGATCACTTTCTGGAATAGGACCAAAGGGACATTTATTCGATCGATGGATGGTCATCAGGCGGAAATAAATGGCCTGGATATACAGGAAGATTTGATGATTACATCAGATGTGGGTGGGGTGACAAAGTTTTGGGATCTAAAAGAGAATAAGGAGCTTTTCGAACATATCCAGATAGGAAAGAATGACTGGATGGTCAAAACACCGGAAGGCTACTTTGATGCCACAGATGATGCCATTTCTAATATCCACTTCGTGAGGGGAATGGAAGTTTTAGGAGCCGATCAGCTAATGGATGAATTTTATGTGCCAGGACTTGTGGAAGAGATTTTCACCTCATCACGATCAGGCAAGAAGTCTGTTGGAAGTATCATGGATCAGGCACCACCACCTACGCTCAAGCTCTCCGGGCTTTCTGAAAATGAGGTGGCTAAACTTTACCTCAAAGCGACAGATGAAGGAGGTGGGATAGAGGATGTCAGACTTTTTCACAATGGACGAAGGGTTTCACTGGAACCTCAAATTCAAAAAGTACGATCAGATAAAAACGCTAAAATTTATTCCATTGAATTTCCATTGGTGGCAGGTCACAACGAGTTTGTAGCGGTGGCTTCATCCAAATCCAATCTGGAGTCAAACAGAGCATCTGTGACCCTTTTTTCTGATTCCAAAGTGCCAGGGAGTACCTGCCATATCCTGGCGGTGGGTATCAATGAGTACCAAAACCAGGCATTGAATTTGAATTACGCCCGATCGGACGCTAGTTCATTTTCTGACCAGATGAAACAACAAGGGGAGGCCATTTACTCTGAAGTAATCCTTCATCAAGTTTTTGACAAGCAAGCGACCAAAGAAAACATCCTGAATAAGATTGCAGAGCTGAAAGATAAAATTTCAGTAAATGATGTCTTTGTATTCTATTACGCGGGTCATGGCAGCATGATCGATGAAAACTTCTATTTGGTCTCATCAGAAGCGAGCAGGCTATATGATAATAGTAAGATCGATGAGTATGGAATAGAAGCAGCTTCTCTTCAGCAAGCCATGCTTGAGATTAAAGCACTAAAGCAACTGATTGTGATGGATGCCTGCCAGTCGGGCGGATCAGTTGAAGTGTTGGCTCAGCGAGGTGCTCCTGAAGAAAAAGCCATTGCTCAGCTTTCCCGAAGTTCCGGCATTCATGTGATGGCTGCTGCCGGGAGTGAGCAATACGCTACGGAATTTGAATCGCTCGGCCATGGCTTATTTACCTATGCCTTGCTGAAAGGACTCTCAGGTGATGCGGATGGAGCTCCGAAAGATGGTAAGGTGACCATTTATGAGTTGAAATCCTATCTAGACGATCAGGTTCCGGAACTTAGTATTCTATATAAAGGTACACCTCAGTACCCACACACGTTTTCAAGGGGACAGGACTTCCCAATTGTGATTGTGGAGCGAAAATGAAGCCTTTTTAATTTTTTTTCGTAAAACTGTAATAAATCTGTTCCTTTGGGTACTAATAGGATAAACACCATAATCATGAAAACCACGATCACCAGAAAATCTTCACCTTTAAAATTGGTTTTAGTACTTATAGGGTTTGTCATCAGTGGGCTGATCCTTGCTGAAGGGTTAGGTAAAAATGACAACATGGTAGCTGATGGCGGAAAATATGATTCCCTAAAAACAAGCATTGAATCGAAGAAGAGCTTAATCGTAAATACCTACCTGATAGGCGTTTCCATTTATCAAGAAGCCGTAGAATAGGTGATCGTAAATGAGATATTTTGAAGGCGAAGAAAAATTCTTCGCTTTTTTTATTTCACTCCTTTGCTAAAAAGGGTTGGAATTCTATATTTGCACTCCCAAAACAAACACGGTGGTGAAGTTCGCGGTGTATTTGGGAAATTTTATTGAAACACGGTCCGTTCGTCTAGGTGTTAGGCACGGCCCGGTCAGGGCGACAGGTTTGTAAAACCTGGCTTTGTTTAAAGCACTCGTTCTCGGCGAAAAAAGACATTTATTGAAACACGGTCCGTTCGTCTAGGGGTTAGGCACGGCCCGGTCAGGGCGACAGGTTTGTAAAACCTGGCTTTGTTTAAAGCACTCGTTCTCGGCGAAAAAAGACATTTATTGAAACACGGTCCGTTCGTCTAGGGGTTAGGACGCCAGGTTTTCATCCTGGTAACAGGGGTTCGATTCCCCTACGGACTGCATTATAAGCCTGTAAGTATCTGACTTACAGGCTTTTTCGTTTTAATACTGTCGCTATAACTGTCGCATTAGTTTTTCTTAATTAATCTACCTTTAAATAAGGATGGTGGTGGTTTGTAATCAGTAGGTCATTGGTTCGAATACGACTAAAGGCTCTTGACTAGTCGACAAAAAATCCTCAACCTCAAAATTAAGTATTTGAGATACTAATAAAGCGTAAGATTGGTTGGGCTTGTCTTACTGTTTTCAATGCGAGTGTATTATCTCTATCCATTAACTCTCGAACTCGCTTTGAAAGAGTTTGAATAATCGCATTTTCAGAGGGTATTCCTAGCATTAAATATAAGAAATAAATAGGGGTTTTAGACTACAATCACCTGTTTGTATCCTTCATGGATGGATAAGCAAGCGCTGAGTAAAGTTTTGCTTCTCTGTAGGCAGCTTGAAAGCGAACTCATAGCTAGGAAGAGCCAAAAGTCTGCCCATTATAGGCAAGTCATTCGAAATCCCCAATCAACAGTATGGTCATTTCCGATCACTAATTCTACCTCTAAAGATGCTTAATACTGCAATCTGTTCATTCAAATAATCATCAAACCATAAACTTTAATAAAAATTTCGTAACTTTTTCATGAATACATATAACTAATTTTACGTTGGTGTAGCTAGAAATAGAAAATACTACGTGAAAAGATTTTTAGTCATATTCTTCAGTTTCCTTATCCTCTCTTCATCAGGGGGGTTGGTACTCGCCAAGCATTTTTGCGGTGGAGAACTGATAGAAGCTGGACTTTTCAAAGAACTTCATTCCTGTTGTGGTGGAGAGACGGAAAAGCCATCAGGTTGCTGTGACTTGGAACAAGAGATACTGCAGCACGATGAAAACACCCAAATATCTTTTCAATCGATAGACCCTCCTGAACAGGTATTACTTCAAACAATTGAAATTCCTACACTCGTTCAGGTATTCATTCAAGACAATTTTGTAGACCACTCCTATCTTATTCACCCGCTGACTGTTCCTGACAGACTCGCCAGGCATCAGTCTTTTCTACTTTAATAGTTACACACAATTAAGATGCATCACTGTTCTCCACTTAAGGAGGCCTTAGATTGCACTATTTTGTCTAGTTCTTCTAACTGTTAAAACATATTTCATTATGCTTAATAAACTGATCAGGTTCTTTTTAGAGAACAAGCTGGTTACAGCACTAATTGTGCTAATCTTTGTAGGATGGGGGGTGGCAACTGCACCATTTAACTGGAAGATGGAGAATTTTCCTCGCGACCCGGTACCTGTTGATGCCATCCCTGACATTGGGGAGAATCAGCAAATTGTTTTTACTACATGGATGGGAAGGTCTCCGCAAGATATAGAAGACCAGATTTCTTATCCGTTGACCACTGCGCTTCTGGGTGTGCCCGGAGTAAAAACTATAAGGAGTAATTCAATCTTCGGACTCTCTACAATTTATATCATTTTTGAAGATGATGTAGAATTTTACTGGAGTCGTACCCGAATATTGGAGAAATTGAATTCGCTTCCTGCAGGGACATTACCTCCTGAAGTTCAACCTGCTTTAGGTCCGGATGCTACGGCATTGGGACAAATCTACTGGTACACACTGGAAGGACGAAACCCTGAAACTGGTGAGCCGACAGGTGGTTGGGACCCTCAAGAACTGCGAACCATACAAGATTTTTATGTGGGATATGCACTCACCTCGGCTTCAGGAGTATCAGAAGTAGCAGCCATCGGAGGATTTGTAAAAGAATACCAGGTGGATATTGATCCAGTGGCTATGAAGGAGTACAATGTAAACGTGGCTCAAATCATGCGTGCTGTAAAGGAAAGTAATCTGGATGTGGGTGCCCGCACTATTGAATACAACAAAGCTGAGTACTTAGTCAGAGGTTTGGGGTATATCAGAACCCTGGAAGACCTTGAGGAAGCAGTAATCACGCAGCATAACAATACACCCATTCGAATCAAGGATGTAGCTGTTGTCAATTTTGGTCCTTCTACTCGAAGAGGTGGTCTTGATAAAGGAGGGGCAGAAGCTACTGGAGCTGTTGTCGTTTCACGGTATGGTGCCAATCCACTTGAGGTAATAGAAAATGTAAAAGAAAAGATCAAAGAGATATCCCCGGGGCTACCTTCAAAAGTCCTTCCTGACGGTACTGTTTCAAAAGTGACTGTAGTTCCATTCTATGACCGTACCGGGTTGATTAAGGAAACCTTAGGTACACTGGAAGAGGCACTAACCCTGGAAATACTCATAAGCATCATTGTGGTAATCATTGTTGTTATGAACCTGAGAGCCTCTATTCTCATCTCCAGTTTACTCCCTATTGGAGTCTTAATGACATTTATAGTGATGAGATATGCTGGAGTAGATGCTAACATTGTTGCTCTTTCAGGGATCGCAATTGCCATTGGGGTAATGGTGGATG
Organism: Ekhidna sp.; assembly: GCF_965247405.1. Taxonomy (GTDB): domain Bacteria; phylum Bacteroidota; class Bacteroidia; order Cytophagales; family Cyclobacteriaceae; genus Ekhidna. The sequence goes on from NZ_OZ252014.1 coordinate 3,388,670, forward strand.
TTGGAGTTGTATTTACTGAAAATATCCTCCGACATCTGGATTTGCCAGAAAACAAAGGTATTTCGAGCAAGCAAAAACTAGAGGTTATCTATACGGCCACTGCAGAAGTAGCATCGGCGGTTATTACTGCCCTTACCACCACTGTGGTGAGTTTTCTTCCTGTTTTTGCCATGCAAGCAGCAGAAGGTAAACTTTTCAAGCCTCTGGCTTTCACCAAGACATTCGCAATGCTGGCTGCCCTGTTTGTAGGACTCGTTGTGATACCCGCTGCGGCGCACTGGTTGTTTTCCATAAAGGTCGGAAAGGAAAGGACAAAAAGGATATGGAATTCAGCCCTTATCGCACTAGGGTTACTCATTTTAATCTTCGCAGGAAATTGGCTCGGAATTGTCCTTATGGCTCTTGGTATCAACAATATTGTAGAGAAGTTTATACCTGAAAAATGGACTTGGCTTACTGAATATCTCAATATTGCCATCATTATGCTGACAGTTGCGGCCTTTTTAACTCGTGAATGGCTGCCGCTTGGCGCACAAAATAGTCTATTTACAAATTTTCTGTTTGCTGGAGGAGCAATATTGCTCGTACTTGGTTCATTACTATTGCTGGTAAAATACTATACCCCTATTCTTAGGTGGTGCCTTGACAATAAGTGGAAATTTTTCATACTCCCAATCTTCGTCTTTTTATTCGGAATACTTACCTGGATTGGTTTTGAGGGTGCTTTTGGTGCCATAGGTAATTCCATTGAAAAAACAGGCTGGGAAATTCGACAAACTAGTTTTTGGCAGTCTCTCAATAAAACCCTTCCTGGAATTGGAAAAGAGTTTATGCCTGCTTTGGACGAAGGTTCGTACCTCCTAATGCCCACTACCATGTCCCATTCCGGTATTGAAGAAAATATTGACGTGATTCAAAAGGTAGACGGATATGTGGCCCAGATCCCTGAAGTCCAATCGGTTGTAGGTAAGTGGGGACGGGTGAACTCAGCCCTTGATCCGGCACCCATTTCCATGTTCGAGAATACCATCAATTATAAACCCGAGTACATGGTTGACGAAAATGGGCATAGGATGCAATTTAAAACCGATAAAGAAGGGAACTACTTGTTAAAAGATGGAAGTACCTATCACCCGGAGCGAGATGGTTTTAGAAAAGTCGAGAAAGACGAACTGGTAATTGACAACAAAAAAGGTGAATATTTTAGGCAATGGCGTGATCATATCCGGTCTCCTGATGATATATGGGCAGAGATTGTGAAGGCTACCAATATACCAGGCATGACCTCTGCACCTAAGCTCCAGCCTATCCAGACCCGATTAGTTATGCTGTCCACAGGAATGCGGGCACCCATTGGTATTAAGGTGTTTGGTCCAGATCTGGAGACTATCGAAAGTGTAGGACTTCAACTGGAAAAAATACTACAGCAGGTACCCAGTATCGAGGCTTCATCAGTCTTTGCAGACAGAATTGTGGGCAAGCCCTATATGGAATTTGATGTAGATCGTAAGGCCATAGCGCGTTATGGGCTGACAATGAAAGACTTCCAGAACTATGTGGAAGTAGCCATAGGGGGAATAAAGCTGACCACTACTGTAGAAGGCAGAGAACGTTTTCCGGTTAGGGTAAGATATGCACGTGAGTATCGAGACAATCCGGAGGATGTAAAAAAAGTATTGATCCCTACCCCTTCAGGAGCTCAAGTTCCATTGATAGAGTTGGCGGACATCACTTATCGAAGAGGCCCACAGGTAATCAAGAGTGAAGACACCTTCTTGAACGGTTATGTCATTTTTGATAAAAAGGCAGGTGAAGCAGAGGTGGATGTGGTTGAAGAAGCCCAACGCTTTATTCAGGCAAAAATGGATGCCGGTGAGTTTATGCTTCCTGCTGGTGTGTCTTATAAATTTACCGGTAACTATGAAAATCAGATCAGGGCGACTAAAAGACTTGCTCTGGTTGTCCCGATATGTCTGCTTGCCATTTTTCTTATTCTTTATTTCCAGTTTGGAGATGTCTCTACCACCATGATGGTTTTCTCTGGAGTGTTTGTGGCATTTTCAGGGGGATTCCTTTTGATATGGCTGTTCGGACAAGGTTGGTTTCTAAACTTCTCCCTTGCTGACATAAACCTGAGAGATCTCTTTCAGATAGGCACAGTAAACTTAAGTGTGGCTGTGTGGGTAGGTTTTATTGCCCTATTCGGTGTAGCCTCCGACAATGGCGTCATAATGGCAACCTATCTGAAGCAGATTTTCAAAGAAAGGAAACCGAGTGATGTGGCCGAGGTAAAAGAGGCAGTGCTTCACGCTGGTAAGCTGAGAATCAGGCCGGCCATCATGACAACCGCCACTACACTCATTGCTCTGCTTCCCATCTTTACTTCGACTGGTAAAGGTTCTGATATAATGGTTCCTATGGCCATTCCCACTTTCGGAGGAATGTTAGTCCAAGCCATTACCGTATTTGTCGTACCCGTATTGTATTGTATGTGGCAGGAAAGGTCATTCAAAAAACAATCAAAATCAGTATAACATGAAAACGAAGATAAAAATCAATATAATCATGCTTTTGTGGCTGCTGATCCCGATTGGCAACACAATGGCTCAGACCCAGCAATTAGAGGAACCTTTACAAGGTTATCTCAAAATTGCAGCCGAGAACAATCCTGAGCTTAAGTCGATATTTAATAGCTATCTGGCTACTCTCGAACGTATGCCACAAGCCAGGGCTTTACCGGATCCAACTGTAATGTTCAACATCTTCACCAGTCCGGTAGAAACACGGGTTGGAGCACAGAATGCAGGCATATCACTAAGTCAGGCTTTCCCATGGTTTGGGCAATTGAAGTCTCAGGAACAAGCAGTAGCCATGCTGGCAAAGGCTCGTTTTGAAGCATTTGAAGATGCTAAGAACAGCATTTTCTTTGACGTACGCTCAACCTATTATGATTTATATGTACTTGAAGCAGCGATAGCCATTACAGAGGAAAATGTAAGGTTACTCGAATCATTTAGGGAACTGGCTAATGTCAGATTAGAGTCTAATACAGGAAGTGCGGTTGACTTGCTTAGAGTTGAAATGGATTTAGACGAACTGAATAACCAGTTACTTTACCTGGAAGATTCGCGAATACCGATCCAAGCCAAGTTCAATGAACTGCTCAACGAAGAAACACCAATACGCATAGAGGTGCCGGATACACTGGAAACAATTTTGATTGACGAAGGGAGAAACGTTTTGCTGGATTCAATCATCACACATAATCCAACATTAAGAGGTTTTGAATTTGAAATGTCAGCTTTGGATGCAGAGATTGATGTAGCACAAAAAATGGGCCTACCTTCTTTTAATCTTGGACTTTCGTACACCAGTATCTCTCCAAGAACGGATATGGATGTTCCTGATAACGGAAAAGATGCATTGATTTTCCCTCAAGTTGGGGTCCGTATACCCCTAAACAGGAACAAATATCGCTCGATGATCAAGGAGAAAGAGTTGCTTAAGACTTCTGTGAATTATCGCAAGGAGGACAAAGAAAATGAGTTAGAAACTGTATTAGAGCGAACCTGGCGTGATTACGCAGATGCTCAACGAAGAGTGGCTCTTTATAACAGACTCATTGCCTATGCAACCCAGTCGCTGGACATACTCGTTGCGCAATACACCACTGCGGGTGCAGATTTTGAAGAAGTGCTGAGAATGGAACGACAGCTGCTTAGGTACGAACTCGAATTGGAGAAGGCACGTGCCGATCAAAACACTTTTGTAGCATACATCAATTATATCACTGGAAAACAGCTTTAAAAATGAAGATTCTAGAAATAATAAATAGTAAAAAAACAATTTCATACCTGGGGGTACTGATTGTTGGCATTCTGATTGGCTGGTTGCTCATTGGGGGAAGCGGTAGTGAAAGTCTGGAAGAACTCCCTACTGATCATTCGGCCATGGACCATGCAGATGGGACTACATGGACGTGCTCCATGCACCCACAGATACAAAGGGAGGAGCCGGGAAATTGTCCAATATGTGGCATGGAACTTATCCCAATGAAACAAGATGAGGACGATGGAGAAGCTGGTCAATATTCAGTCAAACTTTCCAATGCAGCCATGAAAATTGCCGAAGTAGAGATGAGCACTATTGAGCGAAAAGCCCCTTATAAGGAAGTGTACTTACCTGGGAAGGTAATGGCGGATGAGCGCAATATTGCCGAACTAACTGCCCGCTATCCGGGTAGGATTGAGAAACTCATGGTAAACTTTACGGGGCAGAAAGTGCGCAAGGGGCAGGTGCTGGCCAAAATCTACTCTCCGGAGCTAGTAACTGCTCAGCGTGAGTTATTTGAAGCGATGAAGTTTAAAGAAACGAACCCAAGCTATTATCGGGCGACAAGAAATAAACTAAAACTATGGGACCTTACGGAAGCACAGATTGACCAAATAGAGCAATCCGGAGATGTAGATTTCTATTTTGATGTGCTGTCACCCATTACAGGTACAGTCACCATGCGTCATGTGACATTGGGCGACTATGTAAAAGAAGGTACGGCACTATTTGAAGTAGTAGACCTCAGTCATGTTTGGGTCATGTTTGATGCGTATGAGTCAGATATTCCATGGATAAAAATGCGTGATAAGATCAAATTCTCAATCAAGTCCATTCCGGGACGTGAGTTTAATGCAACCGTAACATTTATCGATCCGGTACTCAATCCTATGTCAAGAGTTGCCAAAGTAAGGGCAGAACTGGATAATCCTAAAGATCTCCTCAAACCAGAAATGCTTGCAGATGGAATACTAAAAACAATGCTTCCGGGATCAGGGGATCAATTAGTGATACCAAAATCAGCCATTCTATGGACAGGTAAAAAGGCAGTGGTATACGTGATGACCGATGATCACAATAATATGTTTCAGTTTAGGGAAATTGACCTGGGAGCTGATGCAGGTGACTACTACGTGGTAGAATCCGGACTAAGTGAGGGGGAAATGGTAGCTACAAACGGCGTATTCAAGATTGATGCTGCCGCTCAACTCAAAGGAGAAAAAAGCATGATGAACCCAGAAGGAGGCAAAGTATCTATGGGTCATAATCATGGAGGTTCGAGCGAAGAAAAGAAACCGGCTTCCGGGAGTGAACATGAGGGCCATGATGAGAGCTCATCAGAAAACACAATGAAAATGGACATGTCTATTGATGAAAACTTCAAAAAACAGCTGACCAATGTGTACAAGGTTCACCTTGACCTACAGCAAGCATTTTTGGCAACAGATGCTGCCGCAGCGAAGAAGCAGGCCATTAGTGTAAAATCTGCGCTGGACAAAGTGGACATGAGCCTGGTAAAAGGAGACATGCACGACCAGTGGATGAACAGTCTAAAAACACTACTGGGTAATATCGAGTCCGGCAGTGATATAGAAAAGCAGCGCCTTGCCTTTGCCGATTTTAATGACGCACTCTACAGTGCCATCAAGATGTTTGGTGTAGTCAACGAAACGGTCTATTATCAATTTTGTCCGATGGCCCGCAATGGTGCAGGTGCTTATTGGCTCAGTGCGGTAAAAGAGATCAAAAACCCTTATTACGGAGAGGCAATGTTGACTTGTGGTGAAAACAAGGAAGTTATTGAGTGAGTGGTGGTGAGTCCCCGGTCACTGGGTATTCATACCGGGGATTTCACTTTTGAATTAAAAAAGATAAATGAAGGAGTGTTGCAAAACAGGAGATGAAAAGCCTTCGGGACACAGAAAGATCCTGACCCGGGTTTTTTGGGGGATTATAATTTCCATCGTTCTTCTTATTGCGCTGATGGATATGCTCTGACAGCCAGGAAAGGCAGCCTTTTTAAAAATAAGTCCATTTGATAGGCACGAGGATCAGGTCATGGAAAAAAATAGATACGCACCGAGTTTTGCAAACAATCTATTGAATGGAATGAGCCCTACCATCATTCTGGTGGGAGCGGTAACCTTGCTGTATGTGTATTTGATGCAATTTATAGATCATAAACTACTCTGGGTTCAATATGTTGTGCTTTTGTTTGCGATGGTCAAGGCATTGTTTTTTACCTTCTTCACTATCAAGCAAATAAAGCGGTCTATTTTCCAATGTTATTCATTGTACCGATTGATTTGGATATTCGGTCTCTTGGTATCCCTCATCATATTTTCTTTTGCCAGTGATTTTGTGTGCCTGTCCGGTTTTGATAAAAACGCTTTTGCGGGTATTGAGCAATCTGGCTTTCTCAACGATTTTTTTGAGTACTTCTACTTTAGCACCGTAACGTTTGCTTCTATCGGATACGGGGATATAGTTCCGGTTAGCGGTTTAGCCAGAGTGCTGGTCATCATGGAGATCGGACAAAGTTTTATATTGATTGTTTTCGGATTGTCAAACATCAACAATATGCAAATTGATAAAAATTAAAAAACATATAAAAATTACCAGAATAAATTAAAAAACTATTGATAATACTTCGTTTCACTAGTAGGTACTCAAAAAAAACTTATACACATGAAATCGAAAATATCAAGATTGGAATACAGTAAAATAATTCTGGAGAAAGTAAGCTTTAGTCAAGGACTTATGTTAAAAGAATTTCAAAAAGCAATTGGCTTGCTCCCTGAACATGAAGTAGAGGAGCTACAGGTTTGGTTTCAGACAAATTTTAGTACCAGCCTTAGAAGTAATGGAAAATTTGGCTGACACCTTTAATAAACATGTCCTAAAAAACATCATAAACCTAAATCAAAATTACATCAAAATAGGAGCTGTACGACTCGTACTATTAAGCATGTCAAATCTAAACATTAAGAAAATGAAAAGTAAATTCAGCATTTTAAGTATAGCAGTGATTGCTCTTTTCGCAATTGGCTGCTCAGTGGTAAAACCTGGTACACACGCTATGAAATGGAGTCCGTATGGAAATGGATTGAAAACGGAGCAAGTATATAAAGATGGTATTGTGTGGCATATGCCCTGGAATGGGGTCGTGCGTTATAGTGTGCAGTGGCAAACTTACACAGAGAATGTGGCTGTTCTCACCAAGGATGAACTCCATATCCCAATCACTGTCTCAGTTACTTTAAGACCGATTGAGGCTGAGCTGGCTCAATTGGAATTAGAGGTTGGTCAGAACTATTATAAGAACGTAGTAAGACCTGAATTTGTGAGCCTTACTAGAAATATTTTCGCGAGTTACGATTACAAAGTAGTCTCGCCAAAGAGCCCGGATATTGAAAAGGAAATTTTCAGACAGTTGGTCACTAAAATAGAGGGCAAACACCTTGAGATCGATAATGTAACCATCGACCATATTAAATATCCACAGGTTGTTACTTCAGCTGTAGATAGAAAACTGGCAGTTGAGCAGGACATCCAGCAAAAAGACTATGAAATAAAAATTGCGGAGAAGCAGGCAGAGATTCAACGCATTTTAGCAAAAGGCCAGCGAGATGCCCAGCAGATCATAGATGCAGGGCTCACCCAAAAATACCTTCAGTATAAGGCATTGGAGGTACAGGATAAGCTAACGAACAGCCCTAATACCAAATTTTTCTTCATCCCTATGGGCAAAGATGGCCTACCAGTGATAGTGGATACGGGAGGAGATGGAAACTAAAATCAATAATATAGAAAAATACAAGATAATATGAAAAAGCAATTAATAATGATAGTAGCCCTCTTTGTAGCATTGGGGGCTGCCAATGCGCAGCATAATCATGGATCAAATGACAAAAAAGAAGGCTCTAAAATGGATCATTCCATGCATTCAGGAATGAAAATGGAAGAAGGGAAGACAATGTCCTATGATGTAAGCAATGATTTTAAGAAACAGCTTACAGAGGTTTACAATACCTCGTTTGAGTTGGCAGACAGTTTTTTAACCGGTGAAGTGGAAGGCATTTCCAATAGCGGCTTACAGGTAAAGGCGACATTAGGAAAGATAGACATGGGCTTACTCAAGAGCTCCGAAGCGCACATGGAATGGATGATGAATCTGAAGGTGATGAATACAGCTTTGGATAAAATGACAGAATCTAAAGATACCAAAGATCAAAAAGCTGCTTACGATTCTTTTAACCAGGCATTATTTAAAAGCATCAAAACCTTTGGCATAATAGGGGCTTCAGTGTATTACCAGTACTGCCCTATGGCACTTAACAATCAGGGAGCTTATTGGCTAAGCGATACAAAAGAAATACGAAATCCTTATTTCAGTGGCAATATGCTCTCTTGTGGCAGCACTAAAGAAATTATCAACTAAATACCTATAACCATGAAAGCCACAAAAATTATAGCGACAGTATTGTTGGGCTTGGCCATTGGCCTCTATTCCTGCAATGATGACGATATGCACAACGGACTTTCTCAAGCAGATTTGGAATCACTGAACGGCTTGAGGGAGGCCTACACAAATGCAGTCAATGAGAATGAAGCCTTCAAAATATCTGTTCAGGATGACGATTTGGATGGCATTCATTTGCATGACTCACTGTTTCACCATTTTCAAAACCTTTATGAAGAACATCATGAAAACTATTCGCACGAAAATGGACATGATGACCATCATCACGATACTGATGGTATGCATATGGGTTCAAATGGGATGAACGGACACGATGATCAGGACGGTCATCATGCCGAAGATCACGAGTTAATGGATGGCTTGATGGGCGACCATGAATCCATCTCTCACTAGAATATTTAAAATCCTGATTAGGGGATGCTTCAAATAGACCAGAAAGAATATGGTTTACAAGCACCCCCTTAGACAGGACAAAAGACACCTGTTATGAAGCTAGCAAAACGTTTAAAACAAAAAGAGAAAGAGGTTAAATTGGACAAACAGTCAATCATAGTGCTAGCCTTCTTTGGTATGGTAGTCCTAAGTATAATTGCCTATAACATATGGAACAATACTTCCCCAACTACATGGGTATCCATAGATGAACAATTACCAAACAACAAAGTGTGCATGGTAAATGACGCCTACATGGGAGTAAATCAGATAGAGGTACCTGTGGAGGGAAAGATATATTACGGATGCTGTGAGATGTGTGTAGACAAGTTAAATAACTTGGAGTCTGTGAGGTATGGGACTGACCCATATACCGGACAGCCGGTGGACAAAGCAGATGCATTCATTGTATTAAAATCAAAAGCCACAGGCGAGGTTTTTTACTTCGAGTCAGAGGAAACCTACACCAAATACAAACAAGAAAAAGGTGCAGGATCTTAACCATGGTCGATAGAGCGGCACATACCAAAATCAAAATTTCGAACATGAAGAAAAAGTATAAAAAAGAAAAGGAATTTATTCCGGCATTAGGTTTTAATTTCCTTACTGGGCTTTATGATTACACTATCAAACTCACCATGCCGGAGAAGAAATTTAGGAATCTGCTTATCGAAAGGATTGATCCTCAGCCTAATGAAAAAATTCTTGAATTTGGCTATGGAACAGGGACTAACCTAGTACTAGCAACTCAAAAGTCACCTCAGTCACATTTCCATGGATTAGATATTGACCCCAAAGTAAAAGAGATCGCTAACTCAAAATTGAAGGGAAAAGACATTCAAATGGATCTTCAACTATATGGAGGATCGGCCTTTCCTTATGAAGACCATACTTTTGACAAAGTCTACAGTTGCCTGGTCTTTCATCAGTTGAATGAGCAAGCCAAACTGGAAAGCTTAAAAGAGATACACCGTGTTTTGAAGCCAGACGGCAGGCTCATCGTTGGGGATTGGGGCAAGGCAAAGAACCGATGGATGCGCATTTCCTTTTATATTGTACAGTTACTGGACGGTTTCAAAACGACTACTCCCAATGTAAAAGGATTACTGCCTGAATATATACGGAAGGCTGGCTTTACCGATGTAAAGGAGACTGGTTTTATCAATACACGTATCGGGTCGTTCTGTTATTACGTGGGAACAAAGAAAAAATAATGAAGCGCAACACCAACTACTACATCAGAAAAGCACATCGGTATTTAGGTTTGTTTCTAGGCATTCAATTTTTATTTTGGACACTTGGCGGGCTCTACTTTAGTTGGAGTGATATTGATAAGATACATGGAGAGCACTTGGTGATGGAAAAAAAAGGCTTCTCTCCCACATCTGGTCTAATCGCTCCGGATAGCATACTCATTAAGATAAATAGTACGCAACCCTTGAAGCCAATAGCCAAAATCGAACTAGTGGAGGCACTTGGTGAACCCTATTATCAGCTCCAATTGATGACAGGAGAATACAGGTTATTCTCCGCAAAAACGGGGCAAGTAAAACCGCAATTCACTGAAGACGAGGCGAAAGAAATTGCCAAGTCCTATATCACATTCAAAGCGGAAATAAAAGAAGCTCAATTATTGGCAGAAGTAGGTGATCATCATGAATATAGGGAACGCCACCTTCCGGTATGGTCCATTGCATTTGATTTTGAGGGAGACCCGGTTGTGTATGTGGATGCTGTCACTGGACAGTTTGAGCGCATCAGACACAACAACTGGAGAGCATTTGATTGGCTCTGGATGATGCACACCATGGATTATGAAACCAGGGATGATTTTGGTAATGGGTTACTCAAGGCGTTTTCAATCCTCGGGCTGATCACTGTACTATCCGGATTTTTTCTTTTTGGAGTTTCATATAACAAAAGAGAATTCAAATTTTTTAAGGTCAGAAAATCATGAAAGCGACAGTAAAAATTCAGCCTGATCTTACACCAACCTTGGATGAATTTTTAATCAAAGATTCCATCGGTAATAGAAATTGATGTCCTTATAGATGAAGGTTTTGGCATTCTCACTGAAATGGTGTAAGAGCTACTCTAAAGAGAACTAGATGTGGATTTCAACCTCTGCCACATCCTGGAATCCATCGTATGCACACAGGCTCTCAGGGCTGAAGACTTTATCTGGTTAATGCTCCTTTGCAACGTGATCGTAAAACAGGAAGCTAATCATATTGATGTAGCCTATGTCCGCTTTTGTCTATGGAAGCTGTGGAAAATGAAAACCTTGGAATGATAGCACTGGAGATTAGAAATAGCTGGAAAACGTTATCAACCATTTGAGCAGATCATCCAGGGAGTTAACAGGGGCTTAATGCCCATTTCTCTCACTAGTAATAATGAATCGGAGCATTCAAAATTCACTAGCAATGGCTATTGTAGGATAATAACTAAAGTCTGTACTTTGTACTATTAAGAATAATTATAAATAACAATTCAAGTCAATGCGAGGCATATATACATTCTTATTAATGATAATATCAGTCTACTCTTTTGCTCAAACCAAAACAATCGAAGGTAGAGTTACTGAAAAGGGAACAAGCAAAGGCATTCCTCATGCAAATGTAAGTGTTGAAAATACCCAAATAGGTACCAGGACTGATGGACAGGGGTATTTCAAAATCGAATATGCTCCGGCCACTTCTGAGGAAATTACTATTTCCTGCATAGGCTTTAATTCGCTGACGATAGCTATTGATAAAGTTGGTACAGGTGATAACATAGAACTAGAGGAAAACATACTCGTCTTGCCTCAATTAGTCATAGAAAGCCAAAGCCTCACGCTCGGGAGAGTTGGGTTAAAGGAAATCCCTGGATCAGTACAATACATTTCTGCTGTAGAGCTGAAAAACTATAACTACACCAACGTGAATGACATCATGAAAATGGTGCCCGGTGTAAACGTCCAGGAAGAAGATGGTTTTGGCCTAAGACCTAACATAGGTCTTAGGGGCTCCAGCCTGGAAAGAAGCGCTCGCATTACCATTATGGAAGACGGGATATTGGCTGCACCGGCACCTTACTCATCACCCTCTGCTTATTATTTTCCCACTATGGGCCGTATGAATAGTGTGGAAGTGCTCAAAGGTGCCAGCCAGATCCGGTTTGGTCCGTTTACAACAGGTGGGGCCATCAACTTAATGTCCACCCCGATTCCAAATCGGTTTGCAAGCAAATTTCAATTGACAAGCGGGAGCTATGGATACAAAAACTTACACGCTTACGTAGGTACCAAATCAGAGCAGGTAGGCTTTCTTGTCGAGACTTTTCAATACGGTGCAGATGGGTTTAAAGAACTTGAAAATGGAGATGATACCGGGTTCGATAAGAAAGACTATCAAATAAAAGTAGGGATTAATACCAAAGCGGATGCTAAGGTGTATCAGTCTTTGAATATGACCATGGGCCAAACATTTGAAGACGCCAACGAAACCTACCTGGGGTTAACTGCATCTGACTTTGATGACAATCCGTATCAGCGATATGCGGCCTCACAGTTGGACAATATGGATGCTGAGCAGTCCAGGTTTTCACTTCAGCATTACATAGAAATGCCCGGTGGTGTCAATATTGTAACTACTGCCTATCGAAATGATTTTGCAAGAAACTGGTACAAATTGCAGGGTATCGTTGATGGCCCCTCACTCTCCTCAGTACTTGATAATCCGGAAACCTTCCCAGCCGCATACCAACTGCTGAGGGGGCAAAGTATTGCTGATACGGCTAGCCTAAGCTTAAGAGCTAATAACAGAGAATACTATGCTCAGGGAGTTCAGTCAGTAGTGGATTATGAATTTGAAACCGGGAACGTTTCGCATGATATTCATGTAAGTGGCAGATGGCATGAGGACGAAGAGGACCGCTATCAATGGGAAGACCTTTATGCCATAAACGATGGTACCATTAAGCTAATACAGCCTGGAACACCCGGTACACAAGCAAATAGAGTAGAATCAGCAAAAGCTTTTGCCGGCTATATACTCTATCAACTAGATGTAAACCGATGGAGTTTTACCCCGGGTATCCGTTATGAGAATATAACTGTGAGCCGGAAAGACTATGGGAAAAATGATGTGGAGAGAACTGGTAGTGATCTACAGACAAGATCAAATAGCTTCAGTGTTTGGTTGCCTGGCGTAGGTGTAAATTATCAGTTATCCGGCCAACTCAATTTGTTCAGCGGTGTGCACAGAGGGTTTGCTCCGGCTGGCAGCTCAGATGATACTGACCCGGAGTTGAGTACGAACTATGAACTGGGGATCAGGAAAACCAATAGTAAAGTGGAAGGATCAGCAGTGTTGTTTTATACAGATTACCAAAGCTTACTTGGCAGGGATATTGCTGCCGCAGGTGGCATAGGTTCAGGAGATGCGTTTAATGCAGGAACGGCCATAACTAGGGGTTTGGAGTTTCAAGTTGGGTTTGATGCGGTAAATACAAGTAGCACTATTTCATTGCCGGTGGTAGCTGCATATACGTATACGGATGCTTATTTTAGTAAGAGTTTTGAATCTGAACTTGAACCCTGGGGAATGGTTAATAAAGGAGATCAGCTGCCCTATATTGCTAATCATCAGGTATATGTCAACGTGGGCATCCAGCATAAACGAGCATCCTTATTTTTTAATACCAAATATCAGGGTGATATTGGTACTGTTCCGGGTGCTGAGGACACAGTTCCCGGTGAGCGCATAGACGGGTTCATGGTTTTTGATCTTTCAGCCAATGTTATTATCAATAAATTTCTTTCAGCCAATATTTCGGTAAGCAATGTTTTTGATAATAAATATGCAGTGGCTGCCCGTCCTGCCGGCCTTAGGCCCGGAGCTCCAAGAATGATCAATTTTGGTGTGAGGGCAGACTTTTAGTCATTAGGTTGAGTGAGGTTTCCCGATCTTTATGGGAAACCTCTTTCAGTTTATTAGGTTTTATTTTTTTCACCAGTGTTCTCAGTATGCTGTAAAGAATCCGTTGTTTTTTCAAAACAAGAAGGGTTTTGAATATTGAGTGATCCTACTTACCTTTAATAAGTAGAATTGAATCCAAAGTGGGAACTTTAAAAAATCGTATTTTCTCCTTTTCCCTGCTTAGTACCTATTTGGGTGCCTTTCTGGTTTATTTTGTCTGTAATCTGGGTGATGTCGCAGGGTTTGACCACAATTACACTCATGAAGAAAAGAGCCATTCAGAAGGCCACCATTCACATGACCATGGTCATGATGCCCATAGTCATGACCATTCAGCATCAGAAGGAGAGGAATGCTGTGATGATTTTACCGCCCAAGTCGTATATGATGCCAAAATTCTTGTTAAAGAATTACAAGTTTCGTTTTCCAATTTTCAACTCAATCAGGTTGAGCATTTTATTGCTCAATTTACCAATAGCTATAAAGAATTAACCACTCTATTATACGAAATAGATAGGCCGCCTCCCCGGCAGGCTTCTATCCTTATTTTATTCCAGGTCTTCCGGATATAATACCTTTATATAAGGTCACTTTTACGTGCAAGGCTTTAGTAATCCACAACTATAAGAACGTTGTGTATCATACCTTTTTTAAAACGTTGGGACAAAAGGTAAGCCTTTTCATATTTTCCCTTTAATCTTTTCAACCGTAAAATAATATTCCAATGAAAAAATCAATTCTATTGGTCTTTCTGACTGTAAGCAGTTGGGGGACTTTCGCACAGCATAGCCATGGAAGCCATGGCAATGAAACTAAAAAAAATACAGATCAAATGGGCCCAATGTTTAAGAGCCAGGAGATGGGTGAAGCATACCTGAAGTATACAGCATTGAAAGACGCCCTTTTTGCGTCAGACGTTTTGAAATCAAATGATGCGGCAGCACAGCTCGTCCTTGCCCTCCAAGAGGTGAAAAATGGCAACAAAGCATTCACTGGCGCAAAAATGGTTTCAGAAGCCAAAAGCATTGAAGATAAGCGAAAGATGTTTGCCATGTTGAGTGCTGAAATGATCGAGTTGGTAAAAAACTCCAAATTAACCATGGGAGCTATTTACGTGGATTATTGCCCCATGGCCAATGACAATGCGGGTGCTTCATGGCTATCAAATGATGCTAAAATTGCAAATCCATATTTTGGTGATAAAATGCCGTCGTGTGGAAGTGTAAAAGAAACCATTGAATAAAATGGAAGCGCTTTTACCGGAATGGATGCCAAATATCCATCCATTGATTATTCACTTTCCTATTGCTCTATGGGCTGTTGCTTTGCTGTTTGATGTGGTTTTTGTCATCAAAAAGAGCACCTGGACACGAAATGGAGCGATGAGTTTGTATGCTTTGGCTGCTGTCAGTGCTTTTGCTGCGTATCTCTCTGGGGACCAGGCCATCGATATGGTTTCCGTCCCATTTCAGGGAGAAGTCACAGCCAGCCAGCACTCAGATTGGGGGCATTACACGCTTTACTTTTTTGCAGGATATGCTGTTTTGCGAGGATTCCTCTATTGGAAAAGCCTGGATACCAAAAAATTGATGGCGATTGGCCTGCTGATATTGGGACTGGTCGGAATGGGCATGGTGGCTAAAACAGCGGACCTTGGGGGAAAGCTGGTTTACAAATACGGCGTGGGAACAAAAAAATAATTATTGAACAATTCAAATAATATAAAAAATGAAAGAACTGAAATCAACAATTTATTCCGCTATCCTCTTCATGCTAATGTTGGGTGTTGCGGCCTGCTCAGGTGGGAAAAAATCTGAAGAGGAAGAATCCGGACACGATCATTCTGAAATGACCGAAAGTGAGGATGGTCATGACCATGGTGAAGCATCAGGGGGTCATGATCATGGTAGTCATGGTGAGGCATCTATGGATGAAGGTGAAGGAAAAACATGGACACCATCCGGTAACGGCGAGGAGCTCATCCGATCTGACTTTCACTTCATAGCCGGGGCGATGGAAAATATAGCCCCTGAAGTAACAGAGGTTGCAAGCGACAATGTCTTGAAATTAACTGCAAACGGTCAACCAGTGGCGTTTGTATTTCATCAGTCGTATGGAAATATCGGAATGGCTGTCAGTTTAAATGCCAGCTCCTTTCAGGGAACCTATAAACTGATACACCATGCCAGTAATGCCCACAATCATGAATTTGTGGCGGTAAATGGAAACAATATGAAGCTGGGAAGGATCGTGCAGGGAGATGAAATGGTTTTTGACGAGTCAGAATTCGAATCGGATGAGGATTGGATCAACCTTCGTGTGTCAGCTGCCGGAACCCACTATAAAGGATACATCGGAAATAAGACAGTAACTCATGGTCATGGGGACAAGATGAAAAATGGATACGTAGGTATCATGCTAGACGGAACAGGTGAAATCCTGATCAAATCAATAGAAACTGTACCCCTTGAAGACGAATGAGTTTTAAATCAATTATGAATTAACCTATGATTTTGGGAAGCTATAGAAATGCAGTTTGCCCAATCATATCAACCAAAAACAAACATGAAATTTCAAAAAAAAATAATACTACCTGCAGTGCTTATTACATTCATTCTTAGCGCTTGCAATACTTCCACTGACCAGTACGGAAATGTGAACTTGTCGGAAGAAGAAACGAAGGTGAAAGAAGTAATAACTACATACAAGAATGGTATAGAAGCACTAAGCGTGGAAGGTTTAAATGAACTCTTCCTGAAAGACTCTGAAGTATTTGAATCGGGTGGTTCGGAAGGTTCATTTTCGCACTATTTAGATCATCATCTGGCACCAGAGTTAGAAGCTTTTGAGTCATTTGACTTCAATGATCATAAAATCAAAGTGAAAATTGATATGCCGTATGCCTTTACTACGGAGACTTATACCTTTAAAATCGTGGTGAAATCGGATGAACCTGAGGGCCAGGTAATTGAGCGTAAAGGAGTAGCTACATCGGTTTTGAAGTTTGAAAACGACCAATGGAAAATCATGAAGACACACTCTTCTTCCCGGGGGATGAGTAGTTCACATTGATGAATCATTTGCATAAATAACCGATCAAATGGGCGAGAAAAAAATATATCCTTTAGATGTACACAAAGCTCCATCTTTGAAAAAGAGCAAGCAGAGATTTTCTGATAGAAAAGATGAAGAAATTTGGCAAGCCTATTGTGCCGGAGATGATGAAGCATTCGTGTATATCTATAACGAATATGTCCACCGGTTATTTACATTTGGTGTCCAGTTTGCATCCAGGGCCATCGTTCTGGATGCAATTCAGGACCTTTTCTTGTACCTGAAGCAAAGGCAAGGTAAAGAACAACGTGTGGAAAAGATTAAGCCATACCTGTACAAGGCCTTGCATCGGACGCTTATGTCCATTCTCAAAAAAGAAACGCAACTAAAATCGTTTGAACCGTCGAATGACCCTCCTGCCAACTGGGCTATAAGCCTGACCAGTGATGTTAGGCTTATTGATGAAGAAAATACCAAGATCCAACGTGGAAGATTAACCAAGGCTCTTAATCAGCTATCTGAAAAGCAAAGACAAGCTATCATTCTTTACTACTATGAAGGGTTCACGTTTGAAGAGATCAAAGACATTATGAATGTGAGTGACAAAAGCTCTGCCAGAAAGTTAGTTGGGAGAGCACTGCATTCTATGCGCCATATATTCATTTAGTGTTTGTAAATAATTCGGAATAATGTTCTTTTTTTCATTAAATAGTTGAAGTAAGAATTTTTTTTCTTCAAAAAATGGACACTTTCATTTGGTTTATTCTACTAGATAGGTAGAAACGCATGAAAACCAATGAAATACCGTGACTACAGCGTAGTTGATTTTGTTACAGATGATTTTTTTGTTGCTTGGGTGAAGCACCCAAATGAAGAATCCTCTCTATTTTGGAATGAATACATTATCTCAAACCCTGGCCAACGTCAGGTTATTTCAGATGCCAGATCGCTTGTTTTATCCATTTCGTATGCGAAAGCAGAACCACTAACGTCAGATGAATATTTAGAGACCTTAGAAAATATAATTAAAGAGACCCCTCGATCTGGTTTTAGGTGGAGGAAGATTATGCTTCATGTAGCTGCCACAGTAGCTTTGATTGTTGCATTCACCTTGATATTACGTCCATTTAATGCAGCAGATACATCTCCTGCCAGAGAAAAAAGGATTTTAGTAACCAAAGAAAACCCACGTGGGCAAAAATCCATATCCATTCTTCCAGACGGTACTAAAATTCATCTGAATGCAGAAAGTGAATTAATCATTGATTCACTTTTTGGGCATAGTGAAAGAAAAGTTTATTTGACCGGCGAAGCTTATTTTGATGTCACAGAGAATAAGTCAAAACCATTTGTTATTTGGACTAAGGAATTAAAGACCACTGTCTTAGGTACCTCCTTCAATATCAGATCTTTTGAAGATGAAGGGGAAGCAAGTATAGTGGTTGTTAGCGGTAATGTAAAGGTATCACATTCCATGGGTGATTCTTACCAGCTTAGACCCTATGACCTTCTCAGGTATGAAAAAAAGAATAACCGGTTTAAAGCGGACAAAATCAATAACCTAACCAGTCATGTTGGTTGGAAGGACGGAATACTCACTTTTGAAAATGACACCTTTGATCAGGTGAAAGAGAAAATAGAAAGGTGGTATGACGTAACTATTCAGGCAGATTTTGGTCACGAAGCAGGAGGGCTGTATTCTGCCAGCTATGACAATAAATCGCTCATAAAAGTATTGGATGGTTGGAGTTATACCTCCGGATTTTCTTATAAAAAGAATAAAGACAATATCATAATATTAACCTTAAAACCCTAACGTGATGGATGCATATGATACAAGTTAAAAAGGAGTTCGTCATCCAATAAGGATGACGAACCAAAAAGGGATTGAGGCATACATCTCCGTCTGCAAACAAAAGATAGTCTACCTCAAAAACCCTGAGCATTGATAAAAACTATGTTTTACCAATAATTAAAAGTATGAACAAGTATATACTAAAACAAACGATAGAAATGTCAAAGACCATGTTTTATGCTTTACTCGTAAACTGTCTCCTTAGCATGACAGTCTATGCAGAAAAAGCTAATGGCCAGGTTAGTTTAAAAGAGATTCCGCTTTCAATTTCAAGTGATAACGTTGAATTGAAGGAAGTGTTCAATTTTCTAAATGAGAAAACAGGATTTTCTTTTTCTTACAATGACAGCAAGGTTGACTTAAAATCAAAAGTCAGCGTCCATATTGAAAATGGGTCATTGTTGGATGCTTTAACGTTGCTTTCACAGCAAAAGGCATTGAATTTCAAACGAATAGATAATAACATCCACGTACAGCGAGCAAAGAAAAAGTCTGAAGTTGGAGTTTTTGTGATAGAGTTGATTCCGGTTAGTGGAAGAGTCACTGACAGTGAGGGCAATGGCCTTCCCGGCGCAACAGTTGTTATAAAAGGTACAACCAATGGTACAACAACGGATATAGATGGAAACTTTAATCTTGAGGCCGAAGAGGGGGAGACATTGGTAATCAGCTATCTGGGTTTTGAAACAGTAGAAGTTGCAGTTGGTAATCAGCAAAATTACAACATCGTTTTAAACGAAGATGTGAGTAACCTTCAAGAGGTGGTAGTGACAGCTACAGGGGTACGAAGAAAGGTCGAAATTGGAAATAGCATTGCGCGACTTGATGTGGATGAGGATGTCAAAGTAAGACCAATAAGCAACGTGTCTGACTTGTTACAAGGACAAGCATCCGGTGTTCAAATCTTCGGAAGTGGCGGATCAGTGGGAATGGGTTCAAGAATAAGGGTTAGGGGATCAAATAGTGCCTCATTGTCCAATGAACCAGTTATTTACATTGATGGAGTGTTAATTAACAACCAGCCCAACTCCATTTCTTTTGAAACCGGAGGTCAGTCACCTTCCAGATTGAATGATATCAATCCGGAGGATATTGAGTCAATTGAGGTAATTAAAGGCCCATCTGCCGCTACACTATACGGATCAATAGCTGCCAATGGGGTGATAAGGATCACAACCAAGAAAGGAAAAAAAGGCAAACCGCGATGGACAGCCTACACGGAAAGAGGTTTTGTAGAGGATGTAGGTAATTACCCTGCAAACTACCAGGCTTATGATGCGAGCGGTAATCCCGGGTTTAATTTTGAAGCAGCGGAAGGTAGTTTTGTTCCTACAAGAGTAGAATCTTACCAGCCATTAAATGATTCTGAAACATCTCCGTTCAGAAAAGGCCAGTTGTTTGGGTTTGGTGCCAGTGTCTCAGGGGGTAGTGATGCCCTGACCTATTACCTATCAGGTAACGTAAGTGATAATGAGGGGGTACTTCCGGTAAATAATATCAAAAGGTTGAATTTTCGTGCAAACTTTGGTGCCAAAATTACCGAAAGCTTGCAGGCAAATTTCACTAGCGGATACACCAATAGCGACCTGGAACTTCCACTAAATGATAACTTTTCATTGGCCCTTATGGCACAAGGTCTCAATGGTACAGCTGATCCGGAAGTCAATGATGGATGGGGTGAATTTACGCCGGCAGAATTATTTACCATAGATACCAGACAAAGGATTAATCGATACACTACAGGCCTTAACTTAGAATGGACAAAAGTTGAAAACTTAAGGGTAAGACTTGCAGGGGGTATTGACTACACTAATCGATGGGATACCCAGTTTTTTCCGACCGGTAAAGCTCCGGATTTTCTTAACTATGATGAAGGAGCTCGATTTTCAAACAGGTTTAATGAGTTTGTGTACACCCTTGATGCGGTGGCCACCTATACGAATAAGCTGTCATCTAGTGTCGGCTTAAGATCCTCTGTTGGATTTCAATATCTTGGAAATCTATCCCAAGGGACATTAAGTACTGGACTTCAATTGGTTGCGGGGAGTAGCTCCATTGCCGGTGCAGCCACGACTTTTAGTACCGAGGAAACTATTGAACAAAGAACTGCCGGTGTTTTTATCGAAGAGCAGGTAAGTTTTAATGAGCGACTGTTTGTTACAGGTGCTATTCGTTCAGACAGAGGTAGTTCGTTTGGCTCAGCACTGGATGCGGTGGTTTACCCGAAGGTAAGTGCTTCGTGGGTTCTTTCTGATGAGTCTTTCTTCAATGTTAGTAACAATATAGTGAGTTCACTTAGGCTGAGAGGGGCTTGGGGAGCCTCGGGTGTACAACCAGGTACAAACGATGCACTAAGATTTTTCAATCCTATAGCTGCCACTGTAGATGGAGGAAGTGATGTGACAGGTGTTACGTTTGGAAGCGTGGGTAATGAAGACTTAAGGCCCGAAAGATCCAGGGAGATTGAGTTTGGATTTGATGCCGGACTTATTTCCAATAGAGTGGATCTTGAAGTAACTTATTTTAATAAGCAAACATCTGATGCACTTATTTTTAGACAACTTCCACAATCATTAGGAGTTGGAACAGGCCGATTTGAAAACCTTGGATCCGTTCAGAATAAGGGATTGGAAGTGTCTATGAATGCAAGAATATTTGAAGTAGGGAAAACAGCTTTTGACTTAAATTTTGTAGGTGCATTTTTGGACAATGAATTGAAGGAGCTTGGAGAGGGAATTGAACCAGTAATCTTTGGACAGCAACGACATGTTGAAGGTTATCCGCTGGGAGGTTATTGGGATGAGCCTTATACATTCAATGATGCCAATGGAGATGGGTTTATATCCCAAAGCGAAGTTCAAGCAGGGACAGAGGTTGTTTATTTGGGTTCCCCGTTCGCTACTACAGACGTCTCATTTATGCCTTCACTTAAATTTTTGGATGGACAATTGGAGTTGAGGGGCTTACTCAATTTCCGTGGAGGACAGAAACTTTATAACAACACAGGATCCTGGCGAAACGGAAACAACAATACCGATGAATTAAATGATCCAAATGCCTCATTGGCAAGTCAGGCCAGGGCAGTTGCTTCTAAATTTTTAGGTACAAATGCCGGATATATTGAGGATGCGTCTTTTTGGAGACTAAGAGAAATTTCACTTACCTATAGTCTACCGAAGACCCTTATTAGCAATGCAGGGTTAAGTCGAGCGAGTCTTACGCTATCTGGTCAAAACCTTGGAGTATGGACAGACTATTCGGGATTAGATCCTGAAATAAGCTCCGTTGGACAAGCCAACTTCACGACGGAAGAATTCCTAAGCCAGCCTCCCGTAAGGATGTGGAAGGCTCGCCTCAATCTGACATTTTAATTAATCTAAATGATACTATTATGACTAATTATAAAAGCAACAAAATGAAACGAGCGATTAGAAATAGCCTTGGGTTAATTGGGTTACTGACTATGCTGATTTTTGGCATATCGTCATGCGATTCGATGCTGGAGGTAACAGATCCTGATATTGTTACACCGGACAATTTGAATAGTGAGGCCGGGATTGCAACGTTAAGGGCAGGCTCTTTAGGAGATCTTGCAGTCGCCATTAGTGGTTCGGCGGCTGGACACGGTGCTACTACCGGACTTATTATCATGAGTGGTCTTATGGCAGATGAATATGACTATAGCGGGACATTTCCAACCAGAAGAGAGGCAGATACCAGAATTGTTCAAAATGTTAATTTTGATATTGACAGGATATATGGAAACCTTCATCGCGCCAGGGCATCAGCTGAAGCTACAGTTGACCTTATTAATACTTTTGGTGGATTTGATAACACCAAAAGTGAGATGGAAAGTGTAGTAGGGTATGTTTATATCCTTTTTGCTGAAACCTATTGTTCAGGGATCTCATTTAGCAAAGCACCTGCAGATGGTGGTGATCTGATATTGGGGGAGCCCCAAACAACAGATCAAATGTTTCAGGCTGCCATTAATTGGTTTGATGATGCCATTGCTGATGCCACACCTGGTTCTGACCTTGAGTATCTCGCGAGAGTGGGCAAAGCCAGGGCTTTATTAGGCTTGGGTCAAATCTCTGATGCAGCCGACGAAGTTTCATCAGTGCCTGATGATTTTGTGTACAATGTAGAACACTCTGAAAATAGTCTAAGGCAGCAAAATGGGGTGTATATCATGAGTACGGTAAGGAGGCAATTTTCAATTGCAGATGGAAAAGGAGGAAATGGGTTAATGTATAGAAGTAGCAATGATCCACGGACTCCATGGGAAGACAATGGAGCGTTTGGACAGGATGACATTACTCCATATTACAATCAACTTAAATATGATGATGCAAGTGATCCTATTGTTTTTGCCTCCGGTATCGAAGCAAGACTGATCGAAGCGGAAGCTGCCGCACAGGCAACTCAAAACGCGACGGTTGAGAGCATTCATACTGCACTGAGAGCGACGATCGGATTGCCGCCAGAAGACCTGTCTGGCATGACCCAGAATCAATTACTAAACTATCATTTTGCAGAACGAGCTTTTTGGTTGTACAGTACGGCTCATAGACAGGGTGATTTACGTCGGTTGGTTAGGGTCTATGGCAGGTCTGTCTCAGATGTTTTTCCAACGGGTGACTACTTTAAAGGTGGATCGTATGATTCCAATGTAGTTTTCCCGGTTCCTCAGTCTGAGGCAAATAATCCAAACTATGTTGGTTGCCTTGATACTAACCCATAGTTTTTCATTTATAGTAGGTTTAACATTTTAAATGAAGCTTAAGGGGTCTTAATGACCCCTTTTGTTTTAATTTTTACTTAAGAATGGAAAAAAAAGTAATCCTCAACTCCCTTTCACACAGACCCATTGGACTCCTGTTTTTTTTCTCGGGAATGGCAGGTTTGGTAATGCAGGTAGTGTGGATGTACAAACTTGGGCTTGTTTTTGGTAATGCTTCCTATGCCGCTGCAGCTACCCTAGCTTCTTTTTTTCTCGGGCTGGCCTTAGGTGGAAAATATTGGGGTAGCAGATCCTCAAAGGTGATACGTCCTCTCAGGCTTTATGGATTGCTAGAGTTGGGTATAGCATTATCGGCCCTTTTGTTGATACCAGGACTGAAATTTTATGAAGACATCTATTCAGATGTGGTATTGCTGGCAGGGGACAGCAGATCTTTGCTTACCCTCATCAAATTCTTCTTTTCCTTGCTTGTTCTATTCGTACCTACGGTACTAATGGGGGGTACTTTTCCGGTTTTATCACAGTTTATTGGCAGAACGCATTTAGCTTCGAAAGGCACTTTACTCTACACACTAAATACCCTCGGCGCAGCGGTGGGTACTTTTTTGGCCGGCTTTTTTTTGTTCATCCAATTGGGGGTTCAAAACACCTACATCGTATCTATTTGCCTGGCCGGTATCATAGGCATCATGGCGATTATTCTCGACTTATATACGGTAGCTCCGCCATCCACTAAGCAATCATCACAAGCTAACCCAAAGACAACTTCAGTCTTGAGCATTACACAGTTTCATATAATAGCGTTTGGCTCAGGAATGCTTGCTTTGGCGGCCGAAACGGCATGGATCAAGATGTTTACACAGGTTTTGCAAAACTCAGTATATTCATTTTCGATTGTTTTAGTAGTATTCCTTTTGTCCCTGGCAATAGGTGGGGCCTTTGCTCACTACCTGGTGAAACGATCCTTTAAAATTCAAAACATCATATTCTTTCTACTGCTATTTTCAATACTTTTAGTTGGTAGTACGCCCTGGGTTTTTGATTTTATGACCAATGGTCTCTCTTATGTTGGGATGACTGCTGCATGGACAGATTATCTGATTTCAATATTTTTTCTTAGTCTGGGGGTGATAGGCATTCCAGCCATAGTACTAGGCACCTTATTTCCATACCTCATCAAATCAAACTCCATATTTAATCTGGTACCAGGAACATTCATTGGCAGAATGGTTTTTCTCAATTCACTCGGGAGTGCAGTTGGCCCCATATTGTTAGGGTTTGTGCTTATAGAAGTGGTTGGTGTATGGGTCTCCATTAAAGTAATTGCCATAGGATATGGTGTTCTGCTTTTCTACTTTCTTAAGTCTTCCGGGATTGGCTACTCTTCAAGAAAGATCACCGTGTCAGCTTTTGCCACCGTTGCGGTCTTGTTTTTCAGCTCTCCACAGGTAGTTCGGTTATCGGACTCAGAGCAGTTGTTGGGAGTCTGGCAGTCTGTCGATGGTATAGTTTCTGTGGTAAAATCTGACAACAATATAGACATGAGATTGAACAATACGTACATCCTCGGCGATGCTCAGTCAACACTGGTGGAGCAGATGCAAGCCAACATACCGTTGCTCATTCATCCAGAACCCGAACAGGTACTTTTCCTCGGGATGGGTACGGGGATTACCGCCGGAGCTGCATTGAACCATGACGTTAAACACGTAGATGTAGCTGAAATTGTGGCAGATGTGATTCCTGCATCAAAGAACTTTTTTTCAGCCTGGACCAATGACCTGTATACCGATCATCGGGTGAAAATCATACATGATGACGCGCGCAATCACCTATTGGGAACAAAGGAGAAATATGATGTGATCATTGGTGATTTGTTCTCTCCCTGGCATAGTGGAACGGGAAGCCTGTACACCCTGGAGCACTTTCAGATGGTCAGGAGTAAGCTGGATTCAGGTGGTCTGTTTGCACAATGGCTTCCCTTATATCAGCTCACTCAGGAAAGTTTTGAATCAATAGTGGCAACCTTCAGCAAGGTTTTCCCAACCACCACGTTTTGGCGTGCAGACTTTTCAAGTGAAAAACCAAGCATTGCCCTGATAGGTCAAAGGACAAATACCAGGCTTAGAAATGAGGTGCTTTTAAAAAATATAGAAAATGTATTGAGTGATGAAAAAAATACATCACTTCATATGGCAGGACTTTTTTATCTGGGCAATATTGAAGCCATTCGTTCCACCATAGAAAATGCGCCGATAAATACAGACGATAAACGAACAATCGAATTCATAGCACCAGTAGCCACCCAGCAGGCCAATGCTGGAAAGGCAACCTTTCTTACTGGGCCAATGCAAGCTCAACTTTATCATAACCTAAGGAAGGTACTCCCAAATAAAGATCCATATCTCGTAAACATGCCTGCGCAAGAACTTTCATACATTGAGGTTGGTCATTTGTATTTCAATTATTTACTGCTACAAAATGAAGATGTAGAAAAAGCAGACTCGATCCTAATGGAGATTAGAACTTTAGCTCCGGATTTTTTGTAGAACAGACATTCAGTTCTATGTTTTGCTTCAATTTATTCTTAAACCCAAGATATTTCCTTGGGATAGTACATGCCCATTGTTTAAATATCATGCAAATGGTTGATAAAAATCATTGTTATAATTATCTTGATGTAGGTCATTTGTAGCATCTTATGTAGCAGAGTGACACTATTATGTTTATGAAAATATTACATAGCAACCGACAGAAACTAGCCACGTGTGTGCTAGCCGTATTTTCAGTTGTTTTTATATGTGATTTTTTATGCGACTTTGGTGTCATTAATAACGCTCACACACACCAAGACAATGGACACCATGATCATGGGGTAGCAATTGAAGAGTCTCATAACCACCATGTTCACGATCATGAAGATATACCACCTGTAGATAAATCCCATGATCACAATAAGTCTTCCGATGAAGACTGCTGCGAAGAAGAGACCAGCCAATTTTACGCAAGTCTGGTAAAACACGAGTTACCCATATTTGACTTAGATAAGATTGTGGTAACGCTTGAACTTCCTTGGAGCCAAACCTACAATACATCCTTTACATATAAAGAAATAAACCCTTATACACTTAATAATGCACTTTCACCACCGGTAACGGGACTGTACGCATGCATTCTTTTCCAATCATTCCTCTGTTAGACCGGCAATATTGATTTCTGCAGGCAAATCCTTATTTGAGCCTGCCTCGAATTTTTCCTTTAACGAAAATCAATATTGTAATGAAAACTTTCACCATACAAATAAAAAACATGGTATGCCCGCGATGCATCCATGTAGTAAAACAGATTTTATCAGACCTTGAAATCAAATACTTAGAAGTCGAATTAGGTTATGCGGTCATAGCGGCTGACCAGCCTTTAGACCTGGATACTGTAAATCAAAAATTGGAAACACTGGATCTGGGACTCGTCAGAGATCAAAATGAAGTTTTGGTCACAGAAATAGATAAGGCCATTCATGATTATTTGGAAAATATTAGTCTTTTGAGTCAAAAGCGCAAGTTATCCGAATACATAGCCCTGGAGCTTGGTCGTAATTACCATCAGTTGAGCAAGATTTATAGTCAATTCAAAGGTGAAACCATAGAACAATGCTTTATTGCATTACGAACAAATAAAGTAAAAGAACTAATTAAGCAAGGCAAACTAAATCTTAGCCAGATAGCTGTGAATGTGGGCTATAGTAGCATTCACTATCTTTCCGGCCAGTTTAAAAAGTATACCGGCATATCCTTGTCCCAATACAAAAGGGAATGGGAAGCATCTTTGACAAATTCCGGCAATGGGAAGGAGCCTTTTGTAAAAAAACCAGAGAAGAAAAATTGCGACTGTGGTTGTGAAGATTGCAATTGTGGTAGAAAAAATGGTTCTTCTAGCATAAGAAAAACATCTAGTAGATCATCCTCAGGAAATAGCAAAAAGGATTTATCGATGACTTCCTTACTAATTTCAGTGGCTAATTCCAGTAAGTATAGCATCCACGTGTCTAGATAGTTGAGATGAAAAATATACAGTCGGGTTTAGAGAAATTCAATTCTTTGAAAGGATATTTTTTGTCTGATAAAAAGGCTTTGGCATATATCAAGCAAAACGTTGGATCATGGGACATGGACACCCTGAATGGTAAGATAGGTGTGTTAGGATTAAGGCGATTAGTCCCGGATTATCAATACAACTATTTCCTAAATAGTATGGCTGACAGTGATGTGAAAAATGCGGTCAGAGACGGAGATCTCAATATTTTTAAAATACTCGTTCATGACCTTTCTTACCTGGATCGTGCCAAATTCATTACCTCTACCTTTCTATGTGCACATGCCCCGGATCATTTCCCCATATGGGATGAAAGAAAAGCGCTTATTTCCGGGTGGCAAAAAAGGGAAAATAATTTTTCCTATGAAACCCTCAAGGGTAAAATAGATCTTTTTAAGGAAGAGAATGGAATCAATAGCCTGGATTATTTCTATTTTAACAAGCTACTCTGGTACTGTGAGTAGCGAGTTAAATTTAACTGAGTATGTAGAATCTCTTAAATCATACCCAGAATTTGATAAACAGGGGTGGGCAACAAAACCTAAGATTGCATAAAATCTTATTTCCGATACACAACTTTCAACCGGTGTTATTTATATCCTCCCAAAAATATTTTCTGGCTTGCCTGGTGAGTGTGGTTTTCATTTTAGTTGCCTATCACCCTGTAAAAGGGCAAGAGTACTATACCAGTTCCACTGGAAGGGCAAATATCTATTTTGTTGTTTCAGGTGAAATAGCATCAGCCTCAACAGATAAAGTGGAGATTATATACAATAAAAGGAAAGAAACCATTTGGGTCACTTTCCCGGTCCGGTCATTTGTAGCAGAAGATAAAAGGCTAACAAAAAAACTCTTTAAGAAAAACAAAGCAGAGTTTGTAATAAGAGGAAATGTATCCAAGAAAAACATTCAAAATGCTGGTACGAACTTCCTCCAGTTTGCTTTTATTGGCCGAATATTTAACAACAATGTGGGAGGGCCTGTCAGAGCAGTAGGTCGCTTTGATTTTTCGCCTGCAAATGAAGCCAAAGGATATGAATTTACCTTATCCACAGGTATAGAATCCAAATGGTTTGGCGAACCGTTTGACGAAATGGTAAGGTATCCTATAGTGAATATTCATATCATTACTACTCTGCTCAACCCTATTATTAAGCAAGAAGAAACTTCCAATGATTAGCCTTTTGGGGTCTGGTCTCTAAGCGACAAAAAGATATCCATTTCATCCTTTCATAATTCCTTAAATCATAACCACAATAAGGTAAATAGCGAGAAGGATTTGCTCCTAAGTTTACTTAGGTGAATTAGTAGTCACTCAATTTTTAGTCTTCTCCTTAATTAGTAGAGAGGGTAGTGATTTAACATGGGGAGGCATGAAAGTGTCTCCCATTTTTTAGGACATTATAGATATTGAAATGAAAAGTGCTTTTGTAATTGCATTCTTAATTTTTATAGGTGGAATATCTCAGGATAAGTGGAAAGCTCCTCCTGAAGCAGATAAACTCAAAAACCCATTAGCTGGACAGCAAGAAGCTATTAAAGGGGGTAAAAAAATCTTTGCCACCATGTGTGCCATTTGTCACGGAGAAAAGGGCAAAGGCGATGGAGTAGCTGGAGCTGCTCTTAATCCAAAGCCTACCAATTTGATTACAGGGGCCTTTCATGCTCAAAGTGATGGAGCTATTTTCTGGAAAATCACAGAGGGTAGGGCTCCCATGGCATCTTATAAAGCTACTCTTACTGAAGAGAAAAGATGGCAATTGGTCAGCTACTTAAGAACACTGAAACAATAAAACTACTGGCTTATGAAATATAAATACCTAATTAGTCTAACCTTGGTCATAGGTGCTTTGGTTGATATCAATGCACAGAACCAAGGTGGCCTTAGCTCCCAACCTGGCAACAGTAGGTTTTTGCTGCGTGGCTACTCAGATGCGACATTCATGTCAAATGATGAGGAAACTACCTTCGGAAATGCACGATTTGTACCCTTATTTCTTTACAAGCAATCAGACAAACTGTTCTTCGAAGGTGAATTGGAATTTGCCGTAGAGGATGGTGAGATAGAAGTAGCTCTAGAATATGCCAATTTTAATTATAGCCTCGCACCCAACCTAAACCTTAGGGCTGGTAAAATTCTTATTCCTTTTGGGATCTTTTTCGACAGACTGCATCCTTCATGGATCAACAGGCTGCCAACAGTCCCACTAGGGTATGGACACGATGGAATTCTCCCCACCTCAGACTTGGGAGCAGAGTTAAGAGGTGCCTCTTATCTCGGAGGAATGAAGTTCAACTACTCACTCTATGTAATGAACGGCCCACGCATTGAGGACGGTGAGGAAGAAGCAGAAGAAGTAGGTATGATTGTGCATGAGGGTGATGAGGACAACAATAACAATAAGGCTATTGGTGGTCGTCTGGGGGTGTTCCCTCTTCGGAATCAGTCGCTGGAAGTCGGTTTTTCTGCTCAATCAGCCAAGCTGGGCAACCGTGACTCTGAATTAGAAGATGTTGGCGCTTTTATGTATGCGTTTGACTGGACCTACGTAAGGAAGGTATCCTTCCTGGGAGGTGTGATTGATCTGAAAGGCCAGGTAAACTTCATCAATATTGATGACCAGACATACACAGTTGAAGAGGACAGTGTGATGGAGTCATACACGTTTGACAACAAATCCAACTCCAGTTTCTTTCAGCTCGGCTATCGCCCAACATTTGGCTCCAACGAGTTTGTTAAAAACCTGGAACTAGTAGGGCGGTATTCCACACTCAACACCCCGGAAGAAGCACCATGGGAGTCAGAAAGCACCCAGTTGGCCATTGGGCTGAACTACTGGATCGATTGGAGAACAGCCATCAAGTTTGCCTATCAGATGGATAACGTTTCCGGAGGGCATGGAGAAGGAGGCGAGGAACCTGAAGAACTGGATGTCAATACCTTTTATATTCAATGGACCCTGGGCTTTTAAAATTTAACGAAGATGAAGAATTTCAATAAAATACTCCTACTAATATCTATTATAGCCTTTGTAGTTACAGTTTTTACACAATGCGCATCACAGCAAAGCGCTACGAGCAGTACTGACAATGCTTCCAAAGGAACTCCCGAGTATGTTTTGCAGAAAAGTGGTGCTCAGCTTTGGGCAGAGTCATGTATCAGATGCCACAATACTGCTTCTCCTGCAACCTTTAGTGATGTACAGTGGGATGTGGCAGTAAAGCACATGGAAATTCGTGCACAACTTACACGAGTAGAAGCGGAAAAGATTTTAGAGTTTATTCAATCGGCCAATTGATCAATGAATAAAAGGAGCATAAAATATTTCTTGATTTTTGGATTATTGATATTAGGCTATGGAAGCTCCTCTCAGGAGGTAGATGGGTCGGCCATATTTGCTACCAACTGTGCCGCCTGTCATACGATCGGTCAGGGCCAGTTGGTAGGGCCTGATCTAGAGGGGGTGACCGAAAAATATGCTAAGCAATGGATTACAAGGTTTATTCGTGAGTCTCAGGCTATGATTGAGGAAGGTGATGAAAAGGCGGTGGCTGTTTTCAATGCATACAATATGATACCCATGCCTCCAGTGCCACTAAATGATGAACAAATTGATGCTTTAATTGATCATATTGCCAAAGTGAGTAAGGATGAACCCGAACCAGAACCGCCTGTGACTGAGAAAAAGGTTGCTGCCCGACCTAGTGTTGCAAAGCAAGCTAAAGGAGGGCTACCTGCAGAACAGAGAGCGGCTACCCGAAAAGCAATGATGACTGGCATTTGGGTTGCCTTTGGAGCACTGACTGTCATGGGAATCGGTATTTGGTGGGCCACTAGATCATAACATGATACAATATTTAAAAATAAGAGGGAAGCTTTGGTTGTTAGTTGGGCTACTAGTTAGCAGCGGGTCGGCGGCAGCACAAAAAACCTACATGACCAGGCAAGGTTTTATGGTAATTAAAACCTATGAAGGAGATTCGTTAAAAAATTACCGATTCAATAATATCATTGTATTACTGGATTATGAAAAAGCGACTGTGGATTTGAGTTTTAAACTGGACGATAGCCTGGAAGATATTGTCCCAACCAACCGTTTCTTTTCAGATCATGATGCAAAAATTACCACCCGGCTCTCCATACCCAAGATCGAAACACAACCCCACCCGGACTGGAACTTTTCTACAAAAGGCGAATTATACTATGATGAAAAAGTATACTATATGTCGGGTAATGGTGAGTTGCGCCATCATGACGGGAGTGAAACATTAGCCTGTTACTTGATGCTGAAGTTACAACCCATTGATGGGGTAGAGTTGATAATGAACCCCTTCGGGAAAGTACAAGAGTTGCACCTGTTCCAGGCAGTACTTAATCATGTCATCCTTGATGATGCCGGGATAAATGATTTTTAGCTGAACCACCAGAATCATGATGGCAAAACATTCAGGGGAAAGAAGTATTCTGATGAGAAGCTTGTACTACTATACTCCTTGCAGAGTGGTAATGCAGGACTAATCATTCAATCTGTTTTGCCAATAACTACCGGAAGAATCCGCTAAAAGTACGCAACTTCTAATCAACTCAGACTAGGAAATGTTTTGCTCATCTCTTTTAACATGAGTGAATACAGCCCATAATATTGATGAATTACAGGCACTCCAATGACTTAAATCATTGTTTCAGCATTTCATAAAAATCACTCAAAATTTGATAAATATCCACCTTATAACCCTCGTATCTTCACCTTATAAATATCAGATTATAAGAGTCTGAGCAAAAAAAATATTTGATATGGCCCTATATATACGAGTAGTCTTATTGCTTTTTATTACCAACAGTGCTTATGCTCAGTTGCACTTTCACCCTGAAAGAAGTTCCATGAAAATAACCGGAACTTCTTCTCTGCATGACTGGGAGATGACAGTCAATGAATTTAATGTGACCGGAGTAATTACTCACACGCAAGTTCAGAATCTTAAAGCAACCATTAAAGCCAAGTCTATGGAAAGCGGAAAGTCTATCATGGACGACAAAGCTTACGATGCTGTACAAGCCGACGACTATCCTGAAATTATTTTCTCTGCCAAGACTTTACAGATCAGTGGGAATAGTATTGTGGGGAAAGGGAATTTGGTTATTGGAGGAGAATCAAGAGTAATAGACCTGGATGCTGAAATTGTCAAAAATGGCGCGGAAATGCAGCTACAAGGCAAAGTCCCACTTAAAATGAGCGATTTTGACATAACCCCACCAACTGCCATGTTTGGTACGCTTAAAACTGGTGATGAGGTGGTGATACACTATGACATTTTTTTAACTAAATAATTATTCATTTATAAATAACCTGAACTATGAAAACTTCATTTTTTAAACACATAGTAGCGACCCTGATGCTGTTTGGAACGGTAGCAGTCTACGCCCAGTTTCCCTCAATCCAGTACTACAGGTACAACGATAAGAGAGGCGTCAATGTCTTCGAAACAAGCAAAGAAGACACAGTAAAATACGACGGATTAAAACTCCGTGTTGGTGGTGACTTTTCTTTCATGTTCCAGGGAATTTCTCAAGAGAATGACTTGGTAGGAGACACATTGGTAGAGCTTTCAAATAATTTTTCTTTACCAACAGCAAACCTGAACTTTGACGTTCAGCTAGCTGACGGTGTTCGTATGCACTTGAGAACTTATTTATCTTCCAGAAACCATACAGAAGCCTATGTAAAAGGGGGGTATCTCCAAATGGATAAACTGGATTTCATAAGCCCTGGATTCCTTGGCGGATTTATGAAAATGGCCACCATTAAAGTGGG
Organism: Ekhidna sp.; assembly: GCF_965247405.1. Lineage (GTDB taxonomy): Bacteria > Bacteroidota > Bacteroidia > Cytophagales > Cyclobacteriaceae > Ekhidna. The sequence continues at coordinate 3,421,938 of NZ_OZ252014.1, forward strand.
TATGGATGAAATCAACTACGGTGATACTCACTTTAGACGCTCTGATAATGCTAGGGCAATTTATAATCCATTTGCAGGAAACTACATCATGGATTCTTTTACAACTGAGCCATTCTTGGAAGTTACTATTCAAAACAATGGAATTATTGGTCTCGTGGGGATGTCAAATGGACGCTTAAATCAAAAGCCGACTGCAGGAGATGATGGTCGTGTGTTTTATGCCAAACTGGGCTATGATAAGCAAATGAATGATGATCTAAGGTTCAGACTGACAGGGTCTTTATACAGCAGTAGTGATAAAGGTACGAGAGATTATCTCTACAATGGTGATAGGGCAGGTGCTAGATACTATAATGTATTAGAAGGAATCAATGATGGTGGTAGTGCCTTCTTACCAAGGTTGAATCCTGGTTTTGCTTACCACACGGCATTCCAAATCAACCCATTTGTTAAATATAGTGGTCTTGAATTCTTCGGTGTGTTTGAAAAAACATCTAATGGTGATGATGCAACGGGTGGAAGCTTCACACAATTAGGCGCAGAGCTACTCTACAGATTTGGAACTACAGAACAACTTTACGTTGGAGGTAGATATAACTCTGTGACAGGTGAGTTTGCAGATGGACTGCCAGCAAGTGATGTAAACAGGTTAAATCTTGGTTTTGGATGGTTTATGACACAAAACATTGCAACTAAATTGGAATATGTCACTCATAAGTATGAAGGTGACGGTTGGAATGGAACTAGGTTTCAGGGAGCTAAGTTCGACGGAATTGTGTTAGAGGCGACAATCGGTTTTTAAGGAATTAGTAGTTAGTAGTGATGTAGGTTGTTAAAGGACTTATCGGGAGATAAGTCCTTTCTTTTACTTCAATTACTGTCGATTAAAAAAACAAAATATCATACATTAATCACAAAATATCTAAACTAACTTTAGTATCAATCGACTACATTGAATCATAGGAAAATCCTGTTTTTAATAATATTAAACCAGTGAGTTATGCATTTATTCGAAGGACATTATTGGGGCATGCACATTTTCTGGTGGGTCGTATGGGTGATCTTCATCATTTGGATTTTTGTAACCCCATGGGACATTCCTGGTCAGCGCACCAAAAAGGAAACCCCTTTAGACATTTTGAAAAAGAGATATGCCAGTGGAGAAATAGATCGGCAACAGTTTGAGGATATGAGGAAAGACCTGCAAAACTGACGACAAAGGAATTTATCAGATGAAAAACATTTTGGTCCCTACGGATTTTTCAAAAGCTGCTAATCGAGCTTCAGAGATTGCCATTGCGATTGCCGAACAAACTAATTCGGAAATTCATTTTCTACATATCCAATACACTCCGGTACCTTGGATAACTCTAAACAAAGAAAGGGAGGAACGTTATCCTGAAACACTCAAAGAAATTGGTTATGCTAAAGGGGAGCTTTCCAGACTTGTGAAGAAGGCAGAGGATAAGGGATTAAAAGCTGAGCAATTCTTAGTGTTTGATGAAGGAAGGGAGGAGATCTTGAAACATATTCCTTTTCACCATCATGATTTCGTTGTAATGGGTTCAAGCGGTGCAACTGGAGCAAAGGAGCTGCTCATAGGTTCAAACGCTCAAAAGATACTTCGGGATGCTACCATTCCGGTATTGGTGGTAAAAGAGGGATCCGTTTGGCCAGTTGAAAATATTGTATTTCCTTCAAGTTTTGAGTCTGATGTTAAGCAGCCATTTCAAACTGTGGTAGAATTTGCTGATCTCAATGATTCAAAAATCCACCTTCTCTATGTGAACACTCCTTTTTCATTTGAAGAAACAGAGCAAAGTATGGCTAAGATGCATGACTTTCACAGGACATGTCCGCGAGGAGGATCATGTACTCTTAACATCTATAATTCATTAAATGAGGAACGTGGGATTATGCAATTTGTAGATTCCATAGGTGCAGGCCTGATTGCAATTACAACACATGGCAGGTCAGGATTTCTTCGACTTATAAGCAAAAGTATTACCGAGAGCCTGGTAAATCACACGGAAATCCCTGTGTTAAGCATAAACTTGAGCTCTTAAATTTATTATTATGAAAAACCATATGATTTGGATGCTAATCGGCTGTTTTGGAATATTCCTTTTACTATTCCTATTACCGGTTCTTGGTTTCAATGGCACCAATTCACTATTTATTTTCCTCATTGTCTTTTTTGTGGCCCACCTATTTATGCTCAGAGGACACAGAAACCATGCAGGGCATGTAGGCCATAAAGAACAACAATCTAAAAACGAAGACGATCATGCAACACATCGACATTAAGAAATTTGCACTAGCCTGGGGGGTAGTAGGAGCATTATTCTACCTGGGTTGTATCATTTAATGGCAACAGTAGGCCGGGATGGTACCATCCTTTTTTTCAACAGCCTGCTGCATGGTCTGGATACCAGTGCGATTATACGGATGGATGTCCCTTGGACTGAGGCTCTGATTGGTTTGGTAGAAATGTTTGTACTGAGTTGGTTATTCGGTGCGTTGGTAGCAACCGTTTACAACATCTCGTTCAATAAAAAATATCGATGATTACCAAGGTGGTTGTATGTTAAGGATAGCCTTCGTTGGTTATTACTAGATCATTCCTGCTTTCGAGGAGGGATGATCTTTCTTTTTTGTTATAACCAGCAAAATATAGTCAAATGAACTCTGGTAAATTCCTAAACTTGCTTCTAAAGCGTTTACGTCCCGCCATTATATTGGTGGTGATAGTAGCAATTGTATATGTCTACCTCATGCAATTCGTAGATCATGGGCTTAGTTGGGTGACCTACCTCGTTATTTTTTTAGCACTGATCAAGACCTCATATTTTACATTTTTCACCTTCAAGCAGGTAAATAAGTCCATCAAAACATGCCACTCCTTTGGGCAGTTGCTATGGATATTTGGGTTATTAGTTATCCTAATTGTCTTTTCATATGCTGCAGACTTTACCTGCCTGATAGCTTCGGATAGATATTCCTTTCAGATCAATGGCTTAAATGCAATCAATAACTTCAGCTATTTTGATTTCTTATTTGAAACCTTCTATTTCAGTGTAGTCACGTTTGCGGCCATTGGTTATGGAGATATTGTGCCAGTTACTACCCCTGCAAAAATTTTAGTGATGATGGAGATTGGTCAAAGCTTTGTGTTGATCGTATTCGGACTGTCCAACATAAATAACATTCATACTACAATCAAAAATCAATAATACCATGCAAAGGAAAATAGCACTTATTGGATATGGCGTAATCGGCAATAGAGTAGCGGATGCGATCGTACGACAAGATGACGTATTGGTTTTCGGAGTATGTGATGTGTTCAGCGACTGGCGTATTAAAACTGCCATAAAAAAAGGTTTGCCCGTTTATGTAGCACCGAAAGATACCAAAGCAAAGATGCAACAGGCCGATGTTTCGATAACCGGCACCATGACAGATTTGTTGGATGTGGTAGACCTGGCGGTAGATTGTACCCCAAAGAATATAGCTGCACAAAATGTAGAAACATACAGGGAGCGGAAAATGAAATTCATCCTGCAGGAGATGAAAAGCACAGAACCACTAGCTACTCTTTTAATAAAGCGGAAAATCAATTAGAAAGACCAATGGAAGTTTAGGGATAAATTAAAAAAAGACCATGAGAAGGCTGATTCTATTCTGGTTCAGAAGGCAAGCTGCTAAAGCAGCAATGCATGTTCTTTCACCATATTTTGAAAGAAGTGAAATACTTGATATCCTTCGAAACTATTGGCAAAGATATCAGGTTCTAAAGCTGGAGATATCCCAAATGCCTACAATGGGAGGCACTATAATGATCCACCTGTCCGCCATGTCCACGGCGTTTTATGAGGAACTAATTTCAAGAGGCATAAGTAAAGAAGTAACTACCCAACTCTTTTACAATATTGCCTGGAAAATCTACAAAAAAATGGGCAGACTCTCCTGGCGGCTGGCAGGATGGAGTAGTCTGAACAGTTACAGCAGACTTTTAAAAGCAACAAAGCTATTTAGGACATTCCCCTTTAATAGCCCTTCATATCTATGGAGTGACGTGCCTGCCGGTGATAATGTGGTAGGTTTCGATTGTTTAAAATGTCCGGTAGCTGAGTACTTCAAGGCAAGAGGCTTGTCTGACTTTTGTGCAAAAACGTGGTGTGACCTTGATTATCCATTGGCCAATATGTGGGATGCTGAATTAAAGAGAACTGGAAGCATAGCAGCAGGAGCCAAAAAATGCGATTTTCGATGGATTGTGAAATGAAGCAATCAAATGTTTGATACGGAAATAAAGACACTTAAATCACTCAATACCTACCTTCAAAAACTGGTAGAAGGTAAGCTATGGCTTAAGGTGATCATTGCGCTTTTCCTGGGAGTGGGATTCGGCCTTTTATTAAGTCCACAAAATGAATGGGTAAGTAAAACCACTGCCGATGTTTTAGGCAACTGGCTGGCCCTTCCCGGAATGCTATTTCTCAAACTGGTACAGATGATCATGATCCCATTGATTGTGGCATCTATCATTACTGGCATTGCCAGCAATGACAAAGACAACCTGAAAAAACTTGGCGGGGGGGTCCTCCTGTATTTTATTGCCACAACTATCATTTCTGTAAGCATAGGTAGTGTGTTGGCCATGCTATTTAAGCCAGGCCGCTACTTGCACGAGCAGGCAGCAGCCGAACATGAAGAGGCTTTAGCAAAAGAAGCCAACAGTGCGGAATTGTCTTTTGGTATCAATGATATGCCACGTATCATTACGGATTTACTACCGGAAAATCCTCTGGCTTCAATGGTCAGTGGAGAAATGTTGAGTATTGTCATTTTCACCATTATCATTGGAGTGGCTGTACTTTCATTGCCTTCAGACCTATTGCGTCCGGTAAAGTTGCTGCTAAGTGCCATTCAGGAGATTTGTATGACTGTAGTAAGATGGGCAATGATTTTGGTACCGGTGGCTGTTTTTGGACTAATGGCTCAGCTTACCTCTAGTGTAGGCTTAAGCTCGCTTGCGGGACTAGGCTATTATGTAGTCGTAGTGCTACTTGGTTTACTGATTCTTGTAGGTGTCTATTTACTGATGGTAAGTTTACTGGGCAGGAGAAATCCGTTGAAGTTTTTAGGAAAGATAAAAGATGCACAACTCTTGGCATTTTCCACCACCAGTTCAGCAGCCGTTATGCCACTGTCATTGCAGACAGCAGAAGAGAAGCTAAAAGTTGACCCGGCAATCAGCAACTTTATTATCCCCATAGGAGCTACCGTCAACATGGATGGTACAGCACTCTATCAAACCATTACCACTTTATTTATTGCCCAAGCGTACGGACTGGAAATGAGCCTGTTAAATATTATTGTAGTGATCGTCACCATAGTTGCAGCGTCTATAGGAACCCCGGCCATTCCGGGTGGCGGTGTAGTGATACTGGCTTCCGTACTAGGTAGCGCAGGGATTCCGGCCGAAGGGATTATCATCATTATAGGTGTAGAAAGGTTACTTGGAATGTTTCGAACAGCGGTCAATGTTACAGGAGATTTGACGGCTTGTATTCTATTTGATAAATGGCAGAATAACGATTCCGATTTAAAAGTAAATGTTGAGGTCAAATGAAGCAGTATTTCATCAAATTAGTTGTATCTGCTTTCCTACTTAATATCATGTGGGAGAATTTGCATGATGGCCTATATACCACCATTATTTCCTGGATGAAAAACATGGGCTACTTTCTGTGTAGTCTTGGGGATGTGGCCTTAGTTGTTATTATATATGTTGTAGTCGCTCAAATTGCGAATGATATAAAATGGGGGCAAAAACCTTCTGCAAATCATCTCTTATGGATGCTTTTGATTGGTGCGATTGTAGCCTTGATAGCCGAAAAAACCGCATTGTTACTGAATTGGTGGCAATACAACGAACAAATGCCGGTATTACCTCTTCTAGGTGTAGGGGTATCCCCATGGTTGCAAATAACCCTTACACCAGTCATATCAGTTTTAATTTCCAGCAGACTTAAACAGCCAACGTAGTGAATAATATCCAACGTTAATAAATGCTGATATCGATCTATCTTACTATTAAGCAATAACAAAATTTCATACATCGAATATATAATTTCGTAAAGGGTTGGAATGCTGCTCTTATATCTTTAACAGTAGATGTTAAGAGTAGATGTAGATGCCTGAAAAGAATGTTTTTATTACCAAGGCTTCCGGAGAAAAGGCGCCCTTCTCTCCAACGAAGCTCAGACAATCCCTTGAAAGAGCTGGAGCCGGTTTAGCTATTGTAGACCTTATCATTGACGAAATAGAAAAGCAGTTAGTCGATGGAATGTCTACGAAGAAAATCTACAGCCAGGCGTTCTCTATGCTCCGAAAGCATTCAAAACCCGTTGCAGGCAGGTATAAGATCAAGCAGGCCATTATGGAGCTAGGCCCCACAGGATATCCCTTTGAGAAGTTTGTGGGTGAAATTTTGAAGCATCAGGGTTATCGTACCAAAGTAGGTGTGATTGTTCAGGGGCATTGTGTAACGCATGAAATAGATGTAGAGGCCGAAAAAGACAACAAACACTTCATGGTGGAGTGCAAATTCCACAATCGGCAAGGGTATAAATGCGATGTAAAAATTCCACTCTATATCAGATCCCGGTTTGAAGATGTGAAAACGCAATGGGAAAAACGTAAAGGACATGCCACCAAATTCCATGAGGGTTGGGTAGTGACTAACACCCGGTTTACGGAGGATGCCATTCGATATGGTAAGTGCAGTGGCCTGATACTTATTGGTTGGGATTATCCACAGCAAGGAAGTATCCGTGACCGAATTAACCTCTCTGGTCTTCACCCTGTTACCTGCCTGACTACCCTATCTAAGGCAGAAAAACAAAAGCTCATTGATAAAATGATTGTACTGTGTAAAGAACTCTGTGAGCGACCTGAAATACTGGAGGAAATGGGGATAGCACCAAGCCGGGTTTCGAAGATCATAGAAGAAGGGACACAAATATGTTTGAGTACAGAAGCACGTAATAACTAATTGTTTAAAAGATGTTGGATAAAATGACCATAAAATTTCTGGGAGCAGCAGGAACAGTGACTGGCTCTAAATATTTGGTTGAAACGAGCAAAAAAAAGCTTATGGTGGATTGTGGGGTATTCCAGGGTTTGAAAGAATTGCGGTTGCTTAATTGGGCACAACCAGAGTTTGATCCACAAACTATAGATGCCGTTTTATTGACCCATGGACACCTTGATCATACCGGATATCTGGCCAGATTGGTCAAGCTAGGCTTCAGGGGCAAAATATACGGCACTGGCCCCACACTTAAGATTGCAGAGATCATTTTAAAGGACAGTGCAAAAATACAAGAGGAAGAAGCTGCGCGAGCGAATAAGGATGGGTATAGCAAACATCACCCGGCAGAAGCATTTTATGATCTGGAAGATGTAGAAAAGACGGTACCTCTTTTCAACCCTGTAGCTGAGGGTAAATGGCATGTAATTGAAGATGATTTCAGAGTTAGATGGCCTTACAACGGCCATATCATTGGTTCCACTTCCGTTGAGGTGGAATTTCATCATAAATATGTGGTGTTTTCCGGAGACATAGGCAGAAAAAAAGACCTGCTACTTTTTCCTCCAAAAAAACCGGAGAAAGCCGATGTACTATTGATTGAATCCACGTATGGCGGCAGGATTCATGGAGACGAAGAAAACATCATTCCCGAGCTGGAGCGTATCATAAATGAGTCAGTGGAGCGTGGTGGTAGTGTGTTCATCCCCAGCTTTGCCGTAGAGCGGACACAATTAATGATGTTGATGATCTGGAGGCTTTTGAAAGAAAAAAGGATACCAAAGATTCCGATGATCATGGATAGTCCCATGGGAGCCAATGTGCTTCATCTCTTTCACTACTCCCGAGACTGGCACAAGCTGGACCCGGAAGAATGTGACGATATGTGTTCCCATTTTCGTGTTGTGAGCAATTTTCGGGAAACACTAGCACTACGCAAAGATGAAAAACCTAAAATCGTTATTGCCGGAAGTGGTATGATGACCGGTGGACGAATACTCAATTACATGGAGGCACGATCCGGTAATAGCAGGGATACCTTACTTTTTGTGGGCTACCAGGCAGAAGGAACACGGGGAAGAAAGCTGCTTGAAGGAGACAAAAAAATCAAAGTCTATGGCAAATGGCTACCGTTCAACATGCACATAGAACAAATAGAAGGGCTGAGCGCTCACGGAGATCAAAAAGATCTGATCGACTGGCTTTCGGAAATCAAAAAACAGCCCGAAAAGCTATTCATTATCCATGGAGAAACAGAGCAAGCCTGTGCCCTTCAGCAGCGCATCAAAGAAGTATACCAATGGGACAGTGAGATTCCCAAAATAAATCAAAAGGTAGAATTGTGATGGAAGCAAAGGATACCCGGCATAACGTATTAAAACTAGTAAGATTAGGCATAGATGCCCGAAACGAATACATGGTATTCATGCGCAAGGACTGTCCGGTGTGTGTGTCCGAAGGGTTTGAGGCGTTAAATCGTATAAAAGTTTCAAACGGAAATAAAACCATCGTGGCATCACTCATCGTTTGGGATAATAAAGCGCATTTAAACCATGATCAATTGGGGCTTTCTGATGCAGCCATTGAAGCCCTGGAAACAAAAGAAGGTGACTTGCTTAGTCTGAGCCATCTAGATGCCTTGGATTCAATGAGCGATGTTCGAAAAAAGATATACGGGCATAGGCTCAACCAGACTGAGTTTGACAGGATTATTGGTGATATCGTTAATCGGAATTTATCCAATATCCAACTATCTGCTTTTCTGGCTTCCAGTACGGGAGATTCACTCAACCAGGAAGAAGTTATTTTGCTTACCAAGTCTATGATCAATGTGGGTTTCAAACTGGACTGGGATTCGGGCAAGGTTTACGATAAACACTGCATAGGTGGCTTGCCAGGTAACAGAACTACGCCATTAGTAGTATCTATTGTTGCCGCAGCAGGGTTGACCATCCCTAAAACTTCTTCCCGTGCCATTACTTCTCCAGCCGGTACTGCTGACACCATGGAGGTAGTCACCAATGTAAATCTCACCACCGGGCAAATGAAAAATGTGGTGGAACAGGAGGGGGGGTGCCTTGCTTGGGGCGGATCAGTACAGCTAAGTCCGGCTGATGATATACTCATCAGGGTAGAAAAAGCTTTGGATATTGATAGTGAAGGGCAGATGATCGCTTCTGTGCTTTCTAAAAAGGCGGCAGCAGGCTCTACTGATGTAGTCATAGATATACCTGTTGGCCCTACAGCCAAAGTGCGTTCAAAAGAGACTGCAGAGCAACTTTCCGAAAAAATGGTTGCCGTAGGAAAGGCCATCGGACTGAATATTGAAATAATATTGACCAATGGCGCACAGCCTGTGGGGCGGGGCATTGGACCTGCCTTAGAAGCACAAGATGTTTTGTCTGTCTTGAGAAACGAAGAAAATGCTCCGAATGACCTACGTGAAAGAGCGGTAATACTTGCAGGCAGATTACTTGAAATGGGAGGAAAAGCACTTGAAGGTAAGGGCAGCCAATTGGCGATGAAAATATTAGAAAGCGGAGATGGTTACAAAAAATTCATCTCTATCTGCGAGGCACAAGGGTTTTTTAGAGAACCTGAGGTTGCGCCCCGTAAGCATAAGATTAGATCAGCAGTAAGAGGAATAGTTTCAGAGATTGATAATCGCAGACTGGCGAAAGTTGCTAAGATGGCCGGTGCTCCTAGTGTTATGACAGCAGGCATTTTGCTGCTTACGCCATTAGGTACTCAAGTGGAAGAGAACGATACCCTGTTTGAAATCCATGCTGAGTCACAGGGAGAGCTTGAATATGCCCTTTCTTACCTGAAAACACAAAAAGAAATTATTAAAATCAACGAGTCATAAATATGGAAATGATAATTTTTGCCTTACCGGGCAATGAAGAACTTACCGATAAAATAGCCGGACACCTCAAGGCTGAAAAGGGAGAGGCAACCATACGGCAGTTTCCCGATGGAGAAAGTTATGTGCAGATTCACTCTGAAGTAAAAGGCAAATGTGTGGTTATGGTATGCACGTTACACGAGCCGGATGCCAAATTGCTGCCCCTGTACTTTTTAAGTAAGACCGCCAAAGAACTTGGTGCTGCCTGTACGTGCCTGGTAGCGCCTTATCTGGCCTATATGCGTCAGGATAAGCAGTTCAATCCGGGAGAGGGTATCACGTCTACGTATTTTGCTGAATTGATATCAGGCTTTGCAGAAACGTTGACCACCGTTGACCCACACCTTCACCGTAGAAGTTCGTTAAGTGAGATTTACACCGTACCTAATAAACTCATCCATGCGGCATCACACATTTCAAAATGGGTGAGCGATAATATTGAAAAGCCGGTATTCATCGGCCCGGATAGTGAAAGTGAGCAATGGGTTTCCCAGGTAGCAGAAGAAGCCGGGGCACCTTTTACCGTGTTAGAGAAAGTAAGGCATGGTGACCGGGATGTGGAAGTGTCCGTCCCCGATGTAGCAAAATACAAAGATCACACCCCGGTATTGGTGGATGATATCATTTCCACAGCCAGAACGATGATAGAAACAGTTGGCCATTTAAAAAAAGCCGGAATGCATCTACCGGTTTGTATTGGCGTACATGCCGTATTTGCAGGCTCAGCCTATGCGGATCTAAAAAATGCAGGGGTACTACAAGTCGTAACGTGCAACACCATCCCCCATGAAAGTAATCAGATTGATCTTTCGGATATTCTGGCAAAAGAGATTAACCAACTAATGAAGCATCATGCCTAGAGCGCTGCTCACCATCATAGCATGTCTGCAACTGGTCCCTGCAATTTTGTATGGTCAGGAGAAAGAAATGTTCATTGAGCAAATAGCGCAAAAAAGAATAGTACGTGAAAACTATGATCAAAATGGAGACCTGCAGGGCAAGCAGATTTTTTTAACGGGTGAGTTAGAGCAGCAGGGTAAAACTTATCGGATAAAGGTAATAACCGAGCTTTATGACGAAAGCGGCCGGCTTACGGAAAAGTACACGACCACATATCAGTGCAATCCCAATGAGTTTGATGTGCTGTTGAATGTATTTCCTTTTACTGATCCGTATGACGAGAAGATAAAAGTGGATGTCACTTCAGAAGACTTTCAGCAACTGTATGAACTGGGTAAGGGAGAAGAATTAAAAGATATTCATTTGAAGATGAGTGTTGAATCTGGGGTGTTAAGTTTTTTCGGATCCAAAAGCCTGGTCACCATAAAAAACAGGAAAAAGGAGGTAGTGAACCAATCAGTAAAAATAAGTAGTGAGGCTGTTATTGAAGCATACATGATGGGAATCCGTATTAAAACGATAAACTATGTCGTGGAAGAATACCTGACTAACGATTTCGTATTGCAACGTCAGCAGTTTACAGAGGATGATGGGGCCTGGTTTACTATGAAATATGAACAGAACGCAAAAGAAATTGAATAAAATCAGATGGTTGAGTTAGAACACATATCAACACTGCCACCGGAAGATGCCGATAAGGCGGAAACAAAGAAAGCCTTGAAAAAACTCCGAAAGGAGCTTTTTCTGTTGCAGAATAAGTTCTATGCCGATGGAAGATACAGCATGCTCATTGTCTTGCAGGGGCTTGATACTTCCGGTAAAGACGGTACGATCCGTCACGCTTTTAGCGGCATGAACCCGCAGGGCGTGCAGGTAACATCGTTTAAGAAACCCACAATTGATGAGCTCAAACATGACTTTTTATGGCGCGTTTATCCACATTTTCCCCAGAAAGGTATGATCAGGGTATTTAACAGGTCATACTATGAAGACATTCTGGTTCCGGCTACAAACAGGAGCCTTTCAGAAGATGTCTTGCAGCACCGCATCAACCTCATCAATGAACTGGAACATCATCTGTTGGCCAATGATACGTTGATTTTAAAGTTTTATCTGCACCTATCGGCTAATGAGCAGGAAAAGCGTATTGAGGAGCGTAAAACAAAACCGCACAAACGATGGAAATATGCCAAAGAAGATGAACTTATCCCAAAAAAATGGGATGACTACAGGAAAACGTATCATACCATATTGAATGCCTGTGATCACTTGCCCTGGCACATTATTCCTGCAGATAAGCGATGGTTTCGTAATTATACAGCAGCTAAAATTTTAGCCGAACAGCTTGAAAAACTAAATCTGAAATACCCAAACAAATAAAAAATAGTCATTATGGAAAATCATAAAGAGCATAATCACACACACCATAAGCACGAAGAAAGTAAAAAGCATGAAGATCATTCCGGACATGAAGGTCACGGCCATGGTAGTCATTCGGGTCACAACCCCGGGCATGGTGAAATGGGACATGATCATCATAAAATGATGATTGAGGACTTCAAAAAGCGGTTCTGGATATCGCTGGTACTCACCGTACCTATACTTGTTTTTTCGCCAATGATCCAGGGATTTTTCGGTTATGAGTGGCTGCTGCCGGGCAATGCTTACATTCTGTTTGGGCTTTCTACCATAGTTTATTTTTACGGAGGCTGGCCTTTTCTGAAAGGATTGAAGGATGAGCTGAAGGAAGGTGCCCCGGGCATGATGACTTTAATATCCATGGCCATTAGTGTTGCTTATTTTTATAGTTCCGCGACAGTGTTCGGCCTTGAAGGGGAGGATTTCTTCTGGGAACTGGCCACCCTGATTGATATCATGTTACTAGGCCACTGGCTGGAAATGAAATCCGTACTGGGAGCTTCAAAAGCCCTGCAGTTACTGGTAAGCATGATGCCCTCAGAAGCGCATCGGGTCAAAGGTGACACGGTAGAAGATGTGAAGCTGGAAGACCTGCAAAAAGATGATATTATTTTGATTAAACCAGGTGAAAAAGTTCCGGCTGATGGCATTATCGTAGAGGGGGAAAGCTACCTGAATGAATCCATGCTGACCGGGGAATCCAAACCGGTAAAAAAAGGCCTGGAGAATAAAGTAATCGGAGGGTCACTCAATGGCAATGGCTCACTAAAAGTAAAAGTAGAGCATACAGGTAAAGACAGCTACCTCAATAAGGTAATTACGCTAGTACAAGAGGCGCAAAAGTCTAAGTCAAAAATGCAGAATTTGTCAGACCGTGCCGCTAAGTGGCTTACCTATATTGCATTGGCCATTGGTTTTGGTACGCTGGCTGCCTGGTTGTTTTTAGGCTTTCCTTTCGTATATGCCCTGGAAAGAATGGTTACTGTCATGGTCATTGCTTGTCCACATGCGCTGGGCTTAGCCATACCATTAGTGGTTGCCATATCCACTGCGGTTTCGGCACAGAATGGTCTGCTGATTAGAAACAGGACTGCTTTTGAGGAATCAAGAAAGATCTCGGCCCTCGTTTTTGATAAAACCGGAACACTGACCAAAGGCGATTTTGGCGTTACCCGTGTAGAGACGGTAGATCAGCAATTTGAGGCAGACGAACTATTGAGGCTTTCCAGTGCTTTGGAGCAAAGTTCGGAACATCCTATTGCCGTTGGTATTATCAAAAAAGTAAAAGAGAAAGACATAGCTGTACCCAAACCGGAAAACTTCAATGCCATTACCGGTAAAGGGGTAGAAGCAAAAGTGGAAGGGAAAGATGTGAAAGTAGTGAGCCCGGGTTATCTGAAAGATGAGAACATTTCCATACCAGATGGTGCCTACAGCAGTGCTGCGGAGACAGTTGTATTTGTGCTGGTGGATAATAAACTGGCCGGGTACATCGCCCTGGCTGATGAGATCAGACCGGAAAGTGCCGAAGCGATCAAAATATTTAAAAACAACAACATCAAAGTGATGATGGCCACCGGTGATAATGAAATAGTCGCCAAAGCAGTAAGTGAAGAACTAGGTCTGGACGGATACTACTCAGAGGTATTGCCACACCAGAAGGTAGAAATTGTGAAAGACCTGCAGGCCAAAGATGAATTTGTTGCCATGACCGGTGATGGGGTGAATGATGCGCCTGCGCTGGCGCAGGCCAACGTAGGTATTGCCGTGGGCTCAGGCACCGATGTAGCGGCCGAAACAGCCGACATTATTTTGGTCAATAGCAACCCGCAAGACATTGCCAATCTGATTCTTTTTGGTAAGGCTACTTATAGCAAGATGATCCAAAACCTGATATGGGCTACCGGCTACAATGCTGTTGCCATTCCTCTTGCGGCAGGGGTGCTTTACACATCCGGCTTTGTATTAGGGCCTGCTGTAGGTGCGGTATTTATGAGTTTGAGTACCATCATCGTAGCTATCAATGCACAGCTGCTCAAAAAGAAAATAGGTAAGTAGTGCTAATGAAGAAAGACAAGATATTGGTTGTAGGTGGCTATGGGGATGTAGGCGGCAGAATATGCCTGGGGTTATCTGAACATTATCCTGATCAGGTGATTGCGGCAGGTAGAAGCCTAGAAAAAGCCCGTCAATTTGCGGCCAGCACTGGAGGAAAAGTGCTGGCCCGACAAATTGATATTGCCGGAGTGGTTCCAAATGAGGAACTACAGGATATTCTTTTGGTGATCATGGTGGTTGATATGCCAGACGCCAAATTCGTGCGTCAGTGCTTCGAACAATGTGTCCATTATATTGATATAACGGCTACCTATAAGCTAATAGAGCAAATTAAGGACCTTAATGAAATGGCCATTAGGCATGGGGCAACCGGAATTGTGAGTGTGGGGTTGGATCCGGGGCTATCTAATCTACTCGCCAAGCACTGTGTATCATATATGGAAAAAGTTGACCACATTGATATTCATTTGCTGTTGGGTTTGGGAGACAACCATGGTGAGGCGTCCATTAACTGGATTTTAGATACAATTCAAAGGGACTATGCCATTTTACTAAATGGACGTTTGACTAAGGTGAATAGTTTTAGAGATGGAAAACAAACACAGTTTCCGGGTGGTCTTGGAAAACATACCACCTATTCATTCAATTTTTCTGATCAACACGTGCTGCCAGAAACGCTTGGGGCAAGTAGTGTTAGAACAAGGATTTGTTTTGAAAACAGAAGAATTACTGCCCTGTTTGCTTTGCTTGCCAGAATAGGTTTTTTCAAGTTATTGAAATATAAGCCAGTTAGAAGTATTTATAAGCATTTGCTTAACGCATTCAAATACGGATCAGATGTCTATGCTGTCAAGGTAAAAGCGTATGGCTATGAGTATGACACCATGGTGCAGATGGAGGCTTCCCTCATTGGGCATAGAGAAGCTAATGGAACTGCTATGGCAACTGTGAAAACTGCTTGTTTACTCTTGGATAATGAAATAAAGAGTGGTGTGTTTCATAGCGAAGAGTTATTTGATTTGGGTGATTATGTAGATGATCTGGAGGGTATAGATTTTTATTTAGACAATAGATTACCGGTAGCTAGTTGACGAAACCACCAACGTATGAATTTAAATAATAGGAACATAGCAATTATATTGTTCTGCATCTTCGTGGTGATGAGTGGTTATGGAGTACTACTCCCTGTATTGCCGTACTATACCGAGCGGCTGGCATTAAAGTCCGGTGTAGTGGCAGATGAAGATATTAACTATCATATTGGCATCCTCACCAGTATATACCCGTTTTTTCAACTATTATTTGCGGTAGTTTGGGGTAAGTTATCTGACCGTTTTGGCCGCAAAATACTAATTGTGATGGGGATGCTTGGTTTTGTTATTATGCAATTTTTAACAGGGCTTGCTACTTCCTTAACCATGCTGTATGTAGCCCGTATCCTTGGAGGGATCTTCTCATCTTCGGTTATCCCCGTTGGCAATGCTTTCCTCAGCGACCTCACTGATAGGACCCACCGAAGGAAGGTGTTGGCTTGGTCCGGAGTGGCAGTAAGCGCAGGAGTCATTGCAGGACCTATGATTGGTGGATTTTTGGCACAGACCAATTTACATTTTAGTACGACTTTCGGACATTTCTTGCTGGACAAATTTAGTGTCCCCTTTCTTGTAATTGCACTATTAGGTATTTTGATTCTACTGGTGACCTTGGCTTGGCTTAAAAATCCGGAGAATAATAAGTCAGGAACACTACTGCAAGCACAAAAATCAAAACTGAAAGTTGGCCATGGGTTTATGCTGCTTTTATCTCTTTCATTAGTGCTACAACTAGCAGTTACCTTATTTGAAACAGTTTTCTCTGTATATGCTAAAGACATTCTGACTTTTGGCACGTCACAAATAGGCTTGGGCTTTATGCTTTGTGGCTTGATCATGGCGGTTTTACAACCTGTTTTCGCCAGTTTGGATGAAAAGAAGGTCTCTATCAAGGCACAGCTTCTTTTCGGTTTTGGCATAGCCTCCATTTCCATGTTTGTATTCTCATTGTGGAATTCCGACATGTATGTTTATAGCACTATCGTAGCTTTTGCAATCGGTGGCGCCATGGTTACCCCCAACCTTATTGCCATGGTCTCATTTATTGATCAGGATCATACGGGAACGAATCTATCACTTCAAACTTCTATGAATAGCATTGGTCAGGTGGCAGGCCCTGTTTTGGGCATGTGGTTGTACACCATGGATAAAACCTGGCCGTTTCCTTTTATTGGCGTAGTACTCCTGCTGGCAGCTGTAATGGTGGTGCCGAAACTTAATTATAAAATAAAAAGAGCATGAGAAAATTAAATGATTATTTGGGAGATCAGGCAGAATATCTACTGACGCATCAATGCAAAGCCATTGACAAGGCACGACTTACTATTCCTGCTCCGGATTATCTGGATCAGGTTTTTCTGAATACAAACAGAAATACGCAGGTACTTAATTCACTATCAAGATTGTGTGATATTGGCTTAAGCCTTACAGGAATGGGCTTTATTTTAGAAAGAAAGGCATTGAATTGTTAAATCTAATTCAGCAGGTGTACCTCGATAGAATTTACCATTGCATGATCAAAACAAATGAATAAACAAAAAACTTTATACCTATGAAATACTATATTTTCCTTTTACTGCCCTACTTTCTCAATGCTGTGGCGTTTGGTCAATCAAATGAAGAGATCAGAAGTGGTATTTATTTAAATGTTCAAGCATATGAAAATGATCAGTTAACATACGAGATCGACTGTAGCTCCGAAAAACATAAGATCAAACCTAATACACATAAAAAAAGAGGGTCATTTCGAGTTGTTCACAATAAACAAAAGATAGACTTAAACAAAGAAGAGGTTTATGGTTATAGAGATTGCAAAGGGAGGGATTTCAGGTTTGAAAACAATGTAAGCTATGAGATAATCTTTATAGGTCATTTGATTTTATATTCAAACTACGTAGATGACGGATTGGATGAAAATGGAAACATGCGTCAAAAAAAGGCATATTATTTCGGTAAGCTTCTGAGTTCAGATATTATTCCATTAAGCGTTGAAAACCTCAAAAATGCCTATCCCAACAATCATAAATTTCATGACCTGATAGACACTAATTTCAGCTCAGGCTCAATTACTGCTTACGATGACTTTCATGACACGTATAAAGTTAACCGATATCTAGCCCTTTCCAGGGAAGATATTGCTACTCCAAAAGAAGGGATAGATGAACTCATTCAGCGGATACAGGATGCCATCAATGCAAAAGATCTACACTCCCTTAATAATTGCTTTTCTGATAAGACTAAGGTCTACGAGCAAGGATCTATTGATGATTCCTGGGAACACTACCGGGATGGGCACTTAGGAAAAGAAATAGAAGAAATGGAAGACATGTCGTTCCTGATCGAAGTGGATGAGAGCCTCACTACTAAACAGATGGCACTGGTGAGAGGCAAGTATTTTATCAGGGGAAAAATGCATGGCCGGGAAATCAATTCTTCTGGATTAATTACCCTATCCATGCGCATAGAGCAAGACATGTGGAAAGTCATTCACCTGCAATTTTCAAGAGGATGCAAATAAAGTACAACAGCTATTTAGGTATTTTTCTGAGCTTTCTCATTGCCGGCTGTAATCCATCAGCTAGCACAACAACTGACACTAAGGCACAGGAAGTAGTAGACTCTGCCATAGCCAGAAGTAATCTTCATTTATTAGCTAATGCGGAAGCATCCTTTGATTTTAGGGACAGATCCTATGGTTATAAAATGAAAGAAAATCAGTTTGAATACACCCGTCTCTACATTGACAGCACCGGAACAGAAACCCTTGACGTGCTTACCAATAATGGTCTTACTCGCTACATCAACGGTGAAGTGCAGAAACTCGTGGCAGAAAGGCAAAACGCCTACGCTAATTCGGTAAACTCCGTCATCTACTTCGCATTTTTGCCCTACAGGCTAAATGATGCTTCGGTAATCAAGAATTATCTAGGCAATGTCAAGATTCTTGACAAAGAATATCATAAGATTCAAGTGACATTTAGACAAGAGGGGGGCGGAGAAGATTTCGAGGATGTATTTATCTATTGGTTCGATAGTGAGGACTACAGTCTGGACTATTTTGCTTATGAATACCAAACCAATGGTGGTGGTATTCGATTCCGGGAAGCAACCAATCCCAGGAATATCAATAGTATCCAAATCCAGGATTACATCAATTACAAACCCAAACCAGGTGTTGAATTCAAGCTTTCAGAAATAGATAGGTACTATCAGCAAGGTAAGCTGGAGAAGCTCTCAGATATTGATTTAAAAAATGTAAACGTTAAACTAAATAACAATTAAACCTATGAAAAAACTAATCTACACTCTTACAATAGCTGCGTTCACTTTTTCCGGATGCACAAGTCAAACTTCTGATACCAAAGAAGAGGGCCATGATGATGCCCATGAACACCCAGCCTCAGAAGCTTCTGATGAATATGAGGGGCATGATATGGCTAAAGAAGGAGCAAGTGAAAGTGAAGGGAAGCCTAAAAGCCCTCATACCAGTGCCATGGCCATGATAAATGACGCTCACGTGCATATCGATTACTCCTCTCCACGTGTTAGAGGCCGGGTTATTTTTGGTGGACTGGTAGCCTACGATGAAGTGTGGGTTTCAGGGGCACATAGAGCTACCTGGCTGGACACCAACAAAGAACTGCTCATTAATGGACAGGTACTCCCAAAAGGTAAATATGGCTTTTTCACCATTCCTGGAAAAGAAGAATGGACGGTCATACTCAACAAAAATTGGGATCAGCATGGTGCTGACGAGTACTCAGCTGATGAGGATGTAATGAGATTTTCTGTGACGCCAGAAGAGCTGTCCGAAGTAAAAGAGGAGCTGACTTATACCGTAGCAAAAGATGATGATGGAGGACAGATCTCACTGGAATGGGAAAAGGTGCGCATTAGCTTCGACTTTAAAGTCAACGAATAAATGACCAAAAGTGAATCTGAGAATCACATATCTGCTCATTCTGGTATTGCTCACTTTGGAGGTACGTGGGCAGAGTGTGTTTTCTGAAGGCTCGTGGTATAAGTTGGGTGTTACGCAGGGTGGTATTTACAAGTTAGATCGTGACTTTATTGTCAATGCACTAGGCATTAACATTTCAAACCTGGATGCTAACACCATTAAAGTTTACGGGTTTAATGGTGGTATGCTCCCGCAGGAAAACAGTGCTGCCTGGTACAACGACCCACCGGAAATACCGCTACTTAGAAGAGGTACGCAAGATGGAAAGCTTGATGTAGAGGATTACTTCTTGTTTTTTGCTCAAGCCCCTGATAAGGCAAAGCTAAAAACGAACGGGGCACTCGACTATGAGAAAAACCTCTATTCAGATACCGCCTATTATTTTTTAACATTCGGTGGGGATGCCGGATTGCAGCTGGAGAATCTTGAATCACAAAATGAGGGTGCTCTAACTATCAACACTTTTGATGACTACCTCACTCACGAAATAGATGAAACCAATATCCTGGGTTCGGGAAGGGAATGGTTTGGTGAGCGCTTTGGGGGGTCTAGTGGAGTTTCCAGACAGGATTTCAACTATGAGATCCCGGGTATTTTGGATTCGGTAGGAGTTTTTACCCGCCTGATTGGTCAGTCAGAATCTCCTGGTTCTTTCGAATTGCTACTTAATCAAAGCACACTTGGAACTGTAGCGATTGATTCCATTCCATCAGTCTCTAGCTACAGCGATTTTTCTAGGGTAAGATATACTTTCCGCGGTACGGAAAGCTATGGTGTGTTTTCAAGAAACAATTTTTCTTCCAATGACTTGAGACTTACTTTCAGATTTGATGCAGGTGTCAGCACTTCAGGTAGGGCTTATATTGACTACTTCATTGCAGGTTTTAAAAGGAACTTGCAGCTATATGGGAACCAAACACAATTCAGAACTACTCAATCCGCAGGTCAGTCGATTAGTTATCAGATTCAGAATATTGGTTCAGAAGAGGTGACCCTTTGGGATATCACTGATCCAGTAACCCCAAAAAATCAGCAATTTTTAAAAGTCGGTAACGGCATCCGCTTCGAATCTGCGCAGGATACATTACTAAATGAGTACATTATATTCAAGGGAAGTGATTTTCCCAATCCAACCTTTTTTGGAGAAGTGACCAATCAGAATATTAAAGGACAAACCAGTATAGATGGTTTGATCATTTCCGCACCTGTCTTTCTCAATGGTGCTGAACGACTGGCCGATTTCCATCAAAGTAATGATGGATTGTCTGTGGCAGCAGTTACTACCAATCAGGTTTACAATGAATTTTCAAGCGGCAGACAAGATATTTCGGCCATTCGAAATTTCATCAGATATGTTTGGCAGAACGGTGGTCGACTGAAGTACGTGCTTTTGATGGGTGATGCCTCGTATGATTATAAAAACAGGTTGAACAACAATACCAATTTTGTGCCAGTATACGAGTCCAGGCAATCATTCCACCGACTTTACAGCCATTCCTCTGACGATTATTTTGGGTTTTTGGAGGATGAAGAAGGCTATTGGGACGAAGGCGTGCTGGAGCTTTACAGCGGCACTCGTTTCCCGATAGGTTATACCGATCACACCCTTGAAGTGGGTATTGGCAGACTACCGGTAAAAACCCCTAAAGAAGCAGACGATGTGGTAAATAAAATCATCAGGTATGCCACAAGTGTAAATGCGCTGGGCAAGTGGAGGTCTGAGGCGGTGTATATGGCTGATGATGGCGATGGTGCGGTACACATGAGACAGTCAGAGACAGTCAACAAAATTGTGAGAGAGGGATATGCCGAGGTAAATGTGGGTCGACTCTATCTTGACAATTTCAAAACTGTGGAATCCATGCAGGATGCTTTTCTGGATAAAATGACTGAGGGCGTTCTGATTCTGGACTTTCTTGGACATGGCAGCCCTTCCGCACTTATGCAGCGAAATGAAGAGAATAGGTTAAAAACAGTCATTACCATACCACTATTGGAAGAACTAAAAAACAGACATAGGCTACCTTTGTTTATGACCGCCACTTGCAACTTTGGTCAGTATGACAATCCCATCTTTGTATCTGGTGGGGAAAACATGATGCTTAACCCGAATGGTGGTGCTATTGCCTTGCTCACAACTACACGTGCCGTTTTCTCTTCTACTAATCTACCGTTAAACGAAGCGTTTCAGAAGGCAGTGTTATCCAAGCAAAATGGGCGCTATCCCAGGCTTGGAGACGTGATCAGACAAACGAAGAACAACAGCCTGGCAGGGCCTATCAATAGAAACTTTGCCTTAATGGGTGACCCAATGCTGATGCTAAATTATCCCGGGCATGAAATAGTGTTTGACGAGCTGGAAAGTGAAATAGATACCCTAAGTGCATTAGAGAAGGTGACGATCTCGGGTAAGGTATTTGATAGTTCGGTTTTAGCCGAATCTTTTGACGGATCTGCTATTGTCACCGTATTGGATATTCCGCGAGAGCGCTATACTTTGGGGTTAGACAACAGCCCCTTCGAATACCAAGAACAAGAAAACGCTCTGTTTCGAGGAGCAGTCTCGGTGACAAACGGTGCATTTGAGGCTACCTTTATTATGCCGAAAAACTCCTCATACAGATATCAAAACGGAACAATTACGGCTTACGCTTTCAGCGAACAAGACAACATCGATGCATCTGGCGCTTCGAGAAATTTTGTATTGGGTGGTACTGACCGTGATGCGGTACAGGATACCAAATCCCCCTCTGCACAACTCTACCTAAACGAACCTACTTTTAAAAACGGTGACCTAGTAGGATCGAACAGCCTCTTTATTGCTAAACTATCCGATGAAAGTGGGATCAGTATAAGCACCAATGGGTTTAGTCAAAGTCTAAAATTGGTACTTAATGATAAAGAACCCATCATACTCAATGATTTTTATACCGCAGACCTGGATGATTACACCAGGGGAACCATTGTTTATCCCATCCAAAATCTGGAACCCGGCTATTACATAGCGGAGTTAACCGTTTGGGATACGTACAATAACTCCTCCAGTTGGCCTATTGAGTTCAGGGTATCTGATAAGCCCATTTTGAATTTATACGATGTAATAAATTATCCCAACCCTATATCTGCCGGTAGCAGCACTACGTTCAGTTTTGAGCATGACAGAATTGGTGAAGAGCTGGTTGTTTCGCTTGAGATATATGATACCCAAGGTCGCAAAGTAAGCAGTTGGACTAACACCTTCGATGATAGCCCACGAAGAATAGAATATTTGAAATGGGATGCAACCAACTACTCAGGCCAGCCTATTGGAAAAGGTGTGTACTTCTACAGATTGGAAGTCAGTAGCACTCTTGATGGTGGACGTGCTTCAGCGGTGAAAAGAATATTGATCCATTAGCAAATGCAACTAATTAATGTGATTTTTTAAAAAGCTGCCCTGGATTGGGTAGTGAGCCTACTTTTATTATTCGGCTTCATAGGTGTCTATCTTTCGAGTACTTTATTACATCCTCATACGCACGGCCTGAAGGATAATGCCCAGCTTAGTATTAGAGGAGCACGATATCTGGCATACCGCACCATCTACCTGTCAGGGGCTGCTTTACTTCTGCAGGTACTGGCACAATCCTTATGGAAAATGAGATGGATGAAAGTGGTTGTTTTCGCTGTGGCTCTATTAGCTGGGGTTTCAGTAAGCATTACGGGGCACTATGGCGCTCAGTTAGTGCACATAGAGGGCGTAGGTCCACAGGGTAATTATATGGAGGGTAATGATGAACGGGAGCACTAAGAATAAAAATTGAAAAAAGGTATTTATATAATCGGAAATGATCGCAAATAATATATGAATCACTATTCCATGTCAGATTCAGCATTTTCCTTTACCCTTAAAAACCACTTTTCACCGGCAAAAATCAATACCATGGAGACAGCCGCAACAATAACGACCAGGAAATCACTGGTACCCTTCACCCATAAAAAAGCTCCAAGAACCACCGTGTCCAGAATAATTGCTGTAATGACTATGGCGGCTTTAGCTTTTACTTCTTTACGGAGATGTCTGAGCACTCCCCAGTGTATGGCAATGTCCATAATAAGATAAAAGATAGCACCTAAAGAGGCAATCCTGCTGAGATCAAAAAATACGGTAAGAATGATGGCTATCACTACAACGTAAACCAGCATGTGCTTTTGAATTCTTCCTGGCATTCCTAAATGGCTATGTGGAATTAGCTCCATATCGGTAAGCATGGCAGTCATTCGCGACACAGCGAAAATGCTGGCAATAATTCCTGAAACAGTGGCTACAATAGCAATACCTACAGTAAACCATAAACCATACTTACCAAAGGCCGGGCGAGAAGCCTCGGCTAAAGCATAATCCTTAGCTTCAATGATCTTAGGAATAGACAAATTAACAGAGACCGCTAACGAAACGAGCAAATAGATCACTAAACAGATGAGTAGTGAGATGATAATAGCTCTACCAACGTTTTTATGAGGATTTTTAACTTCTCCACCACTATTCGTAATAGTGGTAAACCCTTTATAAGCTAATATGGATAAGGCCAACGCTCCTAAATAGCTGGCAACCGAATATTCTTCTTGTGCCTGAGGCTGTGGCAAAGCTTGCTCTAAGGAAAACCCGGCCGCCCATAGACCACCAATAGCAAAAATGGCAATTCCCCCAATTTTTACAATCGCCATAACAAGTGACGATTTACCAATGATGTTATTCCCTGAGATGTTGACTAAAAAGGCAATCACTAAAAGTACAACTCCGAGAATAGGTACCAGAAAGGTATTATCCCCAACATCAAAAAGCTGTAGGGTGTAGGTGCCGAAAGTCCTGGCCACTAAACTCTCATTGATGATCATGGAAAAAGCCATGAGCAGGGAGGCAGCAGCTGTCATGGTACCTCTACCGTAAGCCTTCTTAAGGATCATAGCTATACCTCCCGCAGAGGGATATTCATTGGAAACTTTGATATAGGAGTAGGCACTAAATCCGGATATAATTGCACCTATCAGAAAAGCGACCGGGAAAAGTGCTCCTGATAACTCCGCTACTTGGCCTAGCAGGGCAAAAATTCCCGCACCGATCATAACGCCTGTACCTAATGCTACCGCTCCGGTGAGGCTAAGGCTGTTTTTGTTGTATTCAGACATATCTTAATTTAATCAGGTGAATGACACAAGAGCTGATACTTTGCTCAGTAAACGACCAGCTGTGATGAGTGGGGATTAAAAAGCACTAACCTCTCATCTCGTACATAGCCACGCCTTGATTTAAAATTAAAACTTGTGGTGGACTTTCCAATCCCCACCAAAATATCCTGACCGATGAAACCCATTCATTCATTCATGGCATTTTTTGTGGCTCGTTTAGATTAGGATTTAGGATAATCAGAGTGCGATTTTACATTCTTAATTTGCTTCAAGTGTCTGTCTGTATGACTGAAAATCTGCATGCATTTGTGATGAATATTCGGTCCAAAATTGACGTAATGAAGCCTGAGATTCCGATCGTCAGTTCTTACAAATTCAATTGAGTCCCTTCTCATGGTAGTTAACCAAGTTAAGTTGTCAATTCCATCGTTGTTACCAAGTGGTACCGAGTAGGAAAATGGTTTTGTAAAATCTGTTGTGTTGTTCTTGTTAGGATCAGTGCCAAGAAAAAGACTGTCGGCCGGATATTTCTTTATTTGCGGGAATTCTCCCATTTGTAAAGCGACTGAAATTTCATTCATAAATATTAATTCATAAATGGCTAAATGTTCAACGATCTGATTGATGCTCCAGCGATCTTGATTCTCTTTGAAGTTCCATTGTTCTTCAGTAAGGTTTCGGACTTCTTTTGTTAGCTCATTTAAAGATCTTGTCAGATTGTCCAACAGATATCTTCGGTCTTCTTCAGTCCAAGTAGGAGTTTCCTGTTTTTGATTGTCATTAGCTTGTCCGTTAGAGGAAATTATAAGTCCGAGGAATAGTATTAGGGTTATTAAAGGTATTTTCATGTTTAAGGGTTTAATGTTCAAGTTAACCCGATAGAAAAAGACTTTTAAAGTTAGAGGTAATATTTTAACCTTAATTAACTGTTGAATGATCTCTGGCTAATGAGCCACAACACCATTATATCAGGACTTTTAGCTTACAGTCAGTTCTTTATCAAAAAAAAATTGAGTGACAAAAAACTAGAGGCTGTCAATAGCTGACCTTAGTCTATCCCTGATTTCGAGAGCTATTTTTTCCAAATCTTTATTTTCTACTGCCTGCATGGAGGCCACCGGATCCACTGCCGCAACCTCAATCCCTTCATCAACTTGCTGTACAATTACATTGCAGGGCAGCATCGCACCAATCTTATCTTCAGCCAACAATGCTTTATGCGCAAAAGGCGGATTACAGGCTCCCAGAATTCTATAAGGCCGAAAGTCTTCATCCAGTTTTTTCTTCAGGGTTTCTTTTACATCGATCTCTGTAAGAATACCGAACCCTTCTTCTTTCAGGGCGTCCGTTACTTTTTGTATAGCTACTTCGAAGCTTACGTCTTTTAATGTTTTTTCGTGATAATATTTCATGTCTATATAATTTGATTTTAAAAGGTCACATGCCTGCATGCCATATTACATTTCGACATGCAGGCATGGAATTCACATCAAAAACATTCATCCTTTGGTTAGTATAATTAGGATTCTGTTTTTATGCTCATTTCATGTTTTAACTATTTAGTTCTTTCCATATTAGTAAATATTTAAGTAGAAGTTTGTAACAATTGTTACGTAACTCCTATACCTAAACCCATTATTAAAAACGGATGGACAAACCACCCCCGCCACCAAAGCGGTTGTCATAGCTCCCCATCAACGAAAAGTTTTTGGATAAGAGAAACTCAGCACCTGCATTCCACACGATTTCCTCTTCATAAGAAGCATTATTTTCAAGCGTGTTTATCCATCCAGCATCTAGCTGATATTCATAATACCCAAAAACAACAAACTTTGGGAAAAGCATCACAGATCGGCCTATGCCTACCCTTGGTCTCAGTTCGTTATCAATCCGCAAGTCCACATTAAACATGTATGGTGTGAACCATCGGATACCAGCCACTGCCGTGGTTTTTATATCATCCAGACTATTTTGTGTAGTATTCTCAACATTTACTCCCCCAAAGACACGCACATAGTCGTAGAGATAATATTCATAAGAAAACTCAGTTTCAATATTTTCATTCCATCCATATTCTAATGTATAATTGAACTGGTTGCGGATGTTGGAAGAAACCACGTTTAGCCCACCAGTGTGTGATGCAATATCAGCCATTCCCCAGGTATAAAACTGATTGGTTTCATGTACAAGTTTGGACACAGGATACGGCTCCATTCGTGGATCTCGGGGTGTATCATAACTTACCACACGTGCCATGCCTCCCATCATGTGATACAGGATATGACAGTGAAAAAACCAGTCACCATATTCATTTCCATAAAACTCAATCGTTACCTTTTGCATCGGTGGCACATTCACAGTATGCTTTAGGGGCGAATACTCGCCATTCTCATTAATTACCCTAAAAAAATGTCCGTGCAAGTGCATTGGGTGGTGCATCATGGTGAGGTTGTTGAAAGTGATCCTCGTTACCTCTCCTTCATTGATTTTAATCTTGTCTGTTTCAGCAAGGGGTATGCCATTCATACTCCAGATATAGCGGCTCATGTTACCCGTCAGGTTTAAGAGTATTTCTTTTACAGGTAAATCCTTCGAGTAGGTTGTATTTTCTGTAGACTTGAGGTAATCATAGTTATACTCAGAAAACATATTCATTGCACCATCACCCATCCCACTCATTTGAGGTTTTTCAGAGTTGTCATTTTCCATATCCATCCCTTCATGCATTTGCATGTCGTTTTTGGTGTGGCTCATCTCCATTCCGCTTATTTCATCCTTCATTTGCATCCCCCATTTACTCATCAACTCTTTTGGATTGTCTTTCTTGGGGCGATACTTCAGGGCAGGGGCACCCATCCGCATATCCATCTTGGACATTTTCATCATCATGCCAATCTTGTCAGGTCGGGGTACTGAGGGTGCTGGTAGCACTTCACCTTGTCCGAGAAACGCAGATGCGGTACCGGATCCATCCTGAGCAGTGATTTTAAACTCTATTTTTCCTTCATCTGGCACGGTCACAATAAAATCATACGTTTCGGCTATTGCGATGAAGGTTTTGTTGTGGGCAACTGGTTCTACATTCAGGCCATCGGCAGAAACAATGGTAGGCCCCCCTCCACCAAAAGTCATCCAAAACTGTGTAGAAGCTGCTCCGTTGATAATCCTCAACCTTACTTTTTCTCCTGGTTTGAAATCAGGGTATTCTTGCTTTTGCTCGCCATTCACCAAAAATGCCGGGTAATAAATATCTGCTATGTCGGCACTTTCCATTCTCTGCCTCCAAAAATTAAGCTGTGCTCCCAGCGCTCCACGAGCGATTACCTGATTCAGTGGTGTGGCTGTTCCTTTTCGCCAATTATACCATTCCGTTCCTCTTTTTAGAAAACGGAGAACGCTCATTGGTTTTTCATTAGTCCAATCTGAGAGGACCATCACCAACTCTTTGTCATAATCCAGGGTTTCCTCCTTTGGCTCGATTACAAACGAACCATAAACACCACTTTGCTCTTGCAGCATGGTATGGGAATGGTACCAGTAGGTTCCAGCCTGCTTTAAAGGAAACTCATATTTCTGGGTATGGCCAGGCTCAATGGGTGGAGTGGTTAGGTAGGGTACACCGTCATAAAAATTGGGTAATAGTAACCCATGCCAGTGTATCGAGGTTTCAGCGTCCATTTCGTTTTTCACATATATAACTGCGTAGGAGCCCTCTTCAAAGCGTAAAGTAGGACCTGGAATTTCTCCGTTTACCGTCATACCAATTACTTCTTTTCCTGCTTTATTTACGGTTTCCTGTCGAAGGACAAGGTTATGAACAATGGTGTCCATCTGAGCTAAAACTGAAAGGTTTCCAATTAAAAGTATGAAAGTGGTAATAAGTGTATTTCTAATCATAAAGTTTATATTCTATTTATTCTTCGATTACATTTTTCATATAGAAAAAGAATTGAAAGGCACAAAAACGAAAAATGGATTTTCACGCTAAATAATCAAGTGATTAACCCACACTGAGTAATTAACACATGGCTTAAAGTAGTCTGATTCAAATAAGGAAAACCCTATCCGCAACTCGTTCAATTATGAATTAGTACAGAGTCAACAAGGTCAATAAGAACTTGTTTTTATGAAATATTGGTTAAGATTTATGAAATTATGATGACATTATAAGTTATGAGCTGATAGCATCTTATGTTTCTACTCTTTCGGAATCTTGATAGGAAACTTTTTCATCATCTTGTGGATAGATGGGTGGAGATCATCATACATGATAGTGGGGTCATAAAGATCGCCCTGAGCCAGGCCTTCCCAAATGATCTGATTCGTTTTAGGGTCGATAGCAGTCAATTTGGCACCACCATGAGCATATTTTACAATCTCCGGTTTAGAATATTCCTCTTTCCAGCCTGGGTTACCGCTAAGTTTGCCATTGTAGAGATAAACTGTAGGCGCATTGTAATTATCTATTGAATTATAATCAGGATAGTCATTTGCCCGGGCTACTTCAACTTTTCTTGCATGGCTCAGCCACTCTACCTGTAGCAATAGATCCGGATTGGCAGTATCTGGTTTTAGCTGTCGCTCAGCCATACAATGCCCAAAATAGTTTCTGGTCTTTTGCCGGATAAAATCATTGTCATACTCAGTATCAGTATTATGCTCTTTTTCAGGTAGCCAGGCGTAGGTTTCATATTGAGAGAAATCCACACTTTTGTCTTTAGTTACCTGCACGTCCTGATAAACGCTACAAGATGCCAAAGCGATAAGAGCTACTATGAGCGAATTTGAATGAATGAATTTTATCATGCGTTTTTTGTTGGTCTCCGGGGAATCCGACCTGCCTTCAGCCCTGCCAAATAGGTAAGCCGGAAGTATTCCCGGAGGTATTATAATTTATAAAGGAACGATAATAATTCGGGATGGTCTTACGAAGTTTTGGGAAGGTTTTAAGGAATTGTGAATATCTCTTATATAATACATTATCAACTTATGAAAAGAAAATGTATTGAATTAAGTCTTTTTTTGCGGTCTTCCTAGGTAGCTATAAATTAACTCGACTGTTAGGTAATCTAAAGTATAATCATCATAGCAATCATTGATGCTGCCATAACTGTCCCTCCAAGAATTCCCCAGTGAGTCATATGATTCTGAGATATTTTTTTTTGAGAGGTAAAACGTTCCGGGTCTTTCAGAAAAACGGACCGGCATTCTTCAGAATCGAAATTATAGGTAGTTTGTCTAAACTTGGTTGTGATTGTACTGTCTGCTTCAACAACCTGACCACAGACAGGATCAATGTTTTTATCGTGTGTTGAGTGACCAGTGTTCTTCAACGACATACAAGATGTCATTGTTATTAAAAAAATCAAAGTGATTGCTAAATTTTGTCTTAAACTATTCATGGAACCATCTATTTGAATGCCAGACAAAAGTGGAAAGGATTGATGTAGATAGAGCTGACGCTTGTCTTAAAATACCTTGATTTATTTCATTATCTGGCACCAAAATATATTAAATAAAAAAGACGACTTCATAAATGCAGCAATCTGGCGAATTTGCAACCACCGATTTATTCCAAAATTTCATAACTCATTTCCAAAATTTTGTAAATCCTACAAATCTAGATTTTCGTACATTGTATGCATTAAACTTCGACAATGACCCCAGAAACATTGTATATAAAGAACATGGTTTGCAATCGCTGCATCCAGGTGGTTCGAGAGGAGCTTAATCGGTTAGGAATAGAAGTAGTCGACATCCAACTTGGAGAGGTGAAGCTTTCACAGAAGGTTAACTTACTACAGCTAGATCAAATCCGCGAGGTGCTTATGGATCGAGAGTTTGAATTATTGGAGGATAGTAATAGCAAAATCATAGAACAGATAAAAACCGCCATCATCGATCTTATTCATAACCCTGAAGTAGTAAGCAAGCAAAACGTCTCTCACTATTTGGAGAAGAAGATCGGAAAGGACTACAGCTATTTAAGTAATTTGTTTTCATCTGTAGAAAACATCACTATTGAGCGATACCTCATTTTGCAAAAAGTAGAAAAAGTAAAAGAGTTGCTGGTTTATGATGAAATGACACTCAGTGAAATATCATACAAATTGAATTACAGTAGTGTTCAGTACCTCTCCGGTCAGTTTAGGAAAGTTACTGGTATGTCCCCTTCAGAATTCAAAAAGCTCACTACCAAAGAAAGGCTACCACTTGATGGAGTAGCTACCCAATAATCTCATAAACCTTAGCAAAAATTGCATAACACCTGCACCTGGGTTACTTCATACCTTTGGCTTATAAAATTTGAAGGAATATGGATGCTAATGTGAAAGATGCAGATAAAACAATAATAAGGGAGTCCTACGGAGTTTTGGGAATGACTTGCGCCTCTTGTGCTGCGAGTCTGGAGTCTTACCTGAAACCAAATGAAGGCATCAGGGAAGTATCTGTCAACTACCCAAATAAATCGGTAGCAATTGTATACAATCAGGATACTATTACTCTCGATCACATAAAAAATAAGGCTCAGGAAATAGGCTATGAGATCTTGGCTGGGGATAAAGGTGAGCAGCAAGAAGCTATGGAGCAAGCTGAAGATAATAGGCTTAAAAAGCTCCAGTCAAAGCTCATAATAGCGGCAGTTCTTTCAACACCTGTTTTTATCATGGCCATGTTTTTTATGGGACAAATCCCTTACGAAAACTGGATCATGATGGTGCTCTCGGCTCCTGTTCTATTTTGGAGCGGTTCTGAATTCTTTGTGAACGCCTGGAAGAAGCTGCAGTATTTCTCCTCAAATATGGACACACTTGTCGCACTTAGTACCGGAGTGGCTTTTGTGTTCAGCTTGTTCAACACCATATACCCTCAGTTTTTCCTTAATCATGACATAACTCCGCATGTTTACTATGAATCAGCCGTGATCATTGTAACGCTTATCCTTTTAGGCAGATACCTGGAAGAACGTGCTAAGAGTAAGACTTCATCTGCGATCAAAAAGCTAATGGGCTTGCAACCGAAAGAGGTAGTTGTATTCAGAAATGGAGAAGAAATTTCAGTTCCTTTAAGTGATGTTCTCAAAGGTGATTTAATCTTACTTCGCCCAGGGGACAAAGTGCCTGTAGATGGGAAGGTAGAAAGCGGTGAATCTTATATTGACGAAAGTATGATCACCGGAGAACCTATCCCCGTAAATAAGGTAAAAGGGGAAGAAGTATTTGCCGGTACAGTAAATCAAAAGGGAAGTTTAAAGATACTGGCCAGCAAAGTTGGCGGTGAAACTCTGTTGGCCCAGATCATTCAACTCGTCAAGTCTGCCCAGGCAAGTAAGCCCCCCATCCAGAAATTGGTAGATAAAGTAGCGGGAGTATTTGTACCTGTAGTCGTAGGTCTAGCACTTCTCACTTTTATACTGTGGTTTTTTCTTGGTCCGGATCCCTCCATCACGTATGCATTCCTTACACTCATTACCGTACTCATCATTGCCTGTCCATGTGCATTGGGCTTAGCTACCCCTACAGCCTTAATGGTAGGTATTGGCAAAGGGGCCGAGCAGGGGATATTGATCAAGGATGCCCAGGCACTGGAAGTAGCCTACAAAATAAATGCACTGGTACTGGACAAAACAGGTACGATAACAGAAGGAAAACCAGAGGTGACAGATACCTATTGGAAAAGTGATACATCAAAAAAGCTGTTTCAAGATATACTGCTATCTGTAGAATCCAATTCGGAACATCCATTGGCGCATGCTATTGTTCAATACCTGAAAGAGGCTAAGAGCAAACCTGTTGAAATCTCAAATTTTGAAAGCATTACCGGGCAGGGCGCTAAAGCCAAATACGAAGGGGAATGGTTTTTTATAGGAAATGAGGAACTCGTGAGAGACAATGAAATTGAGTTCAATTCCAAATTGAGAAGTCAGTCAGACATTCTGAAACAGGAGGCAAAAACAGTCGTGCTCTTTGCGGATCATAAGGAAGTGCTGGGTGTTATTGCCATAGCAGATAAAATCAAAGATTCCTCAAAGCAAGCCATCAGTTCCTTGAAAAGGATGGGATTAGAAATCCATATGCTAACGGGTGACAATCAACAAACAGCCAAAGCGATTGCTGAACAGGTCGGAATTGATCATTACAAAGCTCAGGTTAAACCTGCGGAGAAAGGAGAATTCATCACTGCTTTACAAAACAAAGGTAAGGTGGTGGCAATGGCTGGCGATGGTATTAATGACTCTCATGCGTTGGCGCAAGCTGATATTGGCATAGCGATGGGCAGTGGTACAGACATAGCTATGGAAAGTGCTGGCATTACATTGATGCACTCAGACTTACAGCAAATCACAAGAGCCATTACTCTTTCCAAGGCCACCATACGCACTATTAGGCAGAATTTATTTTGGGCATTTATTTACAATGTGATAGCCATTCCGGTAGCTGCCGGTGCACTATTCCCATTATTTGGATTTCTATTAAATCCCATGATAGCAGGGGCGGCCATGGCCATGAGTTCAGTTTCTGTAGTCACCAACAGTCTGAGATTAAGAAGGTCAAGCTTCGGCTGAAAAATAATAAAGTGAATTGTTAACTAAAATTTGATAAGAATGGAAACGATAAAATTTAAAACCAATATCAACTGCGGGGGATGCTTGAAATCAGTTACCCCACACCTCAATGAACTGGATAGTATTGAGTCCTGGAAAGTTGATATCGAAAACCCGGATAAAATTCTGGAGGTAAGGCTCGAAGGAGATCAGAATGAAGTGGTCAAAGCGGTAACAGAAGCAGGATTTGAAATAGAGAAGGTATAGTGCAATTTCAGGTTCCAATCATGGAAAAAGTCCCAATGCTGATTGTATTGGGGCATTTTATTTGCTGTGCTTCATTGCTGCCAGACTGCATCAATTGTAACTTATTCGAACTTGAATCGTCCACTAGGAAAGAAATAAAATAGCTCAGTAGATATGATTCAAAATAGAAGAGTGATTTTATCCACTCTATGGATATTTGTTACATTAAATTATTTGTATTGCGATGTTTTGTCATTGATGTCAGCAGAATTGTTAAACGCATTGCTTACGGGTGAAGTCGCTGGACTTAAAATGAATGAAACCACTTTGCTGATATCGGGTATCATTATGGAAATCTCGATTGCAATGGCTTTGCTATCAAGAGTTTTAAAATACAATGCCAATCGCATATCCAACATAATTGCTGGTATTATCAAAACACTAATAATGATTGGAACACTATTCATGGGGACACCTAGTTATCATTATATGTTTTTTGCAACTATAGAAATAGGAACTACTTTATTCATCGTCTGGTATGCATGGACTTGGACTCAATCTGAGGAGAACAAGGAAGTACAAAATTCCCTCAAATAGAAGCAGATCATAGGAAATTACGAAGCACAGCATTCACGATAAAGGGCATGACCTTGCTTAGCTATATGTCAAGAGCATGCGAACGATCAGGCAATAGAACTCGGTATATGTCAGACATTAAATTCAATGAAACCCATTAAAAGCATTGGAAAGTTTCTGTTTAAGTTTGTTCTTTAATGCAGCAGTTTAGAAAAATAGCGGCCATATCGTTTTTGAGCATATTCAGTATGTACCTGCTGCATCAGGTATTGCCGCATGTACATCATGAGCACGGTAGTGCAGAGCACATAAGCATTGCTGAGACCAAGGCTGAGCATTCTCATGATCACGATCACCACCACCATCATGACGATGATGACTCCAGTGAAGGTTTTGATCTCTTAGGATTTCTTTTTGGGACACATGCTCACACAGTCCAGGTTGATAATATCCTTGTTGCCAAAAGTATCTCCAAGCAACAGGTCTTAGTAAAGGTTGTAATTGCAGATGTTGCTTATGAGATTATGATATCGGAAAGGGAGCCGGAGGAACAGATACCCTGGCAACACCCTCTGGATCCAACAAAATCCCCCCACCTAACTTCGGTTTCATTAAGAGGCCCCCCATCATTAGGATAATTATTTCAAGCAGGAAGAATCCCGCTTACCGAGCATATTAGGTTATGCTCAACACTATTTGATTAATCCTAAAATCAATTTACATGTATAAAAATATCGTGTTCGCTCTTTGCGGATGCTTCTTGTCGTTTGGCTTGATTGCCCAATCGTCTTCAATAGAAAGCATTCTTAGGGAAGTAGAACAAAACAACCAAGAGCTGAAAGCTCTCGGTCAATATGCTGAGAGTAGAGCTCTTGAACTGAAATCCGGAAATAATCTGCCAGACCCTCAACTGGGTGCATACTATCTGCCTTTTGGTGAGCATAGTACGGGAGATTACTCCGAGTTCCAGGTGAGTCAGTCTTTTGAATTCCCAACGGTCTATAGTACTCGCAGGAATCTTATTGACAAACAAACTGATCAGTTGGAGCTTGACTATCAAGCCAGAAGACAGGAAATATTGGCGCAAGCCAAAGAATACTGTCTGAATCTGATCTACCTGAACAAACGCCTAACTACCGAAACACTTAGAGTGGAGCAGGCAAAACAGGTGTTTGAGCAGGTGCAAGAGCTTTATGAAAAGGAACAGGTAGGTATCCTGGAATTGAATAAAGCGAAGGTGGCCTGGATACAGGAGCAGTTCAAAATCCAGCAGATTGAAAGCGATCAGAGAAATACGATGCTACTCCTTAAGAATCTAAATGGAGGAGCAGAAATACGTTTTTCATCTGATGAATATGCTTTATCACTCGATTTGTCTGACAAGGAAAGTGTTTGGCAGGAAAAACAATCGGAAGATCCTGAACTGGTAAAACTCAAGCAACAGGAGGCGATTGCTCAGCAGTCATTAAGGTTGGCTAAAAACCGGACGCTCCCAAATTTGACAGCTGGCTTCAACAGTCAGGGCGTAGCAGGTGAGCGGTTTTCAGGTGTGTATGCCGGCATTAGTATTCCATTATGGAGTAACCGAAACAAGGTGAAAGCCGCTCAATCTCAAGTCGACTTTCAACAGTCGATCAATACCTCATTGTCATTGCAGGCCTATTCGGCATTTGAAAAGCAATACAATGACTATGAGATCATGTTTTCCAAATTTCAGGAATATGAAGCAACCTTATCGGGCTTAAACAGCGATAACTTATTGCTGCAGGCCTATCAATTAGGTGAATTATCCTTCATGGAATACTACATGGAGCTAAAGTTTTATCGCCAGGCATATGATACTATGCTGGACATGCAATACCAGCTCTACGTATCGCAAACACAAATTTTAAAACATCAATTATAAAATCTTAAAACATCGAATTATGAAAATTTCAAATATTCTTATCACAACACTTATTCTATTCTCAGCAGCATGTGGTACAAAAAGTGATCATGGCCACTCGCACGGAACTGGAGAAGGCGAGCACACCCATGATCATGAAGCTGATCATAAGGAGCAAGAAGATTTCAAAGTGAACGAGGAGGAAACGACAGAGACTGCTGATGAAAGTTCTGAAAACGAATCCACGGTCGAAACGAAGGAGCAAGAGAATGAGGTTACGATTACAGTACCAGCTAAAAAGGGAGTTGAGTACAAGTTTCATTTAAAGCAATATGAGAAGCTTACCTACGAATGGACTTCTGAATCTCCACTATACTTTGACCTTCACGGTGAGCCATTGGATTACGAGCAAACGAAGTACTTCGAAAGCTTTGCTGTAGCTACTTCGGACAAAATGAAGGGAATCCTAACTGTGCCATTTGAAGGCTCTCATGGCTGGTACTGGAAAAACAACAGTGATGCAGACGTTAAGGTCACGTTGAAAACGAATGGCAATTACAAAATACTCGGACTGAAGCAATGAGATATTTATATAAAAGCGTTCGATACTCCATCATTATGTTGGCGGTGACTCTTATTTCCTGTCAACCTGTGGAGGAAGAAGGACATGCACATGCCCCGGATGGTAGCCACATCACGGAAGGTGATGAAGTGCCTTCGGTGGTCGCAACTATCTGGACAGATAAAACGGAGTTGTTTGTTGAATACCAGGCATTGATTGTTGGAAATAACAGCCGTTTTGCAGCACACTTTACGGTGTTGGAAAAGCATCAGCCTGTTTTGGAAGGCAGTGTAACGGTGAGTTTGATAAAAGGTGGAAAGGGCATCCGACACAAGGTTGATGCACCTTCTTCTCCCGGAATATTCACACCCTCACTGCAACCGAAGGAAGCGGGAACCTATCAATTGATTTTTGAAATCAAGACGCCTGCGTTTTCGGATAAGATCGTAATGGATAATATTCCTGTGTATGCTTCAGAGGAAGAAGCCATTGCCCAAATGGGTAGTGAAGATGAGGGTAATGCCATTACTTTTTTGAAAGAACAGGCCTGGAAAATGGAGTTTCAAACAGCTCCAGTTTTGAAGAAGCAAGTCTTTCAAACCATTCCCACTTCAGGTGTTTGGAAAGTAGCACCCTCGGATTATCAGACGCTTGTGGCTCCAGCCAATGGACGAGTGAGCTTTAGTTCTGGAATATTGACGGAAGGAAGCGCTGTAAAAAAAGGTCAGGTTTTGATGACCATTAGCAGTGCAGGACTGACATCCAACAATCTGAGTGCGGAGATCCAAAAGGCAAAAGCTGAATTCGAGCAAGCCAGGTCGGAATACGAGCGGAAAAAGGAATTGTACAATTCCAAAATCGTTGCTAAAGCTGAGTTTGAGCAAGTAGAGCAGAAATACCAGGTGGCAAAAACCAACTACGAGACGTTGAGCAGCGGATATAGTGCGGGAGGTAAACAAGTCACTGCTCCAATGAATGGATACATCAAATCTATTCAGGCAGTAAACGGTGGATTTGCAAACCAGGGCGATGCTTTAGTGACTGTGACAAGCCATAAGAGTAGTTTGCTGGAAGTACGTGTTAGCCCGAAGTACAGTGCTGAGCTGCAGAACATTCAAAACCTATGGTATCAGCCCAAACCGGGAGCTTGGTCAAGTCTAAAGGATAGAGGAGGTAAGATTATTTCCGTGGGTAAAGAGGTTGAATCTGACCAACCATTAATTTCTGTTTTTGCAGAGGTGAATGAAGGCGTGGAAATGCCGGAAGGTAGTTTCACTGAGGCTCAACTGGCTGTTGGTTCTGCGATTGAAAGTTTGACTGTTCCCGCTTCCTGCTTATTGGAAGATTATGGCAATTACTCTGTGATTGTACAGCTATCCGGAGAAAGTTTTGAACGCAGGAATGTGACGCTTGGTAAACGCAATGGTAGTGAGGTGGAGGTCATTAAGGGACTATCGTCGGGAGAGGTGGTTGTC
This sequence comes from Ekhidna sp., assembly GCF_965247405.1. Taxonomy (GTDB): domain Bacteria; phylum Bacteroidota; class Bacteroidia; order Cytophagales; family Cyclobacteriaceae; genus Ekhidna. The sequence continues at coordinate 3,459,826 of NZ_OZ252014.1, forward strand.
ACCAAAGGTGCCTATGCGGTGAAAATGGCTTCCATGTCAGGACAAGCGCCCGCTCATGGTCACGCCCATTAAACGGTTGATGATATGTTGAATAAAATATTATCGATTTCACTGCAAAACCGATTAATGGTGCTTTTGGGCGCTGTGGTGCTGAGTGTGGCGGGATTGTACATAGCCCGTAATATGAACGTGGATGTATTCCCTGATCTGACAGCTCCGACGGTAACCATTTTGACGGAAGCTCATGGAATGGAATCTGAGGAAGTGGAAAAGCTGGTGACCTACCAGTTGGAAACGGCTATGAATGGTTCGCCCAATGTGCGTAGAATCCGATCATCTTCGGCAGCAGGAATCTCCATTGTGTGGATTGAGTTTGATTGGGGAACGGACATTTACAGGGCGAGACAGATTGTGAGTGAACGTATTCCAATGGTTCGGGAGAATTTACCATCTGGTGTTAGTACACCAACTATGGCTCCCATTTCATCCATTATGGGTGAAGTGATGTTGTTGGGTGTTCGTTCGGATAGTTTGTCTCCAATGGAGTTGCGAACACTTGCGAACTGGACCATCCGACCAAGAATCAAATCCATTGGCGGTATTGCCAATGTGATTGTGATTGGAGGAGACTACAAGCAGTATCAGGTATTGGCCAATCCGGAGAAGCTCAAATACTATGATGTGAGCCTTGGTGAACTACTCGAGAAAGTACAGGAGAGCAATGTGAATGCTCCGGGAGGCTTTTTGAATGAATACGGCAATCAGTATATCATTAAAGGAAGTGGTAGAGCGTATTCAGTAGAGCACCTCGAAGAAGCGGTTCTTAAGAGTGTAAATGGTCAAACCATCAAAATCAGAGAAGTTGCTGAGGTTCAAATTGGTGCGGCTGATAAGATCGGTGATGGTTCGTTGAATGCGGATCCTGCTGTGATTTTGACCATTTCTAAACAGCCGGATGTCAACACATTGGAGTTGACCGAAAGGCTCGATGAAGCAATCGCTGATTTGAATAACACTTTGCCGGAAAGCGTGGAAATCAAAAGCCACATTTTTCGTCAGTCGAATTTCATTGAGGCATCCATTAATAACCTGAATCAGACCCTATTGGAAGGTGCTTTTTTCGTGGTGATCGTGCTATTCATCTTTTTGATGAACTGGCGAACTACGGTTATTTCATTGCTGGCCATTCCTATCTCGCTGTTGGTATCCATCATTGTTCTTAAAATGCTGGGATATACCATCAATACGATGAGTTTAGGAGGCATGGCCATTGCCATCGGTGCGTTGGTAGATGATGCGATCATTGATGTGGAAAATGTTTTCAAGCGATTGCGTGAGAATATCCGAAAACCAAAAGCAGAGCAACAGCCTGTGCTTACGGTGGTGAAAGAAGCTTCGGTGGAGATTCGTAGCTCGATCATTATTGCTACGCTCATCATCATTGTATCGTTTGTGCCGCTATTCTTTCTGAGTGGGATGGAAGGAAGATTGTTGCAGCCACTTGGCATAGCATTTATCACTTCGGTATTGACTTCTCTGATTGTGGCAGTTACGGTTACTCCGGTGTTGTGTTCGTATTTATTGAAAAGTGAAAAGGTACTTACCAGGCAGGCTGAAGGGACAAAAGTGGAACGCTTCCTTCGCGCTCGCTATGTGGGTGTATTAGAACGGACACTGAAGTTTCCAAAAACAGTCATTGGCTTAACAGTGGGTGCATTCATAATCAGTTTGATATTGCTAACGCAACTAGGTCGTAGTTTCCTGCCTGAGTTCAATGAAGGATCCTTGGTGATCAGTGCAGTGGGTATACCAGGTATGTCGCTAGAAGAAAGCAACAAGAACGGAAAACTGATTGAACAATTGCTCTTGGATATGCCGGAAGTGGATGTGGTAACTCGTAGAACCGGACGAGCTGAGCTGGACGAACATGCTCAGGGAGTGAATGCGGCTGAAATAGATGTGCCTTTTACGCTAGACGGAAAATCAAAGGAGCAATTCTTTGAGCAAGTTCGAACGAAGCTAAGTGTAGTGCCTGGTGTAAATATCACGTTGGGTCAGCCGATTGCTCACCGAATTGATCACATGCTTTCTGGTACTCGAGCAAACATTGCCATCAAGATTTTTGGTGATGATTTGCAGCGTTTGTTTGAGTTGGGTAAAAGTGTAGAAACCAATATCAATTCCATTGATGGAATTGCCGATGTTGCAGTAGATCAGCAGATCGAAGTGCCACAAATTCGCATTACACCCAAGCGACAAATGCTGTCTGCTTATGGTATGACGGTTGGTGATTTGATGGAGCAAGTAGATGTGGCCTTTGCCGGAGAAAAGGCAGGTGAAATCTATGAAGGTCAGAAGTATTTTGACCTTATCGTTCGTTTTAAAAAGGAGTCAAGGAGCAGTATGGAATCCATACAAGCTGCTTTGGTCACCTTACCAAACGGAGGGCAAATCACATTGGATCAGCTTGCAGATGTGAAATCTGTAAGTTCTCCGAATACCATTTCCAGAGAGAATGTAAAGCGTAAGATTGTAGTAGCTGCCAATGTGCAGGGACGTGATTTGCGTGGGGTGGTAAATGAGATTCAGCAGATCGTAGATGCGAATATTGACTTACCTGAAGGTTATCGGGTAGAGTATGGCGGTCAGTTTGAGAGTGAAGCAAAGGCTTCTCAATTATTACTAATCACGGCTGTTGTTGCCATTTTGATCATCTTTCTATTGCTCTATTATGAGTTTCAGGATGTGAAACTTTCATTCATTGTCTTGATCAATCTGCCTCTGGCTCTGATTGGTGGGATTTTGATTGTGTACTTCACTTCCGGCATTATCAGCATTGCTGCTACCATTGGCTTTATTAGCTTGTTTGGTATCGCTACTAGGAACGGAATCCTATTGGTATCGAGGTATGAGGATTTGAGGAAGGAAGGTTTGCAAGGGTTTGAGTTGCTCAAAACCGGAGCTTTGGACAGACTGAATCCAATACTAATGACGGCCTTCACTACTGGGCTTGCCTTAATACCGCTTGCACTGAAAGGGGGCGAACCGGGTAATGAAATTCAAAGCCCAATGGCAGTAGTGATTTTGGGCGGGTTGCTGTCTGCTACTTTGCTCAATCTCATTGTTATCCCATGTGTGTATGAGTTGGTTAACTCAAGGAAGAATTAACCAGGTAAATGATAGTCAGGCCAAATCGGCCTGACTATTTCAAATATGCATTAGATTCAAATTATATCTTTATAGACTTTCCGAAACATACACATTCTCCGCAACCTTTTGAGAAACCATTCGAGTTTCTCCTTCGATTTCAACATCCAAAGATCCATCAAACTCGTGATGTGATTTGATAAGGATTTTACTATTGATGACAAGTCCCAATTGTGTAATGTGTTGAAGGAATGCAGGAGAATCGTTCTTTACTCCAACAACTTTTAGTTGCTTGCCAACTGATTCATTTTCTAAGGTAGTTTTGTGCATTCCCCTAATCTTGCCAGTGGCATCCGGGATAGGGTCACCATGTGGATCATATTCAGGGAAACCCAAAAGCTTATCCAGTTGATCTACTAGTTTTTTGGACTTAATGTGTTCCAGTTGCTCGGCTACCTCATGGATTTCATCCCAGGTAAATTCCATTTTCTCAACTAAAAATGTTTCCCACAATCGGTGCTTCCTTATGACAGAGAAAGCAATTGTTTCACCCTCTTTCAGCAGTGATATTGCACCGTATTTTTTATAATCAATGAATCCCTTTTCTTTCAGCTTCTTTAGCATACTACTCACCGTAGCAGGAGATATTCCAAGATGACTCGCAAGTTCATTGGTACCAAGCTCCTTCCCGTTTCGATTCAGGTTTAGGCTGTAGATGGCTTTCAGATAATTCTCCTCCGTGATAGTGATCATGTTTCAAAAGTAAGTATCGCATGTCTTATTTAAAAGTTTGATATGTCTAACTTTAATTAATAGATTTGTATAAAATTATTTTGAGATGAATAAAATAATAATATATCTGAGCATTGTCACTTTTGTGTTGGCTATTTCATGTGAGGAAATAATACCAGCTGCTCCTGCTGAAAATGAGCTGCTGGATGGCCCTACGGAAGGCTTATCCCATGCTGAGCAAAGACAATTTTTGGATGGAGATATTGCTTTTAATGACGAGGTGTTTTCAGTGGAAAATGGACTTGGACCAGGCTTTGTTGCCACGTCCTGTGGAAGCTGTCATGCAGGAGATGGCAAAGGTCATCCTTTTACCACGCTCACTAGATTTGGTCAATCACTGCCAAACACATTGCCGGATCTATCTATTGGAGGTCCTCAACTTCAAAACAGAGCAATACCAGGGTTTGAACCTGAAAAGCTACCAGATGGTGTTCCATTCATGAAGTTTACTCCACCGGCTGTTACTGGGTTGGGATTTCTGGCAGCACTGTCAGATCAACAGATTCTGCAGAATGTCGACTCTCTTGATGAAGATGGTGATGGTGTTTCCGGGAAACCAAATTACATAACACCACCAGACTATTTTGAACAGAAATCAATTCATCAACCTGTCAATGGTAAAATTATAGGGCGTTTTGGGAAGAAAGCTGCGGCTATTGATTTGCTTCAACAGACCGTAAGTGCCTACAATCAGGATATGGGAATCACTTCCACTTTTGAGCCCGTTGATCCATACAGTCAGCTTTCTACCGACCCGGAAGTTACGGATCAAACGATTCGTGATGTGGTCTTTTATCTCAGAACATTAAAGGCTCCTATTCCTAGATCAGAAGAAAACACAGTAGTACTACGAGGGAAGTCAATATTTACCCAAATTCAGTGCGCCTCATGTCATATCCCTGAATGGACAACCCCAGAGTCTGATATCGAAGCATTATCGAATAAGACATTCTACCCATACACTGACTTGTTGCTGCATGATATGGGTCCAGGGCTAGATGATGGTGCCACCGAAGGATCTGCTGAAACATACGAATGGCGGACTCCACCCTTATGGGGCTTGGGGCTTTCGCCCAATTCGCAAGGTGGATCATTCTTCTTAATGCATGATGGACGAGCTAGAAGTATTGAAGAAGCTATCCTGCTTCATGGCGGAGAAGCCGACAACAGTAAAAATCAATTTGTCTCTCTTTCTGAAGATGATAAAGAGGCACTCATTAAGTTTCTCAAATCCCTTTAGATATGGATCGCAGAGAATTTGTCAGGAAATGCGGAATGGGCTGCCTTGGGATAGCGGCGACAGGTTTACTCCTTGAAGGATGTGCTGGAACCCGCTACATTTACGGCAACATAGATGGCTCCTATCTGAGTCTGCCTGAAGCAGCTTTTTTGAAAGAGGAAAACAACTATTTAAAGTATGTAGTGGTGCAGAATGAGTCATTACAATACCCGGTAGCTGTTTTCCGCTTCAATGCCAATGAATACAAAGCATTGCTCATGAAATGCACACACCAAGGCACGGAACTTCAGGTATTTGGAGACCGCCTACAGTGTCCTGCTCATGGAAGTGAGTTTACTCAAGACGGGAGTGTTCAAAATGGCCCGGCTGATACATCGCTTAGAAGTTTCCCAATTATAAAAGAAAATAAAACACTTAAAATCGATTTATCATGAGGAAGTATGGTTGGATCCTTATAACAATAACATCTCTGCTTTCGATAGATGTAAAGGCTCAAATCGACAGTACGTTACTCAAGCGTACACCAGTTGATACGGCAAAAAACCAGCTTAATATGGATGCTGTTTACAACAGACCTTTTCTGCAGGTTGGTAAGTTGCCGGTATCAGTAGGTGGATATATTGAGGCAGATTATGGATACATTGGTGAAGATGGTGTGACAGATGGACATAGCTTCCGAGTCCCGCGAATGACGCTTTTTGTTGCTTCCTCAATACATAGAAAAATCAAGTTTCTTTCTGAGATAGAATTTGAGGAAGGTGGAGAAGAGGTAGCCATAGAGTTTGCCGCACTTGACATCAGTATGCATCCTCTTTTGAATCTACGTGGCGGAATAGTGATGAATCCAATCGGAGCATTCAATCAAAATCATGACGGACCTAAATGGGAGTTTGTGGATCGCCCAATAGCTGCAACGGATATGCTGCCAGCGACCTGGAGTAATGTTGGCTTTGGACTTTATGGTAAATATTACATGAAAGAATGGGCATTTGGATATGAAGCCTACCTGACCAATGGATTCAATGATGCCATTATCAATAACGGAGAGAATCGCACCTTTTTACCCGCATCTAAAGAAAACAAAGAGCGGTTCGAAGAATCCTCTAACGGAGAGCCATTGCTGACAGGAAAAATAGCCGTAAGGCATAACAAGGTTGGTGAAATTGGCCTTTCATATATGGGAGGTATTTACAACACCTATGAAGAAGACGGTTTGATATTGGATGATAAAAGGAGACTGAACGTATATGCTATTGATTTTAATACGACAATTCCTGTAACTAAGACCTTTATTGTCGGTGAGTGGGCATGGATAAATATAGATGTGCCTAGTACTTTTTCTCAGCAATTTGGGGATCAACAAAAAGGAGGTTTTGTAGACTTTGTTCAGCCGATTCTTACCGGGGATTTGTTTGGTTTTAATAACGCATCTTTCAATGTTGCTATGCGTTTGGAATATGTTGATTGGAATGACGGGACATTTCGTGAAACAGGAGGAAATATCGGAGATGAAATTTGGGCAGTTGTTCCGGCGATAAGTTTTCGGCCCACTGCCCAGACAGTGATCCGGTTAAATTATCGACTCATGGAACAAACCGATATTCTGGGCAATCCACCTGCTAAGATCTCTGGCATCCAGTTTGGCGTTTCTTCGTACTTTTAGTCAATGCTCGAGCAAAAACTAGTAAATAGAGACATCAAGCCAACAGCTATGCGGTTGTTGGTGCTCAGAAAGCTCGTAGAATCAGGAGCAGCAATAAGTCTCAGTGATCTTGAAACAAAATTTGAACGGGCAGATAAAGCTACGCTTTACAGAACTCTTAAAACCTTTGAAGACAAGAAGCTCATTCACAGTATTGATGATGGAACCGGTGCGGTGAAATATGCGCTCTGTGAAGAAGGCTGTGAATGCGAACCACAAGATCAGCACATCCACTTTCATTGTGTGGGATGTGGCGAAACGTATTGCCTAACTCAGTCTAAAATCCCTCAAACAAACATTCCAATAGGTTTCAAGGCAGCCAGTGCCAGCATGGTGTACAAAGGCACATGCGCGAACTGCTCCTAAAACAATGCAAACAGGTTGCACTCCTTTTTCGTTATTGTTGCATAGTGAAATCTTTCGCATTCATATTATCACTGTTTCTGCTAGGGCTATCGGTAGCACCTTGCACGGATGAAACCACGGCAGATAGCATAGAGGTTTCCTACCAAGAATCCGGGTCTGATCATGACCACAATGAATCCGAAGATTTGTGTTCTCCTTTATGTGTTTGCCATTGCTGCCATTCACACCTTGTCGTTCAGCAAATTTTTATAAGTGAGTTAGGCATCCTTACATTTCCTCTCCAGAGAAGCACCTACTCAGACCCTATAACATCAGGGTTTGTAGGCTCACTACTACAGCCACCACAGGTGTAATATCCATTTTTTCAGGACAGTTCCGTCCAATCGATCTTACTCTAAAGGATCGAAACAGAATCATTTTAACTGATACTAAATCATTTCATACATGATCAATAAAATCATATCGTTCTCGATAAAGAACAAATTCATTGTGGGCTTACTCACACTTGCACTCATAGGTGTGGGGATCTATTCCATGTCCACGGTCAATCTGGGTTCCGTCCCGGATATCACCAATAACCAGGTACAGGTGATGACGGTATCACCCAATCTGGCTACTGAGGATATCGAGCAGTTCGTTACCTATCCTGTCGAGTTGGCCATGGGCAACCTTCCGGGAGTGGATGAGATTCGCTCTGTTTCACGATTTGGCCTGTCGGTGGTGACCATCGTCTTTGAAGATGACATGGGCACCTATTTGCCACGTCAACTGGTGCAGGAAAAACTGAACGAACTCCAGGAGACCATTCCCCAAAAGTTCGGAAGTCCCACTATGGGGCCAATTTCTACAGGTTTGGGGCAGATTTACGAATACACCATCCAACCTCAGGAGGGTTTTGAAACAAAATACTCACCAACAGACCTGCGAACCATCCAGGACTGGATTGTAAAACGACAGCTCACACTACTGGATGGAGTAGTTGAAGTCAACTCCTTTGGAGGCTACATCAAGCAGTATGAGGTAGCCATCAATCCCGACAAGCTGAACGCCATGGATGTGAGTATTTCACAGGTGTATGAGGCATTAGCGAGAAATAATGTCAATACCGGAGGGGCTTATATTGAGAAGAATAGAATGTCCAACTTCATAAGAGGAGAAGGATTGATTCGGTCATTGGATGACATTCGAAAGATTGTGGTCAAAACCGAAAATGGCATTCCTGTAACGATTGGTGATGTAGCTTCTAAAGTCCATTTTGGACACCAGGTACGCTATGGTGCATTCACGCAGGATGGTAAAGAAGCTGTTGGAGGCATCATTATGATGCTCAAAGGTTCCAACCCCAATGCGGTCATACAGAATGTGAAAGAACGAATGGAGGAAGTTGAGAAATCGCTTCCTGAAGGATTGGAAATCAATACCATCATAGACAGAAGTGATCTTATTTCCAGAACGACCAGTACCGTACAAACCAATCTGATCGAAGGAGCACTCATCGTCATATTTGCGCTCGTTATCCTGTTGGGAAGTTTGCGAGGCGGTCTCGTCACGGCCACAACCATTCCGCTTTCATTGCTTTTTGCTTTCATTCTGATGAAGCAATTCAATGTGTGGGCCAATCTGATGAGCTTAGGAGCCATTGACTTTGGAATCATCATCGATGGAGCGGTGATCATCATTGAAGGCACGGTCTATGAAATCCAGAAAAGAATCAGAGCTGGCAAGGTGGGTTTCAATCAGAAAGTAATGGATGAGGTGGCTTATGAGTCCGGTAGCACCATGATGGGTTCCGCATTTTTTGGTCAGATTATCATTCTAATCGTTTTCGCTCCTATTCTGTTTCTCACAGGTGTTGAAGGCAAGATGTTTCAGCCAATGGCCTACACTTTTGGGTTTGCCATGATTGGAGCAATTGTACTTTGCCTGACTTACGTACCCATGATGTCAGCGCTCCTTATGAAGCCTGTTCAGAACAAAAAGAATTGGTTCGGTCGCTTTGAAAGATCATTGGAAAAGGTCAGTGATAAACTCATTGGAGGACTTCAACGAGTTTACCTTCCTGTTTTGAAAAGTGCCTTGCGATTTAAGGCCATGGTGATCATGGTAGCCATTTTACTCCTGGCAATCGCAGGTTTTACTTTTTCCCGAATGGGCGGGGAATTCGTTCCTCAGTTAGATGAAGGTGACATTGCGATGCAAGCATTGATCAGGCCGGGGAGTTCGCTAACAGAGTCCAAAGAAGTCTCGATTAAAATTGAAAAGCTCCTACTTGAAAATTTCCCGGAGATCAAAACGGTCACAGCGAGAATCGGGGTGGCGGATATTCCGACAGATCCCATGCCGATGGACATTGCAGATATGTATCTCATTCTCGAAAAAGACAAAGACAAGTGGGTTTCTGCAACGACCAAAGACGAGCTGATTGATCAAATCAAGGACAAACTCAATGAACACCTGGTAGGTGTTAATCTCGTATTCACACAGCCTGTAGAGCTGCGCTTCAATGAGTTGCTCGAGGGAGTGCGAGAAGATATTGCTGTCAAACTATACGGTGAAGATTTGGAGGTTTTGGCTACCAAGGTTCAAGAGATGGCGGATATCATATCAACCGTACCGGGTGCCGGAGATGTCAATGCAGAGCGCACCTCAGGTCTTCCTCAAATGACTGTGAGGTACAACCGAAATAAGGTTGCCCAGTATGGACTGGATATTCAAAAATTGAACGAGTATGTCAGCTCTGCTTTTGCTGGTGGAGTTGCCGGGGTGGTCTTTGAAGGTGAGAAGCGATTTGATTTGGTCATTCGCTTTGACAATGAACACCGTCAAAGCATCGATGACTTGAGAACCCTGTATATCGATCTTCCAGACGGCACAAAGGTTCCTATCAAAGAAGTAGCTGATATAAGCTATGTACCTGGACCGATGCAGATCTCCAGGGACAACACCTACCGCAGAACGTATGTTGGAGTAAATACCCGAGGCAGAGATGTCGAGTCGGTAGTGAAAGACATTCAGCAAAAATTAGATGCTGAGCTCGACCTACCAGCTGGATATTACATCACCTATGGTGGAGAGTTTGAAAATCTGGAGCGGGCAAAGAGCCGATTGTCCATTGTCGTTCCAATAGCTCTTTTCCTCATTTTCGTTTTACTCTACTTCGCTTTGGGTTCATTCACTCAGTCCATCATGATTTATATCGCCATTCCACTTGCGGCCATTGGAGGTGTGTTTGCCCTATGGGTCAGAGACATGCCATTTAGTATTTCGGCGGGTGTCGGATTCATTGTGCTGTTTGGGGTGGCTGTTCTCAATGGTCTGGTATTGATCAACCGTTTCAACTCATTGAAAGAGGAAGGAGTGACGAGTATCAGAGAAAGAATTCTAACTGGAACAAAAGAACGAATCAGGCCTATTATGCTTACAGCAACAACAGACATTTTTGGATTTCTGCCGATGGCATTTTCAGCATCTGCAGGTGCAGAAGTTCAACGACCATTGGCTACCGTGGTGATTGGAGGAATGTTGACAGCTACTTTGCTGACACTTGTAGTTCTTCCGGTGCTCTACAAATTTGTAGAGGGAAGAGGTGAGCGAAGATTAAAATCTCCAAACGCCAATGTGATTATCACATTGATCGTTTTCGGAGGTCTCTTTGCAATGCCTGATTTTGCGGAAGCTCAAGAGAACAGGAATGACCGTCTTCCAACCATCACGCTTGAGGAAGCCAGAAAAAGAGCGATCGAAAACTATCCTAAAATACAGTCAGCACGATTGGAAATTGAAAGTCAGGAGGCGCTGAAGAAAACGGCCTGGGATTTTGGAAACACACAGGTATTCACAGGAAAAGAGGAAGTTGGCAATGGCTCAGAAGGTGTTCATACGCAGATTGGTATTCAGCAACAGCAGATTGATATTTTTGGAATTGCTCCCAAGCTGAATCTGCAAAAAGAACGGGTTGCACTGGCTGAATACGCTTTAGACCTCACGGTTATTGAGCTGGAGCGTGAAGTGAGCAAAGCCTGGGCAAAGGTCTATGCCACTAAAAACACATACTTGGTGTATGAGCAGCTTGACTCCATTTTCACAGATATTGAGCGGGCAGCAAAGATCAGATTGGAAACAGAGGAAACATCCAGACTGGAATACCTGGCCACCTCCAATCAGGCCAGTCAGGTTCAGATACAGAAAGAACAAGCATATCGAGATTATCTGAGCGCACTACAACAACTCAACGTATGGTTTGTCACTGATTCGCTTTTTACGGTTCCTAACATACCGGCAAATAATTTGGATCAGCCACTTGTCTACACATCTGATTCACTGGGAAGGCATCCGCTATTAGATGTGTCTCAGCAGCAATTGGGAGTTGCCGATGCTTTGGTCAAAGAAAAGCGATCGCAATTTCTTCCACAACTGCAGGGTCAGTATGGCAGACAGCAAATTGCCGGACAGTCCGGGTTCTATCAATATCAAATTGGCATTCGAATTCCGCTCTTGTTTGGACCGGAACTTGGCAGAACACAGGCGGCAAAAATTCAACGAGATATTGCCAACCAGAACTTACTCCAAACACAATTGGAGCTGAATGCAGCATACCTGAATGCAAGGGAGCGGTATTTGAAATGGGGAAATTCCTGGAATTATTACCAGAATACGGCTCTTCCTCTTGCAGCGGAACAACGCTCAGGAGCTATCACTGCTTACCGGGAAGGAGCCATTGATTATGTATCCTTTTTGCAAAACATCCGGGATGCAATAAGAATGGAAGTGGATGCGTGGAAGGCTTTTGGCAACTACCTGGATAGCCGCTATCAATTGGAGTATTTCTTAAAAAAATCGAACTAAAATATACGGATCAATGATCCCTGAAAATATAATACACATGAAAAATCAAATCATATACATCTTGACACTAGTGGTGCTGGTTGCAGCATTTACAGGATGCGGTAGTAAAAACGCTAACCCGAACAGTGATGAAAAAGCAGAAGAAGGACATGCTGAAGAATCAGTAGGTACTGTTCACTTGTCACAACTAAAGTTCAATAACCTGGAATTTAAAATTGACACGCTTCCATTAAGAGCTCTTTCCGGAATAGTAGAAGCCAATGGACAATTAGAAGTTCCGCCCCAACATGAGGCAACCGTCACTGCCATACTTGGTGCAAACATCACTTCCATCAAGGTCATTGAAGGTGATAAAGTTCTGAAAGGACAGGTCTTAGCATACCTCTCTCATCCAAACTTGTCACAGCTTCAAACCAACTATATCAAGGCGTATAGTCGCTTCCAGTATTTAGAAAAGGAAATGCAGCGACAAAAGCGATTGTATGAAGAAGAAGTTGGATCAGGAAAGACATATCAGGAAACAGTAGCTGAGTATAAGGGCATGAAAGGTGAAGTGAAAGGGTATGAAGTGCAGTTAAAACAACTCAATTTGAATGCGGTAAAGATACGGAGTGGAGAAATCTATGAGTACGTACCAGTAGTCAGCCCTATCAATGGATTCATACAAAAAGTCAAGATTCAGTTAGGCCAGTATGTTAATCCTCAGATCGAGATGTTTATGATAGTTAATATCGATCACATCCATGCCGACCTGATGGTTTTTGAAAAAGATGTGTACAAAGTAAAGGAGGGACAAAAAGTATCTTTTACTGTTGAGTCTGTTCCGGGAAATACGCTGACCGCTGAAATTTATTCGGTAGGCAAACAATTCGAGCTAAACCCAAAAGCAGTACATATCCATGCGGAGATTAACAATAAGGAAGACTTTCTGATTCCCGGCATGTATATCAATGGAAGAATCCATACCACTAGTCATAAAGTGACTGCCTTACCGGAAGATGCTATTATAGAAGAAGAAGGCAAGCCCTATATTTTCATGGCGGAAGCACATGAAGAAGATGGAGAAACCGAATGGAAATTTACACCAATTGAAATCCGAACAGGCATTACCGATGACGGGTGGATAGAGGTCAAGCTACTAGAGGAGTTACCTGAAGGAGCTGAAGTCGCCTGGAACAACGCCTACTATCTCATTTCAGAAATGAAGAAAGGGGAATTGGAAGACGATGATTAAAAATCAAAATTGTATAAACATAAATTTTAAAAAACCATGAGTTATTATTTCACAAAAACCATAGATGGTGATTTCGATGAAGCTATCGAAAAAGTCACTGAAGAACTAAAAAATGAGGGATTTGGTGTCCTAACTGAAATTGACATTAAGGCCACCTTGAAGAAGAAACTTGACGTTGATTTTTACAATTATAGAATCCTGGGAGCATGTAATCCTCCGTTTGCTTACAAAGCGCTACAGGCCGAAGATAAGATTGGAGCTATGCTTCCGTGCAATGTAATTGTCCAGGAAAAGGAGCCTGGCAAAATTGAGATATCTGCAGTGGATCCGGTGGCATCTATGCAATCGGTCAGTAATGAAGGTCTCGGAGAAATAGCCACACAAATACGAGAAAAACTGAAGCACGTAATTGATAGCCTGTAAATGTCCAAGGTAAAAAAATCGACTTTCTTCATCTCCAAAATGGACTGCCCCTCAGAAGAGCAGATGATCCGTATGAAGCTGGAACCTTATAACGAGGTGAAGCAGCTTTCTTTTGACATTCCCAATCGTAAATTGGAGGTATATCACACGGGAGAAGTGGACAATATCTATCAAGCCCTCAGTGAACTCAAACTCAATGACCGGTTGGAAAATACGGAAGATGAAGCAGAGTTGCCGTTGGCTGCAGATGAATCAAAGCAGCGAAAAATACTTTGGTGGGTGCTGGGTATCAATTTCGGGTTCTTTGTAGTAGAAATGACCACCGGCTGGATTTCTCGCTCTATGGGTTTGATAGCTGATTCGTTGGATATGCTGGCGGATTCCATCGTGTATGGATTGAGCTTATTTGCTGTCGGTGCAGCCATGACTCGTAAAAAGAAAGTAGCCAAAATCAGTGGCTATTTTCAAATGGGACTGGCACTCTTAGGCTTTTCAGAAGTATTACGCAGGTTTTTCAGCGAAAGCGAAACGCCCCTGTTTCAATGGATGATTATCATATCAATACTGGCCCTCATGGGCAATCTGGTTTCACTCTGGCTGATCAATAAAGCTAAAAGCGAAGAAGCTCACATGCAGGCCAGCGCCATATTTACTTCCAATGACATAATTGTAAACGGTGGAGTGATCCTCGCTGGTGTGCTGGTTTACTGGCTGGATAGTAAATGGCCAGATCTGGCCATAGGGGGAATTGTATTTGCCTTCGTGATGAGAGGCGCAATCAGAATATTAAAACTTGCAAAATAACTATGGGACACAATCACGATCATTCACATGACCATTCAGAAGGCAATGTAAAAGTCGCCTTTTTTCTAAACCTGAGCTTCACCATTATTGAAGTAATAGGAGGTCTTTATACCAATAGCTTAGCTATCCTTTCAGACGCATTGCATGATCTGGGAGATAGCCTCAGTTTGGGACTCTCGTGGTACTTTCAAAAGCTCTCCAAGAAAGGAAGAACAAAGAAGTTTTCTTATGGATATAAGCGGTTTTCACTGTTAGGTGCTATCATCAATTCTATCGTTTTAGTTGCCGGATCCATATTCATACTCACGAAAGCAATTCCTGAACTTTTCAATCCAGGAGAAACCAATGTTCAAGGGATGCTCTATCTCGCTATTTTGGGAATAGCGGTCAATGGAGCTGCTGTTTTGAAACTCCGAAAAGGAGAATCTCTGAATGAAAAGGTTGTTTCATTACATCTATTGGAAGATGTTTTAGGCTGGGTGGCCGTGCTCATTGGTAGTATCATCATGATGTATACCGATGCACCATTTATAGACCCGCTACTCTCTGTTCTAATTTCCCTTTTTGTACTGTACAATGTCTATAAAAACCTTCGCAAAAGCATGTTGGTGATCTTGCAGGGTATTCCAGAGGATGTCTCATTGGATGAGATCAAAGAGAAGCTCAAGGATATTTCGGAAATCACAGATGTGCATGACAATCACGTTTGGTCAATGGATGGCGAATACAACATCCTCACGATTCATTTGCAGTTAGATCAAGACTACAAACTTTCAAAGCAAGCCAAACTCAAAGAGAAAGTTCGAACTCAACTCAAAGATGAATCCATTAATCATATCACGATAGAGTTTGAAGGACAGGATGAGAATTGTGAGCTAGAGGATTGCTAATATCAATATTTTAGCATTCTCTTAAATACTGAACCTTTCTTGGTATCTTAACGTTTTAGTAATCACTAAAATAGTAAAATATGAGCAAGGCCTGTATTAGAGTATTGGCGGATCCTGTCCAAATTAAGGAATGCAAGGAATCCCTAAACCAACTTGATGAGCAGTTGGAGCTAGCAACCCAGATATTCAATCTTTCTGGGAATGCTGCAAGACTTAAAATTCTATTTCTCCTACACAAAGAAGGAGAAATGTGTCCTTGTGACCTGAGCGATATACTGGATATATCTGTAGGGGGTGTTTCTCAACATTTACGAAAGCTAAAGGACGCGAAGCTTGTCAAAGACAAGAAAGTAGGCCAAACGGTCTTCTATTCTCTGGTAGAAGAGAATATACAAGTGATCAAGCCCGTCTTAAAAAGCTTATTTGATAATTATAAAGAACCAGTATCATGAGCAACTCAAATCAAACAAATACATCCTCCAAAAGTGTTGGGGCAGGTTTGTTGGTGGCCATAACAGCGTCACTTTGTTGTATCACTCCTGTTTTTGCCACGTTGGCAGGGATTGGAGGCATTGCTTCGTCCTTTTCGTGGATGGAGCCTTTTAGACCTTATTTAATAGGCCTCACCATTTTGGTATTAGGGTTTGCCTGGTATCAAAAATTACGACCCAGAACCCAGGAAGAAATTGAGTGTGCTTGCGAAGAGGATGAAAAACCTTCCTTTTGGCAGTCTAAGAAGTTTCTCGGAATAGTTACCGTCTTTGCTGTATTGATGCTTGCTTTCCCATCCTATTCCGGCATCTTTTTCTCAGGCAATAGCAATGCATCGAATGTTATTGTGGTGAAAGAAAATGACATTCTGAATGCAGAGCTAAGTATCAAAGGAATGACCTGCACAGGATGCGAGCACAGCGTGAATGCTGCGCTTAATAATAGTGAAGGTGTTCTCGAAGCTTCTTCATCCTACGAAAGTGGCATTGCAACGGTAAAGTTTGATCAAACAAAAGTATCAGTTGATCAATTGGCAACCAATGTTGAGGAAGCTACTGGCTATAAAGTGACTGATAAAAAAGTCATTGACTGAAAAAATTTTAAACAAAAAAGAAAATGAAAACCATCATTCTAAGTCTAACATTTGTCTTCTTGCTTGCAGGAAATGGAATGGCACAATCTGCCAATTCCCCAACAACCGAGTCCACACAGAAAAGTGAGACGGTTAAACTGAAAGTCACCGGTCTCACTTGTGCCGGCTGTGCCAGTCATCTTTATAAAGTCTTGAAAGAAACAAAAGGAGTTGTTGACAATTCGGTGGAATATCCCGGTGATATTGCAGTGATTGACTATGACCCTAAAAAGACTCAGCCTGAGCAGCTTATTGCAGCTATTGAAGAAAAGACCAGCTATAAAGCTGAATTACTCAAACCTAACAACGACGAATAATGGAAAAAGAAATCGTTTTACAATCCACTATTACCTGTCCCAATTGTGGTCACCAAAAAGAAGAAACCATGCCTACAGATGCATGCCAGTACTTCTATGAGTGTGAAAACTGCAAACAAGTCTTAAAGTCAAAAGACGGGGATTGCTGTGTGTATTGCTCGTATGGAACTGTGGCATGTCCTCCTATTCAGGAAGGTGGAAAAAGTAGCTGTTGTTCATGAAATACGATGTAATAGTAATCGGGTCAGGCATGGCGGGAATGACCATTGCCAAAAAATGTGCTAAGAAAGGATTGAAGACTGCTGTTACAGACTCCAGACCTTATGGTGGAACCTGCGCACTACGCGGTTGTGATCCAAAGAAGATTCTGGTTGGTGCAGCTGAAATCATTGACCGGGCCAATAACATGAAGGGGATCGGCATTCAAGGAGATGTCTCTATTAACTGGCAAGACTTGATGGCTTACAAAAACGACTTTGTTGCCAAAATGCCGAAAGGTGTGGAGAAAGGTTATGAAAAAGCGGGTGTAGACATGTATCACGGAGCAGCCAGCTTTGAATCGGAAAACACTGTCCGCATTGGAGACAACCTATTGGAAGCAGATAAAATTGTAATTGCTACAGGTGCTCGACCTGTAATCCTGAATATACCTGGAGGTGGCTTACCCATAGACAGCACAGATTTTCTAAACTTGGAAGAGCTTCCTAAGGAAATTACTTTTATAGGAGGTGGATATATAGCGATGGAGTTTGCTCATCTGGCTGCCAGAGCAGGAAGTAAAGTAACCATAATTCACAGAGGTAAAACGCCTTTAGAAAACTTTGAAGCTGATATCGTGAAGCATTTGGTAAATGCCACTGAAGAATTGGGAATTGAGCTTCACCTTGAGTCTGATGTTATCGCAGTAGAAAAAACCGATAACAGGTTTACAGTAAAGGCAGCATCAAAAAATGGTGAAAAAACTATTCAAACGGACTTAGTTGTCAATGCTGCCGGTAGAGTGCCTGAGTTGGATGGCATGAACCTTGAAAAGGCTAATATTTCTTACAGCAAAAAAGGAATACAGGTAAACGAATTCCTTCAAAGCAAAACCAATCCATTAGTCTACGCAGCAGGAGATGCTGCTGAAAGTAATGGACTAAACCTCACACCTGTTGCTGTTATGGAAGGGCATGCCGTAGCAGCCAATATTATTCGTGGTAATTCCAAAACACCCGACTACACCGAAATGCCGAGTGCGGTATTCACCTTACCAACTTTGGCATCTGTAGGGATGACGGAAAAGCAGGCAAAAGAATCAGGTTTAGAATATCGGGTAAAAGATGGGTCAGCATCAAACTGGTACAATGCCAAACGGATCAATGAATCAACTTATGCGTATAAAGTCCTTTCAGACAATGAGGGGTACATTTTAGGAGCACACATTATTGGTCCTCATGCGGAAGAAATGATTAACCTTTTTGCAATGGCTATTCGTGGAAAGCTTACGGTTTCTGACATACGGAACATGGTTTATGCATATCCATCGATGGGATCTGATATTGGGTCGATGGTGTAACTGAAATTAGAAAAACCAAGCAATTTGTTGTTTACCACCCCGGAAGGAAACGTACCTTTAGTAAAACACGAAGTATTATGATACCCAAAGACCTAACAAAGGATATAAAAACACGATTGCAAAGCATAAAAGGCCAAATGGATGGTTTGATAAAAATGCTGGATGAAGGGAAAGATCCGGAAAGAATCCTCATACAGTTCAAAGCTGCAAAGAGTGGCTTAGATAAAGCGCACTACCTTTTATTGGATGAAACATTTAGAAAATCTCTGGCCATTAAGATATCAGAAACTTCAAGTGCCTGTCCTGGAAATTGTGGTAATGAAGAACAAATAGAGATGCTGCGACAACAATTTCCTGCCATTGAAGTGGACGACCTCACCGAAAAAATGAAAGAAATTTCGCGACTAAAAAAGCACCTGGATCGATTCAATGAGGTGGATAAAAAATAATTTCTAAACTTTTTCTTGGAGACCACCCCATAGCACCTCGTACGTTTGTTTCAGCTTTTATTTAAACCCAAAAAAGAATAATAATGAAACGAAATGTAGAAGTATTTACTGCCAATTGCCTGGTATGTGATCCCGTGGTATCTATGGTCAGGGAACTGGCATGTAATGATTGTGAGATCACCATTTATGATTTGGTGAAGCAGTGTGAAGACAAGACCTGTCTGAGCAAACTGGAAGAATATGGGATCAAAAAAGTACCTGCTATTGCTGTGAATGGCAAACTTTTATCGTGCTGTGAAAATCAGGGGATTTCTAAAGAAGAGCTGATTAAAGCGGGTATAGGACAAGGGTAAAAACAAGTAAGGCACGGCTTACCTTATTTATTTTCCCTTGATTCTGTGCTGGTAAGGGAATTCATCAATGTAGTGACAATTAAAATAATGGGAGTCTTAAAATCACTAAAGCAGGATTTCGTCAGCATCGCATCCTTGTTTACATCAGTATCCACCTTACTGTGCTGCGCCCTTCCGTCATTACTCGTGGCGGTGGGTATGGGAGCGGTAGTGGCCGGAATGGTTTCGGACTTTCCGGCATTGATCTGGTTGAGTAAATACAAGGAATGGACTTTTCTGACGGCAGGTATTTTGATCGGGTTCAACTTTTGGCTGTTTTATGGCCGCCAAAGAGACCAGGTCTGTGAAATAGACGAATATGGCAATGAGACACCATGTGATACAGCCGCCCGGTGGAGTAAAATTATCCTATGGATATCCTTTGGTTTATACCTTCTCGGACTATTCTCAGCTTACCTGCTACTACCAATTCAACAATTTTTAGGACTTTAAAATAATACGATGAAAAGAACAGCCTTTTTAATATTACTAACTGTTACAGCCATTTCTAAGGTCAGGGCTCAGGGACACGGGCCCCTTTATGGTTTACAAACCCCCACCTTGGCAAAAGGAGGATTTGACTTTAATGCAGCAGCTATGAGCCTGGCTACCGAAGATGATCAATCCTTTATGCTTAGGTACATCTGGTCGTATGGCGTGACGGAAGATCTGCAAATTAATATCACGATACCCACCATGGTCAACAGATTGTCTGAAGCACCCAGAACAAGAAGTAACAGCAACATGCCGGCAAATGGCGACATAGAAGCATCTGTATGGTACCGTTTCTTCTCCAATGCATTTGGGGTTGGCAAACGCTTTGAATCCACGGCTATTTTAAGTGTTTCGGCACCTACTGAAGAAACCAGGAGTGGTATCAATGTAAGCAATTCCATACACGGAGCGATCTCTACCGGCTATGCTTCACGTACCTGGTATGCCTGGGTAGGTGGTGGTTATCAATATTATTTTGAGAAATCCAATGATCAATTAGGCGACCTCCCTTACGCAAGTCTGGTAGTCGGTTATCGGCCGAATATATTTATGGGAGACTATCCAAAGCCGGACTGGAGGGTATTTGTGGAATCGCTCGCGGAGTTTCCCGGAGCAAGTACCAGTGAAGGTCAGCTTACCCCCGTTGATCAAAGAGGGAAAAAAGTTATGCTCGGCCCTTCATTCCTGGGACTTTATGGAGCTTGGGGTATATCCTTTGGAGCTTTATTTCCGGTCTATCAGGATGTAACACAAGGCCCAACAGAGGAATACAGGCTTTCAATGAACATTAGTTATTGGTTATAAACTTTAAAAAACAGAAAAAATGAAAAGATTAGGAATAATAACATTGTTAACAATTTTTAGTTTGAGCGGAGCAATGGCTCAGATGATCAAAGTAGATCAGAAAGTATTTGGAATGGATTGTGCACCGTGTGCCTATGGTCTGGAGCGCGGACTTAAAAAAATGGATGGCCTGGAAAGTGTGAAAGTAAGCCTCAATGACGGCAAGGCTTATCTCACGCTTGCTGCCACCAATGAACTGACCTTGCAAAAAATCCAGGAAGAAGTGAAGAATAATGGATTTTCAGCCAGAAATGCTGAAGTTACGTTAAAAGGAGAATTACAGAAAGAGCGAAATGTATGGAAAGTTAAGGTTAATGGAGAAATATTTATAGTGAGTGCTGATACTTCAGGTGACGTACTAACAAAGCTCAAACCAGGTAAGATTTGGATAAAAGGGTTTGTAAAAGATGAGGAGGATGGTGAGTTAACTGGTATATGGGAAATCAGAATTATTGAAGTATTAAAATCTTAATAAAGCCATGGAAATGGAAAATTTTGACAGAAAAAAACATTGGGAAGATATCTATCAGTCAAAGCAGTTGAATGAGGTAAGCTGGTTTCAGCAAACCCCGAAAATATCTTTGGATTTCATAAAACAACTCAAAGTACCCAAGAGTGCTAAAATCATTGATATTGGTGGTGGGGATAGCTTCTTGGTCGATCATTTGCTCGGCATGGGATATCAGGACATCACGGTGCTGGACATTTCTGAATCAGCCCTTAGAAGGGCAAGGAAGAGGCTTGGTACCCTTGCTGATAAAGTGAAATGGATAGTGGCAGATGCTGCGACTTTTGTGGCAGCCGGACAATACGACTTTTGGCACGACCGTGCAGCCTTCCACTTTCTGACGGAAGAACAAGATATTGCGAGCTACTTGGAAAATGCACAAAGAAGTATAAAGCCAGACGGAAGGCTTGTGCTAGGCACTTTTTCAGAGCAAGGCCCACAGAAATGCAGTGGGATAGAAATCAAACAATATTCAGAATCAACTATGACCGCCCGCCTCCGGAAATTTTTTGAGAAAATAAAATGTATAACGGTTGATCATAAAACACCCTTTGATACCATTCAGAATTTCACCTTTTGCAGTTTTAGGAAATTACCGATAGATCCTATTTAATACTGAAATGGAAAAAGAAATTACACTCGAATCGACCATCACTTGCACCAACCGTGGGCATCAGAAGGGAGAAACCATACCAACCGATGCATGCCAGTATTTCTACGAATGCTGTCATGAAGTTTTGAAACCAAAAGAGGGTGACTGTTGTGTGTATTGCAGCTTTGGAACAAACCTTTGCCCGCCCATTCAGGATGGTGGAAACTGTTGTGGAAGAAACAAATAAATGAATCCATTCAAAATTTATTTCCAAAATGGGATTGGGGTCTATACCGGTAAGGTGGTAGAAACAAAACCACACAGCCACCATGCCACCGAGATCATTTATGGCTTGGAGGGAAGTTTCAAGGTGGCTGATGCTCAAAATAATGAAAATGAATACAGACTGTCGCTGATACCTCACGATATCAAACATCGATTCATTAATACATCAAACATCACCCCAATTTTCATTTATTTGGATCCGTTTCATTATTTGTCACGGCAGCTTGAGAGGAGCTATTCGTTAAATAAGGTAATTGTAGGGGTTGACAATTTGCATCGGTCATCAACCATGAACGACATTCGTTCCTGGGCTCTCGGGAGTGACGTAGATATTATTGTCCTAATCACACAACTTATCCATGATTTAGCAGGGTATGCTTCCCATACCATCACCATAGATAATAGGATTGTAGAAAGCACGGAACACATCAGGAATGCACTACATGATGGAATTAGCCTGGCTGATATTGCTGAAAAAGTTCATCTCTCAGAAAGCAGGTATGCTCATCTGTTTAAAGAACAGGTTGGAATCCCATTTCGAAGATTTGTGTTATGGACAAGGCTGCAAGCAACTGTTGAAGCTATCATGAATGGGAAATCTTTTACGTCTGCGTGCTATGTGGGTGGTTTTGCTGATCTACCTCACTTTTCAAAGACCTTTGTGGACATGTTTGGGGTTTCACCCTCCAGTGTGTTGAAAGCTTAGCAGGTTTATACAAGCTATCAATATTCGAACTTTTCATTTTTGCAGACTACTAAAGGTACGCAGATATGAAAAAATTCTTTCAATTCAGCATCTATCCGGTTTTTATGATCTCTGCATGGGGCCTGATCCTATGGGCTATGCAAACAGGTATAAATCAATACTTGGCTACAATCCCTATCATTGCACTCTTCGGTGTAATTGCTCTGCTTCTGGAGAGATTCATGCCCTTTGAAAAAGAATGGGTAAATGGAACAGATTGGAACCTTGATTTCACCTACTACATCATTAATTATTTAATCAAAGTGTCTGCTCAGTTTAGCTTTATTTGGCTATCAACGTATGTTGTTTTTTTTGATTGGTTCCCCACTGATTTACCCTTTTGGGCGCAGGTGCTTTTAGCCCTAACGATCATAGATTTTTTCTTGTTCTTCGTTCATTGGCAGAGTCACAAGTACCAATGGCTCTGGAAACTGCATTCTATCCACCATAGTTCAGAACGTTTATACTTTTTGAATGGAGAAAAACGCCACGCCATCCATCAGATTTTAGAGGGTGGACCCGGAATCATTGTATGTCTATTAATTGGTGTTCCTCAGCCCGTTGTAGTAGCGGCATTGGCACTTCTAGCTATCAACATGATGATGCAGCATACCAATCTTGATTACAAGGCAGGGATATTAAAGAAATTTTTCTGCGTAGCAGAGTTGCACCGTTGGCACCATCGTGCAGATTATAAGGATGCACAGGTAAACTATGGTGCCTGGCTCACGCTTTGGGATTACCTCTTTAAAACCAATTATGATGATCCAAAGATTTATGACTCAAAGGGTATTGGTGAAATTGGTATTAAGGAAGAGCCGGATTATCCTAAATCCTACATAACTCAAATGATTTATCCCTTTAAGAAATGAGGATCAAACTGAATTCTATATTGCTTTTTTTTCAAATAGGTCTAACTATTAATGTAATAGCTCAAAAAGGCCCAGATAGCATTGTTGGGAATTGGGTTTCGTCCGATGGTGTCAGGACTGTGCGCGTATACAAAGAAAAAGATAAGTACAAGGCTGATATTATTAAGTCCAATAATCCAGAAGAGACGGGGAAACTGATCCTTTGGAATCTTGTTTATGATCTTGAATCCAGGGAATGGAATGATGGAAAAATCCAGCTACCTGGTATGTCACATGAAGTGGATTGCTTTATTGAAATGAATAAAAAAGACACCATGAAAATAACGGGGTACCATGGTTGGCGAATCTTTGGGTCATCTGAGGTATATATCAAAGAATTATAGTTTAGATTTTTTTATTTGTTTCAGGGAGACATAGCTGGTATTCAAGCCCTATAGTTATGTGCGGAGGTGTGTGGTTTGACAAAGGAACGTGTAATTCAAAATGTCCTTCTCATTGATCTTTAATTGTTTCTTTATCTATTCCATAGTAGTGCTTTATGATGATCTCTACACTCTTTCCGCTGATTTCTAAAGCGGACTTTGGAGAGATTCTTTTCTTACAACAAAGGGATATAATGGTTTTGATAGCTATATGAGAAGTGATTATTCCCCATTTGGGAACGTACTCATAAGATTTATTTCCTGATACTGATTTGATCAATTCCACTTGCTTGTTGATGCCAGCTTTTTTACAGGCTTCTTTTATGTAGGCGTTAAATTTTTGATCTGATAGAGTGGGAAGTTCATGGTTGTATTTATCAAGAATCTGTATTTGTCTTTGAGTTAGCGGCACAAATAGATCTTTCTTATTCTCATAGGCTCTCATTTCAATAGAACCATCATGAATGTGATTTTTTTAGCCTTTGCAAGTCAGAATAGCCCAGGCCTGTGTAACAGTTTAATACAAAGACATCTCTAACCTTTTCGCATCTTGCTTCCTTAAAGGTGAAGGTTGCCAATTGATTGAGTTCTTCGATACATTACGGATATTCTTGTTCAAATTCGTCACGGAATATTCACTTAAACTCCACTGCAGAATCGGCTGGATGTCCCACTCAATTCCGCTGCTCATTTCGCGCTCTCTTTTGCTCACCCAATTCACCACCGAATTTGCTTAGCGAAATTTCACTTATCTGCTCAGCCAATTCGCTCTTAGGAGAGAGCGAAAAGATAGCGACTTCACCCAGCCAAATCTATTGTATGTATGCTAGCCAGAATGAACAAATCTTATTTGGTTCTTTTCGTGTAAAAACGTCAGGATCAAGTAGTGAATAAAGTACTACTTTTTTATTTTTTACAGTAACGATATGCAAGATCAAACTGAAATTATTTGCTCGTTTCGCTCAAGATCTGCTTTCTTTTTTTTCGTTCATTTTGCTAGCGAATTTTGCTTCTCTTTCGCTACCGAAAATTCGCTGCTCGGCCGCTCTTGTTTTCGCTATCAGTTTGCTTAATTCCGCTCATCAGATTTTGGTGAAATGTGATGCCTCAGTAGGTCAGGTTTGGTAAGCCATTTCGGTGCAATCATTGGCATAGTTCTGTCAATGAACTATTCTAATAATAAAGAATCTAATTCTGAGAAGCTCAGGAAGATTCAGGCAGAACTCGACGATCTATATTCTAAAGGAAAGCTGAATGTTGAGTACAAAGTTCTGGCTATCGACATGGTTCCAAAGAAGGGTACGATAGTAAAACTTAAATGTTTGTTATGTGATATGGTGAAGGAAAGGAAGCTAGCCCATATTCGAAATCGTCCAGATAAAGGTGGGTGCATCTGTAAGCGAAAGCATACAGAGAAGAAGATCTTAAAGAAGCTCCAGAAAGTACTCGGAGACGATTATGTCGTAAAAATGGTATTTAGAAAGCAAACAACTTCAGATGAAGCCAAGTACACCAAGAAACCTTTTCATGCACATATCTATGATAAGAAGTGGAGGTGTACGCACCGAGATGTAAATGTGAACAACATCTTTAGCAAGGGAACTCTACCTATGACCTTTAAGAGAATTCATGATAAGGAAGTCTCCTCTTCTGTGGAATCTCTTTGGCAATCGCTTAAAGTAAAATTTGTTGCTCGTCCACAGAGACTCTTAAAAAAAGGAGGGAAGAAACCGTACTGTCAGAGCATGATTTTCCCTTTCGTGAGATGTACAAACTGTGGTGAGGAATATTTCAAAAGGTTTTCAAGGTCTAAGAAAACAACACGCACATTCTGCTGTGGGCTAGGGGGTACGACAGGGAAACGTGAAGATTTTATAAAGAGGTGCAAACGAAATGAAGGCAAGGGATTGCTTTACTTCTGCTACCTGCGACATCCATTAGGGTTTGAATATATCAAGCAGGGGATAACAAGTAAAATGGGATTAGAACGCATGAGCGATTTTAAGAAGGAAGACTTTATTGAGGTGGTTGTATTTCGAACCTATATTGGAGATGCAGGAACAATTTATGATATAGAGCAGTACCTGCTTAATATGAAGCCATATGTTAAACCGAAAGTGAAATTTAATGGTAGCTCAGAATGCTATGAATGGGATGTAATTCCCAATCT
The DNA here is from genome assembly GCF_965247405.1 of Ekhidna sp. Classification (GTDB taxonomy): domain Bacteria; phylum Bacteroidota; class Bacteroidia; order Cytophagales; family Cyclobacteriaceae; genus Ekhidna. The sequence continues at coordinate 3,486,040 of NZ_OZ252014.1, forward strand.
GTGTACGAAGAGGGATCGAGCGTATATACGCAAATGGAGAGGGAAAGTCAGAGCGGGAAAAACGAATAGAAGCTGGTCAAATTTCATCGAGTTTCTAGAAGATGAAGAACGGCATCAGGTTGATTTGATGCAGCTTAGAGCGTAGAAATAAAGGGGGAGTGGAAACTCCCTCTTTATTTCAAACAGCAAGTAGTGTGGAGTTGTGCATGTTTATATTTTTTAAATAGTATTTTGATCCTTTGATTATTCATTGCACAACCTTTACTTATTTATTGATTGGGTTCAATTCTATTTAATGGTTTTGTTAACTTTATAAGGTGAGGAGTACCAAAAAAGATCACCTTCAATACTTACAAGAGAAAGGCCAATTCAGGATAGAGAATAAAATCAAAAACCTTCCAGCGTTTTCCGATGAAATGATAGAGATTTTAGAGAAGTATGGTCATTGGTTTGAAGCTCTTGTGGAGGGGATACTAGAACCGATCACGGAAAAGCAAAAGATGTTTATTGAGGCGGTGAGAAATGAGCATCCGTTCTCAATTGAGGAGCAGGCCTGGGTACTATATCAAAAGAGAAAAAGTTTGGAAAAAGGACTTAGTGAAGCCTTAAAACGAAGGCCAATTATAGCAGATGATACATTCCACTGAAGTAGAGGATATTAAGCCATTAGAAGTACAGTGTTTGGGGCCATTATTAAATATAAAAGTAGGTTTTAATTCTGGCCTAACCTTTCATTTATTTCTCTTTTATAGGTTTCAATCAACCCAAATTTTGGTGCACAATGTTTTATAGGAATTGGGAATCCCCATCCCCATACTCGTTTTAAGGGCTTAATAGCCAATTGGTCTATAACATACCTCATATGGTTTACTGAAATCATATATAGTGAATCTTCTTTTACCTTTTCCTCTTTTCTTTGGTATACCGCGATGACTACATGAGTACCTGTAAATTTTTGCATGTTTTCATGTTTCTTCAATGCTTCTTTTTCAAAATAGAAATGCCGTTCTCCGTTATTATTATAAAAGGTTTTACACTTTACTTCTACCTCTAAATTCCCAACATTTCTAATAAGAAAATCACCACGTTTAACATCGATATATTTTTCAGAAACACCAGTATAAAAACTGAAACTTTCCTGATCCTGATTAATTGTCTCAATCATATATTTTTCTTTGGATGCTTGATCACGAAAAATAAATTCTGCTTTTTTTGATAATCTGAATCTTATGTCTGTCCAGAAACAATATTTTTCATCATTCTTGGCGAGAATAGGAGTCCAGTGCTTCTCACCTTGATAGATGATTGTATTCTTCTCAATAGGTAGCTCTGATAGTTCTTCTAAATTTTCCGCATACCTACTTTCAAGGCCATTGCTATCATGTTTTAGTATTACGTGATATCCCATTTACTTTCCTCCACTTGGATTCTAAACTTTTGTTAATATGTTGAATTAAATTAGGTAGCTGCTATATTAAACAGTTTTTGTTAAATGAGAAGTTTTAAGCTTATTTTTAATCGATTCAATGGATATACAAAATTTCTAGTGATTTAAGTATAATCAGTTTCGTCCTATCAATGGTTTACTAGATTTATGTTCGTTTGTCACATCACCTAAAAAAATTGATAAGATACATCTCAACACCCTTCACACATCACATCAAGGTATCATGTAGAGACATATCCCAATTCATCCAGGAAGGTTACTCCGTAATTCAGAAATACAGTAGTGAATCCTTCAGATTTAGAAGATCAGATAAAGAACCAAAGATTTACTGCTTTGACGATCTGGGAGTTGAGAACAGCCTCAAATACTATGTAAACGATTGCAACGTGATGACGGAGATCCTCCTCTCTCGTTACGACTATTTCATCTCGCACAACATGCTCACTCATATCGCCACCAACCTAAATAGCACAGAATTTGAAGAGTTATATGGAAATAGAGTTAGGAGCAGACTCAGAAGTATGTTCAATCTTATTTCATTTAATAGCGGTTCAGAAGATAAGAGGTGACACTTAACTATTTTTAAGCTTATGGATGAAATTAAAGAAATAAAGATCTTTGTTTCTAACCCTTCTGATGTCGATCCAGAGAAGGAAATAGTTAAGAAAATCTGTGAAGATATCAATAACAGATATAGTTCTGAGGATTGTAGGCTGCTATTCAAAGTGAAAGATTGGTCTCAGATCCATCCTAAATTTGATGGGAATGCACAACTTCAAATTCAAGACTTGATTGGAGACTATGATATTTATTTAGGTATATGGTGGAGGAGATTTGGTACAAAGACAGGGTCAATTAACCCTTCAACGGGGGAAGAATATGGTTCAGGAACTTTTCAAGAATTCTGTGAAGCTGAACTTCATAATAGCAAGTATAAGGTTCCAGAGATGCGATTGTTTTTCAAGGATTTTGAAAATTTTGATGGACGTGTAGACTCAAGCAAAGCTCATCAACTTCTAAAGGTCCTAGAGTTTAAAGAAGATCAATTGCCTAAGGGGTTTTGTGAAATTTTCAAAGACTCTACTGATTTCACACTAAGAGCTAGTAGTATTTTAAATCAAAAAGCCTTTGAAATATGCAAAGAATTAAGAGTAGAAAGTAAAGAAAAGGTTATCCCCCAAATTGAATTCGTAGACTATAAACTCTCATTGCCTGAAGTTAAGATTGAAAGAACGATAAGTCAGGTTTATAGTGACTCAGGAGAGTTGAAAAAATATTCATCACTTTACCAATGCATGTTGAAACACAAGAAAGTAGTTCTACTAGGTGGAGCTGGATCTGGAAAGTCAACGGAATTGCAAAAGTTATATCAAGAAGCCAGCGGAGAAACTTCGCCTTTCATTCCAATTCTTAGAAAGTTGAATACTTACTCAGCCAATCAAGAAATAGAAAAGTTTTTACCTGATGATTGGAAGATAGTTCCGCAAAAAAATCTCCTCATTATTCTGGATGGGTTGGACGAGATTCAGCCTAGTGAATTTAATACAGTGATTCGTCAGCTAAATTCATTTATTATAAAATATTCTGATGTTAGTCTCATCGTAACATGTCGAACGAATTTTTATGAAATACCAAATTCATCATTTGGCGGAACACTTAGCACTTTCGAAGAATTTTACTTAGAGGACATTAACATGGCAGATGCAAAGTATTACTTTGAGTCAAAAACTGAATATAAGTCAGAAGAATTCATAAAATCCATTTTGGAAGGGAATCTCGTTGATTTGATAAAGAGGCCTTACTTCTTAATGTTACTTTCTTCTATTCATGAAAAAGTTAAAAATCAAAAACTTAATCGCGCGGAAATTTTTGAAGAGTTCTTTAATTCTCGTATTGAATACGACCAGAACCACTACAAAACCACAATTGAAATAAGAAGTAGGAAAAGAGAGATAACAGAAATTCTTCAGAGGGTTGCGCTTTCAATGGAAATCATGGCAAGGAACCACATTCCTGAAAGTGAACTTTTGAATATTGTAAACTCAAGTGAGTTTGTTGACCTTAAATACTGCACTGCTTTCAATAAAAAGGAATTCGATGATGAAGTATGGGAGTTTGAACACAACAATATTCAAGAATATCTGGCAGCCAAGGCTCTGATGAATTTAGAATTGGATAAAATCTTAAGAATTATAGCTTTTCCAACTTCATATAATAAGTTAATTCCAACATGGTCAAATACTTTAGCCTTTCTTTTTTCACTGCTTGATGATGAAAGCGAATTGTATCAAAGTTTACTTAAATGGTTTGTTGAAAATGAAAAGGAAACAATAGTCAAATTTGAAAAAGAGAAGATACCACTTCCTATTAGAATTCAAATATTTCAGAGTGTATTCAACTACTACAAGCAACACAGAATTTGGATTAACTCCAATAAATTTAATTATAGAGAGTTAGCTCAGTTCGGCAATTCTAATGCCAATGCCGACTTTCTTTTGGAAGAAATTTCAGACAAGTCCAATGGAAGGCATACGCTTCTAAACGCAATCAACTTGATTACTTACTTAGAGCTCAATGCAAAACAGCAAGATGCTTTAGTGAACATATTTCTCAATAATCAAATCATTAAAAATGAATCGGATCCAAGCTACATACATTCATGCCTTATTGCTTTAAGTAAATTTAGTCCTACGATCGGAAAAGATGTTTTTGATGATATTTTATCTATCGTTGGAAATAGAGACAACCAGTATATCAGGTCTGGAATTTATTCGATTTTAGTTAATGCTGAATTTCTTGATCAGTATTTGGAGTATTTATTTCATGGAGTTGAGGTAAAGAATTCGAAAACTGGAGATCGATCAGATGTAACATTGTTTGATGAAGGGTTCAAACTTAGAGAGTGCATAAAAAAAGTAAATTCTTATCCTGGAATTGTAGAACTTTCACGGTTTTCTCTTAAAAATCATCAGTTTGATAGACTTTATGAAAGTGAAAAACTCTTTGACGAAATTGTCTCTAATGCCATTAACACCTACAGTTACCATGGAGAAATATTTGATGTATTTTACGAGTGGTATGTAAAGGGGAAACATCGTTGGCAGCCTAATAAGTTAAAGAACGTAATAAGATTTTTTGAGGAGACCGGAACGATGGAGAAAGCATTTCTTTCTATTTGGTCAAGTGAGGAAGGATTCGAATACGGTAAGATAACATCACTAGTTGATCTTTTTCAGAAAGACAATATTCAATTCGTTGTTGATCAATACAAACAGGAAATAATTAATCCTGAGGAATTAAAATCAATCATCAATCAGCTGTTCTTTAATAAGGAAGATTTAGCTAAAAAGCTTGTCAAAGAGGCTAATAGTCAGGCAAACTTTACCTATCAAAAACCTGAACCAATAGACTGGGAATCTAAAAGAGAAGAGAAGAGAGATAATGATCTTAAGCTTTTGTTCAACAAAAGACAATTCGAACTTGAAGTACTAAGAGTTTTTTCTGAGGAAAAAAAGGAATCGTTTTCCATCGAAGATCTGTATGAAGTAAGAAGGGGAAAAAGGAACCAATGGTTTGATGATTACTATTCTAACTCAGCTCTTAGATTGTTAAGAGAATTTGCTGAAGAAGGTGAAGTAAATAAAAAAGATATTCAATCCTGGTTTACCAGAACAGATAATGTAGAATGGTACAGTGCTTCTCTGATTTATGAACAGCTAAGTCATAATAACGAGATAGTTTTAAGCTCCGAACAGAAGAATTGGATTCAGAATTGGTGTGATAGGAATTTACATAAAATTGATTTCACTTCCGCCATAACTGTTGATGGAGATAGTGTCACTTATAGTACTTTGGCACTATATATTTGGTACTTTAACTATAGACTTACCTTAAATTTTTCTAATGACATATTGCTCAACATGCTCTCATTTGATGGTGTTGCTGGACATGATTGGATTGGAATTGAACATATTGTTAATAGATTAGATTTCACTCAAGTTAAAGGAAGGATAATTAGTAATATTCAAAAGGGGATAGCTGATACAGCAGTTCTTAAAAACCATCTCTACCTCATTTGTCAGCATAAGGTTGTAGAGGCTTATGATTATGTTAAAAAAGAAATTCTGAATTCGAAAAGAAAGGATTACGATAGGCGAGAAATTTTACGAACATATTATGAGCTCACAAGAGACATTGATGGTTTAAAAGAACTTCTCGATGTATCGGACAGTGAGATTAGATTTGAGCTTATAGATCATTTAATTGATGCGAATCAGGATGAATACGTAGAGAAGGAATTACTTATCGAGATTAGATCCGATATAGATATTTGCGATAAAAAAGATGCATCAAATAGGCTTGTTGGTTTACAAAATATTGAAGGGCTCGAAATCTATATTTCTTGGATAAAAGAGTGCTCTAACAATACTATTGAAGAGTATCGAGCGATTGGATTAGAGAAGTTGACAAATATCAAAGCGGTTCCATTGCTAATTGATTTATTAAAACTTAGCTATGAAAGGAATATACGCATTCATACCTTTCAACCTCTATCAAATTACATTATAGATGTATTTGGTCAAATGGCAGTGGTTTCTGAATCGAACCTTAGGATTGTGAAGAAATCAATTTATGAGTTCATTGAGAAAAACCAGGCACTTAATGAAAACATTAGATTCCTACGACTGTCAGTTGAACGTTTTGAATCTCAGTTCTATTATAACAAAGCCCAGAATTATAGCATTAGTGAGGTTAAATCGAAACTGCAATTGCTAGGGAATTAAATCTTATATATCCATTCTGTAAGTCTCTGCCAAAATGGAGTAATAATCAAAGCAGCAGGGAGGGTGTAAGTGATTAGTCTTACCCATGCAACGAGAAATCGGTATCGAGCTTGATGCTTTCCTAGTCCAATAGTTGATTTGGGCTTTACGACTCCAATAATGAATACAAAAATGGATAAGTAAAAAAACTTCTTTGTTGAAGGATTACTTTCTGATCTTGCTCCCACATAATCACTTGGAACATATCCACTCTCATATTGAAGTAGGAGTTCTAAAACCCTATCAGAGTTAGTTGAATCTATTCCATTATCAAGCAACTCAAAAGCTTCCCTTTTTAACTCAGATGAGTAGGGAACCTCTTCACTTTCATAAGCAGAAGATCCGAAAATTAGCATTGATAGAACTGCTAATAGTATCATTACCGCCGCAGAATTGGACCAAAATCTTAAAAATTTATTTGGCCTTTTTACAGCAATCCATTTTTCAATCTCATATTGAATTTCCTCTCGCACACTTACATCTGAACACTCTAGTTCATAACTCATCTCATCGTTAATGCCATCTAATTTAAAGATGAACCGATTCTCCCTATATTTCTCATAGACAATTTGAATCCTTATTTCTTCAACTTTCAGATTGATACTTGCAGGATCTTTTAATAAGCCTTGAATGCTTTCATCAGTAAGCCTCGAATCATCCTTATTTATGAATGTACAAGCCTTATACCCTTTCTTTTGAAGAGCATCAAATTTTTCAGCTACTTGTTTATTTGAATACTCTTCCTCTACATCACCTGATTCTTCGGACAAATTCTCCCTAACCTGCTGTTCCCACGATTTGTACAATAGTGAATCGATTGAGTTAATTACAGAATCTAAAGATTCAAGGTCATTACCACTCAATAACCATGGCCCACCCATGTTTCTACTTTTCGGAAGTTGAAATTTTCCCATACGATTATTTTAATGAGACTAAATTTATTTCTTTTATTGAGAAAACGTTACCCGAAAACAATTAAAGTTCACATTTCGTGAACTATTATCAAGACTCTTCGTACATTTACATGAAAGTTCATTTAATCAAAAGACAGACAATAGAACAATATGTCCTCTCTCAAGCCAGAAGTTAAGTTTCTTTTAAGATTTGGCTAGAGGTGTTGAGGCATGCAGATTGGAATGAGCCAGGTGATATTAAGAAAACATTCGCTAAAGCTGATTTATTAGGAGGAGGAAGTAACCGGGTTGTGTTTGATATTGGAGGAAATAATTAAAGAATGATTGCTAAGTATGTTTTCGGAAATAAAGTCGCTCATCTGTTCGTCTGTTGGATTGGTACACATGCAGAATATGATAAGCTGTGCAAAAAGAATGAGCAGTATTCAGTAAATGTCTATTGAGATGGAAGCACTAAAATACAAAGTGATTAAAACCAAGAAGCAATACAATGAGTATTGTGATATCCTTCATGACTTGGTTTTTGATGAGAATAGGAGTGATGAATCAGAAGATGAGATTGAATTATTGACTTTATTGATTGAGAAATACGATAATGAAAACAGCTCTTTTTCAGAAGTTGAACCTATCCAATTATTGAAATCCTTAATGAAGGATCATAAGTTAAAATCAAAGGATTTGGTGGATATGTTAGGAGTTTCTAAAGGTTTAGTTTCAGACATTCTGAATTACAAGAAAGGACTTTCCAAGGAGGTTATCCGAAAGCTAGCAGATCATTTTAAGCTGAGCCAGGAAGTGTTTAATCGTCCCTACAAATTGAAGATCCCCACCACTCCAAAGATGCGCAATGCATCAATGATGAATACTCAGAAGAAGTTGGAGACTGCTTAAAATTTCATTCTACTCAATGGCCATCGCGCACAGCAGCGCAAAAGAAAAGTACAACGTGTCTCTATTTAGGGTCGAGACAGAGCAAAAAAAGCTGTCAATTTCAGAAAGTCTTTTATCATTAAGAATCAGTTCCTCAGATTATCGTAGCGCTGATAAGTATGGGTATTCAATATGAAATAGCTAGTTAGTTGTTTACAACGACAATTCCTTTTTCCTTTAATAGATTTGGATTTAAACGACTCAAACTTTTTCCAATGCTTAGAAAAACACAAGATGAAATCGAATATAATTTGATCCTGGAAATGTCTAATGAAAAATTATCACCTCTTCAAATTTTTTGTAGAGCAAAAGAAATAGCCAACTTATTGGAGCAAAAACAAGAAAAGTATCCAGCACTAGATATTGAAGGACTTTTCAAAGAGCAGAAAAGAAAGTAATTCATTTGAAAAATTCGCCAACCGAGCATCCAATTATCTTGGATAAGTTCCAGAGAGTTAATGATGTTGGATTGGTATTTCCTGTTTCAATTCTGGAGTAGTTACTTCGTTCCATAAATAAGCGCCTGGCGGTTTCAGCACTTGAAAGCCCTGCTTGTTCCCTGAGTGAAGCTATACGTTTACCCAGTTGAATTAAAAACTCACGCTCCTCAGAATTGACCTTCATTAAAGCGCAAGAAAAAAATTCAAGATAATTTATGTGCTATCATATATGATAGCACTAGGTTTGCGTAAAACCTTATTCTTATGTATTTGCGAAATTTATTTTATTCAATCCTATTTAGTTATAGCCAAATCATTTTGGCGCAGAATTGTGAAGAGTATAGAACAACTTCAAAAAGTGATGTTGGTGATCTAATAGAATCTTATGGTTCTGCTCTTACAGGAGCTCTTAATTCCATTAGATTCTCCATAAATATCTCACAAGTAAATCAGGGTTCAGGAGGAACATTTTTGATTTTGAACTATTCTGATAGGCACGAACCAACGTTTTATGAAGAGAATATAAAAGGCAATTTCACTTCTGATAAACTTAAAAAGAGCTATGTAGCGGTTGAGTTTGAAAATGGGGAAATCCTATCTTTCGAAATCCCCTCAGAATGTAGTTTAAGGGAAACCCCAGAATCGGCGACTTTTGGGGATGCTAAGTATACACGTTATAATATTTTCTTTATGCATCCAGTGACTAAGAAGCAAGTGTCGATTTTCCAACAGCATAAGATCAAGAAATTAGTCTATCAATTCGGAGATAAAAGCACCTCAAAGGAATTTGATACTTCACGAAAAAGGGATCTTCGAGTAGTTGAATATTTGCATGATGCCTTCAATTGCATTGATCTGGATAGTTTCTATGAACTGAAGGTTAAACCTTCCAGCGACTTAAACCTAGAAAAAGTTTCTTTAGAAGAATACGAAGGCGTAATTATTGGAGCTTGGGGAGCAACGATAAAAGGAGTTGCAATTGAAATGCATTTGGATAGTGCCAATAATGCATTGTTCGTATTGAATGGAGATAAGGAGGTTAAAGGAACGTATAAGATTAGTGGTTCCAACTTTATTTTCTTCGGAGAGGCAGGCAATCAAATAAGTCCAATTAAAACATTTCTAAACGATATGTTAGTTATTGAAGATACTTCGATAAAATCGGATGTCACTTATACCAGAATTAAATAGATGAATTCATAAGCGGAAAGTTCTTAATTACTTTCGGCTCTGGTTAGCCCTTTCTTCAAACCCTCAATATCCAATACAGGTGGAGTTTTAGAATTTTGGTTATCATATATTTTCTTGCTTAGGCTTTTTGCCTTGTCGATGATTTGATTTTCGGAGAAGTCAGGGTTGGTTGACATTGAAAGTATAAGTTCATATTCAATTTCCTGAAGAGATCTTTTTGTTTGAGACGACTTAGTTCTTGGCCTAATCAAAAAGAATATGCCGATTGTAAACAAACCACAGACAAAGGCAATTAAACCATATGTTATACTCTCCCACATTATTTCTAAAGTACGGAATTTAGTTCAAAAGATCACTCTAATTCCGGTAAACTTCTGGCTGATTTGGCTGTTCATTTCGCTCTGGGTTCGCTTGCTTCCGCTCAGCTAATTCGCTCATAGGAGAGAGCGAAAATATATCGAGTTCAACTAGTCAAATCTCTTGCTTCATTCTGCCAGAATGAAGCAATGCTATTGGGTTCTTTTCGTGTAAAAGCGTCAGGTAGGAAGGGAAATGGTTATTGAAGGGTGAGGTGATATATTAAGGTCTCCTATTGATTATTCTAAAATGGAATTCAGGGGGAATATTATAGAAGTCATTTTCAAACTCTCTAGCGCTAGTTGCAGCTAATGAAATTAAAGAATCAAACCCATCCTTTGTGTATGGGTTTGGTGTATTTTAGGGGGCGATATCAACTCGAACTACTTAGTCAGATATAAATGACTAACACAAACTCCACATACTTTTCTTCCATGTTTAGCACAATGTAATCTTGCTGTGTTTTCATCTTTACATGCAAAGATATTGCCATCACTATCTGATTTATCCATGTTTTTACAGACTGACTTTGTGTTAGAATTACAACCTCCTTCAGGTTTAAAGACTCCTTGAAATAAGTGAAACTCACCTGTGTCTTTGTGCTTTTTTAGGGTATAGGCATTTTTCATTCTATTTATTTAAAAAGTGTTGCAGGATAGTTTAATGATATAAGAGTTAATCTCCTTTCTTATGCTTATGAGGCTTTAGTGATGGAGTATTACCCGGAGTATTTTTATTATCTCTTTGTCTTCTATCTGGTTTTCCAGTTGTTTTAGCAGTTCTTTTTGGACCTGGCTTGATTCCCATAATAATAAGTTTTATTAAGTATTGAGTTTAACTACTATAAAATTGACTCACATATCTACTAAAATCAATACCCACTTTTGGGTAATTTTCAGGGGGCAATTAAGGATATATGCAAACCTGAGTAACGAAAATCAAGAGACGATGAATGTTCATTTCGACGACTTTCATTATATGCCACGGCAAGACGAATGTCGTATCCACACAGAATTACTGTCTGTTTGGCTTGACGTTTAATGAGATTAATTATTCAATACCCTCCGGCATACTATCCTCTAGTTCTTTGATTTGTTCGTTCAATTCTTTGTCACGCTTTTTCCAGTTTATTTTTTCGATAATTTCTTCCAATTCTTTTTCGTTGTTCAGTATTTCAACGGAATTTGCGTACACCTCAGGATACAAATCTTCAATGACCTTTAAATGAATTTCATATTGGTCTAGTTTCTTTTTGTTAACTAGGAAATTATCATAGATCAGAGCATAAAGAAAAAAAATGCAAGCTCCTATTAAAGCTGCATATATGCCAAACTTGATTGTCCGTTTAATGTAGGCTTCTAAATCGTTTTTTAATTCATTGAAATCCTTAGCTTCAAATAGATTGATAAGGAAAGTTTTTATCCGTTTGACTTTGTGTTGACCAGCTACTTCAATAGTTCTGTTCTCTACTTTATTAATTTGTTCATATGATGTGTCGTTGTTGTTAGAGACATTCTCTTCGACATCAATTTTATTGGAAATTAATTCAGTGAAGTTGAAGCCCCTCAGGATTTCTTCAACCATGCCAGGAAGTGCTCGATTGTGCATGCTAAATCGCATACTAACATGATCTTTATATTCAGAATTCGATTGAACTCCCTTCTGATTTGTCAATATTGCTTGTTCGTGACTTAGTATTATTTTGGTCAACTTCGCTATCTCTGCTGATTGATAATCGAGTATCTCCTTTGTTTGAGCTTTGGTCAAGTTGATGGTGTTGTTCATAACTTAGTTTTCTTTTTAATGTATTGGTATCGATTTGTTTAAAACTTCCTGTTCCGAAAGAGGCTCCATTGGATTTGTTTCTGAAATATTTGAATCGCTTTTTCTTTTTATCAAATTTCATTTCAATGCCGAACCGTAATAATTGATTTCTTATATCTGTAGCATTATCATTTTCTAAAAGCACATCAGAGATAATTTTCACGTACTGGTTTTCATGATCCTTTGCTGGTACCAAAGAATATCTCTGCTCCAGTGAATCAGATAGTTTATTTGCATGGATCCCTGAGTATTGCTCATTAATTACTTCTCTTTTTTTTGTTAGCCCAGCCGTCATACATATCATATGATAATGCTTAACTAAACTATCATTATGTTCCCATACAGCTGCCTGCGAATCTCTATAGCCCATTTCATGACAAACCTCCTTACAAATTTTCTTAACCAATTGATCATCGATCTCATCTAATGGCGAAGGAGAGATTTTGATAAAAATGAGAGGTTTGCTAACATTCGGTTTGGATTTTTGAATCATTTGCATCTCTTGTGCTATACCTTCTGGATCCGAATGAAAAAGATGTTGCTTCCAAACTAATCTAGATTGGTTGTTTTCTTTATTACCGGCATAATCTAAGGATTTCGGTATATTGGATCCACCATATTCAACTTTTATTCGCACGATTGATAAAGAGTTTTATTGCAGATTCTAATTCTTTTTTAACCTGGTTATAATCTCTATTGTCACAAGCCTCATTGGCATTGACTAAATGTCTATACAGTAGTACCATCACACCAGTAAGAGCTGGTTTAATATGATGTTTTAAGCCAGCCTTAAGCAAATAGGTGCTTACCGTGAGTGACGCATTGCTTGCGTATTTTTTAATTAAATCTTTCTGTGAGGCTGATGCCATCACTGAAATTTTTTTATCTCTCATAGCCCAAGTCCTTTATTTTTTGTTTTATCATTTTCAGTATCGATATCTCGAGATGACTCATTATTATAATTTTCGGATGAGTCATTTCTTCGTGCTTCTTCAAGTTTTTCTTTCATACTATCAAGACTGGTCTTTTTAATTTCCTGGTTTGCTTCTCGATGAAGTTCTAGACCTTTTTGTAAAGCTTGATCTTCTTTAAGCTTGACATCAATACCTACTACTAAAGATTGGAGGTAGGGAGTAAGCTTGCCACTTTCACCTGCTTCTATTATTAAGTTCACCAAGTCGGGTCGTTTTCCGCTCTTTGCTAGAACGTATCCATCATTAATTCCCTCTAAAGACAATTTATTTTCCATGCTATCTTTATTTTGCTGTTCTCTTTATATAGTCAAGGAGACTTGGTTTTGATATCAATATGAATCGTCCACCATCCTCTTGATATGTTAGAATTTGCTTCTCTTTCCTGAGCTTGTTTATAAGACTATCACTAGTGCGCCTCAGCAATTGATTTGCTTCATCCTTTGAAATCCAAACATCATCCTGATCGCTATTGCAGATATCTTTCATTTGCTTAATGGTTGTCATAATGGTTAATTCTAAAGCCTCCGCAGTTGTGCAGAGTAAATTTTGATTATTCATAACTGAATTATTTAGTCAATAATAAATTACTCACCAGATTCTCTGGTGTTGATATTAAATCGAAAATGGTTTTGGATAAGTACCCAAAACACTTTTCAAGCAAGTGCCATATAAGCAAATGCCAATAGGTGTATTAGACCTATTAAAAATACCCTTATGGTATTTTTTGTGTGGTGTTCACTGGGCAGTGAATTCGGTCACTATTTAGTAACCTACTCGTTTTCACCACACTTTTATTGAAAAGTGTTTCGGTTTAGAAAGCCTTGAGATCAGCTTTCTGGATGCAATTATAAAAATTCTGAATTATAAATGAAATACTTTCAAAGATTTCTACTTTTGTTTAGTGTTCAGCAGTTTCATCTCGATTTCATCCATATCAGCAGTGGCATAGTATCTTAGAATTGTCTCAACATTAGTGCCTGTGATTTTAGAAACTTGGATTGGACTTAAATTTTTGGAGTTTAGGCAATAGCTAATAAATGATTTTTTAGCTAAGTGACTTGAAGCAATCTGATGGATAGGTTGGTAGTCATGTTGCTCAAGCTTTCGGTTTACTTTTAACTTTTCTAGAACCTTTTTAATTCCTTTATTGTAATTCTGCTCTGATATTTTCGGGAGCTCATAATCATATTTCTTTAAAACTTTCATGGCTTCAGGTAGGATTGGCACCTCGATCAATGAATTCGTTTTCTCTGATCTAGTTCTGATTCGATTCTTGTTGGTAATCATGTTTTTATGAAATCGCATGAGGTCTCCAACTCTTAAACCAGTAAAGCAATGGAATGTAAATAATTCTTTAATTTGATTTAAATGTTCATTTTCTAAGTCCTTTGGCTGACTAAGAAGTTTCATCTCTTTATCATTGAGAGCAATGATGTCACTATCAATGACTGATTTACTAGCTCTTTTAAATGACTTGATGGTAGGATTGACCTTAATTCCAAGTTTTGATAATTTGTTGCATAGGCTTTTTAGGTACTTGATGTTATTATCAACTGAGGATTCGGATAGAGATTCATTACTTCTCAAAAAGGATTTGAATGACAGTTCAAACTCATGGTTCAAATCAATCAATGTATGATCTCTATTTTTAAACTTGTTGAAGTTTGTGATATGTAGTCTTAAGTTCTTGTCATAGTTAGTGATGGACCTAGGTCGATGTTCTGTTTCATAAAGTGAAACATATTTATCAATCCCTTCTAATATGGTTTTCACATCTCCAAGCTTATTTGACTGACCATTATATATTTCCTTGACTTTAGAGCAAGTTTGGTCTCCCAACTCTTTAGCATCACAAAGTGCCGCAAATAGATTTTCATAAAGTCTTTTTAGCTCAGCATTTGCTTTAAGGTAGCCATGGAAAGTCTTCTTTAATGGTTGATTGATTTTTATTTTATCATGTCCTCGGTCTTTAATCCAGTTGAGCTGATTAACAGACGCCCGGATATTTGTTGAGATTAAAGTCTTCTTCCTGTTGTGATCGTATCTTAAGTAGATCAGGCAAGGTTGGTCTTTATTTGTTACTCTATTTTTTTCTATGAAAAAGTTAATTGTTGCCATATACTGTCGTCATTACTGTCGCTAATTAAGATAAATTACAATTAATTAAGGCTCAAAATTTACGAAAATATCCGTTCTAGTATAACTAAGGAGTATTTATAAGAACTAAGGAGTAATTGATGTATTCCCCTACGGACTGCATTCCAAAAGCCACTCATTTGAGTGGCTTTTTTCGTTTCCTCCTTAAGGGACTCGCGCCACAACCTGGCCCATGATTAAAACCATCCACTGGATGGTTTCTGTACGTCATGTCCTCTTAACTAATTCACTTAATTTTTGCAGTCCTTGGGGGGCCACCCTACCACCGGGCCCCTCGCTAAATTGATCCGCAGGATCAATTATTAACGCTCGATCCTCCTACGGACTGCATTCCAAAAGCCACTCATTTGAGTGGCTTTTTTTGTTTCGTCCTTAAGGGGCTCGCGCCACAACCTGACCCATGTCTAAAACCACCTACTAGATGGTTTCTTTACGTAATGTCCTCCTACGGACTGCTTTAAGAAGCCGGCATTTGCCAGCTTTTTTTGTATTAACATACCTCCTACGTGATTCCCTGATTTTTCCAAATAAGCAATTTACGCTTATCGTTCATTTCTTGAATTCTCACCTTTAAGCTTGAATAACCTGATCATAGATGATCCAGGTTACTTCATTTTTTAACCATCAAAATTATTTACTGCCATGAAGGAATATCTGGTAATAAACTACTCGAATGAGGATGAGTGTTATGAGCTATTGACTGTATCTCATGCTGAGTACATTGAATATTATTGGGATGTTGAGATGACTTTCTCATTTGATAAGCACTCGATTGCTAAAAAAGTATTAGATAATCTAAACCGTGCCTCTAAATTCAATTCATCAATGAAGCAGATTGTTTAGTGTTGCAACCATATTGCCTTGATTATCAACAATATCCTGTCAAATTATACTTTTGTTGTTTTTGGCTAAAATGGGTCATTTCTGGGTGGATTCGTATGATTTGGGCAAAAGTTCAAACGCTTTAGCGGGTGCTTTTTGTTGTTGAACTAATAATTCGATATTACTATCGAATGAAGGAAGTATTTTCAATTGATAATGTTCATCTTTAGGGTGAGTTTATTAAGCGAAAACTACTTTTAATCGACCTGGAGTTTTGATGTTGAAGAATCTTGTGATCTCAGCACTATTTATGTGCTTCTGGGTAGCTACTTCTGCTACAGAAGTACCCACGTGCGGTGGAGGCACGGCTGATTCCAATGCGGAGGATGGGATAGAAATAGCAAACGGCGTTTGTGCCCAGTTGTTTGTTGATGTTGGAGCAGTGAGTGGTGGTATTCTCATAAATGACGGTGCAACACTTACCATTTATGGTAACATAACCAGCCTTGCGGATAAAATCAACATTAAGCCGGGAGGGACACTAATTGTCTATGGGAATATTGGTTCCATCTCAAATGGTATACTTATCGATGGTGGTACATTAGAATTGTATAACAATGTCACAGTAGATGGTGGCTTTGAAATCAAGGCTTCTTCTAAAATGACGTTGAATGGAGCCTATCTTACGGTTTCCTCTGGAAATGGAATTTTAGCCGATAACTCTGCTGAACTCGAAATGTACAATGCCAGCACCATTGAGATAGTTGATGGTGCCTCCAAAATAGACAATGGGTCAAACGGCACGATTACTTCAGATGGAACAGGAAACACCATTGAAACACAAACATGGGATGGTGACCAGGGTGATTTTAGTTGCTCTTCAGGTAGCTGTTCAGACTTTGCTACAACTGCAGAAGTAACGATAACAGAGTCAGATGGAAGTACAATTGTTTTTGAAAGTGGTACGACTGATTCATTTACTGTAGAATTATCTGGCGGTCTAACACTAGGGACCGTTCAAGTTGATTTCGTTTCAAGTAACCCAAGTGAAGCGACGGTTTCTCCAAGCTCTGTATCATTTTCTTTAGGTAACATGGGAGCAAAAACTGTGACCGTTACCCCGGTTGATGATGGAATTGATGATGGTCCACAATTTTTTACTATTACAGCGACGACTTCTACAGTCGGCTTGAGTATTCCTGATTATGATGGAGTTTCTACCCCGGATGTGGGAGTCATTAATCAAAATGATGGTCAATTTCCACGCATTGATCTTACTGCTACAACCATAAGCACCACTGAAAATGGGTCAGTTCAAACATTTGATGTCGTAATTGGATCTCAGCCGGTTGCCGGTAAAGTGGTACAGCTTGATGTATCATCCGATGATATTTCTGAAGGAACAGTTAGTCCCACTTCTTTGACATTCGATGAATTTAACTGGGACACTCCCCAAACAGTAACGGTTACTCCTGTGGATGATCCCCAAGTAGATGGTGATATTGATTTTGATGTAACCATATCTGTAAACACGGGTGTTGGAAATGCTGATGGAGATTATAATTCCATTGCTGATGAAATCGTTGCGGTGACTAATCAGGATGATGAAGTTGCAGGATTCACGCTGAATACTTCATCTACCGGGAATACCACTGAAGCAGGGGGCTCCACTACATTTTCGGTTGTTTTAGATGCTGAGCCTTTGAATAATGTTGTTCTAAGAGTTTCAAGTTTAACAACTACAGAAGGAGCTGTAAATCCATCAGACCCCTTGGATGTCACATTTACCTCTGCTGATTGGTTCACTCCACAGGTCATCACAGTCGATGGTGCAGATGATGGTGTTATTGATGGAGATGTTGCCTATCAAGTAAGAGTAAGAGTAAGAGATGTTTCAAGTGATGATTTTTTTGACCCTTTGGCTGATCAATTTGTTGATATTACTAATTTGGATGATGATGGACCGGGCTACACCCTAAGCAAAACCACCTCATCCATCACCGAAGGCGGCAATGATACGTTCACGATTGTGCTGGATACTGAGCCATCAAGCAATGTGGTGATTGACCTGAGCAGCGATGATACCGGAGCAGCGACGGTGAGCCCATCGAGCCTGACGTTTACCAGTGGCAACTGGAACAGCACCCAGACGGTTACGATTACCGCAGAGCAGGACGATGATTTACAGGACGAGAGTCCGACGATCACTGCGAGTGTGAATGCTTCGAGTGACGGAGACTTCACCGGGTTAGCAGATCAGACCGTCACCACGACCATCACGGACGATGATGCGGCAGGGTACACACTCAGCAAGACCACCTCTTCGATTACCGAAGGCGGTAATGATACGTTCACGATTGTATTAGATGCTGAGCCTTCGAGCAATGTGGTGATTGACCTGAGCAGCGATGATACCGGAGCAGCTACGGTGAGTCCTTCGAGTCTGACGTTTACCAGCGGCAACTGGAACAGCACCCAGACGGTTACGATTACCGCAGAGCAGGACGATGATTTACAGGACGAGAGTCCGACGATCACTGCGAGTGTGAATGCTTCGAGTGACGGAGACTTCACCGGGTTAGCAGATCAGACCGTCACCACGACCATCACGGACGATGATGCGGCAGGGTACACACTCAGCAAGACCACCTCTTCGATTACCGAAGGCGGTAATGATACGTTCACGATTGTGCTGGATGCCGAGCCATCGAGCAATGTGGTGATCGACCTGAGCAGCGATGATACCGGAGCAGCTACGGTGAGTCCTTCGAGTCTGACGTTTACCAGCGGCAACTGGAACAGCACCCAGACGGTGACGATCACCGCCGAGCAGGACGATGATTTACAGGACGAGAGTCCGACGATCACTGCGAGTGTGAATGCTTCGAGTGACGGAGACTTCACCGGGTTAGCAGATCAGACCGTCACCACGACCATCACGGACGATGATGCGGCAGGGTACACACTCAGCAAGACCACCTCTTCGATTACCGAAGGCGGTAATGATACGTTCACGATTGTATTAGATGCTGAGCCTTCGAGCAATGTGGTGATTGACCTGAGCAGCGATGATACCGGAGCAGCTACGGTGAGTCCTTCGAGTCTGACGTTTACCAGCGGCAACTGGAACAGCACCCAGACGGTTACGATTACCGCAGAGCAGGACGATGATTTACAGGACGAGAGTCCGACGATCACTGCGAGTGTGAATGCTTCGAGTGACGGAGACTTCACCGGGTTAGCAGATCAGACCGTCACCACGACCATCACGGACGATGATGCGGCAGGGTACACACTCAGCAAGACCACCTCTTCGATTACCGAAGGCGGTAATGATACGTTCACGATTGTGTTGGATGCTGAGCCTTCGAGCAATGTGGTGATTGACCTGAGCAGTGATGATACCGGAGCAGCTACGGTGAGTCCTACGAGCCTGACGTTTACCAGCGGCAACTGGAACAGCACCCAGACGGTTACGATTACCGCCGAGCAGGACGATGATTTACAGGACGAGAGTCCGACGATCACTGCGAGTGTGAATGCTTCGAGTGACGGAGACTTCACCGGGTTAGCAGATCAAACCGTCACCACGACCATCACGGACGATGATGCAGCAGGGTACACACTTAGTAAGACCACCTCTTCGATTATCGAAGGGGGCAATGATACGTTCACGATTGTGTTGGATGCAGAGCCATCGAGCAATGTGGTGATTGACCTGAGCAGCGATGATACCGGAGCAGCGACGGTGAGCCCATCGAGCCTGACGTTTACCAGTGGCAACTGGAACAGCACCCAGACGGTTACGATTACCGCAGAGCAGGACGATGATTTACAGGACGAGAGTCCGACGATCACTGCGAGTGTGAATGCTTCGAGTGACGGAGACTTCACCGGGTTAGCAGATCAGACCGTCACCACGACCATCACGGACGATGATGCGGCAGGGTACACACTCAGCAAGACCACCTCTTCGATTACCGAAGGCGGTAATGATACGTTCACGATTGTGTTGGATGCTGAACCATCGAGCAATGTGGTGATTGACCTGAGCAGCGATGATACCGGAGCAGCGACGGTGAGCCCATCGAGCCTGACGTTTACCAGTGGCAACTGGAACAGCACCCAGACGGTTACGATTACCGCAGAGCAGGACGATGATTTACAGGACGAGAGTCCGACGATCACTGCGAGTGTGAATGCTTCGAGTGACGGAGACTTCACCGGGTTAGCAGATCAGACCGTCACCACGACCATCACGGACGATGATGCGGCAGGGTACACACTCAGCAAGACCACCTCTTCGATTACCGAAGGCGGTAATGATACGTTCACGATTGTGTTGGATGCTGAGCCTTCGAGCAATGTGGTGATTGACCTGAGCAGTGATGATACCGGAGCAGCTACGGTGAGTCCTACGAGCCTGACGTTTACCAGCGGCAACTGGAACAGCACCCAGACGGTGACGATCACCGCCGAGCAGGACGATGATTTACAGGACGAGAGTCCGACGAGCACTGCGAGTGTGAATGCTTCGAGTGACGGAGACTTCACCGGGTTAGCAGATCAGACCGTCACCACGACCATCACGGACGATGATGCGGCTGGCTACACCCTAAGCAAAACCACCTCTTCGATCACCGAAGGAGATAATGATACGTTCACGATTGTATTAGATGCTGAGCCTTCGAGCAATGTGGTGATTGACCTGAGCAGTGATGATACCGGAGCAGCGACGGTGAGTCCTACGAGCCTGACGTTTACCAGCGGCAACTGGAACAGCACCCAGACGGTTACGATTACCGCCGAGCAGGACGATGATTTACAGGACGAGAGTCCGACGATCACTGCGAGTGTGAATGCTTCGAGTGACGGAGACTTCACCGGGTTAGCAGATCAAACCGTCACCACGACCATCACGGACGATGATGCAGCAGGGTACACACTTAGTAAGACCACCTCTTCGATTATCGAAGGGGGCAATGATACGTTCACGATTGTGTTGGATGCAGAGCCATCGAGCAATGTGGTGATTGACCTGAGCAGCGATGATACCGGAGCAGCTACGGTGAGTCCTACGAGCCTGACGTTTACCAGCGGCAACTGGAACAGCACCCAGACGGTTACGATTACCGCCGAGCAGGACGATGATTTACAGGACGAGAGTCCGACGATCACTGCGAGTGTGAATGCTTCGAGTGACGGAGACTTCACCGGGTTAGCAGATCAAACCGTCACCACGACCATCACGGACGATGATGCAGCAGGGTACACACTTAGTAAGACCACCTCTTCGATTATCGAAGGGGGCAATGATACGTTCACGATTGTGTTGGATGCAGAGCCATCGAGCAATGTGGTGATTGACCTGAGCAGCGATGATACCGGAGCAGCTACGGTGAGTCCTACGAGCCTGACGTTTACCAGCGGCAACTGGAACAGCACCCAGACGGTTACGATTACCGCCGAGCAGGACGATGATTTACAGGACGAGAGTCCGACGATCACTGCGAGTGTGAATGCTTCGAGTGACGGAGACTTCACTGGTTTAGCAGATCAAACCGTCACCACGACCATCACGGACGATGATGCGGCAGGGTACACACTCAGCAAGACCACCTCTTCGATTACCGAAGGCGGTAATGATACGTTCACGATTGTGTTGGATGCAGAGCCATCGAGCAATGTGGTGATTGACCTGAGCAGTGATGATACCGGAGCAGCGACGGTGAGTCCTACGAGCCTGACGTTTACCAGCGGCAACTGGAACAGCACCCAGACGGTGACGATTACCGCAGAGCAGGACGATGATTTACAGGACGAGAGTCCGACGATCACTGCAACAATCAATGATGCATCTTCTGATGATGCCTTCGATCCATTGGGAGATCAAACAGTAGCCGTTACCATCACCGATGATGAAACGGCAGATTTCTCTGTTTCTACTATTTCAGGAAATACTAGTGAGGGTGGTGCTTCGGCTTCATTTACCATTGTTTTAGATGCACAGCCAGCAAGCGATGTTGACTTCTCAATCACCAGTGACGATGTACAGGAGGGTGTGGTTAACAATCCTTCTATCACATTTACATCTGCTAATTGGGATACTCCTCAGACAGTGAATATAACAGGAGTAGATGATGATATAGACGATGGCGATCAGTCGTATAACATAATTATTTCCGTTGATGACGCATCCAGTGATGATGCATTTGATCTGTTAGCAGATAAGATGGTAGCTGTAATCAATGAAGATGATGACATTACCGGAATAAGTGTCAGTACGGTTAGTGGTAATACCAGTGAAGATGGAACGGCAGCCACATTTACTATAGTGTTAGATTCAGAACCTACCGGAGATGTAACCATTGGATTGAGTTCGAATGATACCAGTGAAGGCACAGTAAACCCTTCGAATCTGACATTCACTAGTGCAAATTGGAATATTGTCCAAACCGTCACAGTAACCGGTGTAGATGATTCTGATGATGATGGGGATGTTACTTATAAGATTGTAATTGCCCCGGCCGCATCATCCGATGCGAATTATAATGGAGCCGACCCAAGCGACATTACCGTGATTAACGAAGATGACGAAAATACTCCACCTGTTATCGTCAGTCAGAATGGAACCCTCACCAGCGATGAAGATGAGGCTTTTAGTATTGCACTTTCGAACCTAAACGTTACTGATCCGGATCATAGCTACCCAACTGATCATACATTGATAATTGGAAGTGGAACAAACTATCAGGTAAGTGGAAATGATATTATTCCTGCTGAAAACTTTAACGGAAATATGACAATAAATGTAACCGTAAGTGATGGCATTGATGAATCTGACAATTTTGAATTGACTGTCAGTATTTTACCTGTTAATGATACTCCAATCTTAATGGCAGACCAGGCAACCGTCCAGTTCGGAAATACGGTTCAGGGGAACTTGTTAGACAATGATTCAGACATTGAGAATGACGAATTAACACTCACCGACATTAACCCACCAATTGATGGATTAACATTTGAACCGGACGGCAGCTATGTCTATGACGGAAACCACGCTGTGGGTGTATTTGCGCTGGATTATGTGGTTTGTGATAATGGTGATCCTTCCGAATGTGCTCAATCAACCTTAACCATTACTGTAGAAGATGGAGATCAGGACCTTGATGGAATACCTGACTCGTACGAGTTTCAGTTTGATGATGTGGATCAGGACGGTACTGCGGAATATTTAGATGTGGATTCAGATAATGATAATATTCCGGATGCGGATGAAGCTGGGGCTGATCCTAATAATCCGGTTGATACGGATGGCGATGGTATGCCGGATTTCGTGGATGTTGATAGTGATAATGATGGGAAACTAGATATCGATGAAGGAATTGATGACTGTGATGGGGATGGAATCCTCAACTATGTTGATAGTGAAGACACCTGCAACATGAAAATTGCGGATGCCTTTTCACCAAATGGTGATGGGAAAAATGATGAGTGGGTGATAGAAGGAATCGAGAATTATCCGGATAATAAAGTCAGCATTTTTAATCGATGGGGAGTAAAAGTATTTGAAATAGATGGCTATGATAATAATAGTAAAGTTTGGAGAGGTCAGATCAATGCTAATTTGGGCACGACGGATGCTCCGTTTTCAACCTATTATTTTATTATAGACTTAAAAGATGGCTCTAAGCCCATAGCTGGAAACATCTTAATTAGTAGGTAATGTCTCGACTCGTATTTATTGTATTATCCTTCCTTCTAGTTGGGCATTCTGTGGGTCAGCAACAGTACGTTATTTCCCAATACATGTTTAATGGACTGGTATTAAATCCAGCTTACGCTGGCACGCATGAATCTTGGAGTTTTACGCTTATGTCGCGGAATCAATGGAGAGGCATACCAGGAGCACCGTCAACACAGACCTTTACCGCACATGGGTCCGTAACCAGAAATAGTGAATCCTCGGCTGGATTGATCGTGTCCAGTGATGCTTTTGGTGCCATTTCGTTGAATAATATCTATGGCGTATACGCCTATCGAATGAACTTTGATCGAGGTAGGCGTCATCTATCTATGGGGTTGCAAGGAGGAGCTACTTTATTCAATGTAGATCTATCAAATGCAAACCTGATTGATCCGGATGATCCGGTACTGAATAATGATTACAGCTCCACGATGGCAAATTTTGGGACAGGGATATTTTATAACGGCCCTAAACTATATGCGGGATTGTCAGTTCCTTTTTTGTTGAATAATCGGCTCAATCAAAGTGAGCAGGATTTAAGCAGGCAGGTTCGTCATTATTATCTTACCGGAGGCGGTATTTTCCCGATAGGCCATGATGTGAAATACAAACCCAGCTTTCTTTTGCGGTATGCGGGTGGTTTGGCCGATATTGATATTACCACCAGCTTTCTGTTCAGGGATGTTATTTGGCTTGGTGTGACGTATCGGGTTAAAAATTCAATTGATTTTATATTAGAAATTCAATTTACTGACAATCTTAGGTTTGGATATTCATATGGTTTGGTTACTTCTGAGCTACGGCAATCAACGTCTGGCTCTCATGAAGTAGTATTAAACTATCGAATAAAGAGAAAACATCCACGAGTTAACCATCCAAGAAGGTTTAGATGAAGCAAGTACACTACATATTGCTGATTATCGCTATCTGTGCAGGAGCTCATGGCCAGTCCATTAAGATTCTGAATAGTCTTGATCCACTGGAAGAACGAGGAGATCGCTCATTTAAAAACGGTCAATACCTGGAAGCGGCAAAATTGTATGAGCGTGTATTTAAAAAGGATACTGCGCAATATCATGTCGCAATCAAAATAGCAGAAAGCTATTATCACATTGATCATTTTGAAGACGCAGAAAGGTGGTTCAGGAAAGGTCTTTCAGCTGATTCAACTGAAGATTCTCAAGCAATTTTAGACTTTGCACAGGTGTTGATGGCCAATGAAAAGTATGGGGAAGCAGAAAAGTGGCTTCTTAAATATCAATCAGTTGAAGGCTCTCACCTTATCGCAGAGAAAAAACTCTCATCGATCCAGAACATGCACCGACATTATGAGGATTCCTCTTCAGTAGAGATCAATCCTTTAAGTATCAATACCACTTATGCGGAGTTCAGTCCCACCTATTATGGTTTTGGGATCGTGTATCTATCTGATCACCATACTAATGACGTCACCAATGTGATGGGTTGGAATGAGGAAGAATATATTTCCGTTTTTTACACCGAGGAGCTGGAGAGTGGAAGAATGAGGGAGCCGGTAGTTTTTCACAGTGGTTTGGATTCAGACTACCATGAGGGGCCACTTGTCTTTTTCGATGGCAATAAAATCATCTTTACCTGTGCTGGCGTGCCAGATAAAAAGTCTGCTGAAAGTCATCTGGAGTTGTATTATGCCGAATATGACAGGCAGGAAGATCGGTGGGTGAATATCCAACCTATGCCTTTCAATGATCCAACCTATTCAGTAGGTCAACCAGCCATTTCCAAAGACGGGAACACCTTGGTCTTCACTTCAAATATGCCCGGTGGATATGGTGGTGCAGATTTGTATATCGCAAAAAAAGCGAATGGTCAATGGAGTGAACCTAAGAACATGGGAGAGTTTATCAATTCTAAAGGTGACGACATGTTCCCGTACCTGATAAATGAAAATGAAATGATATTTTCCTCCGATGGACATGGAGGTCTAGGTGAGCTCGATTTATTTCGGGCACCTGTTCAGGCCAATTCTCACGATGAAATTGAAAACCTGGGCTTTCCATTCAATTCTTCCCATGCAGATTTTGGTTTTATCTCCGACTCACTTGGACGATCCGGCTACTTTACCTCCAATCGCATAAATGGAGGTTTGGATGATGACCTTTTCCGTTTTAGAGTGAAATGGTCCCGGATTCAATGCATAGTAGCAGAAAAAGGGATGAATGTCCCATTGGAAAATGTAAAAGTTGATATGATAGTAAATGGAGCTATTAAGGATAGTCGCTACACCGATGGAAATGGTTCGGTCGAATTTCTGGCTCAACCCGGAGAAGAGATTTTGTTGAAAGCTGATAAGGAGGGCTATTTGCTAAATTCAGATATCATTCGTTCAGATGAGTTATTTGCTGGTGTGTCTCTGGCTACCAATATTTCTTTGGAGAAAAGGGTAGAAAAGCCTGTTAAGAAAATGAATCCTGATGAAGAATTGCAGGCCTTATATAACAAGAGAAAGGCTATGGTACAAATCAACGGGCGAGTATACGAATACAGAGAGATAGGCAACAGCAGATTCATAGTAAATGCTGATGAGAAGATCTTTCTTTCCAAAACACCACCCGATCAGGATCAGTCCATTGAAGAGCGAGCCAAATTGGCAGTAGAGGAAAAGGGGCTGAAAATGGAGGAAATGTATTCGCTTAAGAATATTTATTTTGATCTGGACACGAATGAACTTACGAAAGAAGGAAAAGCTGAACTGGACAAAGTAGTCAGGATAATGACGGTAGATCAGCACATTGCATTTTCCATTAATTCCTACACAGACAGCAGGGGCAGCATGAAGTATAATGATGAGCTGGCATTTAAAAGATCGCAAAAGATTGCAAGATATCTGTTGGAACACGATATTCCCGGGAGTAGATTGATACTGGATAGCTATGGGGAGCAAGGTCTTCTCAATGACTGTGACGATGAAACCGAGTGCGAAGAAAGGTTTCACTCAGTAAACAGAAGATCAGAGCTCGAATTGGTGATGAGAAAACTTTACACAAATGAAGAACAAACGGATTAGCGGTGTTTTGATGTGCTTCATACTTTGGTCTGTTACCTACAGCCAGGAAGTAGGGTGCGAGGCTGCAAAGTCCGGGTTTCTCCGGTTTGATGCAGCGTGCATTAGTACAATTGCTTCAAATAACTGTGTGAATCTGGATATCACAGATTCCTATGATTTTGAAGGAAAAGAGTTTGTGTTTGTTTGGGATATGGGAGATGGCACTACGCTTGAAGGGTTGAACATAGATCATTGTTATAAAAATCCCGGACGGTATATTGCTACGTTAAGTCTGGAAGATCCGATTACCAAGGCAACCATTCAAGAAGAGGCATCAATCGACATCATCATCAAGGGCTCTTTTGAACTGATCA
Organism: Ekhidna sp.; assembly: GCF_965247405.1. Lineage (GTDB taxonomy): Bacteria > Bacteroidota > Bacteroidia > Cytophagales > Cyclobacteriaceae > Ekhidna. The sequence continues at coordinate 3,513,065 of NZ_OZ252014.1, forward strand.
TAGATCCGCTGGAAGATGTAAGAACCAATATAGCTGAAAGTACCTCTTTTGAGCTGGATTATCCTGACTCAGCGTATCAAATAAAGTATACTTATTGGGATTTTGGCGATGGGATTTTTTCATGCGAAGCAAGCCCTGATCACACGTACGAACGTACTGGGGTATATTACAGATCTTTACTCATAGGGCTGGAGTCAGAAATAGATGATGTTACCCTCTGTGCGTCTGATAGTGTCAGTGTAAAACTGGCTGATCCAACCGCTAGAATGCTCACAGATGCTCTTGATCAACTTTCGATCGACTCGCGTTTTCTTGAAGACAAGTCGAATTATTTTCTTTTGAGAAAAAATAATGTTGGTTATGATGAGGTTGAAGGATTAGAAGACCTAGTGGGAGGAGGCAGTTACAGGATTATTGCCTTTCGGGGCAATCGAATCTATGATTCGGGAGATATGTCAATGCCTGAGGGGAGCGACCAAAAAAGTATACAGCAAACCATAAGCGATAAAACGAAGCAGTTGGCTGAGCAAGAGCCCTTGAGTCTGGATCCGCTTTTCTTTGAACTGGATCAAAATGAACTATCCAGGAAGATGAAAAAAAGCCTAAATGATCACATTGAGCTTCTGGAAGAACTCCCGATGATGAAGGTTGAATTGGGTGTTTACACCACTTCCGGAGGATCATTCAATAGGGGAGTAGCATTGTCGATCAAACGTGCCGAACTTATCAAGCAATATATGGTTGATGAGGGTGTGGAGAAAGATAGAATTGTTGTAAACAACCCAAACACGTCCAGGTCTCTGATTAATTCATGTTTGACTGGGGCTGATTGTGATTATGTAGATGAGTCACTCGACAGAAGGACTGATTTCAAACTTAAATTGGGGAGGTGATCATGAGGTATTTGAAAGCATTTTTGACAGGCACCTTTCTAACTTTATTCCTTGTCACTCAAGGTCAGCGGATTCCGAATGAGATTGAAAACATTGATTATTTGGTAACATTTGGAGGTAATGCGCCAGCTTCATGGGGCGATGATGATCATATTCAAATATTTTTCTTTTTGATTCCAGATGAGTTTACCGAGCCGATATACCTGAGGGTGTTTGATCCGGATGTTGGTGGAACGATAGATGAAATAAAAGGAGAATGGAATTCGGTACATCGGATATCAATTTTTGGAGGTGAAGGAGCCCATTCTCATCCGGATGCCAGGAAGGTAGATCCAGTTGGTGAATTTAAAAGCGGAAACCTACTCGCTTCTAAAGTATTTCGGGACAATCCGGAGTTTGACGGTAAGTGGTATACCTTCGGCCCATTTAATCCGGTAGAAGGAGAGCTGGATCCGGAGATACCCAATGGAAGAATCTTCAAGGTGATTATGGAAGGACTGCAGGGTGATGATGGCAACCTGTATCAATATTTTCTTAGTGCAAATCCCGATGTTAATGAAGAAGTAGAAGGCTCAAATGCCTTTACGTATGAATATTCCTTCAGACTTCCTGTTGCGAGTGGCGAAATCAGCCACATATATCCATTCATTGATAAAAATGTGGTTTCAATCACACAACACAACTTTGACTTTGATTATGACGGAGAGCTAGTGATATATTCGGTTTCTAAAAACAGACATAAAGTGAAAAAATCAGCGGATCTTAAGTGGGCCAGCTCGATGCACGAAATCACACCCGAAGAACAAAATACCACCATCGAGATTCAGATCATCAAACAAGGAAAGCCAAACAACAATATGGTTTTTTTTCTTAGAAACCAGTATGAAGAAGTAATCCGATTCTACAGTATTCCCATTGGAGGACCACCACGATATAAGTACCAGGTAAATTTGAAATACTACCAGAAAGATGAGGATTAGATCAACAATTATAGCTCTTCTTTCATGCTTTTTGGTTGAGGCTACTGTTCAGAAATATGAAATAAGGCATTTCAATCCTGAAAATGGACTTGATGGAACATATGTCTACACCACAATCCAGGGACCACTGGGATACAAATGGGTGGGCACAGATTATGGACTAACTCGTTTCGATGGCTTCAAGTTTGAATTGATGGATCCCAATGATTCTACCAAGAAGAACTTTTCTACTACAGCTTTCAATGATGATGGTACGCTCTACTTTGGATATTTTAATGGACAGATCAAAACCTTTGATGGCGTAAAACTGAAAACAGTTTATGATCCACAGTATGAGCAAAGCCCCATCACGGGCTTCATAAGCAGCAACGATCAGCTGCTGGCATTAACCCAAAACAAAGGAATTCTTCGGCTATCCAAAGACACTGTGATATCAATATTTCCTAAAGAATTACAATTCAGAAAAACCAATTTTGCCTATCAGCACAACAACTTAATTTTAATTGGTACAAATGAAGGATTGCTGGCATTTAGGTTAGGAGAAGACAACAGGATAATCTATGCGGGAGGTATTGCAGATCTTGAATATTCATCTGTTCAATCATTAGAACGAAACAAGGCAAGAGATAACTCTTTTTGGGTGGGTACTGATTTCGGTGTTTACCATCTGGACTTGTTTGTAGAAGGTGGTCAGGTTTCCGGTGAAGTATACAAAGCTGACTTCCTTCAAAAGGAATCCATTAGCGCTATCAGGGAAACCGGAAATTTAGATCTCTGGGTTGGAACAAAGTATAATGGACTAGTCAAAATAGATTTTAACCGCGACAATACTAAGTCCAAACAGTTTACCTACCTCAATAAAAAAAATGACTTTCCAGGTGATTTAATTAGCACCATCAACATGGATGAAGATGAAAGTATTTGGGTAGGGACCATCGGAGATGGGCTCATACAGGTTGCCAAAAAGGGTCTTTTATTTTACAACTTTGAAGATTTCAGAGCCAGATCAGTAAATGGCATTAGTGGAAATTCCAGGCATGAGTTCTTTTTTGGAACAGATGTGGGATTGATAAGGGGTTTCTACACAGGCCAACTGGATAGTCTCAATTTTGAGCTAATTCGTCACAACAGTAGCGAGGGGAACAACATCACTGCGGTATATGTGGATGAGGATGACAGGATTTATTATTGTGCAGAAGATGTGGGTGTTTTCACTGCAGATCCAGAATGGAAAAACATTCAAAAAATTGATTTTGATTTTGGAGGAGGAAAGCTGTTAGCTCGTCAAATTATCAAGAGTCCGAATGGAAACCTGTGGCTTTCTTTGACACAGAAAGGGGTGTTTGTGCTTGATTCCCTGGGGAATCTTGTAAAGAACTATTCTACTAGTACCGTAGTAAATGAAGATGATAGCTCTCGATTTTATCACAATGAAATCTACGATATCCACTTTGATAAGGACGGGAATACCTGGTTTGCTTCGCATGGAGCCGGTCTGGCCGTCTTGAGATCGGATGGTATGATGATGTATTTAACCAAGGATGGGAAGTTTCCTTCACATGACATCAATGATATCTCTGAGGATGAATACGGCAACATTTGGGTAGGCACTCATGGAGATGGTATCTATGAATATAATGGAGAGGAGTTTATCCGGTTTTCTACCAAAGAAGGACTTCTCAACAACTTCTGCTCATCGGTCATCAGCGATAAAAGCAATCATGTGTGGGCGACTCATCGTACCGGATTAAGCAGAGTTGATGAGTATACGAACGCTGTTTCGACGATTCAGAAGAAAGATGGGCTCGTGGTTGCAGAGTTCATTCACAATTCTATCTATGCTGATCAGGATCATAATATATGGATTGGAAACAGGAATGGAGTGACTTTTTTGAGTGCGCCTGATGAGGTATTCGAATCTAAGATCATCAAACCAATAATAGCTGATATCCGTGTTGACTTTCAATCGATTGACCTCTACAAATACTCTACCGATACTGCTAGTGGAAGCAACGTGCCGGTCAGTATCGAATTTCCTTATGATTTCAACAATCTTACTTTTCAATATGTGGCCATCAACCTTCGAAATCCAGAATCTAATTTATATCAATATCAGCTAGAAGGTCTGGAACCCGGTTGGTCTCCAACTACCAGCAATACGCAGGTCACTTTCAACCTTGGTCCCGGAGAATACACATTCAAAGTGAGGCAGTCAGATAACCCGAATCACTGGGGCGATAATGTAAGTAGTATCACTTTCAAAATACACCCACCATGGTGGCAAACCTGGTGGGCGATCTCCCTTTTTATTCTATCTGGTGGTGGTTTAGTGTATGGATATATTAGGATTCGAACGGAAAGGTTAAATAGAAGATTGCGTGAAAAACAAAGGTTGATATCAATTGCTGAAAGCCAGAATAAACGTTTGAAAGAGTTTTCTTTCATCACCTCTCATAATACCCGATCTTCTGCATCAAACATTATGGGACTGATCAATGCCATTGAAATGGATCCTACAAATAAGGAGTTTATTCAAATGCTAAAGAAGTCGTCTGATAGGCTGAATGGAACGATTCGAAATATCAATGAACTCCTGAATTTTGAAAATGATCGTGAGAATTTAAAAAAAGAACCTTGCAATGTGTTGGAATCAGTGGAGCGCGTCCTGTCAGGCATGCAGGAAAATATCAATAGGAGGCAGGCTGAAATTAGCCTGAATGTGCCTGACAGCCTTTATGTAGAGGGTGTTCCCACTTATCTCGAAAGTGCGTTAACCAGTTTGATTTCAAATGCTTTAATGTACGGGGTAACAGACGAGAAAAAGCAAATATTAATTACTGCTACTGAAGATCGTAAGGAGGTATTAATTCAAATTGAGGATAAAGGTCTGGGTATCGATTTGGATAAATTTTCCGAGAAGTTGTTTGCTCTTGGTTCAAGGTTCCATACCCATATAGAACAAGGAGATGGAATAGGTATGTTTCTTTCAAAAAACCAGATAGAAGGAATGGGAGGTAAGATTGGTATTGAAAGCACACCAAAAAAAGGAACAGTAATATTTATACATTTACTCAGAGCTGAAATACCAGCACACAATGATTTGGCCTAAGAAAAATTCTTTTCGACCAAATATCTATCAACACTTATAAGCATATTGGTTTGATTGTTATCTTGGCTTTTTTAGCGAGTGAAAGAGTGAGTCAAGGGTGATACAACGTATTTATATTCAACTGGCATTTACATTTCTGTTTTTTCTTAATACTGCTGCTCAAGAGGTAATCCCTTTTCATGGTAGCCATGAAGGACGGATCAATGATTTTGTGGTGGTTTACCATACACCAGATACACTCAATGGACCAAAAGCATGGGCGGGTATTCAGTCAGGCAACATTGAGAAAATCAATCAGAAAGTAAACCCTGGTATCACATCATCTGCTTTTTGGGTCCTTACTACCATAGCCAACTCCCATGAGAAGGAGGCACTGTATCTGGAGATCGACTATGCACAGTTAGATTACCTCCATCTATATCAAATCTCCAACGACTCAGCCATCTCACTTTTTGAAACCGGGGATAGGTTTCCATTTGAAGACCGGCCAGTTCAGTATCGTAATTTTACTTTTCCACTTAAGATTCAGACCGGAGATACTGCAACCTACCTTCTAAACATTGACAAACGTCTATCTGCCGCGCGATTTCCCATGTATCTCTATTCGGATGCTTCATTCTGGAATATGTACAATAGAGAGACCATCTTTTATGGTTTCTGCTTCGGATTCCTAGCCTTGGTAACACTTATTTCATTATTGGTTGGTATCAAGCTCAAAATGCATATTTTTCTTTGGTATGCTGGTTATGTATTCACTTTTGGATTGAGGTGTTTCGCTAAGCTTGGGTACGGTTTCCAATACATCACCTCGAGCTACCCGGAATTCAATACCCACTTTTTCCCATTGACCACCCAGCTAGCAATGGTGTTCCTCATCATGTATATCCAAAGATATTTTGATACCAAGCAAACCATGCCTCGGTTCCACAAACTGATGGACTTTTGGCTTTGGCTGTTTGTGGTCAGCACAGTGATCTGGGCCCTATTCCCTGGTGCCATTGTAGCTGCCGGACCGATCCTTATCACTATGAGGTACGCGATCATTATTTCTATTATCATCTTTGCTTATAGTAGTGGGATCAATTACATGAAAGTAGATGCTTTCCGTTCACGAATATTCCTGGTGGGGTACTCACTCTTCTTTCTTGGGGTTTTAAGCCAGATTCTAATTGAGTATGGAGCCATTAATTCTTCCCTTGTTCCTGGTGATCCTTTGTTTGCAGGATTTTTCTTTGAAGTAGGCGTGCTGTCATACGCAATGGTCATATTGCTATTGGATGTCGTGAAAGAGAAAAATACGCTCATTCTATCCAATCAAAGACTACAACGTCTGGTGGCGGAGCTCCAGGAGAAAGAAGATCAGGAAGATGAAAAGGCATATGTCATTTTGAAAAGTAAGGCGGTGGTAGACCCGCATCGTATTCGATACATTCAATCTGATGATCATTACCTGGAGTTTCACCTAAACGATAAGAAACATCCGGAAGTAGATCGAAATAAGCTAAGCGCAATTTTGGAAGTGTTGCCGGCACAGTTCGTGCAAATTCATCGATCTACTATTGTGAACCTGGAATATGTAAAAACCATCTATGGTAGCTACCTACTGCTCAATAATGGAGAAGAGCTGAAGCTATCGCGGACGTATAAACCTCAATTGGAAGAGCGCTTGGTAAAATAGTACGCATTTCGCGCTAGGCTTTATGTCATTCACGACAAAAACTTGGTAATACCGAATTAAGGGTACTTAATTAGGGGTATACCAAAACTGCCTTAGATTATGAAAGTAACCAAAAACACAATTGAAGACAACCTGACAAATAGAGAAATCCAACTGATCCGATGGCTTAGAAAAGGTTATACCCGGAGCGAGATTGCCGATAAAATGGCCATGAGTGTGCATACTTATGATGGCTACCGCAAAAACATTCGAGTTAAACTTCGAATTAAGAATCAAGCCGATTGGGCGCAGGTATTAATGCAAGTTGCGTAAACTGATAAGAAATATTGATTCTTTATCTGAGAATGTAATTCTCGTTTTGAGATAAATAGTCTGTTTTGAGATTACATATCTTTATTATAAAATACTTTAAATCAGAGATTTAAGTCTGATTATCTGCTTTAGGAATGATATTCTCTTTTTAGTTAGTTGAGCAAACAACTAATTGAAAATGGATTTTGGAATAACTAAGGCGATAAATATTCTAACAGATAAGCTTCAAGGCTGGCTCGAGTCACTTACTGCCATGCTACCGAATTTCATCGTAGCAGTTTTAGTATTGGTGTTGTTTTACTTCCTGGCAAGGGGTGTCAAAATGATAGCCATAAAAGTCATGAAGAGGTTTTATGATAAGCCTGCCCTTAGAAATCTGTTTAGTACTATCGTATATATCGCAGTGCTGACCATTGGTTTAATGGTAGCGTTGAACGTTCTTCACCTTAAACAGACCGTCACCTCACTATTAGCTGGTGCTGGTATCATTGGATTGGCTCTGGGTTTTGCATTCCAGGATATTTCAGCAAACTTCATTTCCGGAGTTTTGATTGCCATTCGAAAACCTATTCAGGTTGGAGACATCATAGAAGTAGAGGATTACATGGGAACGGTTGAAGAAATCAATCTCAGGGTAACAATCATCCGAACATTCCAGGGCTTGCACGTAATCATTCCAAATAAAGAAATTTTTCAAAATCCGCTCACCAATTATACTAAAACAAATGAACGGAGAATTGATCTGGAAGTGGGGGTCTCCTACGGGGATGATCTGGAAAAAGCAAAGCAGCTTGCAATAGATGCTGTAAAAGATAAGCCGTGGATTAAGCATGATAAAGAGGTAAACCTATTTTACACCGGATTCGGTGACAGCTCAATCAATTTTGTCTTGCACTTATGGATCGAATATCCTGATCAGCCCGGATTTCTGGAAGCCAGGAGTCAGGCAATCATGGCAGTAAAAAAGGCTTTTGATGACAACAATATCACCATCCCTTTTCCAATCAGAACATTGGATTTTGGAATCAAAGGAGGAGAAACCCTCTCAGATATGAAAATGCACATTGGATCCAGGAATGGAAAACAATTGCAAACTCAAGAGGCTTAATGTGTGTTGTGTTAACGAACCAAAATAGAAAGAGATATGGAAGAAGCTAAAATACTAGACGAAGCAAATATTGATCATAAGAACAAGTACGAGGAAGCAATCAAGTCATTTGCTGATAAACTGGAGGAGAAAATTGATTTTCTGAAAGGCAAAGCGAATGATGTAGAAGAATCCGCAAAGGATACGTACCACAATCGTGTAGAGATACTGAAAGAAAAGCGTGAAGCACTCATAAAAGAATATGAGAAAGTTAAAAACACCGGAGAAAGTAAGTGGAATGATATCAAAGGAGAGGCGTCTGAAAAAATCAGGGAGATTCGTGAAGAATCGGAAAACGCTTATACCGGAATACGGGATGGGTTCGCGTATCTCTTTGGCAAGTTCAAAAATTAAAATCTACAAAATTTCACGAGCCGACATTTTTGTCGGCTTTTTTTATGCATTTCAAAATGTTCTTTTGAGGGCTTGATTTCATAAAGTTCCTTTTTATATACTTGCCTTTTTTGAAAAAACAAAACCCTGAAATAAGATGAAGAAAGTACTACTGTTGGTTTGTTTAGTTGCAGGATTTGGACTGGCAAAAGCTCAGGAAGAAGCATCATTTACCGATGAAGAGCTAACCAAATATGCTACTGTAATGGTGTGGGCAGAGGCTGAAAAAGAACAAATGACCGAGACCTACAACGACTGGATTAACAACGATGAAACATTGGAGGCTGCACGATTTGTAAAAATCAAATCAGCAAAAGGTGATTCTGTCAAGTTACAGGAGATTGAAGTAACGGAGGAAGAGCTAGTTGCCTTTGAGCAGATCCAGGCAAACTACGACTCTATGACTGCTTCTTTCAAGGAAGTATATGTTGGTAAAATCAAAGAGGATATTGGCGCTGGTCTTTATAATAGATTGAGAAAGGCAATGAGAGGTAATGCTGATTTGAAAGCCAGATATCAGGCTGTTTACGACGGGTTGAAAGAAGAGCAATCTGCTGCAAAGGAAGATGATGAGACTGAAGAATAAGTTGTCAACTCTTAAAAGCTTAAGAAGCCTTGCCATTCGGTAAGGCTTTTTTAGTTGGTTATTCTTATCCCATCCTTTTCAAGAGCTACTAGTCTTTTCTTATACAATATCCCCACTGACCGCTTGAAGTTCTTTTTACTCATCTGCAATAATGATTGAATCTCCTCAGGCTCGCTTTTATCATGGAGTGGGAGGTAACCTTCGTTTCTCTTCAGCTCATCTAATATCTGCTGTGCCCCCACCTCCAGGTTTTCCAGGCCCTCTTTGCGAAGACTGATGTCCAGTTTGCCATCCGTACGGATGGTTTTCACATAGCCTTTGATGCGATCGCCTTCCAGCACATCATGAAAGAGGTCGTTTTCAAAAATTAACCCTTTGTGTCTATTGTTAACTACCACGTTCACCCCCAGGTCTGTAGTGTTGGCAACCAGTAGGTCCACTTCTTCACCTATCTCAACAGTATTGTCCTCATCAAAATATTTAGCCACTTTAGCCGTGGCAGCTACTCGATCTGTCTTGCCATCCAGATACAGATAAACGAGGCACCACTGACCTTTCTTGAGTTTGTTTTTTTGTTCACGAAAAGGGACGAGTAAATCCTTATCAATCCCCCAATTCAAAAACGCTCCCACATTGGTGGTGTCAGTTACCTTTAGGTAGGCAAATTGGTTGACTTGAGCATAGGGCTTTTGTGTAGTACAAATGATTCGATCTTCAGAGTCCCGGTAGACGAATACGTTGAGTTTATCCCCCTTTTTTGTTCCATTTGGAATATACTTAGTAGGTAAAAGGACATCAGTCTTTCCATCAGTTAAGTATGCTCCCGGATCCGTTAACCGATCCACCATGAGTGTTTGATATTCGCCTACGTACATGTGGCAAAGGTAAGTGAACTTGTTTCTGTAGATTTTAAATTTTCATTTCAGGAATCTCACCATCTATGATCAACCTTCCGGCTGTGGCGTTTTTGATTTCCTCAACAGACACGCCAGGTGCACGCTCAATTAGTTTAAATCCCTCAGGTGTAACATCCAGTACGGCCATATTCGTAACAATTTTCTTTACGCATTTCACTCCAGTGATAGGCAAGGTACATTCTTTCAAAAGCTTGGATTCACCAGCCCGATTGGTGTGCATCATCGCCACGATGATATTTTCAGCTGAAGCAACCAGGTCCATTGCTCCGCCCATACCTTTCACCATCTTTCCAGGAATTTTCCAGTTTGCAATGTCTCCATTATCGGCAACCTCCATGGCTCCAAGTACAGTCAATTGAACATGCTGACCTCTAATCATGGCAAAAGAAGTGGCAGAGTCAAAGATAGAAGCACCTGGTAGGGTTGTTACCGTTTGCTTACCAGCATTGATCAGATCTGCATCTACAGTCTCTTCAGTAGGAAAGGGCCCCATTCCCAACAATCCATTTTCTGATTGAAACTCAACGCTTATCCCTTCCGGGATATAGTTGGCTACAAGCGTTGGGATACCTATGCCCAGATTGACGTACCAGCCATCTTCCAGTTCCTGTGCGATTCGTTTCGCAATACCATCCTTATCAAGCATAATTATCCTTTTTTGATTGTTCTCTGTTCAATTCGTTTTTCGTATTTATCACCCTGGAAGATTCGCTGCACGAATATCCCCGGAGTATGGATGAAGTTTGGATCCAATTCACCCGGTTCTACCAATTCTTCTACTTCAGCAATAGTGATCTTGCCTGCCATCGCCATCGGTGGGTTGAAGTTTCTGGCAGTTCCTTTGAATATCAGGTTACCGGCTCTGTCTCCTTTCCATGCTTTTACAATTGCAAAATCAGCTGTCAAAGCTGATTCTAAAATATGTGGCTTACCGTTGAACTCACGCACTTCTTTACCTTCTGCTACTTCTGTACCGTAACCGGCAGGAGTGAAGAAAGCAGGAATACCGGCACCACCGGCTCTGCATCGCTCGGCCAGTGAACCCTGAGGGATCAAATCCACCTCCAGCTCCCCACTCAACATCTGTCGCTCAAATTCTGCATTCTCACCAACATAAGATGAGATCATTTTTTTGATCTGCTTTTTCTGAAGCAAAAGACCAAGTCCAAAATCATCAACACCTGCATTATTCGATATGCAGGTAAGGCCTTTGATGTTCGCTTTGACCAGCGCTGCAATGGTATTTTCGGGGATGCCACACAACCCGAAACCACCGAGCATCAGGGTCATATTGTCTTCGATTCCACGGATAGCTTCTTCCGCGTTTGCAACTACTTTATCAATCATGGTTTGAAGTTATTGTGATTGTGCAAATAAAAAAAGCCATCTCCTTTTGAAGATGGCTTCTTTGATTTATCAAATCTAATTTATTCGTCTTTGAGACATTCCACCGGGTTTACCCTGGTTGCTTTAATAGTCTGATAAGATATAGCCAGTATCGTCAAAACTGCAGCAGCTATGACAGGCATTAGAATTAGGAATACCGAAATAGATGTTCTGTATACGAAGGTTTCCAACCAGTCGTTCATAAACCAATAAGCGATTGGTAAACCGATCAGAAATGCAATACCAATAAGTATCAGGAACCGATTACTAATGATCATCCATATGCTAGAGGTAGATGCCCCTAATACCTTTCTGACTCCAATCTCTTTGATTTTGGTCTCTATGATGAATCCGACCATCCCAATTAGTCCCAGGCAACCGATAAGAATAGCAATCACAGCAAATACTTTGATCATGGTTCCCAACCTTTCTTCTTTTTGATATTGCTCATTAAACATATCGTCGACGAATCGATAGTTTGCTTCACCTTCAGGATCAAACTGTGCATATACATTTTCAATATGATCCAGCGATTCTCTAATATTTTCTCCGGCCAGTTTCATGCTAACTCTACGATATCGATCCCGTGTCAGGAACAATGTTGGAACTATCGGACTATAGAGCGATTCAAAGTGGAAGTCTTCCATAACTCCAACAATTCGCCCCTCACTCGGTCCATACCCTAATTTTTGACCTACAGCTTCATTGGGATCCTCAAATCCCAAAGCTTTGATAGCTGCCAAATTCACAACATAATATCCAGTTACGATGGTGTCGGGCATTAGTTCGGTTTCCATTCCTTCTCTGAAATTCTCACCAGCCAGCAACTCTATTCCATAGGCATCCAGGAAGTGTTCATCAACCGTAACGACAGGCAGTCGAAAGCTTGTTGCTATTGCTGAATCTCCTTTAAAGAACCGCGAGCCCCAGCTGTCTGCCAACCTGCCTGTAGGAATACGAGATGAGAATGTTGCCTTTAAGATATTTGGATGCTTTAACAGCTCGTTTCGAAAGGTTTCATTTTGGTAATCACCTCTTGGCAGAAACAAGCTCACCATTTGCTCTCTTTCGAAACCCGGATCAGAGTTTCGGATAAAGCCCATCTGGCTTTCAATTACACCTATTGCGAAAATCAACCCAATCGTTACCACATACTGAAATGTGACCAAAAACGATCGAAAATTCCATTTGCTAGCATTCATGGCTTGTTCACCTTTCAGCGCCTGAACAAGGTTTATTTTGGATAGAAAAACAGCAGGATAAATTCCGGCAAGACCACCAACAAGGACCATCAAAAGAATTAGGCCTATAAATATATCTGGTTGGGCAATGGGATTGAAAACAAGTTTTTTGTCCAGAAACTCATTCAAATAGGGCAGTGCCCAGATGATCAGCAAGACAGCTAAAGGCAGCGATACGATAACTACCAACAAAGATTCTGAAAGAAATTGTTTGATGAGAGACGATTTAAATGCTCCGATCACTTTACGCACACCTACTTCCTTCATCCGTCGGGAGTAGTGTGAGGTGGCAATATTCATGTAGTTGACACAAGCAACGAGGAGTAGTAAAATTCCTACAATACTGAAAATGTATACCTGATCGATGGATCCGTTGGTTTCATATTCGCCTTCCAGATTTGAGGTTAGGTGGATGTCCAGTAAAGGTTGAAGAACGAAATCATAATACTCCCGTGCATAAACTCCAGGTTGAAATTCACCGATGTATTTGTCCCAGAATTCCTCATTGGCATTTTGGGTTAATCCGGGAATATTTGCTCCCGGTGTAGTACGGATGTAGGTTATCCAGTTGTAATTCCCGCTTACATTGTTGGCTGCATCTTCACCCATGATCATCTCCACAAAGCGGATTGGGGCGAGATAGTCGAAATGGAAGTGTTGTTGATCCGGCATATCCTCCATCACCGCAGTTACCTTAAAAGGAGCACCTTGCCCATCTCGTTCCAACGTGACAGTCTCACCTAAAATGTTCTGTTCTTCCCAGTCCGATCCAAATATTTTTACAGCAGTTGAACGTGTGAGTACCAATGAGTAGATGTCGGGAAAAGCTGTCTCAGCACTCCCTGCAATAAATTCAAAACTGAAAATATCAAAGGCGTCCTCATCACAAAAGATGACCGGTTCTCCAAGGAATTCCTGATCTCCATATTTCAGATCCGGAAAGGCCCATGGAAAAAAGCGTGTGGCATGAGTTATTTCACTGTAGTCCTCTTTTAGTCTGCTTGCGTGACCGGCAGAAGCGAACGCCCAATGCCTACTTAGATCACCATCTGTGGTGTAGTTTTTTACCGTCACACGGTATATATGTTCAGCATGCTCATGATGTTTATCATAGCTAAGTTCATCCTTTACGAAAAGAGCAATTAAAACAAATGCCGCAAGTCCCGTTGACAATCCTACGACATTGATAACCGTACTGGATTTATACTTCCAGAGGTTTCTTAGTCCAATTTTAAAGTAGTTTTTAAACATAGTTGTTTCTTTTTCGATTGAGTTTTGAGCTTCTATTTTTTTAGCCATGTCTGGCTTAAATAGCCGGATGATTTGCCAGTTGTACCATCTCTTCGCCCGGCTTAGTCCTTTACTTTGAATTAATAATTGATACTCTTCTTCCAGATCTCCCTGAACATCCTCATAATAGTCCTCCTTTAGAAACCATGCTAAGAACTTGGTAGACCAGGATGGGGGAGAATGCCGCTGCTTATCCATGCTTTTGAGTATTCGTATGATACATCGGGGATAGCAGACCAAAGCTTCATTCGTGTTTCCTTGGTGTAGTCCAGTGCTGCTTTCCCCGTTTTCGTCACCTTAAAATAGCGTTTTCTCTTCCCACCACGAATAGCTGTAGCTTCACCAAATTCAGATTTCAAATATTTTTTCTTTTCCATCCTTCTTAATGCTGATTGGAGTGCGCTGACACTCACCTTGCGATTAAGGCGTTTTTCTATTTCCTCCTTAATGGATACCCCGTATGCATCTTCATGGAGAATAGCTACAGTCAGCAACACGATCTCTTCAAACTCACCGAGTTGATATTCTTTCATTTAGTTCAAAATTAAATTTCTAAATGTAAATTAAATGATAAAATATCTAAACGTAAATAATATTATAAAGTTTAAAATGAGTCGTCCCACCACTTAAAGTGGTAGGACGACTGCTGATGGGAAGAACTGATAGGGGACAAAAAAAACCGCCCCGAAGAATCGGAGCGGCCTACAAATTGATCTAACTTATTACTAAATTAGATTGTTAGCTTAAAGTTAACAGGAATAGCAATTAATCCTTTAACTGAATCTCCATTTTCATTTTTTGCGGGCTCAAAGTTGAGCTTTGGTAACACTGCCTTAACAGCATCTCTTAGGTCAGTACAAGGATACGATTCGAATCGGTGATTAATTACTTTACCGTTCTGGTCAATTTTCAGGGTAACAAGAACCTGCCCTTCAATGCCTTTTTCCTTGCATACAAGCGGATATTCAATACTGGAGACTACTTCTTTATAATTCATTGGCTTAGGATTTTCAGCTTTTCCCTCACCATTGTTGGCTTGTGTACCTAGTACGAACAGCGCCATTGCTAGAAATAATAATGTCTTTTTCATAATCTCCCTCGTTTAATGTTTCCTAAATATTAAGCTAATAACGATGTAATGTTACCTAAAGTTTACGCAAAATCAAAATTACGGTAATCTAAAGTTAATATTAAGTTAACATTGGAAGATATTATCGATGAACAACACTTTATTTTGGTTTAAATAAACTTTTGTGGATAACTATTTATTGAATCGGTGATTGATAATACATCCTAAGTTTATTTTCGTAGCATGTCACTCACCATATATCGGTCATCTGCAGGGTCTGGAAAAACCTATACGCTAGCCAAGGAATATCTGAAGTTGGCTTTGAGGAGTTCGGATTACTATCAGCGAATACTTGCAGTTACTTTTACCAACCGAGCTGCGGAAGAGATGAAGGAGCGAGTGCTGGAGTTTCTGATCGACATCTCAAAAGGAGATCATCAACTTATTCCTGTTTTTGAAAACGAATTAGGCAAGTCGGCGGAGCAAATCAAGAAAGCGGCAAAAGATTCGCTTACTCACCTGCTCCATCATTATGGCTATTTCAATATAACCACCATCGATACCTTTTTTCATCGTGTGATCCGGGCTTTTTCCAGGGAAATTGGACTGCAGGGAAGCTTCGGCATTGAACTGGATACAGAAAAGGTAGCAGAGTATATCACCTCTCATGTATTTCAGGGAGTGGAGGAAAACAAACAACTACGCGATTGGCTGTTAGACTTTTCCATGAGCAAGGTGCTCGATGGAAGTAGCTATGAGTTTAAAGATGATGTGAGTGAGTTGGCGCGTCAACTTTTCAAAGAGGAGTTTAAGAAACTACCTAAAGGTCAGTTTGAGGATGAGCAGGCTCGGGAAAAAGTAAAAGAGCTGAAAGGTGAGCTGATGAAGAAGAAGTCCACATTCGAGAATACCCTGAAAAAGTTCGGTGGGGAGTTTTTTGAATGGGTTGAAAATTCAGGAATCGGGCTTGATGAATTTGCCGGAGGGAAGAAACGAACCATTCCCAATTTCTTTGAACGCCTGATGGCTGGGGATTTTTCCATTAACAAAACGCTAACCAACGCGAGTGAAGATGCGGCAGCCTGGTCAACGAAGACCAGTTCTAAACGCGACCTGATTATGCAGTTTGCGGATCAGCAGGGTATGCCGCTGCTGAATAAGGTTATTCAATATGTGGAGGAAAACGAAAAAGATTACCTCACAGCCAAAGTGATCCTTCGTCACCTCTTTACGGTTGGGCTCATCACCAACCTATCGCAACAACTGCAGGAGTACAAAAGAGAAGAGGAGGTGATCATGATTTCCGACCTGCCGGATTTCCTTTCACAGATCATCGATGATTCTGGTTCGCCTTTCATCTATGAGAAGGTCGGCACACGTTATTCCCATTTCCTGATTGACGAGTTTCAGGATACCTCCCAGTTTCAGTGGAACAACTTCAAACCGTTGCTGGAAGAAAGCCTCGCCAATGGCAATGAAAATGTCATTGTTGGTGATGCAAAACAGTCCATTTACGGCTGGAGAGGAGGAGACCCTACACTGTTGCTAAAAGGCGTTCAGCAGGATCTGCCTGCACAGGTTGACCCCTCAAAAAGCACCAATTGGCGGAGTGAAAAAAATGTGGTGGAATTCAATAATGACCTGTTTTCAAAACTCCCGGAAATCATGGTGAATGAGATGGGGGAGGCCATCACGAACGAGGAACGTGAAACGATCCTTTCAACGTATCAGGATGTGAAACAAAATGTAGCCCCAAAACATCAGGACTCATCTGGGGTGGTGCAGGTAGAATTTTTGGATGCGGAAAGGGGAGAATGGAAGCAACGAGCGATGGAACGAACCACCGAGGTAATCGAGCAGCTGTTGAGTGAGGGACACCAGCTAAATGACATTGCCATTCTGGTTCGATCGAATAAAGATGCCTCGGATATCGTGGGCCATGTGCTGGAGTATCGACGAAACAATGCGACTAAGGTGGAGGTGATCTCTGCTGAGGGAATGCTACTTGCTAACTCATCCGTGGTGCAGATGCTACTTTCTGCTTTCAAACACCTGATCCATCCCGAGGATGACAGCATTCTGGCTGACCTGGTGTTTCGCTATCAGCAGGACAGTAAAAGCAAACACTTTGAAACGCATGGTGATTTTTCGAAGCTGGCAAAGGGGGGCTTGCCCACCAGCTTTACCAAATACAAACAACATCTGCTGCACCTTCCGATTCTTGAGTTAACTGAAGTATTGATTCGCTCTTTCGAGCTGGATAAGGTGGCTTCCGAATATGCATACTTACAAGCCTTCCAGGATGCGGTATTGGAATACAGCAAAAACCATCGTTCGGATTTACGATTGTTTCTGGAGTGGTGGGAAGATGAAAGCAAGAAACGTTCGGTGCAGCTGACGGGTGCCTTAGATGCCGTGGAGGTGATCACCTCACATAAATCCAAAGGGTTGCAATATCCGATTGTGATTGTGCCGTTCTGCAACTATCGATTTGACGCTATGTCTCAACCTACCTGGTACACCTCTCCGTATGCGGAAAATGAGGCTGTGCCCGTAGACTACAAGTCTGAGCTGGACAAGACCCATTTCTCACCTAGCTACAAAAAGGACTTTGCCAAGTGGCACCTGGAAAGTCTGAACGTATTGTATGTAGCCTTCACCCGGGCTGAGAATGGGATGTATGCCTTTTGCGAACCACCTCCCAAAAAGCAGGAAGGCATGTATGGAACTGCTTCCAAGCTACTGTACAAATACTTTGATCAGGAGCAGCCAGACGGGTGGAATGCTGCGGCTAATGTCTTCCAAAAGGGTACACTACCAATTAAGCACCGAGAGAGCAGCGATGAGCTGATGGCGCTGAAAGGCTATCCGACCTTTAAATGGAGTAAAAAGCTAACCGTACGCAAGACCGGAAAGGCCTATTACGACGATGAAGTGGAGAAGCAGCGAAATGAAGGCATACTCCTGCATCAGATATTATCTGAGATCATTCACTGGGAGCAGACGGCTAACGTGCTGGACAGATACGAGCGAGCGATGCAGATCACACCAGAAGATCGAAAAAGATACGAGACACTGATCAATAATCTTTGGAAAGACGAGACAATCAAAAGCTGGTTCAGTGGAGTAGGAGAGGTTAAGACTGAAGTAGTGGTTCTTCCCAAAGATGGTGATACCAAGCGAATGGATCGGGTGGTGATTGAAGGTAGCAAAGCAACGGTCATTGACTTTAAGTCTGGCCGACCGAAGAGTGAAGACAACAGACAGCTAAAAGAATATGCTGCCTTGCTTTCGGAAATGGGGTATGAGGTGGAAGGGTATTTATTGTATTTGAAGAGCGGGAAAGTGAAGCAGGTGTAATTCCTCCTTGGAAGGGGGGTGTGATGGATAATGAGGGTAGGAGGGGGATGTATAATCTGAACTTCAATTTTTGGAAGATCCTTCTTCCATGGTTTGTGTCTTCACAAATCAGCGTTTCGTGAGGACACAAAGCGAGGTTAGGGGAAATTCCCCCTTTCAAGGGGGAGTGGGTTTGGTTTAGGGATGGAGGGGGATGTTTTAACTAAACTTCAATTCCGAAGATCCCGCAACAAGTGCGGGATGTGTTTTTACTCGCCCAAAAGATTCCCCGACAATCTCAGTAATTCGATCTCAGCAATTTTTGCTGTATTAAGCGCTTCTATATAGCGAATCTGCGCGTTTACGGCATTATTCTGAGCTTCTCTTACCTCAATCGGATTTGATTTACCTACCCGATATCGTTCCAGCGCAATGGACACATTTTCTTCTGCCACCGCCAGGTTCTTTTGCTCCAAATCAGCCAGTATCTGTGCATTTCGCAAGGTCATCAACCCGGACCGAACAGCCGTACGGAGTTGAGCTTCCCCCTGTTCGTAAGCGGTATACGATTGC
The DNA here is from genome assembly GCF_965247405.1 of Ekhidna sp. Lineage (GTDB taxonomy): Bacteria > Bacteroidota > Bacteroidia > Cytophagales > Cyclobacteriaceae > Ekhidna. The sequence continues at coordinate 3,531,978 of NZ_OZ252014.1, forward strand.
TCGCTTAGAATCTTCGCGTTTTGAATGGTTCGGTTTCGGTTCAGCCCGTCGAAAATGGTCATGGTAGCAGTCAGACCATAAGTGACACCACTCGAAACATTGCTTTGCAGAAACCCTGCCTCTGCCGTAAGATTGGAATAATTGTAGCCCAGGTTAAAATCCAGTGTAGGCAATCGGTCCCGTTCATTCTCTTTGATCGTCAGGATATTCACCTCCTGCTGACTCCTGAGTTGCTTTAACATTGGATTTTGTTGTACAGCATCAGATTCAATGTTGGCCAAATCGTTTAGTTTATCAGAAGTTTCGTGTGCGTATGCCAGGGTAAATGAGTCATACCCCTCAGTAACTCCTATGAGCTGTAAAAGCTGCAGTTTCTGAATGGCGATAACTTCCTGTTGCCTTACCAACGCTGACTGATCTGAATTGTAATCCACCTGGGCTTGCAAATACTCAAGTTTACTCGCTTTGCCCACCTCATATTTTTCCTTGCTGATCGTCACCCGCTCTTCTGATAGCTCCAGGGTACTTTCCAATAAAGCCAGGCGCTCTTGCTCCAGGGCCGTGTTGTAGAAAGACTTGAGTACATCTGATATGGCATCCTGCACCTGGCTTTTAAATGCCATCTGGTTCATCTGACTGATTTCCTCCAGTCGATCTTTCGTGGCGAACATCCTTAATCCATCAAAGAGGGTCCAATCCAAACTGGCACCTGCGTTATAAACAGTCGTTTTCGCACCATCCCGATTCTGACCATCTCCATTTGCAAACTCAAGTTCTGTATCCTGGATGGTTTGTTGCCTGGAACCATTTACTTCAACCGTCGGTAGCATTCCGGCATTGCCGATGGTATTGTTATTCTCAGCTACTTTCAGGTTATACTTTTCCAGTCGGATTTCAAAGTTGTACTCAAGAGCCAGCTCGATCACCTTATCTTCTGTAAGCAGAGTGTCTCCTGGCTGTACCAGTGCAAATAGTAATAGAAGTTTTATCATACTCTTGCCAGTCGTTTTTCTTTACTCGTAAGGAATGAATAGATCGCCGGGATCACGAACAAACTTAAGAATGTCGCGATGATCATTCCGCCAATTACCGCAATCCCCATGGATACCCTACTCTCGGAACCGGCACCCAATGCCAATGCAATAGGCAAGATTCCTAAGATGGTCGAAAGACTGGTCATGAGAATAGGTCTGAAACGCATTTTAGCTGCTTTTTTGATTGATTCCATGATATCAAGACCTGCGGCCTTTTGCTGATTCGCAAACTCAACGATCAAAATTCCATTCTTCGTAATCAAACCGATCAACATAATCATACCAATTTGTGAAAAGATATTAAGTGTCTCATTGAAATACCAAAGGCTAAACATCGCACCCAGAAGAGCCAACGGTACGGTAAACATGATAATCAACGGATCTCTAAAGCTTTCAAACTGAGCAGCTAAAACCAAATAAATAAGAATTAAAGCCAAAGCAAATGCAAAGTATAGATTACTGGAGCTTTGCTGAAATTCCAGTGATGAACCCGACAATGCTGTTTGATATCTGTCGTCCAATACCTCCTCTGCTATGATGTCCATTTGTTCCAATCCTTCTCCCAAAGAGACACCCTCACTTAGCTGCGCGCTTACCGTTGCTGAGGTGAATCGATTGTAGTGAAAGAGTTGGGGTGGAGTGGAACGTTCTTCAAGAGTGACAAGGTTGTCCAATTGCACCAGGTCTCCATCTTTGGATTTTACGTAGATGGACTTAAGATCCAATGGTTCGTTTCTATTATAGCGATCCAGCTGCCCAATGACATAATATTGCTTTCCATTCATGATGAAGTAACCAAATCGATTTCCGCTCAGACTAAGCTGGAGTGTTTGGGCTACATCGCGCACCGAGACTCCAATGGATTGCGCTTTTTCTCTATCGATGCGCACACCGAGCTCCGGTTTATTAAACTTGAGATTCAGATCTATATAGCTAAACGCATCATTGGCGTTTGCCTTTTCAACGAATGCAGGCAGCACATCCTTAAGTTGCTCCAGTGTGCGTGCCTGTATCACAAAGCTCACAGGCAGGCCACCGAAGCTTCTTCCGATAGATTCAGGCTCGGATATGAAGGCACGAGCCATCGTGTTTTCGGACACTTTCGGACGTATGGACTGCACGATCTCATGCTGCGAGCGTTCTCTATTCTGACTGTCCTTCAATTTCACTATCACAAAGGCTGCATTGGTTGCGGCAGAAGAGGAGAACCCCGGACTGGTGATGGAGATAATGGATTGTCTCTCCGGCACGCTTTCCAAAAGCATATCCGTCATGTCAGTGGCGTACTCGTCCATGTAATCAAAAGTGGCTCCTTCAGGACCTGTAGCAAATATTCTGAATTGTCCCCGGTCTTCGAGAGGAGAAAGCTCTGATGGAAGTGTTTTACCAAAAACATAGATCAATCCGGCTGCCACCAGTACGATAACTCCAGAGATCCAGCGGTTACCCATAAACCGCTCAAGCACCCGATTGTACCCATCATTTAGCCATACGAAAAAAGGTTCTGTTACCTCATAGATCCACTGTTTCTTTTCACGCTTCTTCAGCATTTTACTGGAAAGCATTGGCGTGAGTGTGAGTGCTACGAATGAAGAGATGATAACGGCAACAGCTACTGTAATTCCAAATTCCCTGAAAAGCCGTCCTGTCAGTCCCTGTAGAAACACAATAGGAAAGAACACTGAAGTAAGGGCGACCGTCGTGGAGATTACCGCGAAGAAAATCTCTTTGGTTCCTTTCTTACCGGCTTCCTCTGGCTCCATACCATCCTCTATCTTGGAGTAAATATTTTCCAACACCACAATCGCATCGTCCACCACCAAACCAATGGCGAGCACTATGCCCAGTAGGGTGAGTACATTGATACTGAAGTTCAGCAAATACATCACAAAGAATGATCCGATCAGGGCGATCGGCACGGTAATGACCGGAATGAAAGTGGTTCGCCAGTCTCTAAGGAAAGCGAAAATGATCAATACCACGAGTCCAAAGGCGATGAAAATCGTCTGTTTTACTTCTGCAATCGACTCTTTGATATATTCCGTATTGTCAAAGGCAATCTCTGTTTGGATGTCCTCAGGAATGTTTTTCTGGAGTGCGTCAAGACGTTTGTAAAATTCTTCGGCAATATCCAGGTTGTTGGAACCGGGCTGTGGCACGATGGCATTGAGTACTAATGGGATGCCATTATTTCGAAGAGCCGTTCGTTCGTTTTCAGGGTAAAATTCGGCCCGACCAATATCCCTGAACCTGACGATATCATTTTCCGATTCGCGAATGATCAGGTCATTAAACTCCTCCGGAGAGGAAAGGCGACCAAATGTCCTCACTGTGAGTTCTGTGGCACTTCCCTCAATTCGTCCGGACGGCAACTCAATGTTCTGATCGCCTACTGCATTTAGGATATCCAACGGAGTGAGGCGATAGGCCGCAAGTTTGTTTGGATCCATCCAGAGACGAATGGAGTATTTCTTTTCTCCCCAGATTCGCACTTCACTGACACCCGGGATGGTCTGAAAAGTCTCCTTGAAGAGGTTGTCGGCGATTTCGGACATTTCCAACAGATTCCTTTGCTCACTGTAAATCCTCAATGCGATGATCGGGCTGCTGTCCGCATCTGCCTTAGTTACAATGGGTGGGTCTGCATCTGGTGGTAAATTTCTGATGGCACGGGAGACTTTGTCACGCACATCATTGGCTGCTGTTTCCAGGTCAATTTCAAGGTTAAACTCTACGGTAATCGTGCTACGTCCATCTGCGGAAATAGAGGAGAGGGTTTTAATTCCGTCGATCCCATTGATGGATTCTTCCAGCGGCTCGGTGATTTGTGTTTCAATCACATCCGCACTTGCACCGGTATAGCTGGTAGACACAGTGATAACAGGCGGGTCTACGCTGGGGTACTCCCGCACACCCAGGTAGCTGAAGCCAATGACTCCAAACAAAATGATGACGATCGACATCACGATCGCAAGGACCGGACGATCAATACTGATATTGGAAAGACTGGCCATGTTAGTTGATGGTTACGTTTACAGGCATCCCCGGACCAATTTGTAAAATACCGGTTGTAATAACCGTATCACCTTCGATAATGCCGGAAGTGACCTGAACCCGATCATCTGTCCGTATGCCGGTACTGACCTGCACGGGTGTCGCCTTACCATTTTTATAGAGAAATACCTTTTTTCCACTCAATTCAGGAATGACTGACTCGGTAGGGATCATCAGGGCATCAGGAATGGTTTCCAGGGTCAGGCTGACACGCGCAAACTGTCCCGGGTACAATTTGGATTCATCGTTACCTGCCTTGGCACGCAAGCTGATGCTTCGGGTCTGTGGATCAATCAACGGCTCTACCGCATAAATCTCTCCGGTAAACTGCTCATCATAACCATCCACCTCAAAAGTCAATCGATCACCATTGTTTACCAGACTGATATATTTACTAGGGATGTTGAATTCCAGCTTGATCGGGTTGATACGGTACAGCTCGGTGATCCGGGCGCCCGGATTCAGGTAGCTTCCTTCTGCGATATCTCTAAACCCTGTGATTCCTGAAAAGGGGGCTTTGATGTAGTGCTTCTGTAGTCTTGCCTCAAGCACCTTGATTTCAGATTTTACGGTGTTCAGCGTTGTAAGCGCTGTTTCATATTCCTCCCGACTGATCGCTTCCTTTTCCAGCAGCACTTTCTGTCGGTATTCATCGTCTTCATTTAGTTTTTTGGTAAACTGAAGCTTTTCAATTTCCGCAAGAATCTCATCATCATTGAGGGTGACGATGGTCTGCCCTTTAGTGACTTTCTGTCCCTCTTTAAAGGAAATCTTTTCGATTTTGCCGGATAGCTCCGAGTTCAAGACCACCGATTCATCTGCGATAAGCGAACCAGTCACGTTTACGGTGTTTGCCAGCTGCTCACTGTTTACGATCACCGCATTTACCGTAAGTTTTTCACTCTGCGTACTGGAAGGGGTATCGCTTGCCTCGCTACTTGAGCCTTTTGGGATTTTCGGGTAGGCGATCAAACCGATTACGACCAGGATGATAACCACATACAGTATTCTCTTCACAGATTTGTTCATTATGCGCCTTAATTACATGGTAAGACTACAAGAAGTCCTAAATGTTTGTGTTGGAACATTCAAAGTTCAATAAATATTCCATGAAGGTCACGTTTGTGTTCCTCATTTTGATGAGTGGCGAAATGGGAGGATTAATTTAAATAAATGGGGTAGTTGTTTTGTTGGAGGAGGGTAACGATTAGCTAAAATGAGTATATGCGCAAGTTGATTAAAGCACCGGAGTTTCCTTTTTCGCAGTGTCTTATCACATAGCTCAGTTCGCATATTCATTTTAGTGTTTGTTGTGTTATTTATATTTTGGAGTCATATGTCACGGACATGTTTGCAGCTTCCCTTTCCAATAATTCACCAACAAAAGAGTGCCATTTTCCATCAACATATCCATCACCTGTAAATTTCATTTTACTAGTTCCATACATTCTAAAATTCCCACTCAACTTGTGATTTTTTTGGAAATTTTCTAATGTTCCATCTGCTAGGTAGCCGTTATTGAACTCACCAGAATAACCAAATACTTTTGAACCATTATTTATGACAGAGCCTTTTCCAGTATTATGAGGTTGACCATTTTCAAAGTAACCATCATATATCCATTGAGTTTGACTGTTTCCTAATTTATATGTTCCTTTTCCTTCTGGGAGACCATAGGCCCAGTTTGCCTCAATAAAAAACTCACCTTTCGTTAGTTTACCCCATCCATGAGGTTTTGAGTTCCTTATCTCACCAACATAAATCCAGCCAGTTTCGTAAGTGATCTTGCCTTTTCCGTTCCCATATTGGTTACTTATTGGGCCATAATATTCGTAATCATTTCCATATCTAGTCGTCCCTTTTAAGGTACCGGTGTAGCTGCGGTTTTTGTAATTTTCCTCTTTTTCGTACTCAACCGACTCATCTATTTTATCTATCAATTTGGTTAGTTCCCTTGTTTCGTCCTGTGTTAGTTCAAGCACGTCTTTAGAAAAGTCTACAGGTTCTATTTCTTCATCTACTAGTCTAAAAAAGGTTTCTAATTCTTTTTGGGCTTCTTCATAGTTGCCTCCGTAATAAGCCGAAACAATGTGTAGGTATTGGAGTACATAGTTTGTCCCTTCAAGTAACTCCTTACAATCATATATGTAATCAAGCGCTGATTCATACTCCTTGTTCTCGTATCTTTCTTTGGCTGAGTAGTATTTCCCTTGGGCTCGCCAATTCGTTCCCTGTGAATAAGTCACATCGTACAATAATGCTAGACATGCTATTAAGATTATTTTTTTCATGATTCAAATACAGTTAGCTTAGGTAATTTAGATTGTGAAAGTTACTTTACATCGCAATTTCCATCAAGGTCACTTCTTTTTGAACCATACTGAAAGCGATATATTCTTTTGAACATCTTACTGCTCAGTTCCCTTTCTTTTCCTGCCTCAAGTACAACGTATTTAGGATAGGTTTTACCGTATGTATATTCTATACATAATTGTATGTACGCCGTGTTTTCGCAGGTGCTTTTGCATCTATACCCTAGGTACTTTTCTCCAAAACTTGTTTCATAATAAGTATTGCAAGAGATACAACTAGTAGCTTTAGTAGAGCTTGCAAAAGGAATCTCCTTATCAGTTGAAATTTGAAAAAGGTGCAGCGGAATTAAGAAAAAGATGATCTTTAGAAAGTAGGTGTTCATGATTAGATTGTTTTGGTAAGTGATAATTTTTGATAACCGAAATGGAACACAACATTAATATAACGCAAGCGTTATCTACCTTTCAAATATAATAAGAGTGCGCGTTTATAGGCCATATAGGATGTAAACGCGCACTCCTCCTCATTTTCAGCCGGGCTCTATTATCCCGTGATGTCTAAGGCAGATTGCCAGTTTTAATGGTTCTTTCGACTTCCACCGAACCGACTTCTCACCCAGCTCAAAGCAGCACTCCCAATGATAGCCATCGTAATCACCATGCCATTAAAAAGAATGTCTTGTAGATCAAATACCCGGTGAGGCAAGAAGATTTGAATGATCTCATCTAATACCCCAATACTAAAAGCTAGAAGTATGGCAGATATGGCAGGTTTTAGTTTAGATGGTATGGTTGACGTCCGTTCTTGCATAGCACTGTAGACAAAGAGAGACAAGACGGCATACTCAATCATATGGCTTCTCTCCGGAGCTCCTAATCTTAAATAGAGCATCACAAAGACTGCTGTCAGCCCAATCAGAAGAATTAATTCAACCTTGTTTGGTTTTGTTCTTAGGCCGTGAATTAGAATTGCCGTGCCCACTAAAATCATTCCCAGCACAAAAAATACTGCCTGTACATTTTGGTCTCTCAGTTGACTGGCTAGCGGATTGCCAATGAACAAGGTGAGAAAGATAGTTGCAGCCGCAACACCTGCGCCTAGCCACATTCTTTTTTCGCGAGATGATCTAAAGTGGGTCATGAGCTTTTCTATACAAGCTGTGCTAAGTCACTAAATATACCCATTTAAGTAAGCACTGAATAGCCAGGTTGCTATGATAAAACAATTACTTCTGAAGGATCAATTTCATTTGTTCTTCATTAAAATATTTCCCTTTCCATTTGATTGCTTTTTCTTCAAAGGCGAATGTTTTGAATCCAAACTCCTCATAGATTGCTTTAGCATACTTATTGGTTGGTATCACGGTAAGATTGATCTGCTCTATATCAGGGATAAGTGTCACTCTTTCTATGATCATTTCGATCATTTTTTTTGCAATTCCTTTTTTTCGGTATTCCGGCGCTACATAGATTTTAAAAAGTATACCCTTATGTCTGAGCTTGGTTCGAATACTTCCATCTCGCTTAAAACTTGCGACACCAACTAATCGATTTTTGTCAAAGGCACCCATGGTGAAACTATCAGATTGACCGGTTGTAGGAAAGTTCTGCTTTTCCTCATCTTGTGGTGAAATTCTAAAACAGTTTTCATCTTCCATTAATCCTCTTAAAACAAGTTGTTTATGAAGGCTAGCCTGATCTGAGGTTATTTCTCTTACTTCAATCATCTAAATCAGAGTATTACTTTCTTTAAAACCCCCAATACTGGTGCCTTAAAATAGCTGAATTAGTGAAAACGTTGAAATCTCTTGCCATGGTTTGTGTCGTCACAAACCAATGTTTTTTAGGAAGAATCGAGTCTGGGTGAGGAGATTTCATCCTAGTTAAAAAATAGGACGAGTGGAGTCAGTAAACAATGGTGGTTCGAAGTAATTCCCCTTTTGAAACGGTCCGACGATTCGGGCGGTCCGACGTTTCGAGGGTGTGGCAGGTAAAGGGTGGGAGGAGGATGTGAGTACTCACCCGTCTTTTAGGCACCCTCTCTTTAAAGAGAGAGTAGTGGATGGAGGAAGTTGAGAGAGCGCAAATAAAAAACTCCTCCCCACTACTGAGAAGGAGTTTTGTTTGATATGTATTGTGAAGGGTTAATTCTCTAAACGAGATACCTCTAGTACAAACTTCTTGTCCAGCTGAAACTGATACTTGGTTTCCTGGGTCAGTTCATCAGATTTCTCTGAAGACTGCAGAATGCTCAGTAGGTCTGTAGCTACACTGGAGCTCAGCTTGTTTTGTTTTTGATTTTTGAATACTTCCATTTTGAATGTGTATCCGGTGCGCTTCTGATTATTCAAATCAGAAAACTCATGTTGCTGAAACTGGTAGGTTTGAGGTTCATTTTGTGCCTCCACCATCAGCTTCAAAAGTACCGGCTTATACTTCTGCCACAGGTGTGTGTATTTCCCTTCATATGTTGCAGTTCTTACCATAATCAATCGTTTTTGTTTTCTTTATTCTCTTTAGGCTTCTCCTCAGGCGGCTCATCAAGGATGTTTCCAAATTCGTCAACATAAGCAATCATATCATCCAGCTTGCCGCTGGTTTCCTGCTCCTTCTTATCAATTTTCTTCTGGAGCTTTTCCTGACGCTTCTTTTTCTTTTTTTGTGCTTTTTGGTTTTTGATAAAACTGTTCTGGGATCTTGCCATAAATACTTTTTAAGTGAATTAATCGATTAATGTGACAGCACGACCGGTTTTTCCTGCACGGCCGGTTCTGCCTATTCGGTGAACATAGTCGGTATAGTTTCTTGGTGCTTCGTAGTTGATCACTAGTTCCACATCTTTCACGTCTATCCCCCGGGCTACCACATCGGTAGCTACCAACACGTGAACTTGTCCACGCTTAAATTTTCGCAAAGCGATCTCTCGTGCACGCTGGGACTTATCTCCATGGATAGCGTCAGCCGCGATTCCGGCCTTGCATAATAATTGAGAGATCTTGTCAGCTTTACGCTTGGTCTCAGAGAACAGGATTGTACGGGTCTTTAGTTCCCCATCGATCAGTCCTTTAACCATCTGAATCTTATCCTGTCCCTTTACATGTCTTACTTCTTGCTCTATGGCATTGGTATCTTGTGTTGCCTGCTCAGCCTTCACATGAACGGGATCATTGGTCATTTCCTCAACCAATTTCTTTTGAGTAGGGTCAAGTGTAGCAGAGAATAACAATGTTTGATCTTTGGATACCATCTGTCTGTTGATTTCCTGAATCTCCTTTGAGAAGCCCATGTCCAACATACGATCAAATTCGTCCAATACCAAAACATTAAAGTCATTCAGTTTCAGAATCTTTCGTTTCATCATGTCCTGGATTCGTCCCGGTGTACCAATGATGAAGTGATTCTTTCTTCTCAGTGCTTTGATGTTTTCTCCAACAGATGATCCTCCAATCAGGCAGGTAGAAAAGATATTCAACCCTCTTGCCAGTGATAGAAATTCATCGTTGATCTGGGTGGCCAGTTCTCGTGTAGGAGCGATGATCAGTGCATAGTTATCCTGCTTGTGCTCCAGCATATGCTGGATAATTGGGATGAGGAATGCAGACGTTTTGCCTGTCCCTGTACCCGCTATTCCTACAATGTCTTTGCCCTCTAGTGCCGGTAGGATTGCTTTGTCCTGTATCTCGGATGGGTTTTTAAACCCTTTGTCTTTAATCTTGAACACCAATTGAGAATCTAACTCAAAATCATCGAAGGTGTGCTGGTTGACATAAGCTTTACGCTCATTGTTTACAGCTCCTTTATTGGTAAACCTGGAAACGTCCACTTTTTGAGTGCTTTGCTGTCTCCTTCGAGATGGTCTTCCCTTACCTTTTGAGAAGTTTCTCTTTTTTCTTGTGTGTGTTTTATGCATATAATTTTATCTCTCTGTAAAGGGGATTTTACTCAGATGATATAATCGAGGCATAATTATCCGAACGGATAAAGGATTGCTTTTCGGCTTTATAAAATCTGGGGACATCCCCGTGTCATTCAAAAGCCGATAACTATTAGAAATACTCTTTGGAAAGGATTGCTAAGCGAGATGCTTGTGAATTGAGCTGCAAATGTAGTGATTGTTAATTACAATTGAATGGAATTCACCAAATATTATTTTGAGTGAGGGGATTTCATGTAGTACGCACTCTGGATTTATTTTGCAATCTTCAATGTGTAATGTCTTTATGTAAGATTCTGGCACAGGCCCGTGATTCCTTGAATTGTGAGTAAATAATCATCCCGGATTTATTCTAGAATCTTCAGATACTACACGGTCAGTGTAATCAAGTTTATAGAGAATTCACTAACCTTGCCGCATGACGTTTCTTTCAGAAGTAGCTGATCATTTACTTGCCAATCACAAGAGCCAATTAGGTGAGTGCACGGTGGTATTTCCTAACAGAAGGGCAGGGCTTTTTCTAAAGAAACACCTCTCCAAAAAAGTGGATAAGCCTGTATGGTCACCTACGGTGTTTAGTTTGGAAGATTTTCTTTTTCGCTTTTCAAACATCAAAAAGGCAGATACACTTTCGCTGGTATTTGAACTGTATGAAGCGTTTAAGGAACATCAGTCGGGTAGTGAAGGATTTGAAACATTTTACTTCTGGGGGGAAATGCTGCTTCGCGATTTTGAAGAAGTAGATCACTACATGGTCAATCCGAAACAGCTCTTCCATCACATCAAGAGTGACCGACAAATTGCAGAAGACTTTTACTTCCTCGATGAAGAGCAGGAGCGATTGATCCAGAAGTTCTGGCAGGAGTTTTTCCCATCAGCGACCAAATCGCAGGAACAGTTTGTGGAGACCTGGAAGATACTGGCTCTTGTCTATGAGCGTTTTAAGGAACGACTTATCAAAGACGGAATAGGATACACTTCTCATATATACCGCGAGCTTGCGGATCGAATCGAGAAGGAACAACTTTCGATAAGTGGTCCGGTGATCTTTGCCGGATTCAATGCATTGACGCCAGTAGAGGAGTTACTAATCAAGCATTTTGTATCGGAGCACAATGCAGAAGTGCTTTGGGATATCGATGCATATTATTTGGAAAATGAAGTACAGGAGGCTGGTGGATTTTTACGTCAGTATCAAAAGGATGCAGTTCTTGGAAAAAGCTTTCCCAAGGAAATTCCGGCAACCATCAATCGTGATAAGCAAGTAGATGTTACAGGAGTATCTCTGGAAGTAGGGCAGGCCAAAGCGATCGGGGAACAGGTTGGAGAGCTGGTGGGCCAGGGTGTATCACTGGAAGAGATTGTGATTATCCTTCCGCAGGACTATATGCTGTTCCCGGTATTGAATGCCATTCCTGAGCAGGTGGAAAAGCTGAACGTCACCATGGGTTATCCTTTGAAGGAAACGCCATTGTTTGGTTTACTGGAAGCGTCGCTGGAGGTGCAGGAACATATGCAGCTTTCTGCTGAGAATGGCCTTTCATTTTACCATAAGCCCACCCTGGATGTGCTAAGCCATCCTTACCTCTATAAGGAGGAAAAGAATCCGCTTGATAAGCTTATCAAAGACATAAAAAAGAAGAATCAGGTTAGAGTTTTTCAGCCTGATATTTTGGAGGTGGGCTCTTCGGTGCTAAATACCATTTTCAGACAGGTAAACGAAGCGGAGGATTATGCCGCCTATTTGAGAAGTATTGTGGAGGTATTGGGGCAACAGGTGGTAGAACGCTTCGGATTGGAGTGTGAGTACCTGTACCATTTTCAGCAGTTGCTAAGCAGGCTGAATCAAATATTGGAGAGACAGACAGAAAAGGTAGACCTGAAAACCTTTAAAGGACTGTTTAGAAAAGCCACCCAATCAGTCAAGATACCATTCAGTGGGGAGCCGGTGGAGGGGTTGCAGGTGATGGGGGTACTAGAGACACGTAACCTGGACTTTAAGCATGTGTTCATGCTGAATATGAATGAGGATATTTTCCCTGCTGCCCAACGCAATGGATCATTCGTTCCATACCGTATCAGAAAAGCCTTTGATCTCCCAACCTTTGAAGTGCAGGATGCCATCTATGCGTATTTGTTTTATCGATTATTCCAGCGGTCGGAGCGTCTTTCTTTTTACTATAACATGTACGCCGATTTTGGAATGAGCGGAGAGGTGAGCCGGTTCATTCGACAGCTGGAACAGGAAAGTAAGCTTTCCATCAAGCGGAAAAAACTCTCAAATTCCATTCAGGTAAGGGAACGATTACCCATTTCCATTGAGAAGACCCAGGAGGTGTTGGATCGATTATCCATCTATACGGATAGGGTGCCTCCGAAGGATCAAAAGAAACTGTCAGCCTCTGCTCTGAATGTCTATTACAACTGTAAGTTACAATTCTACTTCAAGTACGTGCTTAGGCTTTTCTCCGGAGACGAGCTGAGTGATGAGCTGGACAAGCGAAACTTTGGGAATGTGTTGCATCGTACGTTAGAGTTTCTTTATCAAGATGCGATCGAGGGAAAGACTGATGGATTGGTGACTGCAAATGACTTCTTCAAGATTCGAAATTCTGTTGATGGTGCGATTGAAAAGGCTTTCAGAAAGCATTTCGGAATGGGGGAGAAGCGAAAGTTTGAGCTCAAGGATCGTAATGTAGTGATGGCGGACCTTATCCGAAAGTTTGTGAATAAAATCATAGACATGGATGAAGCTTATGCGCCTTTTTCCATCGTGAGTCTGGAAGGTAAGTATGAGCAAATCTTTCCGGTCCAATCATCCAATGGAAAGACGTATAACATCCGGCTGGGAGCAGATATTGATCGGGTAGACCAGAAAGATGGGGCTGTTCGTGTGATTGACTACAAAAGCGGAAAGGATGCTAAAGAAATCGAAAGCATTGAAAAGGTATTCGATTCCACTCCAGGCACTACCTGGAAGAAGGGCAGAAATAAAGCTGGATTTCAAACACTATTCTACGCATTACTTTACACTGGAAACAATGGAATGGGCCAGGCAGTAATCCCAGGCTTATTGAATATGCAAGAGCTTTTCCAACCAGACTTTGACTACCGCCTGACCCTTGGTGGGAATCCACTAACGGACGCTCGTCCTCACATGGAGACTTTCCAATCGAAACTCTCCGAATTACTATCTGAAATTTTTAACACAGAGCAATCATTTGATCAGACTGAAGATGAGATACGTTGCAAATTCTGCGATTTCAAGGGGATTTGTGGTAGGTAGGTCCAGTATAAATTCATCAGCTGAAGTACCCCTGCCATTACTTGCAGGGACTTTTTCTTAGTATACCTTGTCCGGCCTGTTTTGGTGATTTTCTTTATCCCTTTCTTTCTGATCTATTAATTGCCTTTTCATTCGATCATAAACGTCCTGAGCTGCTGTCACAAAATCTCCTTTGTTGCTCTGTAAATAAAGTTCGTGACCCGGAGCTAAAATTTTCAACTTCACCAGTTTGTCATCTTTTTCATCACTGATGGATTCCATGAAAACATCCATGGAAGTGATTTGATCATTGTATTTAGTCAGCTTTTTGAAATAATCTTTCATGTGACTGATTAAGTCCTGACTTGCATTAAAATTCACAGGTGTTACTTGTATATCCATATCTATATAATCCATGAATTCGTCGAAGTGTTCAGATAAATATGAAAAAGGCTGCAGTTGCGTGCGGGAATATTTGATTCTGTCGTGGAAGGCGTTTGCCAAATGGTTTAAATGCCTAATTGTTTTTTAGAATAAAATATTGTGAATTAGTTATTGTTTCCATTTTGTTAAACTAATATTTCGTTAGAATGATATTATTAAGAATTTATGAATAGTAGAAACATGCTTGCAACTTTCCCGTTATGTGATTCATCTTTGTATTGTAAATCACAAAAAAAACGATCCACCGCCATGGAAATGTCAAAATCTTCTTCGATAAAAATACGGGTTGGAATGCTGATTTTGATCGGTATGTTCATCTTGAGAGCATACGCTGAAACACTTCTATAAACCAACCATAAAATATTCATGCAGGTATTTTTTTCCTGCAAACAAGTCTCTTCATACTTAATTTTTACACTAAGTCTTCACCTGTTCGGTGAGGACTTTTTTATTGGTTGGTACCAAAATGTTTTTAGGGTCTTGTTAATATTCTCTATATATTGGCAATTGCCATCAGCTATGGAAATTATGCATGATAGACTCAAAGATTGGCTCCTGAAGGATTACAAAGTTCCTAAATCCGAAGGTGTGCAGTTTATTACAATATTAATTCTCACCATCCTCACTGGTTTGATTGCTCTGGGAGAGTATGCGGTAGATTTAAAAGCTACCACTCTGCCACTCATTCTTATTCTTCTGGTAGTCAATGTTGCTCTTCTTGTTCTGGCGAAAAGAGGAGTGAATACACGTCTTATTGGAAACATGCAACTCGGAGTGCTTTATTTGATGTTTCAGTTAAGTTTTTTCCTTCTGCCAGGAGCGTTTCATGTGTTTATTTATTGGATGGTATCTATTCCTTTGCTTGCATTTATTTTTGGAAACCTTCGCACCTCGCATGTTTGGCTTGTTGTGGTTTTAATCACCATCAGCGGGAACTCTGCTTACGGTATTAAAACGATGGGAGGTTCTTATGAGGCCAGCATACCCTATTTACCATATGCATTTGCCGGGACGATCTTCACGATAACCTTGGTGGCATGCTTTTCTTTACTTTATAATCTGCTGGGTAAGGCGTATAGCAGACTCAGGTCGAAGAACAGGGAGGTCATTGAGTTAATCAGTCAGCTGAAAGCGATGAACGGATCGCTGGAAAAGGTAGTGAAAGAGCGAACGAAGGATATCGAGGAACGAAATAAGAAACTGAAAAAGTATGCCTTTATGAACTCCCACATGGTACGTGCACCGCTTGCGAATATATTAGGAGCTATTCAGCATTTGGAAGACAAAACTGATCAAATTACCGCTGAGGAGCTTTTGGATATAGTGAAAGTTTCTGCTACCAGTCTGGATGATGTAATTAAAGAAATCGGGCGATCACTTGACGAGCAAGAACGCACCTGACCTGAGAGAAATAATCTCCCTTGCTTGCTTTGATATCTTACAGTAAAACAGTATCTTCATAATGGGTTTAGTAATAACAACTAAGTCCATCAGGTGGTTAGCTTGGACCTTGTGATTTACGGATTGCTGGGCCACACCAACCCAAAGGCGAGTGTCCCTCGCCTTTTGGATTTATAAAACCTCCATTCGGAATTAATATTTACCGATCTCTTGTTTGGAGTAACCATTGTCTTTTACCGGAGTATTATTAGTGACGATGCAACTTTTTGAAATGTATCGCATCATATAATCAAACACTTGTAAAACTATGGAACTCTCAGCTTCTCAATCCACGAAAATTAGAATCGCAATGCTGATTCTTTTCAGTCTTTTTCTTCTACGGGGTTTTGCTCAAAATTCTGTGGAGGCTTCCCAAATCATGAAAGATATAAGAGAAGGAAAAACGATCTCCTATGAAAATACAACGATTGTTGGTGATCTGGACTTTACATATATGGAAGAAAAGTTGCCTGAGCTTCCAAAGAAATCCAAATGGTGGAATAATGGCAGTTCCAATACGGTAGAAGAATCCATCGATGTAGCAATCTCATTTAAAAACTGTACGTTCACAGGAGATGTATTGGCGTACATTCATGAAGATAAATCGGGATACACTTTCGTTGCAGATTTTGACAAAGAGGTTGTTTTCGCCAACTGCACATTTGAAGAAAATGCTATGTTCAAGTATTCGGATTTTGATGGAATGGCTAATTTTTCAGGAGCGGACTTTCAGCGAAAATCCACATTCAAGTATGCGGAGTTTGACAATAGGGCTGATTTTTCCAATACCCGCTTCGACGATGATGCCACATTCAAGTATGCTCAATTTGATGAAGGAGCAAGCTTTAAAAATGCGGTATTTGAAGAGTCATGGAATATTAAATACCTAAAAGCACGCGGAGAGTTTGATATCGCTGGACTGGAGGTTTGGGATGATATTGACGCGAAATACACAAAAATCAACGGCAAAAGTTTTACAAACTACCTGGTGAATTCGAGAAATTAATTCTCTCTTCATATATACACGAATACCAACTCGTGACTCTACTATAAAGTCTATCTCATTAGGGATGGACTTTTTTTATGTTGTAGCGCCACCACAGCTGGATCCGGCACCAGCAGTACATCCATAGCAATGCTGATTTAGAATGATCTCACGCTTTTCCAGAGCTTCAATATCAAACTGGCTGATGTGACTCGGTGCATTGACTTTGAGCTCCAGCATTTGATTGAAATCACAATCATATAAATGTCCATCCCAGCTTACACTTAATGTATTTCGACACATAACACCTTCTGCTGCAGCTGGATTAAATGCATTGACCAGCTCGTTCATATAGTCCTCATATTTTTCTGTTTTCACCAAATACTCCAAAAACCTGCTTACAGGAAGATTAGTGATCGCAAATAAATCGTTGAATTCGATTCCATACTCACGCAGCTTCTTTTTGAACTGTGCAGTAAGTGATGCCTGATCACCTGGAAGAAATGCTCCGGCCGGATTATAGACCAGATCCAGCTTGAGGTCCGTACCTTCTTTTCCATACCCCACCGCATTTAGCATCTGAAGCGCTTGGATGGATTTATCAAAAACGCCATCTCCACGTTGTGCATCTGTTCTTTTAGCGGTAAAGTAAGGTAGACTGGAAACCACGTTAACTCTGTGCTTCTTAAAGAAATCCGGGAGATCATTGTATTTCGGGTTTGCCAGGATGATGGTGAGATTACAGCGGACAATAACCTGTTTGCCCATAGCGGTAATTTGTTCTACAAACCACCTAAAGTCAGGATTCATTTCCGGTGCGCCTCCTGTTAGATCTACTGTTTTTATATCTGTATCTCGAAGTGCATCGAGGCATTGCTGCATGGTCTCCTTGGTCATGATCTCCTTTCGATCGGGTCCTGCATCAACATGACAATGCGCACACACCTGGTTGCACATCTTACCAACGTTTACCTGAAATATCTCTATGTTGGTCGGCTTCAAAGGAAATAAACCGATATCCGAAACCTTATCTTCAAATTTTGTGATATTGATTGAGTCAACATCATCCAACACCTCTATTTGTCCCTCAGGAGAGGATAATTTGTGTTTTTGCCTTTTTAGCGATTTTAGCATATTACATTAATTTGTCATTGACCTGGTTCATCATTTGTACTCCATGTACCAACGAAGCGCCTCCTCTGATTGCAGTTGTGACATGCAGTGCTTCCATCATTTGTTCCTCATCTACCCCTTTTTTCAGCAAGTCATCCGTATATGCATCGATGCAATAGGGGCATTGGATGGCATGGGCCACAGCTAGAGCAATCAGCGATTTCTCCCTTGCCGTTAGAGCGCCTTCTTCAAAAACACTACCGTAATAATCAAAAAATTTGTCTCCTAGTTCTTTCTGCCATTCGGAAACTTTACCGAATTTTTTTAGGTCTTCTCTGTTATAATATGTCTCTTTCATTTTTTCTGTTAGTTATACTCGTGAAGTTAAAACATTAAATTGCCTGCGTTTTGACAAATCAGGCCAAACGTCACAATCATTACGTATGAAAGCATATCAATTACGAAAAACAGGTAAACCTCAGATTTTAAAAATTGAAAATATTTCAGAGCCTTCACCGGACGCTAATCAAGTCAAAGTGAAGGTGGAAACAATAGGGATCAACTATGCGGAGATACTTTCGCGTAAGGGTCAGTACAGTTGGGCTCCCAAAAAGCCATACGTTATGGGAATGGAGTGTTATGGTGAAGTGACAGAATTAGGTGGGGATGCAACTAAATACAAAGTGGGAGACAAGGTCATCGTAGGCCAACAGTATGGTTCATATGCAGAATATGTTTGTGCCCCCGAACATCTTTGCTTTCCAGCTTTCGATGCATTCACGCCGGAAGAGAATGCAGCATATATTGTAAACTTCATGACTGCCTGGGTAGCTCTGAAAAAACTGTGCAGGGTTGAGTCTGGAGAGCGTGTATTAATCCAGGCTGCTGCTGGTGGAGTTGGTACTGCTGCTGTTCAGATTGGAAGTGCCTTGGGATGTAAGGTTTATGGGACGGCAAGTCGCGACTATAAGTTGGATTTAATTAAAGAATTGGGAGGTACTCCAATTAATTACAGGGAACAAGACTTTTATCAGGAGATAATAAATGATGGTGGTAAGATCAATTGTGTGCTAGAGACAGTAGGAGGTGAAGTATTTAAGAAAAGCATGAAACTTCTCGATTCATTTGGTCGCTTAGTAGTGATTGGTTTTGCCAGTATGAACCTGAAAATCTGGAATCCTTATTCCTGGGTAAAAACATATTTAGATGCACCAAAAGTCAATATGATGAAAATGGCGACTGAAAGTAAAGGAGTATTTGCATCTCATATAGGGTATTTAACAGAAAATGAGGCATTGACAGCTGAAATATGGGATGAGCTTTACGCTTTTGTAAAAGAGCACCATTTGAAACCTATTGTGGGAAAGGTTTTCCCGTTTTCCCAACTACCTGAAGCTCATACATATATGGAGTCTCGTGAATCCGTAGGGAAGTTAGTCGTTAAGTTATAATCATTCGTAGAAAAAAACTGATGATCCCTAATACCGCTTTGGTATTATCAAATGATAAAAAAAAATAGAAAAACCTTTGTCAGTTAATTAAAAGCTTATAAATTCGAGTATAGATAGTGAGTATCTATTTTCCATAGCTGGTTCTTAATGATGAAGGGTTCCCCGCCGGGATCCCTTCTTTTTTTTGAGTTTTAAAACTATTCATTAAATTTATCACATGATAAATGATCGTATACATAAATTGATTAGAGTTTTGGATATGAATCCAACCTCGTTCTCTGAAAGTTTGGAGGTAAGTGTAACGGTCATATTTAATATCATCAAGGGTAGAAGAAGCAAACCTAGCTACGACCTTATTCACAATATCCTAAAGACCTATGATAAGCTAAATGCAGATTGGTTGATCAAAGGAGAGGGATCGATGTGGAATGATGATATCGTTACTTCACAGGAATTTGCCCCCACGCACGTTAATCTACAGGCTCGCATCAGAGAACTTTTTGTAAAGATGCGTTTGGAACAACCGGATTCGCATGAGGTGCTTGAACTTGAAGAATTAGTAGCTTTCTTGATGGATGAGGCTTCTGAACAAAAGAATAAGCTCATTCTACTGCATGAGAGACAGGAGGGTATGCTAAATGTTCTGAAAGAAAAACTAAAACTGAAAGTTTAATCGATAAACTTCAGATCCACCAGCTCCTTCACGATACTTCTCCTCATTCTTACTTTCTGATACCAATTGTATCCTACTGAAAATAGCAGAAGAGCTAGTAGTGAACCTGAGATCAATTTAGAGTAGAATAGGATGGAGGCGATTCGTTCCTGTCTTGCAACTTCGTCCATATATCTTTTGGTAATCAAATCGATATTATATTGTTTGTCAGTTTCCTGAATTTTTTGCTGCATCTCCAGGTAACCATCCACCTTATTGGAATATATAGTACTGTAATTTCTTGCTTTAAATGGATTGCCTAGTTCATAGTTTAATTGGGATAGTGATCTGAATAGCTCGTATGAAAAGGCTTCATTTTGAACAGACTCAACTAAGGGTTCAGCAGATGCGTACGCTTTTTGAGCTTCAGCGAAAGCTCCTTTTTGGAATAAGAAGTCACCGAGAGCTTTGTAAGAAATAAATAAACTTCTTTGATCTACGTCCGATATTTCATTTTTAAGTTGAATTGAACTTTTAATTAATTCAATTGCTTCCTCGTTATTGCCTAATTCATACTCAATCTCACCGAGATTATGCAATGCTTTTGCTTTATAGAGTTGATACCCATCCGCTACCTCTATTAATTGTGAGAAATACTCTTTTGCTTTTTCCAAATCGCCTAATTCCCAATGGATCAACCCTAATTCATTGATGATTCTTTTCTTTCGTTCCTTCTCTGAAATTTCAATAAGACTATTGAATAATTTAATGGCACTGTTAATTTCATCGGTTTGTGCATATGTTAAAGCTAGATTAAACTTTAAGCTTATACTGTTTTTTTGGTCGCCAATTTGGTCGGTGATATTTATCGCTTCAGTGTAGTATTTTATCGCTAATTCGTTAGCCTTATAAATCCTATACGTATTTGCTAAATTTTTTCTTAATGAGACTTCATCATCAAGGAGTCCTTCATAATCGGCATATTTCGCATAACGAATGGCTTCTAAATAGTGAAGGACTGATTTACCGATATTGTTGTCCTTTTTATGCAAAAAACCCAAAAGGTAATTGAGCTTAACTATGCCGTAATAATCATTATCTTGATTGCATTTATCTAAATAATTATAAGATAATGTATAAGCTGAGTCAATATTTGTTTTAGTAAGAGAATAAATACCATTTAATTCCTTCTCATTGATCGAAAAAGAATAAGCCGATATTGTTGATACTAAATAAACTAAAAGCAGAAGCTGCTTTCCCATTCCTAATAACTGTTCTTTCAACAATGATAAAAAAAAACGCTGAGTAATTTCAGCGTTTTAAGGAATCTTTCGTCAAAAGCGGCTTCTTCTTATACCAATATTAATTTGATCCAGTTGGATCATCGTCTCCATCTCCACCATCACCATCTGGATCGGTAATCTGAGCGTTTAGTTCAGTATCTTCAATTAGTTCTTCCATAGCTGCATCTTCTGAACAGGCTGTAAATGATAATGCGGCAACAATTGCGAGGGCTGTAAATAGTTTTCTTTTCATAACTCAATAAAGTTTTTAATGATGTGACAAATATAGAATAAAAAATAATTTTACACATAACTAAAGTATTTTTTTTATAAATTATTTTTGTCAAGGTAACCATTTGACAATAAGACAGTTATATGTAAATAAAATTATTTTATATCACTGATTAACATAGGAGAAATGTTTTAACCGATAAGGGATTTATATTCGCTGAATTAAAAAAAACTTACGTATGAAATATTTTGTAATTGTACTCATAGCCATAGCCTGCACGGCTCCTGCAGAAAAGTTTTCAAGTCATGGTGCTGAGATTACCTCAAATGATGCTTTGAATACAGATTCTTTTCTTTCTAAAGTGAATGATGAAGATCAGGTGTTTAAAGTGCGCGGTACGATTGAGGAGGTTTGTCAAATGAAAGGTTGCTGGATGACCCTGAAAAATGATAAAGGGGCTAACATCCGGGTAACTTTTAAAGATTATGGTTTTTTTGTTCCCAAGGACATCAGTGGGAGTGAAGTGATAATCGAAGGTTTAGCAAAGAAGGAAGTGCTGGAAGAAGATGTAGCCAGACACTACGCTGAAGATGGTGGAAAGGAATATGATGAATCAATGAGAAACTCCATCACCTTTGTAGCAAGTGGAGTACTTGTAAAAGAAGGCTAGGTCAGCTGTACAGACTCCTCTGCTTGGGTTTTATAAATAGTGATCTAAAGCTGGTACCGGAGAGAGAAGCAAATCCTCCGGCCAGCCCTCCTATAAGTCCTGTTGCAAAAACCAAAAAAACCGGGTCACTGACTTGCATAATTTCGGCCACTTTGGTGCTGAATGCCGATTCATTAAGCACATCTATGTTCCATGCATGTCCCATCCAGACCAGGCCTACTCCCAGAAATCCCGCTACAAAAGCATTCAATCCTGAAGAAGGAGAGATGTAGCATACCAGAAAAGCGACTACCATTGCCGTCCACCAGGTAAAAAATGGTGACAAAAAATATGTAAGTGCGCCTATTACTATGAGTCGGATTATTAGCTTCATTAGTTCGAATTAAGTGTAATACTATGTGTTATCTCTGGTTGATCAGGGGAAAGAGATCGCTCAAATAGTAGTTGATAATATTCACCGCTAGCCCAGTCATCAATCAAATGTCCATAGGTAGGATTCCCCGGATTTCCAGACTGGCTTCCAGGGTAAACACCCCAGGCATTTACATCTCCATCGCCCAGTTCTACAATCATTCTCCAAGAAGGACCATGAGAACCGGAAGCTGCATTTACGATGTGGCGATTACCTCCAATTTTGATTTTCCCTTCATTGAAAGGGCTAATTCTTAACAAGTGTCTGATTGTCGTGTTTTTATACTGATACCAGAGCAGCGAGTTACCTTCTTCCTCGAGATATTCTTCCAGGCTCTCAATCGCCTCCTTAAATGTTTGCCGCATTAAGTCACCGCTTGATTCAGTGACAGAAGTAGACTGATTGTCTATCATGAAAAAATCCGATTGGCTTTTGAGAATTTCTACAGTAGTGTACCAGTGAGGTCTGTATACTGCTACTTCACTGCTATCAATTTCATCCCAAAGCTTGCTATTCAGTTTTCTCCACCATACTTCATAGATGGTTGCGGCTTGTAAATCCGGATTATTGAAGTAGTCCCAGCCCGCCAGTTTATTGTAATAATCCCACTCTCTATCTGTGAATGAGGCTGAATCAAGGCTATCCAGCATCATAGGTAATGCCTCAGACGCATTGTAGTTAAAGTTGTCATGCTGCAGATTCATCATATCTTCCACCGTGATTTCATCCATCACTCGTAGACGATCATTGATTCGTCTACCTCTGTAGTACTCATAGTTGTAATCATATTGATAGTATGGGTAAAGCGTGTCTGCTGCATGCTGGTTGGCTGAGCTGACAAAATTTTGGGGAGGGTTTTTCACATGAAGATTGTGCGAGCTGGGCATGTAGATTTTCCATTCATGATCGATATTACTTCCATCCATCAGGAATTTCCCTTGCTCTTCCCATTTCACAGGGAATTTCCCATTGACCCAAAGGGCAATGTCGCCGTTCACTGCAGCAAATGAATAGTTTTGTGGCGGCCCACTGAAATAACTAAAGGCTTCAACAAATTCGTCGTAGTTTTCTGCCTTGTTGCCCAAATAAAGGGCTTTTATCTCCTTACTCGCATCATGTGCGATCCACTTCATAGCCAGGTTTGTTACTTCGCTGCGATCACTAGTAAAATTTCGATCGTAAACCACCGGACCGTGATGGGTATAAATGATGGTATCGTAATAGCTGAATGATCCTCGAACTTTAATCTCCTCTATAACCTTTTTGGTAGGCACCCAGTTATCATTGTAGAGGTATTCTTCCCTGGAGTCATCTTTGAATTGGATGTAGTACCAATCAACCAGATCTCTCTTCGCATTGGTGTTACCCCACGCAATCGAATCATTAAAACCAATGGTGACTCCCGGACCACCTGGTAGAGTGGCACCCATGACATTGATAGTAGGGCTGTTTAATTGCATTATGTACCAGATGCTTGGAAGATTGAGACTTAAATCAGGCTCGTTTGCCAGAATTACTTTGCCATTGGCTGTTTTCTCTCCATTCACCACAAAGCTGTTGCTGCCATTATCAGGGTCAGGATTTTCGATCATCGGATCAGTGAAATAGAGTGGAAAGGTCACATCTGGTTTCTCAACAACAATTGGGTCAAAATCAAATGATGTACCAACTGGAATGACCGGATCTACTATATTAGGTCTTTCCGGATAGAGTATTTCGAAAACTTCACGACCCCATTTTTTTAGTGCATTCGTGTGCTCCAGATCACGCTCACCCCTGGAGAGCATGTTGTTCATGTTGGCAATCAACAGGAAACATTTCAATGGCGTCCACTCCTCAGGTTCATAATCCAGGAGTTTGTATTCTATAGGTAAGTCTGCATAGGATAAAGATTCGATGTAGGCATTTACACCGGCACTATATGACTGAATGAGTTCGTATACTTCTGGTTCTTCCTTTTTAAATAACTCTTCTGATTTTCTGGCACCATGCATGAGCCCAATGCGTCTCATTCTTCGATCGATATCAACCAGGCTGGTGGTTCCAATTTTAGGACCAAGGATTTCTGCTAACCTTCCGGCTGCAGAGTACAGTTGAAATTCCATTTGCCATAGGCGGTGATAGGCAGTAACATATCCTTGAGTGAAGAAAAGATCTTTTTCATTGCTGGCAAAAACATGAGGGATTAGTAGCTCATCAAAATACACATTCACGCTATCGGATAGTCCTTCTACTGATTCTGACGCTATATCGATTGCAACATTTTCTGCGTTTTGCCAAAATCCGTGGAAGGGGCTAAGAAATTTACCCAAGGGAGGAATAGCGCCTATTTTGGTGTTTAAGGCGATTCCAATGGCTAAGGCGATACTGAAGGAGATGACGAAACGAAATGTTTTCATGAAACCGATGGAGCCTGTTCGGCTATTTCTTGCTGATTGATAAAAACTAATTTGAGGTGAAAAATATCAAATAAATAGGGTAATGCCTATTTTTAGCATTATGAGGCGCAGTAAATTTTATGAGAGAGGGGTAAAGCCAGTTTTCGATCGATTGTTTGCCTTGATCTTGTTACTCATTTCACTGCCGTTTCAAATTATTATCGCCGTAGTTTTATCGTTTCACTTTATGCGATCACCATTATTTCTACACAAGAGAGTAGGGAGGAATGAATCCACATTTAAGCTTTTGAAATTCCGTACGTTTAGAACGGACTTTGATGAAAAGTCCATGACTCGTTTAGGCCGATTTATTCGCTCCTATTCACTGGATGAATTGCCTCAATTGCTAAATGTCCTGAAAGGAGAAATGTCTCTTGTAGGCCCCAGGCCACTTTTGGTTGAGTATCTCAAGCACTATAATGACGAAGAAGAAAGAAGGCATGTGGTCTTACCGGGGATCACGGGCTTGGCACAGGTAAATGGTAGAAACACGATTGACTGGGACGAACGGATGAAGCTGGATGTGTTTTATGTGGATAACATTTCATTTATGCTGGATATGAAAATTTTGTTAAAAACAATTCTCGAAGTTTTTAAAAAGGACTTAACCTCTTATAAAGACGAGAAGACGATTACCTTTAGTGAATACGCATCGAAAAGGTGAAAAATCAGCGCATATATCTATCGCCTCCTAGTGTAGGAGAAGAGGAACTGGCGGAAGTCTCAAAATCTTTGGCCAGTGGATGGGTAGCACCAATAGGTCCATCTATTGACGCGTTTGAATCTGAGCTTGCCAAGAAATATGAGGGCAGAGAGGTGGTTGCTCTCAACTCCGGTACTTCAGCCTTGCACCTGGCATTGGTAATGGCCGGGGTTGGAGCAAATGATCATGTGCTTGTTAGTTCATTTACGTTTGCAGCTTGTGCCAATGTGGTAATCTATCAGGGAGCTATCCCGGTTTTTCTGGATAGCGAGGAAGTGACGTGGAACCTTGATCCAGGGGCACTATCAGAGTACCTGCGTACCGCTGCAAAAACTCCAAAGGCACTGGTTGTTACCCATTTGTACGGCATGCCAGCCCAAATAAATGAAATCATCCGAATAGCTAAAGAGCACGATATCATCGTGATAGAAGATGCCGCTGAAGCACTGGGTGCACGCTTAAATGATGAGGAGGTAGGTACGATGAGTGATTACGGTATTTTGTCTTTCAATGGAAACAAAATTATCACCACGAGTGGGGGTGGAGCATTGATCTGCCGTGAAGAAGATAAAAGTCGGGCCATTTACCTGGCAACCCAGGCGAATAGTGGTGAACTGACATATGATCATAAGGAAGTCGGATATAATTATCGAATAAGCAATGTTCTGGCTGGCATTGGACTAGGTCAGTTAAAGCAGCTTGAATCCTTCATTGAAAAGAAAAGATGGATTTTTGATCGATACAAAAGTGAGCTAGAAGATCATTTTAAATTTCTGGAAGAACCGCCAGTTTGTTTCTCCAATAGATGGCTGACTACTTGTACATTGAAAGACCTAGATAAAGACATCATGGATCTAATCCAATTCCTGAACAGTCATAACATCGAATCACGTAGGTTGTGGAAACCACTTCATTTACACGAAGCGTATGATGATTATGCCTTTCATGGAAGTGGAGTATGTGAAGAAATATTTGAAAAAGGCATTTGCATACCTTCAGGTACAGGACTGACCACTGATGAGCAAGACTATGTGATAGCTACAGTGAAAAAATGGTTTCAGTCGTAGGCTGAGGGCTTCTTAATTATGGCCTTGTTTTTTCTGGAAAATAGATCTGGAGGAAGAAAAATTTCAGCCTTTAAGCTTATCTGAAGGAAACTATCATTGGTATCCGGGTCACCTCTTCTTCCTCCGGGCTGAATTTGATCGTAGTATTCAGGGTTAACTACACCCACCTCATCCTTTCGGTCGGCCAGCAACTCAGCAGTGGAATTTGGAAATTCCGAAGCATAAGTGTTGGAGACATCATCCAGATAGTCAGTGAACGCATAATGATAGGAGATTTCCAGATTGACATTCAGAAACTCATTCACTTTGAATTTTCCTCCAATACCAACAGGAATCGTCGTTACCCACTTTTTATAATCAACACCTTCTGTACGAGCTTCTCGAAGCTTATAGCGCTCTCCACCTAGCTCCGCAGTAGGGGTGAATTTCATATAGCCAACGCCTGTAAATAGGTAGGGGTCAAACGTCCATCGTTTATAATAATCGCCCTGATAGGGCTTCAGGTAATAGACAGCATGAAATTGGAAATGCATGTTTCTCGACTGGAACGAGAGATTTCTTTGCCTTTGAAAAGAGCTGTCCGAAGCATTTTTATCATCACCGGATAGCGTAAAAAAAGAACCCTCTAAACGTGCCCCCACCCGATTTAACAAGCGAGCTTCTATCCCGAAACTTAATTGTGATAGATCATCATTGATACTGTTTCTTTCATTGAGCTCTCCGAAATATGTAGAAGTACCTGTGCCAACTGAAAAAGAAAAATATCGATCGTTGTACTGCCAGGACAAAAAGTTTTGGGAACTAGCTGCAAAGTAGCAGAAGAGCAGAACTAAAGTGAGGAGCGTTCTCATTAGGACTCAAAAATATTGCAGAAAAGTTTCCGACCAGTGCTGGTCGGAAAACAATTTCTACAAATAATCACCCTAATCGTTTGCTTTTGCGTGTAAACCATGTTTGTTCTAACGTAACAAACACAGCCACTAATATTAATGAGAAAATTAATGTCGCCATAACTAGCAAATTCTTATACAATATTACGGCAGAGCTTCACCCTGTTTTGCTGGGGTAAAATCTTATAATTATTTAGGTATTATACTTATTTTTTGATTAAATGGGCTTTTGACGCCATTTCTTCTTTTCACCGTGCTTTCTTTTGTTATCCAGCCGTTTCTTTTTAGATGCTTTAGTCGGTTTGGTCGGTTTTCGCTTCTTCTTCTGAGCAAAGGCTTTTGCCAATATCCGATCCAGCTTCTTAAAAGCCATCTCCTTATTCTTGACTTGGGATCTGGAGCTATCTGCGCTTATAATCAGCTCCCCATCCTTCGTTAGCTTGGCAGCCAGCTTTTCCAGGATTGTTGATTTTTGAGCTTCCGTTAGCAACTGGGATTGTGCGACATTGAAACGCAGAATTACTTTAGTTTCCACCTTGTTCACATGCTGCCCGCCCGGACCACCACTTCTTGCTGTTGTTACCTCAATTTCTGGTTTGAGCCTACTTATTGAAATGGGTTTGGTCCTCATGATTTCATTCGCTTGCTGTCACTCTGCTGATAAGCATCATCATAGTCTGTGCGAAGGGTTCCCATGATGCGATCCCAAAACAAGAAGTATAGCCCGTAATTTCCGGTAAATTGCTTATGATGCTGATTGTGATTAACCGAGGTGTTAATCCACCTTCCCAGCCAATGCCTATTGAAACCTTTGGGATACAATTCATACCCTAGATGCCCATAAACATTATAGACAATCATAAAGATTAAGAACGCCAACAACGCAGTGCGATGAAAAGGGATCAGGAAAGCGATTGGAAAAATGATACTTGCTTCAAAAAATGCTTCAATGGGATGGAAGGCATAGGCTGCCCAGGGTGATGGATTGGTCGACTGATGATGTGTTCGGTGTACCCATTTAAAAATCTTTGGATGATGCATCACTCGATGCATCCAATAAAAGTATGTGTCGTGCAGGAGGATCATGAGGAAAATGCTAAGCCACCAATAACCCCTTCCTAACGCTTCGATACGTTCATATTGCAAGGTGTAACTTCGAAGTGGAGAGGCAAAAACAATAACCGCTACCACCATAAAGATGATTACGGTGATGAGCGAAAAGATGATCTCACGCCAGTAATCGTTGGGTTTTGGAAATGTTTGCTGGATTTTCCAGTACGACCATCTGGATTTGAAAATCACATAGAAGATCAAAAATGCAAAGCCGGCAACACCAAAATATCGAAGGAGATTTAATGAAATGGAACGTGTAACTACCTCAATGACATCCATGATTCTAAAGTAGTGCTACCGGTAACCATCTGCAAATCAGCCCTCAAGAATGTATCCTTTGCCATGTACATTAGATAGCTGGACATTTGGATCGGCACTTAGGTATTTTCTCAATTTGGATATGTAAACGTCCATACTTCGGCGTTTGAAGTAATCGTTTTGCCCCCACAATTCTTTCAGTATATGATCACTCTCAACTAGTTCACCATGTGAGATACAGAGCATGTGCAGTACCCTGGATTCTTTTTGGGTCAGTTGAATGCTGGTGGATTCACTATCATTTTTAAGCTTTTGTGATTTAGGATCGAAGGTGAATGACCCAATTTTATACTGATCCTTTTCCTCTTTTAAATTATTGCTTCTTCTCAGCACAGCATGAATACGGGCAATCAATTCTTCTTCGTCAACAGGTTTTACGATATAATCATCACAGCCGGCCTTGAATCCTTTCAATTTGTCAATCTTTAATGATTTAGCTGTCAGAAAAATCAATGGCATTTCCGGGCTTTTGGATTTGATTTCATGCGCAACTTCAAAACCATCTTTTTTAGGCATCATTATATCCAGAATGCACAGGTCAAATTTCGTGGATTCAAATGCTTTGATTCCAGCCTCACCATCCTGAATCCACTCAACTAATAAGTCGTTCATTTGAAGATACTCTTTTAGTATATACCCCAGGTTCTGGTCATCTTCTATAAGTAGTATTCGATTCATGAGGCTGTTGGTAAATGGATTTTGAATATGCTGCCCTGTCCGGGAGTACTTTGTAGACTAATGGTACCCTTGTGAAATTCAATGATCTTCTTTACATAACTAAGGCCCAGACCAAAACCTTTCACGTTATGCACATTACCTGATTGTGCCCGATAAAATTGATCAAAAATATACTTCTGCGTCACTGTGTCCATCCCAATGCCATGATCTTTAAAAGTAAGGATGATGCCATTCTCCGAATCTTCGGTGATAATCTCGATATGAGGTTTTTCTTCAGAATATTTTTGCGCATTATCCAATAAATTGAATAGCACATTATTCAAATGTGTCTCATCTGCCACTATTCGGTGATTCGATGCATGGAGGTTAAAGGTGATCGTCCCTTCTTTCTCTAAAATGATCATTTGAAATCCTTCAGCTACATTTTGGATGGATTCGTGTAAATCGATTTCCTTTTTATCAAGTGTTAGATTACCAGAATCCAATAAGGCCATCTGAAGAATCTTGTCGACCTGGGTTTGCAAACGTTTGGTTTCATTCGTGATGAGATTGAGATAAGAATCAGCTTTTGGTGTCTTTTTTATTTCATCAATGCTTCTAAGTGATTTTGAAGCGAGTGAGATGGAAAAGATTGGGGTCTTGAATTCATGAGTCAGATTGTTGATAAAATCGCGTTTTAAGTCCGACAGCTTCTTTTGTTTGCCTATGGTACGGATGGTAAACCAGAACGATATCAAGATGATAACGATTAGGAGAAAGCTGGCTTTTAAAATGCTGGCAGAGTTTCCAATGATTGTCTCTTCTTTATTAGAATATGTCATGGAAATGTCAAGCGTATTTGGAAGGATCATGCAAAAGCACATGTGATTATCCGCTTCCATTACTTTTTTAGCTTTGGGTAATTCCGGTCTATGTCCTCTGTGGATCATACAGCCATATTCATCTGATACGAACCCATCAACTTCATATTCCAAATCAGGGTAGTTTAAAGAAATCACCTCATCCAACCCGGATTTTAAAAGTAATTGAAGTGGATCTGATGGATTGGAATTTGTCGTAAACTGGAATGACTCGGTTCCTTCATACTTCCTCACCAGGTTATCCAAATCTCGATTGAACATCATGTTATCATAGAGATCTGAAAGGATTCCCGGGATTGCAAGCTCCATTGTACTTCGGTTATTCTTGATGTCTTTTTCAAGAATTTGAAATTGAATAACCAGCAGTACTCCTAGTGAGCTGAGTACTACAATAAAGAGAGCCGCTAGTGTGTATTTGTTAATTTTCATGTCCAGCTTCTATCCGAAATTAAGTCTAATTGAGACTTTTACACCTGATTTTAACTTTTTCTTAACGCTTTTAACACTTGCTTAAGTCTCTTTAACTAAGGCTTAAACCATTCATATGCTAATCTTCGGTAAACTGCGTGAAAAACACAATCATCATGCAAAAAATCAAAATACTCATCTTGTTGTTTCTAGTGAATCCTTGTCTGGGAACAGCTCAAGAACCATCCATTTTGGTGGGGCCCGAGTGGCTCGAAAAGCGAATGCAAAAGGACAACCTGGTCATTTTTCACATTGGAAGAGAAAGCGATTATAAGAAAGAGCATATTCCAGGAGCTGTTTACATGAGCTCAGAAGATTATACGATTGGAACTGAAGACAGAAGCATTGTTTTTGACTTACCCACGAATGAAGATTTGAAGGATCTCTTTGAGAAAAATGGGATAACCAATGAGACAGATGTGGTCATCTATACACCTGCAAACTGGATTCCACTGGTGACCCGATTATACTTCACGCTTGATTATTTAGGTCATGGACATAAAACATATATCCTGGATGGAGGCATTGTGGCCTGGAAAAACGGTGGACGAGTGATCAGTACTGAAGTGAATACTCCTAAAAAGGGGAGTTTTAACATTGAGCCAAATAAATCATTGCTTGCAGATGAGAACTACATGTTGGCAAGCATTGATAACAAAGAAAACACCATTGTTGATTGTCGATCGGAGGTTTATTACAAAGGAATCGAGCCTACGCATGGAGCAAGACTTGGGAGAATACCAAATGCAAAAAATATCCCTTACACAACTTTGTACGAACCATCTGATATTGGTGCATACACATTTAAATCGATCGAAGAGCTAGGCAATATTTTTAACGGACAAGGACTGAGTAAAGATGAACCTTTGGTGCTTTACTGCCACATCGGGATGCAGCTTACGGTAGTTTATACTGCGGCTAAATTATTAGGGTACAAGGATATTAGAATGTACGACGGATCTTTCCATGAGTGGGGACCAAATGAAGACCTACCAATTGAATTGGACTAATGAAAGAAAAGAACAAAATTCCTTCACCTTACTGGAATCCATATGTCTGTGGAATAGGACTAGGACTGGTGTTGCTTGCTACTTTTCTGGTTATGGGACGAGGCATAGGAGCTTCTGGAGCCATGACTTCTGTAGTCGCTACAGGTGTTCAAACTGTGTCGAAATCACATACTGAGGCAAATGCCTTTTACATGGGTTATCTCGGAGATGGAACGATTCATCCGCTGAAGGACTGGCTGGTATTCGAGGTACTTGGTGTGTTGATTGGAGGATTTGTCTCTGGTAGGCTGGCAGGTAGGAACAAAATTAAAATTGAAAAAGGCCCTTTACTATCAAATAACCGAAGATTCTTATTCGCTTTTACAGGTGGTATTGTCATGGCCTTTGGAACCAAGCTTGCCCGAGGTTGTACCAGCGGCCAGGCGTTGACTGGAGGTGCCATGATGAATGTTGGTAGCTGGATGTTCATGATTGCTTTGTTTGTCGGTGCATATGCAATGGCAGGATTTGTAAAACGATTGTGGATATGAATGGACCATTTTATGATTTCGGATGGATTGGTGAAGAGGCAAGCCTGGCTTTTGCGCTTGTAATAGGGATTGCTTTCGGGTTCTTTCTAGAGCGGGCAGGTTTAGGTAGTGCGAAAAAGCTCTCCGCTCAATTTTACCTGAAAGACATGACAGTCTTCAAAATGATGTTTACCGCCATTATTACGGCAATGATTGGGGTTTTTTGGCTCAACTGGTTTGGTTTTTTACATGCAGATATGATCTACCTGACACCCACCTACGTGTGGCCCCAAATCATCGGAGGGTTGGTTTTCGGTGTGGGGTTTATCGTAGGTGGTTATTGTCCAGGTACCTCATGCGTTGCATCCGCTACAGGGAGTCTGGATGGCATTATGAATGTCGCCGGTTTGTTATTGGGAATTTTGGTTTTCGGAGAAGTATATCCCTGGATCGAGGGGTTTTATACCGCAGGAGGTCTGGGACAGATCACATTTGTGGAGTACTTCAACATACCTAGCGGTCTAATGGTATTTATTTTGGTAATAACAGCACTGGCAGGCTTCTGGGCTTCAGAGTGGATTGAATCTAAAAATGCAGTCAAATGAATGACCTAACGATAAATAGGCGCCTGGCTTTGATTGGGTTTGGAATCGTGCTGGCTGGATTGGTGATGGCTTTAGCTTTCCCGGAGGGACTTAATGGAGTCAACCGACAGCCACAATTTATCGGTGTGGTGGAGTTAGCCGAGAAAATAAAAAATCGTGAGATGCTTGATATCGTAGATCTAAGGGATGCCAGGTCTTATGAAGAGTTCCATATACCTACTGCAAGCAATGTTCCGCTTGATGAGTTCAACCCAAATTTGATTACAAAACAAACCATCGTGTACTCCGGCGATGACCTGCTGGTAAGAAGGCTTTGGGATACACTTCCTGATTCACTGAGAGATCATACTGTTATTGTTCATGGTGGCGTGCATGACTGGTTTGACCGTGTACTATATCCAACATTGCCTTTCGGTGATGGTGTCACCAATAAATCGTTGGTAAATAAAGTACACGAACTGTGTCAATTCTATGGAGGATTTGCCGATTTCGAAAACGATGCTGGCTTAATAGAGTACTACGAAAAGGACTTGACCAAGGCTTCCTGGCCAAAAGTTTATCGTACCGGTGGATTAATTCGAAAGGGATGCTGATATCTGATTCACCATTTACTACGGCAGACACTTCATTGGAATCGCATTTTGCCTTTTTCCGAAAAGGGATCATTGGACAAAATCAAACCATCGAAACCAACGAGAAGGTTGTGAAGATGCTGTATGCCGATTGGACTGCAAGTGGCAGATGTTATAAACCGATTGAAGATAGCATGCTAGAGGAAGTGCTTCCGTTTATCGGGAATACGCATACAGAAACAAATTATGTAGGTTCATACATTACGGACCGATATTTATCTGCTCGGCAACAAATCAAACGACACGTTAATGCAAATGAAGATGATATCCTGATTTCCTATGGGTCCGGGATGACAGATGTCATTAATAAACTACAACGACTACTTGGTTTGAGATTGCCTGAATCTGATAAATGGATCAGGCAGACTTTGATCAAAGAACAACCAGTAGTTTTCATTACCCACTTGGAACATCACTCCAATCATACCAGCTGGCTGGAGACTATTTGTAAAGTGATAGTGGTTCCACCGGATGACAATGGACTTGTGTCGGTTTCTAATTTCAGAGAAGCCATCGGGCAGTTTCCTGAACGATTAAAGATTGCTTCTATTACTGCTTGCTCCAATGTAACTGGTATCGAAACCCCGTTTCATGAAATCGCGAAGTTGATGCATGAGAGTGGAGGATATTGTTTTGTGGATTTTGCTTGTTCTGCACCATATGTTGATATGGATATGCACCCTGATGAAGTGTCATATTTGGATGCTATCATGTTTTCTCCACACAAGTTTTTGGGTGGTCCGGGGGCTTCAGGTATCTTAATTGTCAATGAGAAACTAATCAATAATGCCACCCCTGATGTGAGTGGGGGAGGTACGGTCGACTGGACCAATCCGTGGGGAGGACGAAAATATGTGGGTGATATTGAAGAACGAGAGGATGGGGGTACCCCTGCAATACTGCAAACCATACGAGCTGCGAAGGCAATCGAACTCAAAGAGCAAATGAGATCGGAGTTGATGTCGCGGCGTGAAAAACAGCTAATGGAGATCCTTTGGGAGGGTTTAGATGATATGCCTGAGCTGGTAGTACTAGCTGATCAAGTACGTGAACGACTTGGAATTATTTCCTTTTACATAGAGGGCATTCATTACAATGATGTAGTCCAATATCTCAATGACCACTATGGCATCCAGGTAAGAGGGGGTTGTTCGTGCGCCGGTACTTACGGACACTTTTTGCTTGACATAGATAGAAAAGAGTCAAAGCGCATCACTGACTTAATTGATCAGGGTGACGTAACTCAAAAGCCTGGCTGGGTTAGGTTGTCTATTCATCCTACCATGACTGATGAGGAAATGTACTTTATCGTACGTTCAATCCAGGAAATGATTGCTTCATTAAAAGCCAGCAATAGCTAATTATCTATTTCTTTCTACTTTATCGAAACAAATAAATAATTCCCTTCGTATATTAGTCTGCAAAATAGAAACTAATATATTATGAAGGGTACCAATCTCGGTGAATTCGAAGAACTACTTTTGCTGGTTGTCTTGATTCTACAGGACGAAGCATATATGCTTCGAATCAAAGATGAAATCAAAAATCAGGTAAACCGTTCCATTTCCATGGGTGCACTGCATACCACGCTGAGCAGATTGGAGCAAAAGGATTTCCTGAAATCGGAAATGGGAGGAGCTACGCAAGAAAGAGGAGGTAGACGCAAGCGAATTTATGAGCTAACGGCTGCCGGCAAAGCAGCTTTAAATGAAGTAAAAGAAATGCGGGCGAGTCTTTGGAGTCAGGTACCTGCCATGGAATTGAAGTTTAGCTATGCCTAGTCGACCTCCAAAATTATCCTTTCATTTGATCCGCTGGCTTTGCAAAGCAGAACTGGTGGAGGAGTTGGAGGGTAATCTTCATGAGTATTATGCTATACTGGCATCTTCCCGATTCAAAGGACTAAAATATTGGTATCAGGTGCTGGCGTATCTGAGACCATCCACACTCAAATCATTCAAAAACTCAAATACCGGGCCTATGTTTATTTTCAATCCATTGCTCACTTTAAGGAATTTATATCGTCATAAGGGAGCCTCAATTATCAGTCTCTTTGGTTTCACCATCGGATTGGTGGCTACAGTATTTCTTTACTTCTACATTTACTCAGAAGTAACCACTGATGGATTTCATAAAGATGGAGATCAGGTCTATCGTACCTTGAGAGTTTCCGAGATGAATGGCACGCCGTATCGAATTGGAGTTACTTCAGCTCCATATGCCGAGGCGCTTATCAATGATTTTCCCGGAACTATTACTGCAGTCACCAGAGTACTTCAAGATGAAGCATTAATCTCAGTAGGTGAAAAAAGGTTTAATGAAAGCGGAATTGCATTTGTTGATAAGAATTTCTTTGAATTCTTCTCATTTCCATTGATGCATGGAGATGAGAAATCAGCATTTGAGACAGGAAATTCTGCGGTGCTTTCCAAAGAACTATCTGAAAAATATTTTGGGGAAACAAATCCGATCGGTAAAATAATTACTCTTGATAATGAATATGAGTTCATCGTAACCGGAGTACTGGATGAACCTTCTGGTAACAGTCATTTAGATTTTCCTCTGGCAGTATCTATGGATGTGCTTAACACATTTGACTGGTTTAATGGCTGGTGGAATAATAGCTTAAATACCTACGTGAAGATTCCTTCGCTTGAAATGGCTGATAATCTAGAGGCAAAGCTGGATGATTTTATGTATAAGTATATGGGAGAAGATTTTGAAAGATCCGGCAATCCAGTTGGACTTGAATTGGAACCTCTGAAAGATATTTATTTCAATAATGAGACTCGATATGATATGTCCAAACACGGTAGCTTCTCTTCAATTCTTACACTTGGAATTGTAGCCATTGCTATTTTATTTATTGCTTGCTTCAACTATGTAAACCTTTCCATTGCTCAATCTTTTATGCGAGCTAAGGAAGTAGGTGTAAGAAAAGTACTTGGCGGTTCAAAATGGCGATTAATAATGCAATTCCTTAGTGAATCATTGATGATACTGGTCCTGTCAATTCTTATTTCCATTACGATTTGTCAGATACTTACTCCATCCTTTAATATGTACTTTGGTCTTGATGTTAGCTTGAACTGGTTGGATACAAATGTGATAGTTTTCTTCGTAGCGCTTATTGTTTTGATATTAATTAGCTCAGGTGTATATCCAGCAGTTTTACTTTCATCTTTTATATCTGTAAATATTTTAAAAGGTAACAAACTAGCATCTGGGAAAAATATCGGATTACGAAAAGCACTGGTAATAACTCAATTTTCAATTTCAATCTTTCTAATTGTGGCCTCAATGTTGATTTCTGTTCAGACCCAATTTCTCAATTCAAAAGAGCTGGGTTTTGATAGAGAAGCCATTGTATTAGTGGATTTAAATAATTCAGATATTCGAAGGAATCGTGAGCAATTTAAAGATCGATTGAAAGCTAATTCAAATATCATAGGTGTTACTTCAGTTTCAGGAGAGCCCGGAGGGTTTCATGATGCATCAAGTTTTAAAGTAACTGGAGTGTCGGAATCCATTCGTATGAGAACACTTTTTACTGATACTGATTTTTTTGATGTCATGGGGATAGACATTATATCAGGAAGAAACTTTTCTAATGAAATAATTTCAGATGAAGAATATGCCATGATATTCAATGAACAAGCAGTATCTGAGTTTGGACTATCAACAGATGAAGTAATAGGAAGAAAGGTTGAAATGCCTGGTTGGGATATTGAAGGTGCAACCATTGTGGGTGTTGCAAGGGATTATCATTTCAGCACTTTAAAAGATGAAATCGAACCGCTAGCAATTATTACAGGAAGATATCATCGTAAAATTGCTGTAAAAATCAACTTGGCCAATGTTAAGGATGCACTTCTTTTCATCGATAATACATTTAAGGAGTTGGCACCAAATTACCCAATGGCCTATCAGTTTCTGGACGATGGTCTAAAGAATCTTTATGAGAATGAAGAGCAGCAAGCGCGTGTCTTTAGTACTTTTTCGGGTCTATCCATTTTCCTTGCCTGCCTCGGAATTTTTGGTCTGGCAACTTATTCTGCCCAACGAAGACAAAAGGAATTAGGCATTCGAAAGGTGCTGGGAGCAACTGCACAGCAGATCATTGGATTGATTTCCCGAGAGTTTATCTGGCTCGTTTTAGTTGCTTCAATAGTTGCAATTCCCGTAGCATGGTACTTTATCAATCAGTGGTTGGGTGGCTATGCATATCGGATTGAAATCCTTGATTACTGGTATGTGTTTGTGGTTGGAGGCTTGTTGGCAGTTGTAATTGCACTAATCACCGTAGCGTTCAAAACTTACGATGCAGCCATCTCTGACCCTACAGAAAGTATTAGGAATGAGTAGAAGAGGTCATCATAGTTAACAGCTCCATTTGATGGAGCTGTTTTTTTAAATCCTGCTCTGATAAGTATACAGATCAAAGTATCGCCCTTCTTTCGCTATCAGTTCATCATGAGTGCCCCGCTCCACTATCCGGCCATCCTCGATCACAAGGATTTGATCAGCTTTTTTGATAGTGCTGAGTCTGTGGGCAATGACAAACGTGGTTCGATCTTTCATCAACCCATCTAAGCTTTTCTGAATGTAGGTTTCGCTCTCAGTATCCAGGTTGGAAGTAGCTTCATCCAGAATGATAATTTTAGGATTGGCCAATAATGCCCGAGCAATCGATATGCGTTGCTTTTGACCTCCGGAGAGTTTCACTCCTCGCTCGCCTATAACTGTATCAAGACCATCTTCAAATCGGTCGGTGAATTCATTGACGTACGCTCCCTTTACTGCATCCAGTAATTCTGCTTCCGTAGCATCCGGTCTGGGGAAAAGAATGTTTTCACGGATGGTTCCTTCAAATAGAAAATCATCCTGAAGCACTACACCCAGATGCTTGCGATAACTCGAGAGGTTTACCTTCGTGATGTCGTATCCATCTACTGAAACGATTCCCTTCTTTGCATTTAAAAAGGTGGCTGCAAGGCTGGCAGTGGTGGACTTACCTGAGCCCGAACTCCCCACGAGCGCAGTGACAGAGCCTGGTGGAGCATGAAATGATATGTTTTTGAGAACCCCTTTACCTTCTTCATAGGAGAATGATATATCAATGAATTTGATATCTCCTTTTACTTCCTCCAACATGATTGGGCGATCTTCGGTCAGATCCTCCGGATCCATCTTCATGATCTCTTCTGTCCGGTCGAGACCGGCGAAGGCTTCCGTAAGCTGACTGCCGATATTGCTCATCTGAACGATTGGGGCGATCATAAAAGCAAGGAGAGAGATGAAGGAAATTAGTTCGCCGGAAGTTAGCTCATTTTCGATCATGAAATAGCCACCCATTGCCAGGATGCCTGCACTGGCAAATCCAATCAAAAATGTACCGGAACTGGTAACCACTGCAGTAGCGGTCAAACTGGACTTGACATTTTCATACAATCTTCTGGCGCCATCTTCAAAGGTCTTGTTTTCAGACTCCTCCGCATTAAATCCCTTGATTACTCTAACTCCATTTAAGGTTTCTGTTAGTCTACCGGTGACTTCTGCATTCAGCTTGCCTCTCTCTCGAAAAATGGGCCGTATCCTTCCGAACGCCTTCAGCGCTATGACAGCAAACAAACCAACTGGAACCAATGTGAAAATGGTCATGGAAGGGGAGATGTTGATAAGAAGGATTAATGCCAGCACCGAAGTGATGGTACCACCAATGAGCTGAACCAGCCCCGTTCCTACTAGGTTTCTAACGCCCTCCACATCAGTCATTATTCGTGAGACCAAAGCCCCTGACTTATTATTATCAAAGAAGTTTATGGGAAGAGAAAGGATTTTTTTCTGCACTTTCACCCGCAACTCAGAAATGAGAAACTGTGCTTCTACGCTTAAAATACGAGTAAGCAAAAAAGAGGAAACTGCCTGCACAGCCAATGAAATCACAATGACGATTACAATTAATTTCAGCATAGCCATGTCCTTATTTGGCACAGCATCGTCCAGGAGATATTTAGTAGCTGCCGGGAGTACCAGACCGGCAGGTCTGCTTATGACAATAAGTAGCAACCCTATTAGGATGGTTTTACGTCTTGGCCAGATGATGTTTCTGAATGCCCAGGCGAAGGTGACATTTTTGTTTTTGCTCATTGAAGTGCTAAACCTGACTTTTTAAGAAATGGTTCTTTTTGAAAAATAATCTGTATTGTTACTTGGCACAATTCACACATTTGTTGCTTTCAGGCATCAATAGTATTCTACCTATGGGGATAGGTTGTTTGCATTTGATGCATAGGCCAAATCCCGGTTTGTCAATATTGTCCAATGCTTGACTGAGTCTTGCCAACTTGCCTTCTGCCTGACGCAATGCTGATTCCGTTATACTCTTATTATTTATGGCATCCATTCTGGAAATTCGTCCAATAGAGTTATCCAATGAAACTGGTTTTGACTGCTCCTTATAGTCATTGATCAGCAAAATGGTTTTACTGATTTCCTCCTCGATTTTTTTACGTATTTCATCGACTTCCATATCCGAAACTAGCTAAAAATGCTGTTCGGAACGACATACTATGTAATTTAGAATTATAAAAAGATTCAATATGAAACACCTAAGAAAACTCACACTACTTTTAGCGGTATTTGCACTCCTTTTCAGTATTTCATGCGGGAGTGATGATGAGGAAACAGTAGATCTGAGCGACGTTGAGTTTGCGTTTGACGTAAGCAATCCTCCGATCGATCAGACGGTTATTACGAACCTTAATAATTCTGGAGACCAGAATGCGTTGCAAATTAGCTCTAACCTGACGGCAGCCAATGCAATGACCGGTTGGCTGGCTTTATTCAATCAACCCAGTGGTTCACAGCAATCAAGTGTACCGATTGGTACTTGTGGTGGAAAGGCTGTAGTATATACTTACACTGCGAATAGTGGCAGTGATACCTTTACAGTAGCTTATCAGATTTGCGAAACGAGCAGCGCATATATCTTTCAGATTTTCTTTTCACAGAATGGATCAGATCCTGAATTATTCATTTATGCTGAGCAATCGAAATCCGCAAATGAGGGATACATGGAAGTTTATGGATCAGCGATTGGGGTGTCTGAGGTCGAATCCGTACCTGTAATCAGATACACATGGGAGGAAAATACCGATGGTTCCTTCAATTTTGTCGTTACTGACTCAAATAGTGGATTTGTTATTGACATAGACGTGAATGCAGATAATTCTGGTGAATTGAGCTACACTATTGATGGTAGCCTTTACTACGAAGCAACATGGAATGCTACTGGATCCGCCGGTACGTATACTTACTACAATACAGATGGATCTGTTTCAAGTTCGGGAACATGGCCAAGCTAGTATTTGCTAATAGATTATTTGAAAGCGATTCATTTTTGGATCGCTTTTTTTAATTCAACTGTGTCCACATGCGTGAAAGGATCTTCCACTCACCATTGATCTTTTTTTTATAAACAGTGGTTGCGTGAGAAATGGAGGTTTTAGACATGGAGAAATCACCTTTTTCATAGGTAAATTCTAAAACACCCTTTTCCAAGGAATAAGCCATGGAGTCAGCACCCTGAAGTTTAAGTAGCTCTACCTCATAGGAATGAATGGTGGTTGTGGAGCTATCAGTTGGAAACCAATACGCTTCGATCGCATCCTTGCCCTGAATGGGAGCCATGCCACTCGGGATGATCGAGGCATCCGAATGAAAGAGATTTAGTACCGTTGCTTTATCATTGGTTAACCATCCGTTGACATACGTTTTGCTCATTTGTTCAATGGTTTTTTGGTCTTCTTCTGAAAACCCACTTTGGGTAGACTGATTGCAGGATATAAGTACGATTAATAAAATCATAAAGCGATTCATTATTTCTTAGTGGGTTTGGGTTTGAGTGTCTTAGCAAATTCGTTACTTTTTTTCATGTAGATCGAAAGCTCTTCTGTGCGCTTTAGCACCTCATCTGGTACATGAACATATCCCCTCATGGTAGCACCGTAGGAGATAGCTGGGCCCGCATTGTATTCGTTCATAAATGCTTGTTTATCTTCTTCGGATAGCCGAATAGCGACATAACCCTCTTTGGCTACAAATGAATACATGTTGCCATTCATGGATGTGTAGGGCATGTTTTTACCTTTTTGCTCTAGACCTACTGATGAAAGCAAATCAGTATATAGTTGAAGGGTTTCTTCAGAAGCTTCACTTTTGGCCATCTTCTATTGAAAGTTGGTAGACTTGGTTTATACGTATCCTTTGCGGATGAGTTCCTCATGAATTGCCAGGCATATCCAGGCATCTGTAGCAGCATATTTTTGTTGCGCTGGTGTAAGCTTGTCAGCCTCCCAATTGGTGACTTGTTGATTTTTAGAAATACGTGCACCTAAGATTACGGCAGCTAGCTTTTTTACACCCATGTGTTTCACGCCTAATTCGCGCACCACATCATTCAGATCAGTGAAATTTTGGGGTTTAAACTTCCTTGCTTTGTTCAAATCCTTCAAATCATCGTCAATGCTGATACCTAATTTTAAAATGGCATGGTCAGACATCAGGTCAAAAAGCGTGGTTGGATAACCCATCTCATTGAGTCGAAAGAGGTAGGCGTCCTCCAATGTGGAAAGTTGTACCATGGCTGTGTGATTATATTCACCTTTATTGAATGTTGGTTTTTTCTCCGTATCAAACCCAAGGACATCAAACTTTCGGAGAGCTTTCACTGCCTTACTACAATCCTTTTCCGAATCAATGACGTGGATGTTTCCCTCAAAGGCAAGCAGAGGCATGGCTCGCATGTCTTCTTTCGTGATATGTTCGGCAAACCGACTATTCACCTTTCTTTACCAGCTTTTTGATTTTATAGCCCGTGTATCCCATGATCATGGTCATGATGGGGCTGATTAAATTGAAGAAACAATAAGGTAAGTAAGTAAATGTGCCCACACCCAGCACCGTTGAGTGATAAGCACCACATGTATTCCATGGAATGAGTACAGAAGTGACCGTTCCGGAATCTTCTAATGTCCGGCTTAGGTTTTCCGGTGCTAATTCTTTCTCCCGATAGGTGTCTGCATACATTCGCCCAGGCACCACAATTGCCAGGTACTGATCCGATGCTGTCAGGTTAAAAAACACACAAGTGCCAACTGTGCTTGAAATCAATGATCCGGTAGAGTTTACTTTTGAAATGATGGCTGAGGCTATACGCTTGAGCATTCCGGCACCTTCCATCACGCCACCAAAAATCATGGCCGAAAGGATTAACCAAATGGTTCCCAGCATCCCGGCCATTCCGGAACTACTTAATAATCCTTCATCATCTAAAACACCATTACCTGTGGTGAATGCAATATCACCAAACATTGCTTGCATGGTGCCTATAAATCCATTGGTAACAGCTGGTGAGAGGCCAAAGAAATCATCGTATAATTTACCGTCAAAGCTGGCAGTAGCAGCCACTTTGGCAACCAGTTCCGGCTGGAAAATGAGTGCAAATACTGCTCCAAGCAAAGTGCCAATTAACAAGGCTGGGAGAGCGGGCATCTTTTTTACAATCAGCACCACCACAATCACCGGTACAATGAAGAGCCAGCCATTGATATTGAAAGTACCATCAATTGCAGCTAATATGGCTGCTTTACCTTCAATGACTCCATCAGTGGAATTGGTAAATCCAATTATAAGGAAGATGATCAATGCCAGAATGATTGAAGGAACGGTGGTTATGGTCATGTACCGAATGTGTGTGAATAAATCTGTACCTGCCATAGCAGGAGCCAGGTTGGTTGTATCCGAAAGCGGAGACATCTTATCTCCGAAATATGCACCGGAAAGAATAGCCCCTGCTACCAATCCTTCAGAAATTCCAAGTGCCTGTCCGATACCAATTAGTGCAATTCCTACGGTGGCTGCAGTGGTCCATGAACTACCTGTTGCGATGGAA
The DNA here is from genome assembly GCF_965247405.1 of Ekhidna sp. Classification (GTDB taxonomy): domain Bacteria; phylum Bacteroidota; class Bacteroidia; order Cytophagales; family Cyclobacteriaceae; genus Ekhidna. The sequence goes on from NZ_OZ252014.1 coordinate 3,575,505, forward strand.
ACGATCGAACACACGATGCAAGCAGCAACCAAAAAGATTGTTGGGTTGAGGATTTGAAGTCCGTAATAGATCATGGCAGGAACCACTCCACTGAGCATCCAGGTACCGGCAAGTGATCCAATGAGTAACAAGATCAGAATGGAAGCCATTGCCGAACTGATACTCTTTACAATGCCATTTTGAATGTCATCCCATTTGAAGCCAATTCTAACGGCTACAATTGCGGCAACTCCGGCTGATAGAATGAGGACAATTTGGTTAGATCCACCAAGTGCCTCACTTCCAAATATTCCTACGTTGATAACCAGTAGGAGGATAAGAAAGATGATGGGAACAAAGGATTCTAGTAAAGTGGGTTCGCGCTTAGTTGTCATTGTAGGTTGTCTCTCGAACCCTCGAAAATAGGATATTTAACAGTAAATCCCCTGCCTTATTTGAAGAAAGGGGATTTTGAGATTATGATGCCTTCTTTAAGAAGCCAGCGGTAGCGCAATCCACCTTTGCCTTCAGGGCATGCAAAATATTATACAATCCAAAGAAAGTTCGATTGAAATAAATGAAGTGACGTGAACCTCGAGCCTGCAGTCTATTCATTTCTGGATCTTTCGAAATCGCTTCTCCCTTCATGTATATCTCCGTAAAGTACGCATCGTCACTAAAGTCAAATGTTCCTTCATTGAATGGGCGAGACAATAGCTTGATCAGATCGGTAAACATGGCTGATACAATTTTTATATCCTTTTCCGAGTCACTTGGTCTGATGATTTCAAGTTTTCGGAATAGCTCATCCACTCTTTTAGGATTGCCCAATACTTCATGTCTTGCCAATTCGAAATAAGCATCATAAAAATCATCTGGGATATGTTTGATACACCCAAAATCAATCACTCCCAGATTATTGTTTTCATCAATGATGAAGTTTCCGGGATGTGGGTCCGCGTGCATCATTCGCAATTCATGCATCTGATACATGTAAAAGTTCCATAGAATTTGTCCAAGTCGATCCCGATCTTTCTGATTTTGATCCCGCTTCATCCATGCCCCGATGGGCTCTCCTTTCAGCCAGCTCATCGTTAAGATTTGCGGCGAGGATAATTCCGGGTAATACGTTGGAAAAAAAACTCCGTCGATTTTTTGGCATTTTTTTGCAAAATCCATCGACTGCTTTAACTCCAATTCGTAATCAGCTTCTTCCAATAGCTTTCCCTCTACTTCTTTCATGTAAGGATCTACGTCCTTTCCTTTAACATTCATGAGTTTCAGGGCGAATGGTTTAGCCAATTTCAGGTCGCTTTTGATGCTGTCAGCTACGCCAGGATACTGAACCTTTACAGCCAGTTGTTCTCCTTTGAGCTCTGCTTTATGCACTTGTCCCATAGATGCAGCGTTACTTGCATTCCTACCAAACGTGTCGAAAATTTGATTTGGTTCTTTGCCCAGATTATCCAGAAAGGTCTTTTTCACTAAAGGATAGGAAAGCGGAGGAGCACTGTATTGTGCCATGGCAAATTTGTCAGAATATGCTTTTGGAAGCACGTTCTGATCCATGCTTAGCAGTTGTGCCATTTTTAACGCACTACCTTTTAGCTCACTTAGCGAATCGTAGATGTCTCTCGCATTATCATTATCCAACTCTTCTTTATTGAGCTTTCCTTTGATAGCTGCTTTGCTATATGCTTTCACGTAGTTGGCGCCTACTTTGGCTCCTGCGCTTACGAACTTACTGGCTCGTTTTACTTTACCTATTGGAATTCGATCAAGTTCTTTTGCCATTATGCAGTAGCTTTTGAAAAGCCCATTTTCTGTAAGAAGAATTTACTAAGGTCAATGATGGAGTCAAGTGCAGGAAGCTCCCCAATATCAAATGCAGTACGTGTTGATTTTTCGATGAAAACATCAGTATCAGCTCCATTAGCAGAATCATCCTTTACCCAGAAAAACAGGGTAGCAATTGTATGTGACCAAAGAACTTTCTTGTACGCCGTTTGTGTAGCGTCCTGTGCTTTATCCGGCAGAAACTCAAAAGTTTTAGCCCAGGCGATATCAGATTGCGTGATGATTTTTTGCGTTTGTTTAAGTTCTTGAGGAAGCTCATGAGGTTTTTTGTCCTCTAACCTGAAAAGGATATAGGATCTATCTGGCTTGATAACTTCCAAAAAGGTGTATAAAAATGAAAGATGCTTCTCTCTTGCGTCCATTTCCTCAAAATCCGGATCATTCATTACCACCTTCATGGTTTGTGAATAATAGCCTTCCCATATTGAATTTTCAATTGTTTTGAGAGAACCAAAATGCTTGTAAAAGTCTTCATCAGATATTTTCAGAAACTTGGTAAATATTCTTACTGAATCCGGTTTTTTACCCTCCTCCAGGAGGTAATCCACGTACCCTTTTTGAATGGATGATTTAGTGACTGTTTTTTTTGCCATTGTCAAAAGTTTTATATGTTATTAAACATCATTGTAGGGTCGATGGTTTTAACTTTTTGACTTTATTTTACGATATATTAACGTTGATTGTAAATTTTATTGAAGGGGCAAATTAACCATCTTTAAAGCATGCACCGCCTTTTAAGTTTAGTCTTATTTTTTTGTTACCTGCCATTATCTATTCACGCTTTTCAGGATGATTCTGAAAAACTGGAGGTAATATGGTACACCTCTTTTCCTTTTATTTATGAAGATGAACAAGGTAATGTAGTTGGTGTCGAAGCGGAAATGCTATCGCTCTTTCAAGACTACATGAAAAACATTAATGGTGTATACGTGGACCTTCAATTTGAGAAGGCAAAAGATTTTTCAGATATCCTGGATAATGTAAAGAGGAAAGATAAGAAGTATATAGTTGGTTCTTCAGCACTTTCCATAACAGAAAAAAGAAAACAATTTGCAGAATTCACAGAATCTTACCTACCTGACGTGACCGTGCTGGTTTCCAGTGCTGGCACACCGATTGTGAACACCAGCAGAGAGAAGGTCTCAATGCTTCAAAATCTAAATGCTGTCACCATCAAAGGGACAAAATATGAAGCCCTTCTGAAAGATTTGAGAGAAGAAACAGGGGTTAATTTTGAAACAATTTATTTGAGTAGTGATCAAAATATCCTCGAAGGGGTCATCTCGGCAAATGACAGATTTGGTTTTATTGATCTACCTATTTATTTAATGCTGGTGCAAGAAGGAGGAGAAGTGACCAGGCAAAACTTTTTCACCACACAAGGTGATGGCTATGCCTTCATTTTGCCCACTAATAGTATTTGGAAGAACCACCTCAATGAATTTCTTTCCGATCCAAATTCCCAAGCGGCTATATCTGGAATCATATCAAAATATCTAGGGGAGGAGCTTTATTTCTTTATAGATAATTTATATCGTGGTGAGTTGGGGACATCCATCCTGACAAAGGAAAAAGAGATGCAGCTTGAGCTACTTAGAAATGTCAATTTGCGGCTGGAGCAAGAGCAGGCGGTGAGAAGAATATTGATTGTTAGCACTGGAATTGCCATACTTCTTTTAGTTGCTATCGCCTATTTATATTATCGAAATCAAAAAACAACCAATCTACTCTTGGGACAAAAGAGTCAAATTGAAGTACAGCAGCAGGATATTCAGCAAAAAAATGAGCAGCTGATGAACCGGAATGCGCAGCTGGTGGCACTGAATGAAGAAAAGAACAACCTCGTCCGAATCCTGGCCCATGACATCCGTTCTCCACTGAGTCAGATTATCATGGTGGCGGACATCCTGAATCATAAAATAGATGAAAACTTGCCTGAGACCGATGTGAAATTATTGAATCAGGTGACAGCAAGTGCTGAACGAATCAATAAGATGGTGACGAAAATTCTGGATGTTGACGGGTTGGAAGAAAATCGGGTGAAGGTAATGAACGAACGGGTTGACATCAGGGATGTAATGAGAGACGTGGCTCAGCGATACAGGCCGATCGCAGCAAAGAAAAACATTGATCTGTCAGTAGAGTTTTGCGATGATCATTACATGATCCGAACCGATCATCTGCTATTGCTTCTAGTGCTTGAAAATTTGATTTCCAATGCGGTAAAATTTTCTGAACAAGATACCTCGGTGGGGCTAAGGGCTCAGTGTGAATACGATAGTGTGCTGTTCAAAGTGAGTGATGAGGGACCCGGGTTTTCAGAGAGTGACAAGAAGAAACTTTTTAATCGTTTTCAAAAACTTAGTGCTAAACCAACGGCCGGTGAGTCCTCCACAGGTCTGGGCCTTTCGATCGTTAAGAAATATGTACAGGATCTTGGAGGGAAGGTTTGGGTGGAATCAGAGCTTGGAAAGGGCAGTACCTTTTTCGTGAAACTGTCTGCTTAGTCCCTCAAAATTAACTCAGCCACTTCTTCGCCCACCAGGCTACCAATGGCTACCCCCATGCCACCCAGTCTTACACCTATGGCGATCCGTTCGGATACTTTTTCTACGATCGGTGCTTTGGTTTTCCCGAACGCCATGATGCCGGTCCATTCCATTTCCACCTGATATGATTGGTTGGGTAAGATGAAGGATTCCAGGTCGGAGATCAACTTGGATTTGATCTTTTCATTGATTCCAAATTCGGTGGTTTCTTCTTCATCTAACGCCAGGTTTCGCCCACCACCGAAGAGTAATTTGCTATAGTAATCTCTGAAATAGTAGTAGCCTTCTTCGTAATGAAAAGTCCCTTCAAATTTCAGCTTTTTATTCGGAACAATACTCATCACTATGCCACGTCCCGGAGATACATCCAGCTCTTTCTTCAAAAGCTTGTTCGTAAAGGCATTGGTGCAAACAGCTATCTTTTTGGCTGTAAACTGAGCATCCTTACATTGGACACTGACGGAAGTATTTTCTTCCTGGATTTCCAACACTTCACACCCTGTATAGACTTGAACTCCAATTTCTGCACAGTATTTCCAAAGGGAGGAAATCAACCTGCCAGTGTCCAGTTGTCCTTCAAGGTGATTTTCAATCAGGTGGTAGGTTTGTCCAAAACCAAACGTATTTATTTTCTCATCCGAGAGTTTGAAAACATCGGATTGAAAGAACTCTACGAGCAGCTCATTGATCGACCCTATTTTATTTATCACTTCAGACTGCTCATCAAAAATCAATTCATAGCCGCTTTTTACCTGGATGTCAATCATACTTCTTCCCAGGCGCTGACAGGTTTTTTGCAACCCGTCCCATCGCTTTTCCACCAGACTCACCATTCCCTCAGCACCCAGAGTTTCAACGTCGTTGAGTAGCTCAGAAACACTCCCAAAACAGGCAAACCCTGCGTTCTTTGTACTTGCTCCAGTGGGAAGAACACCCCGTTCTAAAACAGTGACCCTTAGGTCAGGGGATTGCTCTTTCAAAGTTGCAGCAGCGGATAATCCTGTTATGCCTGCGCCAATAACGATGACATCCGTTTCCAGAAATGATTGTTTCTCCCAAAGACTAAACACTCGAAATTGATTTAATGAATGTCGAAATTAACTAATCCATATAGTTGACCCTCAAAACATCCACTTTGATTTTTTCAGATGCCATGAAGTCTAACCAATATAGCTGCTGAGCAGAAAGCTGATCATTCGGCGACTTCACTTCATAAAACTGGTAATCGTTCTCGTTCCAAAGAAAAAGATCAGGAAACCCGGCGCTGTTTTCCTTCATGTTTTTCGACATTTCCAACAGTACTTTCTTCAGGGACTTTAAAGGCAATTTTTGGATCATAACCTCCAGCGAGGGGAGCAATGACTCATGCCAGGTCACAAATCGATTAGCAATTCCTTGTTTTTCTGCATGTATGTCAGCAATCTGTTTGAGCATTTGTTTCCTCGTTTTGATGCGATCTAGCTGATTGATAAGAAGTGTTTCGCGGGATTCAAAAAAAATGGTGTCATTTAAATCCGATGGTTGCCTTTGCAACGGATGATGAAAGGAGCCGTGACTTTCATCAAAGATGATGTTCCAGAATATCAAACCTAGCAGTCCTCTCCAAAGAAAATTTTCTGAATGGAGACCATTCCATCCCTTATCTTCAAAATGTGCCAGCACAGCTCTTTCGACGGTTGATTCTGGTCGTGGGATTTCGATACTTGGAGCATCCTTTAGCCGCCTGGTCATGCTGCGATCAATCCGAATGCCTTTTCGGTTGAGAAAGTCCGTTGCAAAAGTGAGCTCCGAGGCGTTGGCCGGGTTAACCAGAATTTGTTTAGCTATTTGCATGGCTTCCTCCTTTTGATCCATTCGATCCAGGAGCCTTACCTTACGTTCGCGTGCGGGAGGTTTGTCTGTATACGAATAGTAGCTAAGTGCCAGGTCGGGTTTCAGTATTTGCTCAAAATAATAAGCAATTTTTAGTAGCAGTTTTTCAGCAGTTTTGGCAGATCGGGGATAGGAGAGCCACGTCTCCCATGGCAACTCCTCCAGGTAATCTTCTAACGGGAGGTTGGCCTCCTGAATCTCGTAAATCATTCTCTTAAGCTGGGAGAGATGCATGACTGCCAGTGCCTCTTCTCTGGATTCAAACCAGGGCCTAAACTTCGTTTCATCTAGTTTCTCAATCTTCACATTGCCAACGTCCCTTATGACAAAATCAGTCATTTGCCCACCTCTGTGACCAAAAAATAGCAGCTTGATGAAATCAACCTCTTCATTTTTAAGCACCTCAGCTACTTCTTCCTTTTCGTGAATGACAGGAATGTCCGTCTCAGTCAATTCCAGCAATATCTCCGCTTTCTTTTGAGTGGGATGTAGGAATTCATACAACGAGATCAGCTCTTGCTTGGTAAACAAGCGAAATTGATCCGGATCAGTGCTTTCATTCACCTGGATAAACCCCTGGTATAAGAGTTCCTCTTTTGCATCATGCAAATCTGGAATCTCAGCGTAAGAGATTTTGTTTACTCTAAAATAATTACCCCGTCTGTTTGAGAATCGCAGGTACAAACATTGAGCCTGCTCAGACAAATCTCTGAATTCCTGATAGAAAAGGTATTCTGGTTTGTCCAGGATATGATCGTATTGCCGCTCTACAAATTCAAGCACATAATTAAAGTAATCTAAATAGTACTTTTCGGGTAGTATGATTGGATCATTTTTAGACATTTACGAACGCACAGTTCTTTAGGGGTTACTAAAACGTTAATTTTGTATTATATAATTGATAACCGTCAACCAAACATCATGAAGCCTGTCTTATTTGTACTATTTCTTACAACGGCCTCATTGGTGCTATCACAAAGTTACGTTGATTCCGGCATTCGTCACTTCAACGTAGGTGAGTATGATGAGGCTATGGTAGACTTTGATAATGCGATCGAGATATCGCAGATGCTGACAGAAACAGCAAAGGCAAAAATCTACTATTACAGAGGGCTGATTTGGCTGCAACGCGCAGAAAAATCGAAAGGAAATGCCGAACAAGACCCTTTAATGCTGGCCTATAATGACCTTTCCAAAGTACTGTCAATGGATAGGGATTACGAGTCTCAAATCAGCGATACGTACCGCACACTCAGTGGGTTGCTTGTCGAAGAAGCTGATTCGTATGCGAAGCAGGTTAAAAAGGCAGACGAGGTTCCTGAAAAATTAAAATTGCTGGATAAAAGGATTGAGTACCTGAAGCTGGTGAAAGAGCTTGAAGTTACTACTTTGGTGGATCTTTATTTGGGAGAAACAAATAAAGAAGCCGGTGATCTGATTTTTGATAGTACGACCAATGTACTAGAGATGCAAAAGGCTAAAGCTTATTATGAGGAAGGAATTAAATACCTGGAGCTGGCTCGTTATGATGATCCATTCTCCAAAGACATAATCAAAGACATCATTACGATCGCAGAACGACTAGGAGATGTTGAAAAGCAGGCAGAGTATAAGAAATTGTTGGATTTAGCAGGTGGGTAATCATCCATATCCTCTCTTTATAATCTTAAGGACTTAGTCATAAAGATGGTATGTTGGAGGTTTTTAACTAGGATGTTAATTTACCTCTCCTCCTGTAAGATAAAATGCGGTTAAGGTAATTGTGTTGATTAATAAGTGAGCCATGATTACAGGAAAAAGTCTTTTTTTACTGATTAAGTAAACCGTACCGAATACCATCGCTATAAAAGCAGTGGTAATAATTCCTGCTAATCCCTGATAGGAATGTAACATTCCAAAAATGATCGAATGAATGACTAATGAAATAGTCAACGCTGACTTGCTGCTACCAAAGAAATTGGACAACCTATTGAGCAGATAACCTCTCATCAATAGCTCTTCTCCTAAAGCTGCACCAATCCAAACAACGGTAATAAGATAAGTGGTGAAAACCCATGGTTTGCCTAGAAAGAACCGAAACCTATCTGCAACATCCGATGGCTTTTCCAGACCAAACTGAGACAGCAAGGGATCTAAAACAAGTCCCATCATTAGGAAAACAATAACAACTGTTAGCAATGCTAATCCTAGTCCAGTCAACCACTCTCGCTTACCTTTTGGAAAAGTTAGCCCAAGGGTTTTCCAGTTAACTTTTCTTTTTTTCATGAAATATGTAGCGGCAAAAATTCCACACCATATTCCTAATGATCCAGCTCCAATGATGTTGAAATTGTCAAAGATCCATTTTACTCCAATCATGGCTGTCAGCACCACAACAATTTCAATTAGCACATGTATTTCTAACGATCTGTTATCCTTTATTTTACTTTTCACAAGCTCTACATCCTTATTAAAAGTAGAAGATGGAATAAGAATCAAATAGTTACAGTTTCAATCGACTTATTTGATTAGCATTGATAGAAAATGGTAGTTCAAGATACTGCAGGCTCACATCTTCTCCACAAACAACTTGAATACTTCTTTGTGCTTTTCCAAATCCAAATCAGGAGAGACTGACACCCGGGCAATGTAATCCTTGTCGGATTCTTTGGTGGTGCCTTGGGTAGAGGTGGCTGGAATGGTCCAGTAGCAGCCTTTCAGCTGCCCATAGCTTACGCAATATTTGCTGTCTTTGGGGATTTCGGTGATCATCATGTGGATTAAATTTTCATTGAGCTTTCGCTTGTGAGCTTCACGTTCTTCTTCGGTATTCCCTTTGGTAGGGAGGTCCAATGAAAAAACCGATGGGGTAAACTCTTGTGCAGCAAGCTCTTCTGAAACAAAATTAATTTTAGCAGAAGGGAGTGTTTTCTGTATGAAATCCACAAAGGTTCGGGTATTCACATATGCGTTCTGAATGCGCTGATTCATGGAGGGCATCTGCTCTGTCAGGATCGATACCTGCAGGTCTGTGGCTTCATTATCACACAAGATCAGATGTTTTTCGATTGCCTCCATTAGGTCAGCCGCCCGGTCATTGGCTACACAATAGCCTGCCGTGCATTTGCCTCCGCTTGGGAATTTGGACCCACTCACGTACGAGATGGTGCGGATGGATGAGAATATCCAGTCTTCACTGAGGAATTGGACGTTGGGACAAAAAGTTTGATCAATGATGAATACGGGATCTACTGCTTGTGCTCCGTTAGTTGTTTTGCGTGCTTTGCTGAGGGCATCTCTCAGCTTTTCCAGATCGGGAACCTCTACACGTGGGTTGGTTGGGATCTCCACGATGATAAAAGGGATGGCATCTTCTAGGGCTACTTTTTCCAATACCCTCTCGGTGCTATCCACCATGTTGTTTTCCCGATCTACCGGAAGGTCCAGTATCTCTACATGATCCAGGCATGCAGCTACCCGTCTGGCCTGATCGTTGGTGCCTCCATAGCAATTAGGAGGGACGATGAACTTAATGTTTTTATCAGGATGTTTGGTGCGTGCATCTTCAATCAGCCCCATCATAATGGCGTACTGCACAGAAAGACCACTAGAACCCAGCAAAGGAGTGGTTTTGGTTGCAGTGATCTCTTTGATGGTTTCCTGCACCTTCGTTTTGTCGGCCTTAATGTTGTCTGCCTGATTGGTCGAAGGGGATTTCCCGCCAAGTTGTTTTAAAGCAGCATAGCAGTTGACAGGCGTCATGGCGATCGTTTCCCTTCTACGCACATGCTGAATGGCAGATACGTATGAAGCGTTTTTTGATCCATCGATCGTTAAGATACTGCCCATGTCATCATATATTCCCACGTGGAAATCGATGTTGTCGTGCAGGTCTATCTGACCAATATTGTCCAATGAAGATACAAACACGACACTTCCATCAAACACAGATATTGTATCGATGCTTTCCACCTTTTTCACTTCAAAGTTGTAGCCATATACACGCTTGATCGTTTCTGCATCAAATGTATCAGGCAGCCCTCCTGAGTAAAGTATTTGAGTGTTTTTATGGTCAAACAAATTCTTTCTCAATACCGCTAAAATGGGGATAGTGAATGATGAAAAGCTGATGACTTGATCTGAATCTAAGCCATTGAGTTTTGCTACAGTCCACTCCAAAACGGAAGATAGTGGGTGTCCTAATCGTATGTAGTCGTAGGCTGTTGGTAATTGGCTTAGCTGCTCTTCACTGGCCTGGCCAGACTTATAGAGGTTTTCAAATTGCTCAATGAATTCAGTTTTGGCCAGAGACTCATTGTATATGTCCAAACGGTGGGTGGTAAGGTTTAACCAGTCAGAAGGGGTGTTTTTTACTACTTCCTCAACAAATGGAAGCACATTATTCTCTTTCATAAATGTTGTTTTGAGATCGAATGATTGTTCTAACACTAATCGAGTATTCGGAGTTTCGCGAAGCTGAGCAGCAAGGTTTTTTCTCCTGCCTTTTCAAAGTCTACTTTTGCTTTCTTGTTGGCTCCCTGCTCATCAATATTGGTGACCACCCCAAACCCAAACTTGGGATGCTCTACCTTCATGCCCTCCGCAAGATTGGTTGTATCGCTAGGCTCAAAATCAGCACTAGGCGTATGGTTCACTTTAGCAGCGAATCGCTTCGTCGTATTCTCTTTTTTTATGTTGGACACAAAATTTTTGGTCACGTAATTGATGCCGGGAGAGACCGGATCTTTGGAGGAAAACTTTCGGTTTACCTTGATAAACTCAGGGTCTACCTCTTCCAGGAATCTGCTTGGCTCACAATTTTTCAGTCGTCCGTATCGGTATCGGTTCAGTGCGTAGCTCAGGTACAGCTTCTTTTCAGCCCGTGTGATGGCCACATAAAAAAGTCGTCTCTCTTCTTCCAGATCCGCTCGACTACTCAGCATCATTTGTGAGGGAAAAAGCTCCTCTTCCAAACCAACAATGAATACGTAAGGAAATTCCAATCCTTTTGCCATGTGAATGGTCATTAGCGTGACTGCTTCCTCGTTTTTCTTATTGCGGTCTTCATCCGTCAGCAGTGCCACATCCTGCAGGAAAGCACCCAGACTCTTGTCTTCCCTTTCCGGATCATCGGTGAATTCCTTGATTGCATTGAGCAGCTCCTGCGTGTTCTCGTAGCGGTTCATTCCCTCAATGGTCTTGTCTTCATACAGTTCTTTGAGCAAACCGGAGGTCTTGGCTATCTGAGCAGCTGTATCGTACGCATCTTTCTTTTCATTGGTGAGTCTGAAAGATTTGATCAGCGCCACAAAGTTTTCCACTTGGGTGCCTCCACGGTTGCCTACATAAGAGGAGGCCTTTTCCATGATCTCCCACAGCTCCTTACCTTCTTCATTGGCGGCAACCACCATCTTATCAATGGTGCCTGGACCAATCCCTCTTTTCGGGAGGTTGATGATCCGACGCATGGCACTCTCGTCGTTCGGGTTGACCGTATACCGGAAGTAGGCGAGAAGGTCTTTGATCTCTTTACGTTGATAGAAAGAAAGCCCACCAACGATTCGATATTTGATGTTGTTTCTACGAAGCGCTTCTTCAATAGCCCTTGACTGACTATTGGTTCTATACAAGACCGCAAACTCTTTCTCAGAGCAGTGATTTTGCATCTTCGTTTCAAAGATGGCTGAAGCCACGAGTTTACCCTCTTCGTTATCAGAGGTGGCTTTGATCAATTCGATTAGCTCACCTTCCTGGTTGTCTGTCCACACGTTCTTTTTAAGCTGTGCGGTATTTTTCCCAATGACCGAGTTGGCTGCATTCACAATCGTCTTAGTAGAACGGTAGTTTTGCTCCAGGCGAATCATCTTCAAATCCGGATAGTCCCGTTCGAAATTCAGGATGTTCTGGATGTCAGCCCCCCTAAAGGCATAAATACTCTGCGCATCGTCACCTACCACACAAATGTTTTGACGGACTGCTGCCAGTCGTTTGGCAATCAGGTACTGCGAGATGTTTGTGTCCTGAAACTCATCAATCATCACATAATGAAAGCGCTGCTGGTACTTATTCAAGACATCCGGATGTTCCTGAAACAGGATGTTGGTATTGAATAAGAGGTCATCGAAATCCATCGCATCAGCAGCGAAGCATCGCTCGCAGTAGGTCCTATATATGCGTCCCATCTCAGGGCGCATATTTTGAGTATCATCCTCCAAATAGATCGGGTTGTTGAGGTACTCCCGCCAGGATACCAGCCGGTTTTTTGCTCCTGATATTCTGCTATAGACAATGTTTGGTTTGTAGACCTTATCATCCAGATTAAACTCCTTGACAATCAGCTTGATGAGTGACTTGGAGTCATCGGTATCGTAGATGGTAAAGTTGCTTGGGTAGCCAATTTTGCCAGCCTCTGCCCGAAGTATTCGTGCAAATACCGAGTGAAAAGTACCCATCCACAAATTTTTGGCTTCAGCTCCTACCATTTGCTCAATCCTCTTTTGCATCTCACGGGCAGCTTTATTGGTAAAAGTCAGCGCCATGATGTTGAAAGGGTCTACATTATGTGCCTTGATCAGATGTGCAATTCGGTAGGTGAGCACACGTGTTTTTCCCGATCCTGCACCTGCTATGATCATGCACGGACCTTCTACATTTACTACACCTTCGCGTTGGGGGGGATTGAGTTGTTCCAGGTATTCTGCCTTCGCTTCTGCCATGCGGCAAATCTATTTCATTTGGAGTATAATTTTTTTGATTTGGATAGCAACATGATTTGAAAATTACACATCTTACCGCCTATGATCGGAATCATTGTGGAGGTTGCTCTATCCTGGGTGATTCTCCGATTTTTTACAAAGCAAAATTTAAATGTTTTAGGACTCGTTCCTGCTAGGAAATCACTCGCTGAATTCGGACTTGGTTTGTTGATGGCTGCAACCATGAGTTTGTTGTATTATCAATTGACAGCAATCGCATCAGGAAGCTATTGGATGCTGAATGAATCATATAGTTTCAAAATCTTCATTCAAAGCCTTTGGTATGTGACAAAGTCTGTGCTTTTCGAGGAATTTCTCTTTAGAGGTGCTTTACTCTACATATTGATATTAAGGCTGGGGGGTTTGAAAGCATGTTGGATTTCAGCCATTGCTTTTGGAGTGTATCATTGGTTTTCTTATGGAATCATCGGGAATCTTCAACCAATGATTTTTGTGTTCCTGCTTACTGGCACCTGGGGGTTGATGTTTGCTTATGCTTATGCAAAAACAGGTTCGATGCTGCTTCCGATAGCGCTTCATTTAGGCTGGAATGTGGTCAACCTAATTGTCTTTTCACAGGGAAATATTGGAGATCAGCTGCTGATTGGGATGGGAGGAAAGCCTTTGGAAGGAATGATGTCTCTGGCGATGTTCATACTACAATGGCTAGGGTTGCCGGCTATTGTTTTCGGCTATTTTAAATACCGAGTTTCAATCAACAAACGAGTTTCAACCAACAAAATGGTAGAAACTATTGAGGACAATAAACCCTAAGAAGGCAATGAAAAGGACTACCTCTAAGATGAGGATGAGGTTGTTAGCTCTAAAAAATGTCTTTTTCACTTCTGTGACTGGCGGTAATGTTTTTAACTCTTGCAATGGATAAAATTAATCAACATTAAATAAATGTTATTGCAAGGTTAATAGGTGAGGTCTTTTTGGTCAAACCACTGGTAAAATTTTTGATGATTGCACATCAACTTCTTCACAAAGAATCATATTTATAATGGTACATTCTTCTTATCTTGTTGATTATCAAACTAACTTAACTACACTCTATTATGGATTTTTCATCAATTAACTGGTTGGCGGTGCTGGTAGCTACTGTCTCCGCTTTTGTTGTAGGTGGTCTTTGGTATGGACCTATTTTCGGGAAAGCCTGGATGGCTGAAATGGGGTTTACTGAAGATGAACTGAAAGAAGCGAACATGGCCAAGATCTATGGAACAGCATTCGTACTAGAATTCTTGATTGCATTACAACTTGCTTTGTTTTTGAATCATGGAGGCACGGATCCTTCTGTCGGGCAGGGAGCAGCTTACGGTTTTCACATTGGCTTCTTTTTCATAGCCCTGGCGATGGGTGTGAACGCATTATTTTCAAGAAGCTCATTAAAACTGTGGTTCATCAATAGCTTTTACTTCGTAATTCTTCTTACCCTAATGGGCGTGATTCTGACAGTGATGTGATCCTTAGAGATTTAATAATCAAACTTTAAAAACACCCTATATTCCCCCTTGAGGGGGTTAGGGGGTGACACAACGCAACCCTTTTATTCCCAAAAGGGATCCAACAACACAATAAGGGGCTCGCAAAGCGCGATCTCATTTATATATGGAGTATCCTCGATGAGATTGCTTCACTTCGTTCGCAAACTTTGAGACATGCTCAATTTTCTACTCCACCTCCACAAACACAGGTGCTTGCTCAAAAAGCGTATCAGTTGTCACCTGAGTAATCGCACCGGTCTCGTATTCCATGGTAAAGATGTCGAAGTTCATTTTACCATCTTTCCCTCCGGTGTTGGAATCAAAAGTGATATGCTGACCATCGGGTGACCAGGAATGCCAGCCAACTAAAATGGAATCCGGAGTTAACTTCTTCTGTCCGGTACCATCAGGATTGATTTGAAACAAATAGGAACCTCCTTGTTGTTTGGAATGATAAGTAATGATGTTGCGATTAGGCTCCCAAAAAGGAGGACCCGCATGGTAGCTGTACCAGTTGGCAGTGGTGTCATCTTGTGGATAGTAGGTTAGCTGGCGGAGGTTACTGCCATCCACGCCAACTATATAGAGCTCATCCTGGTAGCCGATGTTCGGTTTAAATCGCTTTTTCGATCCCCTAAAGACAATTTCCTGTCCATCGGGTGAGAAAAACGGATCACTGAAATAGGGAAGTCCCGTATACACTTTCTGAACCAGTTCACCTGATTTGTTGATAATATAGAAAGCACTATCACCTTCAACTCTCGGGTTTACGATGATCTCTTCACCCCCTCTCCGCGTACTCATCCAGCTATCCCGAAGTTGTGGGCCACCGATTTTTCGATGTTCTTTTCCATAAGCATCCGTTTCATACAGGAAGTAGCAACGATGGCAGGTGTCTTTGTCTGAGATGTATAACACTTTATCATTATACGCTCGATAAGTCCATTCCACACCACTTAAATTGGTGATGTTTATGGGGTCAGAACCATCTGCCTTCATGGTGAATACTTCGTAGTTATCTCCTTCTTTATCAGTCCACACATTATAAGCGATTCGATATGACTTGGATGGTTGGTCAGCTTCCTTTTTTGCGCATGAAAAAAGAATGACTCCAAGCATTAAATAAGTTAGGTTTTTCATGATTGTTATCTCCAGATTCCCAATATAAATCCAATTAACGTGAAATACACCACGATATAGCCACCATTGATAAGCATGTATCTGATGGTTTTCTGTTCGTACATGGCAATGATGATGAATATCATGGCTGCCCATCCAAAACCAGCAAGGAACCCTGCTGTTGTTCCCCAAATCCAGTCAGTATTTGCATCACCGAGAAAGAATGCCATGTTGTAGCAAATAATGACAGAAAGAATCGTGGAAATACCATAAAGTTTTCCAATGTTGATGTTCTTAAAGTCATCGTCTGTTTTGTTGTTTTCTTCTTTCCAGGCTTTATAGAAGAGTGCTGGCGAGTACCAAATTGCTCCAATAATTAAGTTTGAGATGGCAGCTACTAATACTGCCCAGTGATTGATGTACATGTTTTCCATTGATTTTTTGAGATAAAAGTAGAGGCAACCAACCTTTAAGTATTGGAAAAAATTTACCTCAGTGGAATATAGTTGAGATCAGGCCCTTTTTCCATCAGATATTGTTGGGGGTTAAACCCAGAAAATGCCTTAAATTCATTGATAAAGTGGGCTTGATCAAAGTACCCACAATCTAGCGCTAGTTGGGTCCAGTTGATGGAATTCATGGTTTCCAGGTCGTGAATTACTTTTTGAAAGCGCATCACTTTTTGAAAACCTTTGGGTGTAAGGCCTACATATTTTTTAAACAAACCAATGAAATGCTTTTGGCTGTAGCCACTATTGTCAGATATCCACTTTAGTGTACCGGTTTGTGGATTGGATGCAATCAGCGTGGAGGCCTTAACGATTGCTTCCGGAGGGCTTTGATCGAGTAGTCTTTGATATAAAAAGTGCTCTGCTACGCAGAACTTAGTAACCACTTCCTCGGTGTTTAACAATTGATCCCGAAGAGCGTGAATTTGGGACTGAAAAAAGACATCCGCAGCGATAACCTGACTCTTTGTTTGTTCTGATGGATGATGAATAAACTGATAGGCACCTGTGAATGTAAAGTTTATCACCAGCATGCTGGAATTAATCCCGCCTGCATCAATGGTGAGAAGCTCATTACGTGCACCTGAAAACCAATAGTTTTTACAAACCTGCTTGTCCGTTAGGCTGACATTATCAAAAATTCGCTTCGGCGTTTCTGTTAGGTCAATGATTAAAGTCTGGCATCCATCGGGCAGCAGTCGTTCTTTTTCATAATCAGGCGTGTACTCATCGAAGTAAGCCATCGATTGGATGAATTGCGCGAGCTGCCCCGCAGGTATGTGAAGGTGAAAATTCATTCGTTTGGATGAAGCACTCTCGGAATCGTCATGATCTCAGTGGCTCGTCCATCTATGTATCTCACATTTTCACCATCAAAGAACGCATCTTCTTCCAGCATGATGCGGATTTCCTTGCCCCATTCTTCAAGATATACACCCGCATTTAGTTCTATGGAATGAGCTGTGTTGGGGTAGAGCGGGTAGTCACCTTTCCCAGGTACACCTCCCTGCTGATCCCAAAGCCCGATGGTGGGTCCGGCAGCATGCCCGTGAAAGCCAATAGGATGGGTATAAATCACACCTTTAAGTCCTTCTGATTTGCATTGATCTAAAGTTGCTTTCAAAATCTCGTTTCCGCTTCTTCCTGTTTTGAAATTAGAAGTAAGGATATCCTGAACTCTGTTGCCTTTTTTGAATGCTTCTTTGAGATACTCAGGTGCTTCCTTTTCTACGGGTTTCAGTACATAGGCATGTTGCTGCGTATCGGTATTGAGTCTTAGGTAGGTTATCCCAAAATCTACATGAAGCAGATCGCCAGGGTAAATGACCTGCTGTTCTGGTCTCTCGGAGAATGATCTCAAATGATCAAACGATTCAGGATCAGCTCGCTGGATGGATACCGAAGGATGAAACCACGCGGTGAATCCAAGTTCACGAATGCGATCCCGATACCACCAGACTACATCGTCTGTGGTAGTTACACCTGGTTGGATCACTTTCTCTGAAAAACCTTCTGAAATGATCTGATGCGCCATTCGAACGATGTTTTGATACACCATCATTTCGCTGGCAGTTCGTGTTTCTAGCCACCCAATAGCTACATTTTCGGCTCCAACCACTCGATCCTGATACTTCTTAGGAAGCACATTCATCAACATTTCATAATGCGTAGAGGAGATACCATCTGCAAGTGCAAATGTCTCAGACTTGTTGATGCCAATCTTCTTTGGATCTTTTTCGATGATCATATCTGCTAGGGCCTTCCACTGATCGGGCTGTTCTTCCTTGTTCCAAACTGTTTTGAAAAGGTCACCGGTATTATACCTGGACATGCCAAATGTTTCCAGTGCTTTGCCCTCACCAGGATCATAGGCGATCAACATGGTGGTTCTTCTGGCTGACTGCCAGGTAGCTGGCAACATCGTTTTGATAACTGGATCTTCATTGTACTCCCTGGCGATGATGATCCACATATCAATGTCGGAACGCTGCATCACCTCAGGAAGCACCGTCTGCACCCGTTCTTCCAGCCATTGGTCGACGACTTCTGCTCGTTCCTTCATGGAGAGAACTTTAGGAAAATATGGGTTTTGACCTATTAACTGCAATGAAACGATGAATAGTGAAAGAGTGAGGATTTTTGCCATGTGATCTTCTTTTTGAGAGTATCTAATATAATCGAAAAGGTTAAACACTTAAGGTGGAAGATCGTATTAGAATATTCTACTTGTCACCGCAATCACTCAATGAAGTATTTATTTGTCATTTTTTTACTCTCTGTTTCAATTGGTTCTGCGCTATCTCAAAGAATTGATAGTTTAAAATATGAGTTGCTCAACCATCGCGTAGAAGATGAATTCAAAGTAGAAATATTGAATAACCTTGGCTTTGAGTATTGGATTATTGATCCGGTTCAGTCAATCATCTATGGGCAACAAGCAAAGGTGCTGGCTGAGATCTTAAATGATAGTTCAGGGTTGGCATTTGCAAATCGCGTGATTGGTGTGGCGCATTGGGCACGGGGTAGCTATGATCATGGTTTGAGGTTTTTGTTGGATGGATTAGCCATCTATGAGCAAGAGCGTGATTCTTTAGGCTGGGGTAATTGTCTAATGAATATTGGACTTATTTACGCTGACAGAAAGGATAATGAAGTAGCTACCAAGTATTATTTTGAGGCTTTAAAGATGTTCGAGGCGATTAATGCCGAAAATCGAAAAGCAACGACCTACACCAAACTTGCAACGGTTTTTATAGATGAGGGGAAACTCGAAGCTGCATATGACTTTTTAGATCGTTCAGGTACGATACATGTTAAAGCAAATTTCTTATATGGGCAGGCTGAAATTTTAAATCGGTATGGGATGCTGTATTCCAAAACCGGAAGTTATGATAGTGCGATCCATTACTTTGAAAAATCTATAGAAATAGGCAAGAAGATTAATGACATTGATGGAATCGCAAAGTCACATTCCGAGATGGCAGATGTTTATTTAAGAAAGGGCAGCATTGAAAAGGCAGAAGCCATATTGGTTAGAGGACTTGAGTATGCGAGGAAGACCAATTCACACAAGTGGCTAAAGGAAATCTATAAGGGACTTCATTTAACAGCCAGAAAAAAAGGAAATCTGAGCCGGTCAATTGATTATTATGACCGATACATACAGGAAAAGGATAGTATTCTGAATGAGCAGACTCTAAATAACATAACCCGGCTCGAAACAGAGCTGGCCATCACTGAACAAAAGCGACAAATTGAGGCCAAGGAAGGTGAAATTATTATCCTGGAGCAGGAGGCGGAAATCCAAAAAACACGGTTTATTATATTAGTCATCCTGGTGATCGCTATAGTAATTGTGGGTATTCTAATTGTTAGAAACCGACAACTTGCCGCTCAGAGAAAAGCGGAAAAAGCCGAAAAGGAAGCAGATCGAGTTAAGCACGAACTGGAGTTTAAAAACAGAGAACTGGTTTCTTATACCGTAAATTTTCTTCAAAAGAACCAGCTTTTTGAGGAGCTAACAGAACTGATAACCGATTTAAAAAAGCGTTCTCCCAATGACATGAGAAAGGATTTAATTTCGATGGAGCGAACGGTGAATAAACATTTGCAGGTAGATAAAGATTGGGAAGACTTTAAATTGAGATTTGAAAATCTGCACACTGGATTTTTTGATTCACTACTTGAGCATCAACCTTCTCTGACAGGCAATGATCTGAAATTATGTGCACTGATCAAGATGAATTTTTCTATCAAAGAAACTGCGGACATGATGGGCATTTCCACAGAAAGTGTCAAGACTGCCAGGTATCGGTTGAAAAAGAAACTAGAGCTTCCGACGGAAACAACAGTAAATGATTTTCTGGTCTCATTGGGGTAGTCAACCCATTGTCTACCTACCGTTCACTTTTGGTATACTATATTAAGGAAGTATTCACATTCTCTTTTTTGATTTTTGTTCTCTAAAATCAAAATAGAATGAGAAAATCAATCCATTTATCATCACCAAAGAGATTCGTGATGACCATTGGCATCCTGGTAGCCATCTTTCTACTGATGTCATCTTGCAAAAACAGGGAGAAAGC
The DNA here is from genome assembly GCF_965247405.1 of Ekhidna sp. Taxonomy (GTDB): domain Bacteria; phylum Bacteroidota; class Bacteroidia; order Cytophagales; family Cyclobacteriaceae; genus Ekhidna. The sequence continues at coordinate 3,595,699 of NZ_OZ252014.1, forward strand.
CTTCCAAGCGCCACTTTTCGAAAACATAGGTGATTACAGCATGTCTGTAACACACCGTTCAGAGGATGCAAAACAATTCTTTGATCAGGGAATGATCTTTACTTATGGGTTTAATCATGGTGAAGCGGCCAGGTCTTTTCGGGAGGCTATTCGTCTGGATAGTTCCTTTGCCATGGCTTATTGGGGACTTGCATACACCTTGGGGCCTAATTACAATGCCTCGCTTGACCCATCAAACAAGGAAGAGATTATTTGGGCTGTAGAGAAAGCGTCTAACCTGAAGAACACAGTTAAGGACTGGGAGAGGCTGTTGATCGAGGCATCTGAATCTAAGTATTCCTTTAAATCAGACGATGTTGACTTGGAAGCTTTTGCTGAGCGTATGCGGTTCGCTTTGGAAAAGAATCCATCGAATTCAGATGTTGGCACCTTTTATGCCGAGGCATTGATGCTTCAGCACCCATGGGATTTATACGATTATAAAGGAGGTCCAGCCAAAGAGTGGACTCCTGAGATTGTTGAAGTTCTGGAAAGCACCCTGCAATCCAACCCCGATCACCCACTCGCAAAGCATCTGTACATTCATGCAATGGAAGCCAGTGATAGGCCTCATGATGCAGCAGATGAGGCTAGGGCATTGCACAAAACCATCATTCCGGGAGCCGGCCATCTGGTGCACATGCCATCACACATCTATATAAATACGGGTGATTATCACATTGGAACTGAGGTAAATATTGATGCTGTACAAGCGGACAGTATTTACTCGGCTCAGTGCAAAGCTCAGGGAGCCTTTCCGCTTTACTACTATCACAACTATCATTTTCTGGCGGCCTGTGCAGCTTTGGAAGGGAGGGGTGCGCTTGCAATCGAGTCCTCATTCAAAATGACGAATACCATCGATAAGTCCCTGTTGGCTAAGCCAGGGTTTGAAACAACCCAGCATTTCATGACCGTGCCCTACAATGTGTTGGTGAAGTTTGCTCAATGGGAGAAAATTTTGGCATTGAGCAGGCCAGATGTGAAATACCCATACATGGTTGCATTATGGCATTATGCCCGAGGCATGGCATACGCTAATATGAAGCAGTTAACAAAAGCTCAGGAGGAACTTGATGCGCTGGATAGAGCACAAACGGGTGCTGGATTTGAAGACTTCCTGATCTTCGGAATTAATTCAGGGCAGATGGTTATTGATATTGCGATGAATGTTTTGGGAGCGGAAATAGCAAGGAAAACCAACGATGTTGCGAAAGCTGAAAAACTGCTAAAGCAGGCGGTAAATATTGAAGATCAAATGACCTACAATGAACCACCAGATTGGTTTTTTTCAGTAAGACACCTTTTAGGTGAGCTCTACATGGACATGGGAAAATTTGAATTGGCAGAAGAGGCTTACAGGTATGACCTGATCAACTTTCCGAAAAATGGATTCGCTTTAAATGGTTTGTATCACAGTCTGAAGGAGCAAGAGAGGTTAGAAGAAGCAGAGAAAGTAAAGACCCTTCGAAATAAAGCCTGGGGGTATGCAGATACGCTTTTAAAGTACTCGAGAGTAGATGAGAAAACCCGAACAAATCTTGTGGTGAAGATAGATTCTAAAAGTCCTTCGGAAATGGTTCGTTTTGCTTCGGTATACTGCGGAATTCTGCCAAAGTAGACCTTTTGTCTACCTGCTTTTATAGGTGCTGCAAGGTCAAAAACCAATATTTGCGCATCTTCTTATAATAAGTATTAGGTTCTTGATTAGTTAGAAGATGTTACTCTCTCTAAGGCGGAGTAACTTGGTGGTGAAGGGCACCTAAAGAGGTGCCCTTTCTTATTTAACCATTAATCGAGTTGAAAATTCATTCCCATCAGAAGTGGTTAGCCTTAACAGATAAAACCCCTTTGTCAGACCACTCAGGTCTACTAGATAGCTTAGCGGATTTTCCTGAATTGTATGCTGCGAAAGATTTTGCGACTCGCCTCCTGCAAGATTGTAGATCGTTATTTCCTGAACCTGAAAAGATTGTGTTGAACTCAAATTCACTTTTCCATTTTGAACCAATGTTGGGTAGGCCAGAATCTGAACTTGCTTTTTTTCAAGATTGGTTTCGACTCTTTTAACCTGGAAGTGCTCATACATACCATCAAAATCTACTTGCTTCAGTCTGTAATATTCAACTGGAGCAAGAACGAACTTATCGGTAAATGAATAAGTGATCTCTTGATTACTATCACCGTTTCCATTCACTTTCCCTATTTCGTAGTAGTTCACTCCATCTTCTGATCGCTCGATTGAAAAGTAATCGTTATTAATTTCAGTCGCAGTTGCCCAATTAATTTTAATTTCACTCTCAGCTATAGCATTGAAATAAAGCAAATCAACTGGTAATGGAGAATCTGAGCAAGTAGCATCACCACAATCTAATTCTGAGGGGGTAGTTCCACTTCCTTCTATATTTCCAGTGCTTACAGTATTGCCCGATCCATCAGAAGTTATTGTTCCGTCATTAACAATTTTATTTCCAGAATCTGTAGTTAAGCTGCTCCCATTTGTCATATCGATCTCACCACCACTTTCTATATTTATATCTCCACCAGTACTTTCAAATGAACTATTATTCATATTGGTAGATCCAGAACCCTTTACAACTAATGAACCATTTGATACAATTGATGTTCCATTTAAATTCATTATACCGTTATTTTCAATGTTTCCTGTTATAGTAACTGTACCACCATTTATTGTAAGTGAACAACCATCGCAAACGAAAATATTTCCTGAAAATGTCGCATTTCCCAAATTGAGGGTTAAATCCCCGTCTTTTACTTCAAGATTTCCAGCCGATGAAAAAGTTCCTAAAGTGGCTTCTCCACAATCACCATTGTCAATTAGAATACCATTTGAAACATTTCCATCTGCATTTCCACCCCCTCCGCAAAGGGGTATTGCTTGACTATATCCACAAAGGGAGAGGCCAAAAAACAAAATATACTTAGTAAAGTTTTTAATCAGATTCATATTCTTAGTGATTGACATAATACTCAATCAATTATTATCAATTGATTAATAAAGTAAATGTACGTAGTTGCTAGTGCAATTAGTTTCTCTAGCTTGGTTAATTAAAAGTTAAATTCGATAGAACACCATAAATAGGATGTTGAATAGGGTTTTTCTACCTTTGCGGCTTATCTCTTAGACTTAATAATGAAGTACCTAAATAATCTTACGGAGGGAATAGGAAATACCCCACTTTTAAAACTAAACAGTGTCAATAAAGGCATAAAAGGCACAGTCCTGGTGAAAGTTGAATATTTCAATCCAGGAAATTCCATAAAGGATCGAATTGCTCTGAAAATGATTGAGGATGCTGAAGAAAAAGGAATTCTCAAGCCTGGTGGAACCATTATCGAAGGAACTTCAGGAAATACAGGTATGGGGTTGGCATTAGTAGCTATCTCCAAAGGGTATAAATGCATTTTCACCCTGGCAGATAAACAAAGCAAGGAAAAAATGGATGTTCTTCGCGCGATGGGGGCTGAAGTAGTCGTGTGTCCAACGAATGTAGCACCAGACGATCCAAAATCATATTACTCGGTTGCTAAGCAACTGGAAAAAGATATCCCGAACTCTTTTTACCCAAATCAGTACGACCATCCGGCAAATGCGATCTCTCATTATGAAACAACCGGACCTGAAATCTGGCGAGATACTGATGGAAAAATCACTCACTATGCTGCAGGAATGGGGACCGGAGGAACGATCAGCGGTACGTCTAAATACCTCAAAGAACAAAATCCAAATGTGGTCACCATAGGTCTTGATTCATATGGCTCAGTATTTAAGAAATACAAGGAGACTGGGGAGTTTGATGAGAAAGAAATATATCCATACCTAACAGAAGGGATTGGTGAAGACATCCTCCCTAAAAATGTGGATTTTGATATGGTTGATTACATAGTAAAGGTGACTGACAAAGATGCGGCCATCATGACAAGAAGGTTAGCTAGAGAAGAGGGGCTTTTCGTTGGATGGTCATGTGGATCAGCTGTTCACGGTGCATTGGAGTATGCCAAGGAGAACCTTAAAGATGATGATGTAATGGTTGTCATTTTACCGGATCATGGTACCAGATACCTAGGTAAAGTTTATAACGACGATTGGATGAAAGATCATGGATTCTTGGAAGATAGAAAATTTGCAACCGCGAAGGATATCATCACGAATAAAAATGGGTCATCAGAATTGGTAACCATAGATCACTCAACCAAAGTAGGAGAGGCGATCAAATTGATGAATCAAAAAGGAATAGATCAGGCACCTGTTGTTAAAGGCAATGAATTTGTAGGTAGCGTATCAGATAGCTTGTTATTAAGAAGCCTGGTGGAAAATCCGGATCTGAAAGACAAGCCTGTCTCTGAAATAATGGAAGCTCCATTCCAGTTCATTTCGTCATTGGAACCAATCGATGTGATGTCATCCATGCTGAGCAAAGAAAAGAAGGCATTAATGATCAGGGATGAGTCTAATAAGGTTCATATTATTACTCAGAGTGATCTTTTGGTAGCCATGACGAATTAATTAAATTTGACTAGCACAATTTAAATTTTAACTCTTTACTTGCAATCCCGACGGTATCGTCGGGATTTTTTTATGTGTGAGCGGATTTGAAAGTATTCCCCCTTTGAAGGGGGGAAGGTTGATATAGCGGTCGGAGAGGGATGTCTTAATGGATTCCCAAGTCTCGTTCGTTCCTCACTCGAAAGGGAATAGCGATTGGCTGTCTAAGTGTTCTGTTCTTCACATATTTGCCAATTGAGAAATTAATTAATGAAATCAAACCAACCAATCGGAATCTTTGATAGTGGCATTGGAGGCCTAACAGTGGCACGTGCTGTAAAGAAAGTGTTGCCTGGTGAGTCCATTGTTTACTTTGGAGACACGGCCCACCTTCCTTACGGAGACAAGTCCACAGCAGCTATTCAGGCCTATTCGGTTCGCATCGCAGAAATGCTTTTGAAGCAAAAATGCAAGGTGATTCTGATTGCATGTAATTCAGCTTCCTCTGCAGCGTATGATCTGGTAACAGAGTATGTGGGCAGGAAGGCGAAGGTTTTTGATGTGATTAACCCTACAGTAGATTTCATACGGGAAAACTACCAGGACGAGAAAGTAGGACTAATCGGAACTAAACAAACGGTATCTGCAGGCGTGTATGCCAGGAAAATTGAGCAGCTGAAACAAAACATTCAGTTTACTTCTTTAGCCACACCACTACTTGTTCCAATGATTGAAGAGGGTATTTACGACGATGAAATAAGCAGAAATATCATTGGAAAATACCTCAACGATCCTTTATTGGAAGGCATCAGATCGTTGATTCTTGGATGTACACATTATCCTATCATCAAAGAAGAGATTAGAACACATTACACACAGCAAAACAAAGAAATCGAGATTATAGATTCTGCAGAGACGGTAGCGTTAGCACTTAAGTCTTTTCTGGAATATCATCAGTTGATCAGTAAAGAATCAGCGGGTTCAGATCAGTTTTTGGTATCAGATTTTACTGAGTCTTTTGAACATACCACGAAAACATTTTTTGGTAAAGAAGTACACCTCGAACAAATCCCAATTTGGGACGAATTGGTTTAGATTTACAGTATGAACAGACTATGTATTCTTTCTATAGCGATTCTTTTATCCGCCTGTGCTGTAAATAAAAGCACTAAAACCATGCATCCGTACGAGGGAGATATGGTTGGATGTGGAGACTTTATCGTTTATAAGCTGACCAATGATAATCAGGAATATGTTTCTGTTGTAGTGGATATGTCAGCTATTGAGTTGGAAGATTTGCAAGCTTACGCCATAGGAAAAGCGGATGTAGTAAATGTGACAAGAAAACAATTTGATGGGCCCATTCACTCGGCGCTTTGCAACGATGTGATGGGAGAAAGACCCGAGGAACTGCTTTCTGAAATCGCATCAAGTGGAATAGTTGAATTGCGTGTGAATGAGACGCAGCGTAAGAATAAAGAGAAAGGAGAACCTTATACAGTAACATTGGTTCTCAAAAAGGTGGTTTTTGAAACCATGAGTATTGATTACCTCCGACTGGAGGATGTCAATGTTGGTTGGCTGCCAGGATAAACTTTATAAAATGTTTTCTTAGAAGGCCCTTCGGGGTAAATTCGAGTGTGATTTCATTCGCCATCTATTTGGGTTTCCTTTTAATCTTTGTCGTGTTTGCTGTGTATGCAGAGCGGAAGACTGCTGCATTCATCCAAAACAGACTGGGGCCCATGGAGGTAGGTCCAAAAGGGATACTTCAGACTATTGCAGACCTACTGAAAATGTTGCAAAAAGAGGACATTCGTGCGAATGCAATAGATATCATTCCCTTTCTGTTTGCACCGTTTATTGTATTTGCAGCAGTATTTACAGGTTTTTCAGTACTCCCTCTAAATTCAACCATTGATGGCTCGGGTGTTTCCAGCGGTGTTTTCTTTTTGCTTGCTATTGTGTCATTAGACGTTCTGGGAGTATTGATGGCAGGATGGGCTTCAAATAATAAATACAGCTTATATGGAGCGATGCGATCAGTGGCGCAAATCGTTTCTTATGAAGTACCTTTAGGACTCAGTGTTTTATGTGTAATTATCCTCACCGGAACGCTGAACCTTCAAACCATGAGTTTTTTGCAGGAGGGAGGTTTGCCGGGATGGAACATTATCCAATACCCGATATTGATTATTCCTTTCATCATTTTCTTCATAGCTGGCCTTGCAGAATCCAACCGTACACCATTTGATTTGCCGGAATCAGAATCAGAGCTAATAGGCGGATATCATACAGAATATTCCGGATTTCGGTGGGGGATATTCATGCTTTCCGAATACGGTATGATGCTGCTCTTGTCTATTCTGGCTGCAATCCTGTTTTTTGGTGGATGGAATTCGCCATTTCCCAATATGTTAGTCGGACCTATTTGGGGTACGTTTTGGTTGTTGTTCAAAGCCTTGCTTTTGATCTTTGTGCAAATGTGGGTACGTTGGACGTTACCCCGGCTTAGGGTTGATCAGCTTATGAGTTTATCATGGAAGTATCTAACCCCGTTGGCCATTGTTATGTTGTTTGTCTGTGCATTATGGAAACTTTGGATAATTGGCTGATTTAGTGAGTTATTTAGGAAACATAGCGACCGGATTTAAGACCACCTGGAAGGGAATGATGCTGTCCATCAAGTACTTTTTTCAGGCTCGTTACGCCAGGAAAAAAGAATGGGTAGGAGAGGAAAACTATTTTGAAAAAGCTAATGGAACCTTCACGGTTCAGTATCCTCATGAAGAAATACCCATCCCGGATAATGGCAGGTATCAGCTTCATAATGAAATAGATGACTGTATTGTATGTGATAAATGCGCCAAAATCTGTCCGGTGGACTGCATTGATATTGAACCAGTAAGATCGCCTGAGGTTTTTGGTCAGACATCTGATGGTACTCCGCTGAGAATCCATGCAGCCAAGTTTGATATCGATATGTCTAAATGTTGCTTTTGTGGATTATGCACGGTGGTTTGCCCTACGGAGTGTCTCACAATGACCAAAGAATTTGATTTTAGCACGACCGACATTCTGGATCATAATTTTTCGTTCAGCAAAATGACTGGTCAGGAGATTGCAGAGAAAAAGAAAGAATTTGAAGATTATCAGGCACAGAAAACGAAGGCAAAGCCTGAGCTGCCGGCTCAAAATAAAGAGGCAGATGTGATGAAGAAGCCAACGGCAAAACCTGTTTTTAAACCCCGAATTCCTAAAAAGAAATAATGATTGTTGCCATTCAGATTTTTATGGGGTTGTTAGTCCTGGCAGGGGTGCTGATCATTCTGTTTACCAGGAACATTGTTCATGCTGCATATGCACTGTGCCTGGCACTTATTGCAATTGCTGGAGTCTATGTTGTTTTGATAGCAGAGCTTTTGGCAGTCGTTCAGATCATGCTTTATGCTGGCGGAGTTGTGATTCTATTGGCTTTCGGAGTGATGATGACGAATCGTCTACGTGGAGAGAAAGTATTGTCTGGTTCCAATAACCAATTTATAGGAGGTGTTTTGTCATTAGGGTTATTTGCCGGTCTTTCCTATCTCATTTCAACAGCATCATTCGGAACGAAACCTGTAAAAGATCAAGATCAGATTGAATCGATCGGGGTTTCATTTCTTACTGATCATATTGTCGCATTTGAATTGGTCGCTTTTATTTTATTGGTTGCTCTGGTAGGGGCGGCTTATCTGGCTAAAAATGCAGCCAATGAGTGAGCAGGTGTTAACATATTACTTATACCTTGCTGCTTTTCTATTTTCAGCAGGTACATATGTGGTGCTGACGAAACGAAGTGCCATATTCGTACTCATAGGGGTCGAACTAATGCTCAATGCTGCGAATATTGTGTTAGCTGCATTTTCCCAATTTGATCCGCAAATGAAAGGACAGGTGGTGGCTATTTTTGCTGTCGTACTCACTGTCTGTGAGGTATCGATTGCCCTTGCTATACTGCTTAATATCTACAGAAAGACTAAGGTTTCAAACCTGGACGAACTTACCAAGCTGGGAAATCCGTGAACCTAACGATAGCAACGATATTGGTCCTATTTATGCCACTACTTGGTGGGTTGCTTGCATTCGTTGTAAAACGTTCATCTTATGCAATCACGGGAATATGTGTCGGGTTTATTGCTTCTTTATTTATTGCGATATCCAATGTAGAATTTATCTGGCTAATGGAGTGGCTACCCGGGTATGAACTATCAGTCCGGATTGATAACGCCTCCTCTATTCTCATCTCACTTGTTCTGTTAGTCTCGCTACTGGTGCACATTTTTTCTCTGGAATACATGCGTGAAGATGAAGGGAAGCTCAGGTATTTTGCGAAGCTGGGTTTTTTTACTTTCTCAATGGTTGGTTTACTGATGGCTGATCATCTGATTCTACTTTTTGTTTTTTGGGAATTGGTAGGGCTTGCCTCTTACCTCCTAATTGGATTTTGGTACCAGAAGGAGGATGTTCCACCTTCTGCTCGGTTGGCATTTATGGTGAACCGTATAGCAGATGTTGCCCTGCTTGCCGGTATTTTGATACTTAATGCACAGGGTACAATCCAAATTAGGGAGATGAACACCTCGTGGATGTTCGTTCCATCTATTCTTGTAGCCATTGGTGCATTTGGAAAATCAGCACAACTACCATTTTCTGGTTGGTTGACGAAAGCGATGGTGGGTCCCACACCTGTTTCAGCCTTAATCCATGCAGCAACGATGGTAGCTGCTGGTGTTTATTTATTGTTTAGGGTCGCTCCGTTTCTCCATCCTGATGCATTGGTTGCTATTGCCCTAATTGGAGCGGTAACTGCTTTTTATGGTGGAATTTGTGCGTTATTCCAGCATGATATCAAAAAAGTACTGGCCTATTCAACCATCTCACAACTGGGTTATATGGTTTTGGGGATAGGCGTTGGTGGTGCCAGCGCATCGATTTTTCATTTGTTCACCCACGCTTTTTTCAAGGCGGGACTTTTTTTAGGTGCTGGGGCAATCATCCACTTCATGCATAAGGTTTCTACTGAAGATGCGCAAGATATGCGCAACATGGGTGGCTTAAGAAATCAACTTCCCTGGACTTTTCGCACATTTCTGATTTGCTCTCTTGCTTTAGCAGGATTACCGTTCTTCAGTGGGTTTATGTCTAAGGAGGCCATTATTCTTTCTGCGTGGAGCTGGGCCGATCAATTGGGCACCTGGGCATACATTATTCCTGACTTTGCATTAATTACCGCTTTTCTCACAGCGCTTTACGTGGGACGCATGGTTTTATTGGTATTCTATGGTACCGGTAGGATTGAATTCAAAAGCTCTTATGCAGAAAATAAAGCGCTGAAGATACCTCTGACAGTTCTGGCGTTGGGGGCTCTTTGGATTGCTTACGATTGGAATCCGCTGGCTCATATAAGTTGGTTGAATTCATTTTGGGTGGCTGATGGATATTCAAATGGAAGTAGCCTGATTGTTACTTTTTTGTCGATCTTTCTTGTAGCTGCCGGACTACTATTATCCTACGGATTGTTTAAACCGGGCGCTGCATATGCGAATAGCTATCGTGATGTTGCTGGTCGATTTAACTCTGCACTAAATGGATTTTATGTGGTTTGGCTTTATGATCAAATTGGGACGGGATTATCTTTTGTGGCTAAACAGCTTTATACTTTGGACGAAAAAGTGATTGATGGAGTGATCCATTTACTGGGAGTAAGCACGGTTGTGTTTTCCAAAACCATCGCTTTGATTGATCGCTTTGCAGTGGATGGTCCTGTTAATGGAGTGGCTCATTTATCCGGGTTCATAGGGAAAAGATTTGCAGCAATTAACTCCCGGGATACCCAAACCCAGCTGGCATGGCTGCTAGTTGGTGTAATTTTAATTTTATCTTGGATTCTGTTTTTTTAACACAGCATGCAAAATACCCTAACCTACATTTTTCTATTCCCACTGCTCATTGCAGTGTTAATGCTATTCATCCCATCACAGCGATGGAGATTGTTTAGGAGGTTGTCTTTTGCCGCTATCTCCATTCAGTTGATTTTGTCAGTTTTATTGGCTTTAAGTTTTGAAAAAGAATTAAACGCTGAAAGTTGGGCGGGGGTGTTCCAGTTTGTAGAGCAGGTCAATTGGATCAATATGGACCTGGGCTCAGTAGGCTCCATACAAATCCAGTACCTCTTAGGGGTAGATGGTATCAGTATGCCACTGCTTGTGCTTTCATCTTTTATCCTTTTGATTGGGGTGATTTCGTCATGGAACATTCAAGAGAAGGCGAAAGGATATTTTATTCTCTACCTGATTCTAAGCTCTAGTATTGTCGGATGCTTTATAGCGTTAGATTTCTTCTTGTTCTACCTCTGCTTTGAGTTTATGCTTCTGCCCATGTTTTTCCTTATTGGGATATGGGGAGGTGCAAGAAGGTCGTATGCATCAATCAAATTTTTTCTTTACACCCTATTAGGCTCGTTGTTCATTCTGGTAGTTATGATCGGGCTGTACCTGAGTGTCGTGGATGGCGATGTAAACACATTCAGTTTAGTAAAAATGATGGATGGTGCGTATGAATCAGGATCCCTTCTGGATCCGTCATCTCCAGAGTTGATCTTTGGATACTCAGCCAGAGTCCTGGCATTCATTTTTCTCATCATTGGGTTTGGAATCAAGCTACCAGCCGTGCCGGTACACACCTGGCTGCCAGATGCACACGTCGAGGCACCCACACCTATATCGGTCGTACTTGCCGGGCTTTTGTTGAAGGTTGGAGCATATGGGTTACTAAGAATCGCTTATGGCATTTTCCCTGACATAGCGGTCGAACATGCCGGATTTGTTGCGGTTCTTGGTGTGCTATCCATTATTTATGGTGGAATGAACGCACTGGCACAAAGAGATTTGAAGCGGATGGTGGCCTATTCCTCCGTTTCCCACATGGGTTTTGTGTTGGTCGGGTTGGCTTCACTGACTTCAGTCGGATTTTCAGGATCATTGTTTCACATGGTTTCCCATGGATTGATCTCTCCTGCATTATTCTTAATAGCCGGAGTGATCTATGATCGAACAGGAAACAGACAAATGGAGAATTTCAGTGGCCTGGCTTCCAAAATGCCGGTTTACACTTTCTTCATGGCGATCTTCTTTTTTGCGGGACTTGGGCTACCCGGACTATCGGGATTTGTTGGGGAACTGATGGTGTTGATGGGAGCTTTTGGGAGTTCGAAATTCTCATTATGGATCGGCATTCTTGCAACCTCTGGCATTGCTATTTCAGCAGCCTATTTTCTTTGGACCATTCAGCGCATGTTTTATGGAAAATACTTTGTGAGGGAATCGTCTTGGGAGCCAAACATGTTGGATTTAACAGCCAGGGAGAAATTGATGCTAATCCCGTTGACAGTTTTGGTTATTGTGTTAGGGGTTTACCCACGTTTGATGCTGGACTACTCCAATGAAACCATCGAATTTTTCATTCAGCAGATTAGCCGTTTTAATCCATGAATCTAAATGATCAACTAAATGGGATACTGAACGACCTCCAGGGTGTATGGACGGAATCGATCCTGATTGTTGGGGCGATATTCATTCTTATTGTCGGTCTCCTTGATTCAAATAAATGGTTATTGAAAAGCTGTTTTCTGGGCGTTTTACTTCTTGCAGCCTATTATAACTCCCTCAATGAGTCGACCGGGCTACTCATTGAGAAGAGCCTTTACATCAAGCCATCAGCATTGCAGTTTGGATCACTGTTCATATGGGTTGGAATATTACTTCTCAGCTATCAGCGATCGGCTAAACACCTGGTAGAATTCTGTTTTTTTATTCTGGCTCTTTTGGCCGGTAGCTTGTTTATGATGAAAGCCAATAGCTTATTGATCGTGTACCTTTCAATTGAGCTGGCATCATTTGCTTCCTATATCCTCACCAACTTCTCATTCAAAAAATCGGGCTTTGAAGCTGGAATCAAGTACTTGCTATTTGGTGCAATAAGTTCTGCTTTTATGCTTTTCGGTATAGGAATTATTTATGGGACCACCGGTACGTTTTTCATCTCAGATTGGAGTATTACTACATTTCAGGATTTTTTCTCACAGACGGGGTTTGTTTTTCTTCTATTGGGCATCTTCTTCAAGATATCTCTTGTGCCGTCGCATATTTGGGTACCGTCAACTTATCAGGCAGCACCTGCTGATGCCACAGCATTCATGTCAATCGTGCCTAAACTGGCTGGTTTGGTCCTGCTCAAAAATCTTTTTGACGCAAACCTATTCGTGGCAGATCATTGGATCTATGCGTTGATTTTGATGTTGGGGATTCTAACGATACTATTTGGGACGCTAGGGGCACTTCGGCAGCAAAATGCACGAAGGATGATCAGTTTTGGTGCCATCGCTCATTCGGGGTTTCTTCTCCCTTTTGCAATGCTAGCTACTGACTTATCATCGATTGGTTTCTGGTATTATGCCGTAGTGTATGCGTTCATGAATCTTGCTGTATTTTATCTGCTCGATGTTTATGAAAAGAAAGGAATTCATGAAGTATCTGATTATGTACGAACAAAGCATGCTACATGGTTAGGAGCTGCCTTTACCTTGATTTTAATTTCTCTTGTTGGGATACCACCTCTTGCCGGGTTTACGGCTAAATTTTTCCTTTTCACCACCCTGTGGGAGGGGTATGAAAGCCTGTCCATTAGTTATTGGCTATGGTATTTGATTATTGCTGTAATGGCTACAGTGGCTTCCTTGTTCTTTTATCTACAGATTCCGAGACAGATCTTTCTGGGTCAGTCGGAGGACACTCAGTCTATCAAATTCAAATTCTCAACGAAAATTTTGGCAACTCTTTTCTGTATTGTGTTGTTATTGTTGTTCTTTGCACCTCAGCTGGTAATGGAAGCGAAACAATTGCTTAACAACGTCCATGAGTGACCCAATAAAACACGAATGTGGCATAGCCCACCTCCGCCTCAGGAAACCCTTACAATACTACATTGACAAATACGGCACGCCTGCGTATGCAGCCAAAAAGATGTATCTGCTAATGAAAAAGCAGAGTAATCGGGGACAGGATGGCGTTGGAATAGCAAGTATTAAAATTGATTTACCACCGGGGCTAAGGTACATTTCACGATATCGGACGATTAATTCCAACCCCATTGAGGAGATCTTTGGAAAGATTAGTAAGAAATACCTGAAGGCAAAGAAAGATCCGACCGGGGATGAAACGAACGCACAATGGCTCAAAGAAAATTATGCGTTTACCGGGGAATCATGGCTGGGTCACCTGAGATACGGGACACACGGGAAAAACAGCATCGAAAATTGCCACCCGTTTTTAAGACAAAATAACTGGAGAAGCCGTAACCTGGTTATGGCAGGTAACTTCAATATGACCAACGTTGAGGAACTGTTTAATATACTGGTTGGCCTGGGGCAGTTCCCTAAAGATAAGGTGGATACAGTGACGGTAATGGAAAAAATCGGTCACTTTCTGGATGAAGAAAACCAACGCATTTTCGATAAATACAAAGATGATCTCTCTAACGAAGAAATCACTTACAAGATAGAAGAGGAGATAGACTTGCAGCGTGTGCTACACCGCTCTTGTCGGGATTTTGATGGTGGATATGCGATGGCAGGGATCATCGGATATGGCGCCTCGTTCGTAGCAAGAGATCCGGCAGGTATCCGTCCGGCATACTACTATGCAGATGATGAAGTGATAGTAGTTACCTCTGAGAAGCAAGCCATTAAAACTGCTTTTGGTTGTGAGTATTCGGAAATTCAGGAAATTAAACCAGGAAATGCGCTCATCATTTCCAAAGATGGTGATTATGAGCAAAAACAGTTTATTGAGCCAATAGAACGAAAGTCGTGCTCATTTGAGCGAATCTACTTCTCCAGAGGAACGGATCCGGATATCTATCAGGAAAGAAAAAAACTTGGAGAGCTTCTGGTGCCTCAGGTACTAAAGTCCATCAATTTTGATTTGAAAAACACGGTATTTTCATATATTCCAAACACGGCGGAGACATCCTTCTTGGGTCTGATGAGAGGAATGGAGCAATACCTTATTGCCAAGCGAATGGAGGTAATCCTTGATGGAAAGCCATCGGCAGATTCCATTGAGGAGATGCTCAACTTCCAACCGCGTGTAGAGAAGCTGGTATTGAAAGATGCAAAGCTGAGAACATTTATTACAGATGATAAGGGAAGAGACGAGCTGGTATCACATGTGTATGATACTACCTATGAGGTGATAAATAAGCATACAGATACGTTGGTAGTCATAGATGATAGTATAGTGAGAGGGACAACCCTTGAAAAGAGCATACTTACCCTACTCGACCGATTAGAACCAAAGAAAATTGTCATCGTTTCTTCAGCTCCTCAGATTAGATTTCCTGACTGCTATGGAATAGATATGAGTAAGATGAGGGAGTTTCTTGCCTTCAGAGCCGTGCTCGGACTGTTAAAAGATCATGACAAGGAGGAGCTTTTGGATATCGTATTTGATAAATGTCTGGCCAGCCAATCTGATCCTAATCCTGTTAATCATGTAAATGAACTTTATCATCAATTTACAGATGAACAGATTTCTCAGAAGATCACTGAGATTGTACAACCGGAAGGAATGAAAGCGGAAGTGGAAGTCGTGTATCAAACGGTAGAAAACTTACATAAGGCATGCCCAAATCACCTGGGGGATTGGTACTTTACAGGTGACTACCCAACCCCGGGAGGCAATCGGGTAGTGAACAAGTCCTTCATCAATTTCATGAAAGGAATCGAGGTTCGCGCCTACTAGCGAAACAATTTTGACCTCAAATCACTTTATAGTGGTATGAAGGTAAGTGAAAAAGAGATTCTGTTTATATACGATTCTTCGGATATTCAACAACGTGAAGGACTGGCTTACGCTAAATCTTTGAGGCATTTCGAAGTAAAAGAAATCGATATTCGAAAAGATAAACTAACACAGCTACAGCTTAGTAACCTCGCTACACGACTAAATGTATCCAATAAAGCGCTGATGCGAACGGATAATGAGTCCCACTTTGGTGATGTAATGGACTTAGATGAACATGATTTCCTGGATTATTTGTCGGCCAATCTCTACATGCTGAAAACACCAATTGCTGTGTATCATGACCATGCAAAATTTATTGGATCCCAATATGAGATAATTAAGAAGGATAGCATCAATAGTACATCTAATGTACAAACCTCCCGTACAATGAAGCAGCGGGAGGAGGGTTAATTTAACCTGGTTGGTTCATTGGCTGTGCCTCTTGCACTCCATTTCTCACCATATATTGATTCGTAGATTACCTCTACTTCGATAGAATCAGTTTGAGCAAACCACTTTCTTAAGATGGGAGCATTGACAGTGTCTTTGGAAACTCCTACTAATTCGATCTGTTCACCAGCCGGAATAAGTCTACCTGCTTTTATGTTAGAATAATGGATGTTTGTAATAGAATCTTTTGGCTTAATCACTCTATATGTGAAGGTGGCAGGATCATCCCGATATGCTGAATCGCCATAATGGATTTTTACTTCCTTTATAAAAGCAGGACCAATCCCATTATTCATTAGTAAAAGCAGGTAAGTTTCTCCATCTTTTCCAGGATTTGAATTCCACATCTCCAGGTAAGGGAGAACAGATGCATACTGTTGTTTGCGTATTAGGTTTGTTTGATAGACGATAGTGAACAGTGTACCAAGTGATGCGATAATGGCAACAATACTTAACCATCTGTCGGATGTCCATTTTTTCATGCAGCTAAAATAGCCACATCCTGGAATATGTTAAACCGAAAAACTCTCCCCACAACCACAGGTTCGGGAGGCGTTGGGATTCACAAACTGAAATCCTTTACCATTCAGACCGTCAGAAAAATCGAGTGTGGTGCCCAGTAAATAAAGCAGGCTCTTCTTGTCTACCAGGATTTTAACCCCTTTGTCTTCAAATACCTCGTCTGCTTCCTGAATTTCAGGGTCGAACGAAAGGTCATACATCAGTCCGGAGCATCCGCCACCTTTTACAGAAACACGGATGTTGTGCTCCAATGATTTACCCTCTTTTCCCAGTAAGGTCACAATCTCTTCTCTCGCTTTGTCAGTCACATTTATCATCAGGCCACAGGGTTTAATACAATACTGAAAACGGTAATATTATTCATGTCTCTGCCATAGTAAAGCTTATCCATGGCATCATACATGTTTTTCGCTCGGAAATAAGAAGTCTGTAGTTCGTTCATGCCTTTTGTCATCCATTGAATGGTAAAAGAACTTTCCTTGTCTTTATGTGTACGAACGTAATCAAGCATCTTATGCAAGACATCTGTCTTATCAAAGCCGGTGATCGACTTAAACAGAAATGATTGATTGTGTCGTGGGTTGATGGTGATCAAATCCAGTTTGACCTTACCCTCTGCATTCGAAAATTCGAAAATCACCTCATCACTCCTCAATCCGAGGAAGTTCTTTATCTCGTTTTGAATCTTTGCAGATTCTACGTGTATGTCTGATCTCAACTCCATTTCCTTTAATTAATCGGTAAACTTTTCAGATCGACTGAAAGTTCCTGCATTTTTGCAAACTTACTTAATTGATCTAGTTTATGTGGAAAAACGTCGAGCATATTGGCATAGCAGTCAAAGACTTAAGCAATTCAAACAAGCTGTTTGAAACACTTTTTAATAGGCCATCCTATAAAGAAGAGGAGGTTGAGTCGGAGCAGGTGACAACATCATTCTTTCAACTAGGAGAAACCAAAATAGAATTGCTGGAAGGAGGAAGTGATAGTGCTATTGCCAAATTCATTGAAAAGAAGGGTGAGGGTATTCATCACATTGCGTTTGAAGTTGAAGACATTCATGCAGAAATGGATCGACTGAGAAAGGAAGGGTTTCAGATATTGAATGAGGAACCGAAGCGAGGAGCGGATAATAAGCTGGTATGCTTTGTTCATCCGAAAACGGCTAATGGCGTGCTGGTAGAGCTTTGCCAGGAGATACGATAATAAAATTTTAACTGTCATGCTGACGAAGGAAGCATCTCATTTAAAAAGAAGATCCTTCGCTGAGTTCAGGATGACATCAATATGAGATAATGAGCGACGAAAAAAGAACAGAAATAGGTGAGATTGGCGAGTTTGGTCTAATCGACCGAATAGCCGAAAAGTTTGAGCCGAAAAACAAAAAAACAGTCAAAGGGATCGGTGATGATACAGCCGTCTTTGATTTGGGTGATAAGTATCTTCTTACTACTACTGATATGTTACTGGAAGGCGTTCACTTTGATTTATCATACATGCCCTTGCCGCACCTTGGCTACAAAGCAGTGGCAGTGAATATATCTGATATTGCAGCGATGAACGGCACTCCAACGCAAATCACAATCAACCTAGGACTCAGCAATCGTTTCTCAGTAGAGGCCGTAGAGGCGATCTATGAAGGGGTGAAAGCAGCCTGTGACGAATATAACGTGGACTTGGTTGGCGGTGATACAACGTCTTCTGCATCCGGACTAGTGATTTCTGTAACTGCTATCGGTGAGGTGCAGCGAGACAACATTGTTTACAGGAATGGAGCAATGGAAAATGACATCCTGTGTGTGACCGGGGATTTGGGAGGTGCATTCGTTGGTTTGCAGGTATTGGAAAGAGAAAAGCAGGAATATCTGGCTAACCCGGATATGCAGCCACAACTGACGAAATATGAGTATGTGGTAGGTAGGCAGCTACGACCGAAAGCTCGAATGGATATCGTTCATGAGTTTAAAGACCTGGGTATCCGGCCTACGTCTATGATTGATGTATCTGACGGACTGGCATCAGAAGCTTTTCACTTGTGTAAGCAATCTGGTCTGGGAGTGGCGATCTATGAAGATAAACTTCCAATTGAAAAGGAAGCCTTTGAAACTGCGGCAGAATTCAGTATTGATCCAAATTCCTGTGCAATGAATGGGGGAGAGGATTATGAGCTTCTTTTCACGATTGGTCAGGATGATTTTGAAAAGATCAAAAATCACGCGGATATCCATACCATTGGGTATATGCAGGCCAAGTCTAAAGGCAAAACATTTGTTACCAGAAGCCAGAATGTGGTAGAACTACAGGCGCAGGGCTGGAAGCATTTCTAAATAAATACCCCCAAATAGGTATTGCCATTGATGTCTCAATCATGGATTTTGCGCTTGAATCAATTTTAAAATTTAAGTGATGAAAAAACTCTATGTAATTTTTTTAGCTGCGATTGTGGCAGCATGTGGCAGTGATGATGGCGATACCGATCCTTTTTCTGATGTTCCTTCTGGAGAAATCGTGTCTGTTGATGAACGGGATTTTGTGCTTACAGGTGAAGATGCTTCTGGAAGAACAGCACAAACCTATAAGTGGTGGAAGCAGAATGTGAGTAAAATTGATTTTAGCTCAGAAGAGTGTGGGGATGATGAAGATCTATCACAAACCGACGTTTATTATGCATTTACCTCTTCTGGTAATATACGGGTAAGACAGGGAGCTTCAGGCGATGGATATATAGCCAGAACCTGGGCATGGTCTTCTTCAGCTAAAAATGCAATTAATATAGATGGTGAGACGAGTGTTGATTTTGAGTTACGTGCTCTGAACAATACAGAACTTATTTATGCTTCGTATCAGTCTGCTCAAGGTTGCTCATTGGTTACCTGGGAGCGATTTGTTCAGTAATTAATCATTTTGGGAATGCTGAGCTTTTCGAATGAAAAGCTCGCATTTTTTTCTGCTACCTTGCACTAGCAATACCTTACCTCTATAAACCATCCAATCTTTCTTCTGTACGTCATAGGTTAGCCTTAGTGGATACAGCTTTAGGCGGTCATTAAAATTCATTGATGGTTAATGATTATCGGCCGCAAAAGTCATTACACATCAATTAAAAATCTTGCACAAATAGTTACCATTTATGCAAAAAAAAAGGCCGCCCGATTGCTCGGAACGGCCCATCACCTAATCACTAACTACTATCACTTACTCGCTACTAAGCTTACACTTAAATCGAAATTGTCATAAATTGTTTTGTCACCCAGGTTGTCAAAGAAACTTCCTGATCCATATCGAACGTCAAATTTTGATCGGTCGATGGTGATATCCGCTGATGCAGTGATCTTACCATCCTGTTCGTTTACATCTGCAGAAAACTGAATCTCCTCGGTGTTTTCCTTTATCGTGATGTTACCAATAATTTTGTATTTTCCTGGTCCCTGTGGTACCGCCTTTGTGATGACGAAAGTGGCCGTTGGGTATTTTTCTACACCAAAGAAATCACTGGACTTAAGGTGTCCTTCTAATTTCCCTTTCATTTCACCACTCAAATCTCTGTTTTCGATGGTGGCCATGTCGATGGTGAATATTCCACCTACTAATAATCCTTCTTCCATCTCCAATCTTCCGCCTTTCAGCGTGATCACTCCATTATGCTGACCGGTTACTTTTCTCCCAGTCCACTCCACGGCGCTTTCCTCTATGTTTACGTTATACTTTTCTTTTGCCTCACTACTTAGTAATGCAGCTAGAATGATAAATGTTTTAATCATGGTTTTTTGTGTTAAGTCTTCGTTTTTTTGAATAAATGTATGTACATATAATGTACAAGCGTATAACGATCGAAGTTCAAAATTGTTCCATAATTTTGAAGAAAATTTGAAAATATGATTGAGGTAGGAAATACGCTGGTTTCAGATGATGTGATAGACGAGCAGTTTGTGTGTGATTTGACGAAATGTAAAGGAGCCTGCTGTGTAGAGGGAGACCTGGGAGCTCCATTGCTAAAGGAGGAATTGCCTGAGATTGAAAAGGTGATCGAACTGGTAAAGCCCTATCTGACTAAAGAAGCTATTGAGGTATTGGAAAAGGAGGGAGGCTATCTTCTGGATGAGGATGGCGATTATTCCACTACAACAATCAATGGAAAAGAATGTGCCTTTGCTTTTTATGATGAAAAAGGGATATTGAAATGCAGCATCGAACAGGCACATAAAGAGGGCAAAACGGACTGGAAGAAACCCATCTCCTGTCACTTGTACCCGATACGTGTAGCGAAGCTACCCGATTTTGAAGCACTCAACTATGATCGCTGGCAAATCTGCGCACCGGCCTGTGATCTGGGCAAGGAGCTTAAAGTCCCTGTCTACAAATTCCTTAAAGATGCTCTGATCCGAAAGTATGGAGAAAGCTGGTATGCGGAGTTGGAGGAGAAGGTGGGGAATCAATAGTACAATATCTACCTCTCCCGCAAAGGTTTTTTTTAGTATTGTCAAGACCTTGACATGGAAGTTATGTTCATTTCAGGATATTTACTTGTTGAAACGAACGCATGAAATCACTAGTAACCTTTTTTATTGCTATCTGCATGGTTTGGGGAAGTTATGCTAGCTGGCCTCAGCCAAAAAGAGGATTCTACTTCAAACTCAATCAATGGTGGGTTGTCTATGATCAGTTTTATTCTGAAACAGGACACATTTTTGATTCACGCACCAGGAGTATTGGGAATACGAGTATTTATGCAGAATACGGATTTACAGATCGTCTTACCGGAATAGTTTACTTTCCATTTTTTAGTAAACACACCTTGTTTGAGCAAAAGAATGCAACCAATGGGAATGTTATAGAAGAGGGAGATAAGGTAAGTGGTGTTGGTGATTCAGAGATTACCTTAAAATATGCATTGCTGACTGATAATCCTATAATTATAACGACCTCTTTGGTTCTTGGTCTGCCATTAGGACAGTCTGATGGAGGGTACGATGGATCACTCCAGACAGGAGATGGAGAGTTCAATCAGATGCTGAGATTGGACGTGGGAGGATCAATGAAGATTGGTAAGCATTACCCTTATTTCTTAGCTTTTGGAGCGTATAATAATCGCTCAAGTGGCTTCTCAGATGAATTTCGTTATGGTTTGGAAGCAGGTATTAGTCTAGGTATACTAACTCCTCTGATAAGGTTTATGAGTGTGCAATCCCTATATAATGGCTCTCTAAATGAGTCATTGTTTGGAACCTATTTGTCAGGAAACAATTACGAGTCCACCATCATTTCTCCAGAATTAATTATCAATTTCACTGATAAATGGGGACTTGCCCTTAATTATACAAAGCCACTTTCAGGTCAGCTATCATTAGCATCAGCCTCATTTGCGGTAGGAATTTTTCTGGATATGGATTCGTTATGAGAAATAAATTATTGAATACCATGCCTATTTATAAATTCACCAGCGTATTGTTCATTTTTCTGCTAATTGCATGTGAAGGCACTGACTTGGTATCTATAGAAGAGGAACCCAGCATCGAGGAATGCAGCTCGGGTATAATTGCAACTGGAAAATATTATCAAAAGGATGATAAACAGTTTTTGTATGGAGGAGAGGATTCTACTACACATTTTAATATTACTGATTGGGAATTGAATCCCTGCTATCTTGGAAACGGGGCTGGTCGAGAAAGCTTTCCGGCGTTAATCAAGCCAGAATACGTTCCATTAGAGGAGGTAAAAGACCGATATCCTGATAGTATGGATGCACTTATTTTGCAAGCTTCACCATACGTTAAAGTATATCCGTTTAGGATTTTACGGAGGCATGAGCTAATTAATGATGTTGTTAATGGGGTTCCTGTAATGGCCGTCTATTGCTACTTGGCGGATCTTGTGGCTGTATATGAAAGAACCTATTGCAATGATGTATTGACTTTTGGGGTTAGTGGGTTCACTTACAAAGACCCCAACGCATTTGATGGATTGGAAAGCTTCATTTTATGGGATAGGAACTCAGAAAGTCTTTGGTGGCCCATTAATGATGAAGGAGTATCAGGAATGTATAAAGACTCACGTTTAAAAAAATACGATTTTCGGCTATGGGGACGTACCACCATGGAAGAAGTTAAGAATACTTATCCTGATGCCGTGGTTATTGCAGAAGGTCAGACAGTGGACTTGCCTGTCTCCGTTTTCCATTCGGAAGGCTGTAATTGAAGAAGAACGTGCATGCTATTAGTTCTTCAACGCACAGAAAGTCACAGAAGGGAAGGAGAGCGATAAGTTCCTGCGATAATTGCTAGTAGCAGTTTGACATCTGCATCGCTAGCGCATGCTAGCATTTGTTAGTTTTTCAAGAAGTTGGTCAGGATCAGATCTATTATCCCATATTACAAGAAGCTTGATATAGGTAGGTTTGTTGACATAGTAGAGCGAGATAGTCTTATGAATCACCAGCTTTCGGTAATGAGTGTTCTCAAATGATGGACCTAGTTCCGGGTTATGTTGTAATTGACTTATTCGATACTCCAGTTGATCTAAGAAGTTCTCGTTGATCTGGTTGTTCCAGAGTTCAAGGATAAAGTCTGAAGTTTCTCGTAGGGTCTTTTTGGCAGTTTCAGTCCAACGAACTTCTTTCATTTTAGTATATCACGGACTGATGTATGAACAGTTAAACTATCATCGGGTTCCGCCTCAGCAATTTTCAAAAGCTCAACAATAGAGTCTGGTAGATCGTCCAGAGATAATTTCTGAATTCCTGCGATCTGATCTAGAACTACTTCGTCCTCCAAGTTTGTTATCCAGTTAATAAGCGATATTTTCTTCTGTTCGATCGTCATGATATAAAGTTAACGAATTTTACGATCTGAAGATATAGATGCTAACGCTCAGCTAGCGGGCGGATGTCCCGAACTGAGCAATTTCTGATAAAACTAGCGAACCTGAACCACACGCACAACGCTTTCTATGAAACACTGCGTTAACCCAGACATCCGCCAGAACTGCCTACAGTTCTTCAACGCACTGAAAGTAACAGAAGGGAAGGAGAGCGGTGGGTTCCTACGAAACTTGCTAGAAGCAGTCTGACATCTGCATTGCTAGCGCTTGTTATAGAGCTTATTTTTCGAGCAGCTCGATTACTGAGTTCAGCCGTTGAATTAGGCTGTCCTTGGCTGCAATTTTTGCTTTCGTCTCATCAAGTTCGTTGTTCACGAGATATGAAGCTTGTTCGTATGCTTCTTTGTTGTTAGCACGTTCGTTTGTATTCTGTCCAATGTTGAACGCAAGGACTATTACCAGAATGATAAACACTGTCATAACCCAATCAATCTTCTTCTCCATCTTGGTTAGTTAGTTCATTAATTCTGTTACTGAGTTTTGTGATACTGTCCTCTTTAGCATGGAGTTCTTCAAATAGTTCAAGAGATTCAGAGTTGCTATTCAGTACTTCTTGATATTGCTGTTCATATTTCTCTGCTTCAGTCTTAGTGATGAAGTTATATATCAAAAGAGTTAAGAGAGTTAGAACGTAAAATGAGTAGGTCAATATCTTTTTGCGCATGGTGATTATGCTCTATAACGCCCAGATATGGCGTTGTGGCCTCCGAGCTTTTTTAATACCGATAAAAGTAGCGATTCTGGCTCAGGCTCACAACGGTTCAGATACAGCACGTTCCACAAGCATTTTACCGATATGAGATAAGAAGTGTAGAAAGCACGGGCATCTCCAAAAGCCAGAAATCGCGGTTCAGTTGCACTGAAAGTGGCAGATAGGCAGCAGCCACATGCATTTTTATCGCTTGTTAGAATCTGTTAATTGCTTGTAGAGATCAGCCGGATTTTGTCGGTTGTCCCATATTAATAGCAATCTAATATGTTCAGGGTCGTTCAAATAGTATAGCGATACAGACTTGTGAATTACCAGTTTGCGAACCTCGCTATCTTGAAAAGTAGGTGTGAGTTCTGCGTTTCTCCTTATCTGATCAACACGAAAGTTAAGTTGATTTAGGAATTCTGATTTTACTTGTTCGTTCCAAAGTTCAGATATGAAGTCAGAAGTTCGTCTGAGAGATCTCCTAGCAGTTGGAGCCCAGATTACTTTCTTCATTCTTCCTTTATATTTAAAATGTCTTGAGCCGATGTATGTTCGACACAATTTTCAATTGGCTCAGAAGCGGCGATATTCAAAAGTTCGACGATTTCTTTTGGGAGTTCACTTATTGAGGTTTTTCGAAAACCTTCAATCTGATTAATCACGGTCTCATCATCCAAGTTAGTAATCCAGTTAATGAGTGATATTTTTTTCTGTTCAATCGTCATATTATAAAGATAACGAATTTTACGCTCTGAAGATATAGATGCTAACACTCAGGTAAAATGCTGTGTGGTCCGAGCTTTGTTAATAGCGATAAAAGTAGCTTATCTGCCGGTGTTCACAAAGTATCAGATAGGCACTGCGCCATGCAGATTCAAAACTCCCACTAGATAAAGAAGATGGAAAGCACATCAGTTGCTTGGCGGCAGATAAGCGGGATGCTAAGCAGATTCTCAGCAGATAGCTAAGTAAGGCCATGCGACCATATCGTTTGTTGGCAAAAGTTCATTCGTTATTCAGGAAAGTAGTTACTAGGCTATTGCCTTCTGATTCCATTTCAGTTGTCCAACTGTCAATCCACCAGCGACCGTTTTCGTAATGCAATTGTATGCTGTTAAGTCCTCTAATAGAAGATTCAATGTTTGGATCTGTTCGTATTTCAAATGCACTCCATACTTGTGCAATGTTACCATACCGACTCACTTTCCGTTTTAGTTCTTTTTCAAAGAAATCTTCTCTTGGTGATAATCCAATGGGTATATATTCTGCCTCCAGTGAATGGGTATCAGCTCTTCCGTTTTCATCGATTCTTGTGATAAATGCACTTTTTGAATGAATGTAATTATCCCTTTCAAATTCCCAGGGTTCATTACTTGAGCCTGAAACAACATCGTAGTAGGCAGTTATAATAGCGTCTATCGACTCAACATCCTTCGCATATTTTTGATCTAGAGTTTGTCCAGTAACCGTTAAGGAAGTTACTATTGTAAAAACGAAGAGCATGCCTTTTTTCATAGCGATTATTTTTGCTAACGTCTCGCTAAGCGGCGGTTTGTCCACACTTAGCTTGAAAGCACTAAAAGTAACGAAGGTGCACCACCCCTCAAAAGCTAACTCGAAGAAAATGCGTTGCGAAAGATAAAGTCCAGAAGCACTACAGTTGCTAAGGCTCATCAACTTTCAGAAGGTGCACCGAAGTGGGACAGTTGCAGATCAGAGTGTGAATAGCATGCTGACAAATGTCACCTAGCAACTGTTAGAGAGCGTTAGTATTTCTTTTGTCTCAAAGAGCTTGAGTCTACAACTGTCAAAGTTCGTTCAAATGTTAAGTTGGAATTAGAAGTTAGTCGGTCAATTACCTTTGCTGTTTCTAATGGGTCAGTTGGTTGCTGTCTGATGAAAATGACACCTGCGTTCGGTTTGAATCCATGTTTAAAAATGAGTTCACCATAATCACTATCATAAGTAATGATAGTTCGGTCTTGTTCCATCGCCAACTTCATCACATGTTCGTCCGCTGTTCCCGGATCATCAACACCAATTGAAGTGATATCAAATCCTTTTGATTTCAAGTAGTTGACACTCGCAATTGGAACATTCTCGTTCGCAAGAAATTTCAATGTAATTGCTAGTTAGGCGTTCGAATAAAGAAGTCCGTCCTTCATGCAGTCCTGTATGTAAGAGAATACAGCTTGTAAGGATTCGTTTGTCAAGCGAGGGTAATTCTCAAGAATTTGTTGTTCAGTCCATCCTTGAGCGAGCAGACCAATGATATGTTCAACGGAAATTCTAGTTCCCTTGACTGTTGGCTTACCTAAAAGCACTTTGTTGTCTGATATTACATGTTCTCGCCATTCCATAATTCAAAGTTACGAAGATTTAGCAGGAAAGTTGATCTGTGAGACGTGCTCTCTAACGTCTAGCTAAGCGGCGGTTTGTCCATTCTTAGCTTGAAAGCACTAAAAGTAACGAAGGTGCACCACCCCTCAAAAGCTTACTCGAAGAAAATGCGTTGTGAAAGATAAAGTCCAGAAGCAACACAGTTGCTAAGGCTGCTCAACTTTCAGAAGGTGCGCCAAAGTGGGACAGTTGCAGATCAGATTGTGAATAGCACATTGACAAATGCCGCTTAGCAACTGTTACAGCGCTGTTTTATACGTCTATGCTGATAGTTACTTTACCTCCTAGTCCTTTCTCGACTATGTCGTAGAGCGTTTTAAGAGTTAAGTTGCTTCCGTCGTTCTCAACTCTTGAGATATAGGTTCGCTTCTTGTCCACAAGTTCACCAAGCTGCTGTTGAGTCAAGTGTTTTTGTTCACGTGCCTGACGAAGGAGTAAACCAATTTTCAGTCCCTCAGCTTCTCTTTCGAGTTGGTCACGTCTAGGAGTTCCTTTCTTTCCATAGACGTCATCTTTAATAGTTTTCCAAGATTTAGTTTCCATGTTCGCTCGCTTTATCTTGATAATATTCTTTCATTAATCGTTCAGCTCTTTCAATTTCCTTCCTTGGCGTTTTCTGAGTCTTCTTTTGAAAACCGTTCAGAAGAATTACAAGTTGGTTCCCATCAAAAAAGCAGAACACTCTCCAAATGTTCGAACCCAGTTGAATTCTTGCTTCATAAAGACCGTCCGTTCCGGTTAAATGCTTCAGATAATTGCTGGGAACTCGTTCGAGAGTCTCAATTGCTTCAATGATCTTGAAAATCTTATCCTGAACTTTTGTTGTTTGACTGTTCAGAAACTCTTCAAAATAGTGTTTGTAAGCAATGACCTCTCGGATCTTGTTCATACGACAAAGGTAACTTAAAAGTTACATCTAGTCAAGATAGTTCAGAGATATGCGTAAAGAAGATAATGCGCTGTAACGATCAGATATGGCGAGTGGCCATATCCTTTCAAATATCTACCAAGGTAGTGAAACTGCCCAACCCCCGCAACAGTATCCACAATGCACTGGGCTCTGAAAGTCTAAATCCAGAAAGACAAAAGTGGCTAGAAGCACAAATGTCAGCAGAATGGGCAGTGAAACGATCGGATTGCGCCGAAGCATCAGATAGGCAGTTTGGACATTCGCTATATCGCCTGTTATCGGCTTTTTTCGCCTTTCAGTTTGGCCGTTAGTTCGTTGTAGTCCAAATTTTTAGGCTTCTTCTTCCGTTCGAGAATTCTGCCAGTTACGGAGTTGTTAGACTTGTCATAGTTGATCCAAAATTCACCACAGTTCCAAAGAACATAGTCGTTTGGAGTTTCAACAATTCCGCCACCATGATCAATTCCATCAGATTTGTTCAGAGCAACAACATAATATTCTCCAGCTGTTAGGTAATCAATGTATGGTCGGCATAAGTTGCCAGGATCTCCAAAAACTTCAATTTCGGTTCGTTGTTCGTCACCACGTAGAAGTTCGACAATCTCGAAGGTTGCCGAAAGTGGTTGTTGGTGTTCGTCCGAAGTTAGTCCGCCAGTAAACTGAAAAAAGTTGTTGTACCTCTTCACTTTTACTAAAGCAACTACTTCTGAGTTGACTGCCATCTCCAAAAAGTTACCCGCCCATTCACAATCACAGGCGAAAGTTCTGGTGCAAATTAAGATGAGAAATATGGCTATGGGATTCTTCATGATTGCCGATAACGTCTCGCTAAGCGGCGGTTTGTCCACCACTTGTTTGAAAGCACTAAAAGTAACGAAGGTGCACCACCCCTCAAAAGCTTCCTCGAAGAAAATGCGTTATGAAAGATAAAGTCCAGAAGCACTACAGTTGATAAGGCTTCTCAACTTTCAGAAGGTGCACCGAAGTGGGCAAGTAGCGAAGCATGTTGTGAATAGCACGCTGACAAATGCCGCTTAGCAACTGTTAGAGTTAGTCTCTTAGTGATATCTCCAACCGTATTGGACAAGATCTTCAAAATCGTTGTAGTACATAACAAAACCATCATAGTTATAATCTTGAATCATAAATATGACTTCAACTTGATCGTTGTTATTATAATCACCAGCGTCAACTAAGGTTAAGAACGGTGAGATTTGCTGAACCTCGTTATCATCACGAATCAAGAACCATAGATTATATCTAGCATATGGTGTAAAAGCTTCACCATCGTAGATTTTGAATTGTTCTTTGTATGGGATTTTTATTTGGAATCCATCATTCAAATGGAGGTTCACAAGTTTTCGTGTTCTGTCTGCTGTACTGTATGACTTGAGGATTTTATTAATTATAGCTGTATCTGACTGAAAGTATTCCTCAGATAGCCATTCATGAATTAATGTTGAATCTGATTCTGAAGGAACAAAGGGTCTCCACTTCAACGGGTCTTTATAATATGGTTGGGAGTTAATCACTACTGGTCTGTATACCATATGGTAAGGCCAACCTGCAAATTGCATAGTTGGTTTACCCACTTTTGGAATTTGACTAGAGTTCTTAATGACGAATTTTTTGTCGTTCATGTAGGTGCAGTCATATGGCCATTTCTTTAGAAGTTCGATTGTTCCGAGAGTTCTGTTGTCAAAACAAATGGTCATGGATAAGTTCTCAAGAGAGTCCGAATCATCAACTTTCCAACCAGTTCTGCTATCGTAATCGAAACAGATTCGAGCAGTGAAAGGATCATCGAAGTTTATAGTATCTCCTTTTAAGTTCGTTTGAATAATTCCTAGTTTGAGCTTCTCAATTGGTTTTTCAGTCTCTGGCTCTGAAGGATTATTGATCTCTTTTGATTGTTCACTTGAAGAGTCTCTCTTCTCAGTTGAACAAGAGATGATAAAAGAAGAAATTAAAATGAAGATTAGGGTGTATCGCATTGAATAGATTAACTCTAACGTCTAACTAGCGAGAGTATGCCCACTAGTTGTAAAGAGCACTAAACTAGCGAAACTGCCCAACCTCCGCAACAGTATCTACGAAGCACTGCGTTGAGAAAGTCTAAATCCAGAAAGACAAGAAGGAGGGAAGGGAATAAAAGTAGCAGAATGGGCGGTGAAGCGGTCAAGTTGCACTGAAACTGACAGAAAGCACACAGGCATATTCGCGCTAGTGCCTGTTACAGCACGTTTTTATACTTTCAGTTAATCAGTTCTGAGAGAGTTAAGATGAAGCTAATTACAGGGATAGAAGTTACTACGAGGATGTTCACAGTTCTGTGCTTCAGTTGAAAATATCCGTAAAGCAGAGTTCCTATAATAGCCAGGTAATAGAATATTCCATAATTCGGTAGGTTCAGCAACATAGGAGTTGAGTTGATAATTGCAAGCAGAAGAAAAACCGAAAATAGGGTTCGTTGTTCGTTCACAATCTTGCCAGTCAGCACCAGAAACAGAGTTGCGACAAGAGTTAAGGTGTAAAGAATGATCGCTATAGAAGTCAAAGCGCCAGATCCGAAAAGAGTTAGCCCGAAAGAAGCAGCTAGCAGACCACCAATCCAGTTGGAAGTTCGCTCGTTGTTACGAAAGATGTAAAAGATGGTAATTCCAATTGCGAGTAACTTGATTAAGAGAATTTTATCCATCTAGCAGATTATGTGCTGTAACGCCAAGCTAGCAGGAGTGCGCCCCGAGCTTAGCAAGTTCCGATAAAACTAATGAATCTGCCGGTGCTCACAAAGTATCAAATAACCGCTGCGTTCAGAAAGATGAAAGCTCCTGCGAGCTGAAGTCTGTAGAAAGCACCGACCTTTCCCAGCGGCTGATTCATGGTGATGTTTGCACAGAAGTCTGTAAAGTGGCAGTTGGCGCATTCGTGCTAGCGATTGTTATCATCAGTTTTAGCCATTTCAATAAAGTTTTTGGCAGTTGCTCTAAGCAAATTTCGAATTAGTTCAGGTGATTCAATGATCGTTTTAATTGGCCCGCTGATTTGCTCAAAGATTGGTGTTGCATGACTTTTGGCTTCATCATAATCTTTGGAAGACAATGATGATGGGACTTCCCATTTATTGTTAGTTAGGTCGGCGTAAAGCCCTCTTTCTTTTTTATGTTGTGCATGTAGAAACCAGTTCGCATGCTGTTCGAATTCCTTTTTAATTTCTTCTGACGATTCACTGAGTTCGGCAATATCATCCTTCAACAATTCCTGGGATTCTTCAAAGAAGGATTTCAAACGATCTGGGTTAAATAAATCTCCTAAATTCAATTCTAGATTGGAGTTCAAAACCTTTTTCTCGATGTTGACAACTAAATCTAATCGTTCCATAAGTTGATGAGATGAGTTCAACCCAAGAGCCATCTTCAATCGAGATTTATGCTTGTCATTGGAGTTGAATGCAATTTCAATAGTTGCCTGTTCTTCTAATCCTAAATAACAATGATAAAGTGCATTTGCTTTGATAAGTTCTTCAACAGAAATAACAAAAAGTGCTATTCCGAGCCCATGATTCTCGCTGTTAAAAAGCGCATTGTTAAAGTGGTTCAATGCGTTGTTGTAGCAAGCAGCGATTCCGTCAAAAAGTTGTTGGTCAGTTAATTCTGTGTA
Source organism: Ekhidna sp. (assembly GCF_965247405.1). GTDB lineage: Bacteria > Bacteroidota > Bacteroidia > Cytophagales > Cyclobacteriaceae > Ekhidna. The sequence goes on from NZ_OZ252014.1 coordinate 3,626,643, forward strand.
ACGTTTCTTTGCCATCTATCTGCACTTATTGATCCTCTATAAGTTTGTTCAATCGAGGTTGTAGAATCCAGTAGCCAATAACCGAGAACCAAATGAGGAAGAACTCACCGGCATAATCTCCAAATTTTGCCATTCGTCCGAGTTCAACTGATTTCATGGTCTTAGCCGCAAATCGAATTCCCCAAATAATAATAACCATTGATAGCAGGTGAAGAGGAACAATGATCGCCGCAATTGCACCAGGGTTTACGTTTTCCAGTTCGTTCGAGCTACCACCTCCAGAAAAAGCCTGTCCTGTCCAAATCAAAATAGCCAACATGTAGATTATTGGAATCATGAATAGAACTCGAAACCTTTTAGAGTTGAGCGTCACACCTTCTGGAAGTTTTGAATTCAAACTTGTTGAAATAGCCCAAATCCATCCGAAAGTACCAACAGTAAAAAGAACCATCATGTATGGAAATAGCTTGAGCATCATTGTAGGGTCGGAAAAAGTAAAAATGTTCATCAGAAATGCACCTCCCCATGTGAGTCCAAAAAGTTGCCAGTGCTTCAGTTTTAGGAGTATTTTCATTGTTCAGAATTAAGTTCTATGTGGGGAATTGATGATAACGTCTAGATATGGCGAGTGGCCATACCCTTTGTAAACACCTCTAAAATAGTGAAACTGCCCAATACCCACAACGGCATCTACGAAGCACTGCGTTCTGCAAGTCAAAATCCAGAAAGAGAAAGGTGGCTAAAAGCACAAATGCTAGCAGAATGGGCAGATTACGGTCGGATTGCACTAAAGCATCAGATAGGCAGTTTGGCCATTCGCTATATCGCCTGTTACAGGCTTTTCATTTATGAGAGGTGATAAAGTGTTACCGTTATTCGGTTGTTCGTTCGCCACCTTATCCAGCCAGATTGAACGTTAGAGTTGTCCGATGGATATTCATAATTTCCAGGAGTCCAAATAATCCGCATCCAATCTCCTTTTACTTCTTTTGGAATCATGAGGTTTTCACTTTTTGGTTGTTCGGAAATGGGAGTTCCGTCAATGTTATCCAAAACCTGAATATCCGTTGGTTCAAAGTCTACGGAAAAGACATCTGTCACATACTTTTCCCAGTTAACAAGCTTGATTTTGTCAGACTTCTTTAAAGATTTCGTTAGGCCAGTTTCCTCGTTGACCACTACTTCATAATGTGTTTGTGTTTCTCTTTTGCATTTAATCTTGAATAGAAAGTAGTCAGGTTTGAATGCGAGAATTCTAAAATCAGGGTTGTAGTTCAGTGGTTCATAACAGTCCACCAGATACCAAACGGATCCATCTTCGTTCAGCAGTTCAATCTTGTGATCGGTATTGTCATACTGTTCGCCCAACATTACCACGCCGACACTATTAGCCATGTTCTGTCCATGAAGGAGAGTTGGCAGAAAAGTTAGTATAGTGAGGAGTCTACGCATAGAAGAGAATTGCCTGTAACGTCTAACTAGCGAGAGTATGCCCACTAGTTGTAAAGAGCACTAAACTAGCGAAACTGCCCAACCTCCGCAACGGAATCCACGAAGAACTGCGCTCCACAAGTCTTATCCCAGAAAGACGAAAAGGAGGGAGGGGAAATGAAAGTAGCAGAATGGGCGGTGAAGCGGTCAAGTTGCACTGAATCTAGCAGAAAGCACTTAGGCATATTCGCGCTAGTGCTTGTTACCCATCGTTTTTGTGAAGTTTTTCTAGTTCACTAGTTAGTTCATCCCAGCTAGGGTTGACAAGTTTGGATGCCTTGATGACCAGCTCGTTCTGGTACTTGTTAGTGTCCACCGTTAGTTTGTCTGATTGAATGTTTATTGCAGTTATGGTGTCTATGTCTACAAACTTGTTGTTAGTAAGGTTTCGGATTCCAGAGGGTTGAAGTAAATACTTAATAGTTCTGTTGTTCACCACGTTCACGATACCAGTTATGACTAGAATTGAGATTGCGAAAATGTTAAGTGAGTTCAAGGGTGCGCCTGTAAAATGATAAATCAATAGCCCAGTAAACGCTAATCCGCCAACCCACTGAGTAGTTCTGATTTCGAAAGACTTTGAAGATCTTAGTTTTTTACGTGTTTGGAATACTTCGAATAGTTGAACTCCCAATAATGCAGTTGCTAGAACTAAGTTCACCAGTTCGCGTGGATAGTCATTCGAGTAACCGATGTAAACGAAGATACCTAAGATGATGATAAATATAACTCTTGGCTGCATGCGTGTATGATGGGTAACGTTGAGGTAGGATGAGTGCCCTACGCTCATTTAATAGATTCGAAAGTAGGTAATCTGACAGTTATCTACAAGGTGGGCGGGTCCCTCTCATCCTTCCTCAAGTTTTTTAGGACCCGAAGGGATGGGATCTGACTGGAATGAAGGGCTGTTTCATTTAGCTCAGTCAGATTGCCGGGCTAACCTTGGATAAGTGGCAGAATACCGCGTAAGGGCATTCATTTCCTACCGAATGTTATGGGGCGTTTATTCATAAACGTAGTGGGCTGATGTTTCACCTTGCGATCCAGGATGCAACTGGTGAGTTGGCCTCAGAGGTTTTGCTTCTTCGAGATGCTCTTTTATGGCACGATAAGGAGTCGTGGAGAGAAGCTGCAACAGAAGGTCATTTGAAATCCATAATCATTGCTGTTTTCTCATCTTTTTTAGTGAGATTCAGTTAGCCTGACTTGAAAAAGTCGTAAAAAACGGCTAACTTCCTCACTTCAAGTTTTTCATAAAGCGTCTCACGCGTTAGTAGAAAGCAAGACTTTCTCACGGTATCACCGCGAAAAACTTATTTAGAAGTGTGGCTCACTTCCCCCTCAAAGCCTCGAAAACTGTCCCATTCCCAAATGATCTGTTGAAAACCTTCAGCCTGTTAATATAAAACACAGACCATGCCCCGATAAAGTCTCGCTAAGCGGCGGTTTGTCCACCACTTGCTTGAAAGCACTAAAAGTAACGAAGGTGTACCACCCCTCAAAAGCTATCCCGAAGAAAATGCGTTGTGAAAGATAAACTCCAGAAGCACTACAGTTGCTAAGGCTTTTCAACTTTCAGAAGGTGTACCGAAGTGGGACAGTCGCAGATCAGGTTGTGAATAGCACGCTGACAAATGCCGCTTAGCAACTGTTGGAGAGCGTTTATTTGATTTTCTCTACAAATCGACTGCTCATCCAGCCTAACCATTTTTCGTTCCTTCGGATTTTGTAAACGGAGTAGCCGTCTTTGTTAGGCGGGTTCATAGCTACGAACCACCAAACTCTACCAGTTTCATCAGTTTTAGAGTTAATTGCAAAACCAATGTCTCCGTCAGAATATTCAGCAAGTTTATTGCCTTGTTCGTAATGGTAAGTTAGAGGCTTGTCGTTGATAATTTCAGGAGTTGCACGAAGCGTGTATGGAGTATTCGTTACTCTGAATTTTACCATCGTGTTCCACGATTCTGGGAACTCAGTTTCATCCAAGAAGTAGTATTTAGATGATCGAATTACAGTACTTGGGTTGTTAGGCAGAATAGTCCATTGTTGTAGGAAGTTAATGGGATCATCGCAACAACCATATTGTAGAAAATCCATTGTTAATGGGGCGTCTGGAAATTTTCGAGTTACGTTCTTGATCGCTCCAACATCGGACTCAACAAGTTCAAGTTTACCGTCTTTGTTAATATAGATTTCTACAGAATAAGACTCTCCCCCGGATGGACCATTAAAGATTAAGTCAATCTCATCGTCAAGGTTAATATGCACTGGATGGAAGTGGTCGAGATACTCTTCCATGTTCATAGGAAAGTATCGAACATACTCAGGTGTGTCAGTTGCAAACACAAGTTCCTTTAGATAATCTCGACTTATCGAATCTTCAAGTGACCAGCGAGTTACCTGACTAAATGATAAGTTCGTAAGAGTTAGAAAGAGAAAGGTGAAGAATAAGTGAGTTTTCATTTCGGTAGTGCGGTATGCTCTCCAACGCTCAGCTAGCGGGCGGATGTCCCGAACTGAGCAATTTCTGATAAAACTAGCGAACCTGAACCACACGCACAACGCTTTCTATGAAACACTGCGTTGACCTAGACATCCGCCAGAACTGCCTACAGTTCTTCAACGAACAGAAAGTCACAGAAGGGAAGGGGAGCGATAAGTTCCAACGAAATTTGCTAGAAGCAGTCTGACATCTGCATCGCTAGCGCATGTTAGAGATCGTTTATTAACTCTTAATTTCGTCAAGCAGCCAACTATCTTCACTTCGTTTGAAAGTCCAGAGTTCACCGAATGACTCTGAAAATCTATGGTTACCGTGCTTCTTACCAGTTTTCAAGTTCAGATCATAGTCGATCATAGATCCTGAAATGGAGGCTTTAAACATATCTTTAGAATTATCTTCGTAATCCTTCGCGGAAATAATATCAACAGAGTTCAGTTTAATTTCTTCCAGGATATTCTTCTTGTTGATCTTCTTGTAATAGTCCAACTGAAATCTCAATTTCTTGGACATCTTTTCTGTTAGCAAGTGCTGAACTGGTTCAAGATTGTCATCATTCCAAGCGTTCTGCACCTTGAAATATGTATGTTCAACCGTCTGCTTTAGTTTCTTGAAATCCCATGTCTTATCTAGTTCTGCAAATCGAGCAAGTCGCTTGCGAGTTCGTATAATTCTTAGTCGGATGATGACTCCAATTATCAATGCTACTACAAATGCAAAGACAAAAGTTATGGGGTTACGAGATAAGGTATGAAAGAAACCGCCACCTCCTCCACCAGCTCTGGCAAAGAGTTCAATGGTTGAAAAGAGAAAAAGTGAAAAGGTTAGTGAAAATTTGTTCAATGCCGCGATATGATCTCTAACGCCCAGATATGGCGCTGTGGCCTCCGAGCTTAATTAATAGCTATAAAAGTAGCTTATCTGCCGGTGTATTCAAAGTATCAGACTGGCACTGCACCATTCCAGATAAAATCTCCCACGAGCTGAGGCAAGTAGAAAGCAAATCACTTTCCTGGCGGCAGATAAGCGGGATGTTTTGCAGACTCTTGGCAGATTGCTAAGTAAGGCCATGCGCTATATCGTTTGTTATGAGCCCTTTTTCTTTTGTTCAAATTCCTTTTTTATGAATTCGATTTTTCTTGCATCCAGTTTTTTTGTCGACTCTGGAAATAGTTTAATCATGTCCAGAATAGCTGCCATTAAATACTTAGAGACGAATTCGATGGCCATTGTTATGTAACTAACCTCTGCTTCATTTTCTTGACCTCTTCCTCTTTGGTTATCCTGAGTGAAGAATGCCCATGGAGTTGAATGAGCTTGATTCGAAAAAAAGCGATAAAGAGGTTCAAACTCGCTAGTATCAAACGGTATTCGTTGAGATATCTCTTTGTTGGATAGGTATTTGAATTTTATTCCTTTCAAAATATCTCCTTGCATTTTGCGATCTAATTTCTGGAAGAATGGATGTTCGGTTATCTTTCTTTTATCATTAGGTAGGTTTTGTTCGAACTCTGCCAGTATTTCTGTCTTATTCGCTTCTTTATAAAATTTGAATTTTTCGTTGTTAAGGTGATAAGTCAATAGAAGTAGTCTGAATTCAGTTTCGCTGGGTTCTACTTCGTCAACGCAGACATAGAAAAAGAAATAATAGTTCTCAATAAAGTTCCTAGCTAAAGTAGCAGCAGAAAAGAAGTCCCAAAATTTAAAGTCACTTGGGAAGTACCTGTTTTCAGGAAGAAGGTGGATGAAACTCATGCATGTTACAGTTAGCCTGTTGTAGAGTTGATGTCCACGAACTAAGTTCCAAGGTACATTGCTCTGACCAGCAGTTGCGTCAGTGACATCTATAGCTAGGTCTAAGAAGTTTTCAAGTTGGCGTAAGGTGTTCGTGTAATATTCCTTGTGATTCATGAGGGAGCTTCAATGGCTCATAACGCCAAGCTAAGCGGCGGTTTGTCCACAGTTAGCTTGAAAGCACTAAAAGTAACGAAGGTGCACCACCCCTCAAAAGCTATCTCGAAGAAAATGCGTTCTGAAAGATATACCCCAGAACCACTGCAGTTGCTAAGGCTTGTAAATTTTCAGAAGGTGCGCCGGAGTGGGACAGTTGCAGATCAGGTTGTGAATGGCACGCTGACAAATGCCGCTTAGCAACTGTTAGCACTTGTCTTATTTCAAGTTCACAATCCACTCATGCAGGTAAATCGACTCGATTTTCTTTTTACGTTCTGGGTTGTAGTAGATGACCTCATACTCATAACTAGGACGTAGTTCAGGATTTTGTTCGGAGAGCGAAACTTCCATCTTGGCCAGTTCAACTAGTCTTTTCAGGTCGTTCTTTTCTATGAGGTTCAGTATGATTTCTCTTGCCTTACTCTGTTGTTCAGTTATGCTTCCAGAAAGAAAGTCTGCAGAGGTGTAAACAGTGTCTGGTTTAGAAAAGTCATATATGAAAAATGTCGTTGTGCCTTCGCCTTTTACGAACCCAGTTCGAGAGAAGTTAGTTGGAGGCATTTGAACGCTTTCTTCCACTAAATACAACTGCTTAGATGTGTTCAGTTCGGTAGCAAGGTTCAGAATTTGTTTCATCACCTCAATCTTTTGTTCAGTTGCTTTCTTTTCGTTACCCATCTGTGTTTCGAGCCAACCTTTGCCAGTTACGGCTCTAAACATGCTGTCCATTTTTGGGTCGACTTGGGAGATCATCTCTTCTGTGATCTCTTTTTCCCAGTTAGGTCGTTTTGCCTCATAGTAATCTTCGAGAAACGTTTGAGAGTGGGAAAGTTGAGAGGAAAGAAGAAAGAAACAGAGAAGTAATAGATGCTTCATTTCGGTGCGGTGATAAGTGCTAACGCCAAGCTAGCAGGAGTGCGCCCCGAGCTTAGCACAAAGCACTAAGATAGCTCCGCTAACCAACACCCACAACGGCAACTACGAAGAACTGAGTTTAGAAAGACAAAATCCAGAAGCACGAATGAGGCTAGGAGAGATGAGTTTTCAGAATGGCTGGCGGAGCGGTAAAGTCAGATAGAATTAGCAGAAGTATGCTAAGGCGCATTCGTGCTAGCAATTGTTAGGGCTAGTTTTTTTCAACATATCTACTACTTAGCCATCCAACTCTGATGTTGTTAGATTTAAGAGGAATTTTAGCTAACCACCAGATTCTGCCCGTTTCATCGGTTGACTTTGAAATTGCAGTTCCTTTTGTTCCTTTGTTCAAAGTCAAATATTGATTGCCGCAATAGTTAGTTCCGTCTGGGTACTCTTCGCAAGGTTCATTTACAATTCGAGGCGAATACCTCATATTATAGTTATCGTTCGAAACTGTGAAGTCAGATATTTTCTGCAACGGAGTAGTCAAAAGGGTTGAAGAATGAAGAAAAACTGTTTGATTTTTACCCATTCTGTTTCCGTTCAATCTGTAAAGATGAAGTTTAGCTTCAACTTCACCCATCCAAGCCCATTCATAAATTAAAAAGTTGCCTTTTTCCAAGTTCCAAAATCGTAATAGTCCTGGTTGTCTAACAACTCTGATGTAACTGTCACCTGTCCCAATCCAGATCATAACTATTGGAGCATCTGCACCATCTGCCGAGTTATAAACGATATCTAGAATGTTATCTTCATTCAGATCGATAAAGTAATAATGACTTGCATAGGATTCTTTGTAATCACCTTCGAGTTGCTTGTTGTAATACTCTTGCCGTCCAAGTGTTAGCAGGATTTCTTTCTTTGCTTGAAAAGGAAACTTGGTTTCAAGGTCAGCTAGTTGTGGTTCAACAGCTTCAGTGTCAAATAAGTATTTAATAAGTTCGTCAGTCTCAGATTGACTGTATGCAAGTTGAAGGTTAGCAAGAAGTAAAATCGAGTATTGCAGAATCTTTCTCATGGGAGGTAATTAGCCCTAACGACCAGATAAAGCATGTGGCTTTACCTGTAATTTAAAGCGATGAAATTAGTGAAATCTGCGGAAGCACACAACGGGTAGGTTCAGATACGCACCACAAGTAGAGCACCCCGGGCTATGCCAGTAGCAAGTACCATCTACACAAAACTCCGGCGCAGATGAACGGGCACCATCAGTCACACTCAGCGAAGAACTACTCCAAGCCATGTGCTTTATCGCCTGTTAGGTTTTCGCGTCCAGGCGATGAAATGCATCGAGTCGCACCAAACAGATGATAGTAGCTCGACAAAAAGACCTCCGATGCAAGTGGCTCGAAGCAAACCAAAAAGGTGGTAAGAGCGCGGCTGAATGGCGCGGGACGATAGGGAGGATCGGGTTGGCGGCTGGGCGAGACACAAACCGAGCTGAAAGAAGCCAGTCACACCAAAAGTATCTAACAGGCTCAGAGCTTGAGAGCCCTACTTGTTAGCCAGTGAGAGGGTCCGGGTTGGCCGTGGGGTAGGCCCTGCGTGACGTGCGCGATAGGGCAACTAAGCGCCACCTTTCAGTAGCTATCAGATAAAAGTAAAAGCGGAGAAAAAATAGATCCTGAAGGAAGTTTCCAGTGAAACTTAACGACCAGATATGGCACGTGCCTCGAACCTTTCAAATATCGCTAAAGTTTCGGTTTTCCATTTCAGTATCAGGTAGCTCAGTAGAGGCATGTGCTATATCATTTGTTAGCCACTTTTACTTGAACTCTTCTTGAAATGTTTCCCAAAAAGAGTCCGTTACCCTGTTGTATATGTCATCATAGTGCAGATGCATGGTTTCAGACTCTTGATATTCCCAATAGGTGTAATGTACTTTCTGCTTTCCTAACTCATAATCCATTGCTTCCCAACCATCATCTTCACGATAACTATAAAAAGACCAATGCCAGTTATTTTCATTAAAAATGGAAATTAGATCAGCTAAATAACTTTCTGCTCCTTTTAGACTTCTATCACAGCCAAATTCACCCACCCAGATTCTACTAGCTGGTATTTTATTTTTGGTTGTCCATTCGTTAATTGGTTTTAAAAAATTGGTCAATCCATCCTTGCTAAGTTCAAATGGTTCTTCTAGTCCATCGATTGGGATACTTCCCGGATAACTGTAGCGGTCTTTATTAAGACTTTTGGTTACAAAAGTATAAGGTTCGTACATGTGAAAAGAATAGATGATCTTATCATCCTCTAATGGTTCTAAATAATCGAATGCCCAGGGGGTCGAGTATAGGCCAGATTCAATGATAATAGGCATTTCAGAGTCTACACTCCGAATAGCTTGTACCATTTGTCTGTTAAACAGATTAAGGTCTCCCGGACTTCCTTTTACAGTCTGATACCAATCTGTCAAATCTCTTTTCCAGAAATCATGCTTCTTATAATAGGACTCAGGATGAGGTTCATTGACCAAATTGTATCCTACTATAGCTGGGTGTCCTTTCAATCGGAAAGCTAAGTCTTTCCAGTAATTAACTGTTTGTTGCCTATAATCCCAATTCAACCAAAGACGACCTTCTTTTTGGTCGTTGTTTGATTGAATCCATCGATCACCTGGCAAACTAATAGGTGTGATGACAACCTTTATATTCAATTCGTTTGCATAATCCAGAAAGTGCAGAAGTTTTTGAAAATCCCCTTTCACAATTCCTTGATAATCGTCCGCATCGCCAAGTATAAAGTCACGTTGCTCACCATCCCATTTTTCAAAAACCAATCTCACAAATTTTATATTGGCCTTTTTTGCAGCATCGAACCACTGTTCTGAAGGAATTTGGTTAAAATGGTTCGTCCCCTTTCTTTGTTCGTCCCAATAGGAAATGATCGTATTGGTTGATTCGGTACTTTCCGCTTTTTGTCCTAGTACATTGCTCCTGAAAGAAGAAAGGATCAGTAAGACTACTATTGGTTTCAATATTTTCATCGTTTCGACAAGGGTCTATTGTGGCTAACGATCAGATATGGCGAGTGGCCATATCCTTTCAAATATCTACCAAGGTAGTGAAACTGCCCAACCCCCGCAACAGTATCCACAATGCACTGGGCTCTGAAAGTCTAAATCCAGAAAGACAAAAGTGGCTAGAAGCACAAATGTCAGCAGAATGGGCAGTGAAACGATCGGATTGCGCCGAAGCATCAGATAGGCAGTTTGGACATTCGCTATATCGCCTGTTATCGGCTTTTTTCGCCTTTCAGTTTGGCCGTTAGTTCGTTGTAGTCCAAATTTTTAGGCTTCTTCTTCCGTTCGAGAATTCTGCCAGTTACGGAGTTGTTAGACTTGTCATAGTTGATCCAAAATTCACCACAGTTCCAAAGAACATAGTCGTTTGGAGTTTCAACAATTCCGCCACCATGATCAATTCCATCAGATTTGTTCAGAGCAACAACATAATATTCTCCAGCTGTTAGGTAATCAATGTATGGTCGGCATAAGTTGCCAGGATCTCCAAAAACTTCAATTTCGGTTCGTTGTTCGTCACCACGTAGAAGTTCGACAATCTCGAAGGTTGCCGAAAGTGGTTGTTGGTGTTCGTCCGAAGTTAGTCCGCCAGTAAACTGAAAAAAGTTGTTGTACCTCTTCACTTTTACTAAAGCAACTACTTCTGAGTTGACTGCCATCTCCAAAAAGTTACCCGCCCATTCACAATCACAGGCGAAAGTTCTGGTGCAAATTAAGATGAGAAATATGGCTATGGGATTCTTCATGATTGCCGATAACGTCTAACTAGCGAGAGTATGCCCACCAGTTGTAAAGAGCACTAAACTAGCGAAACTGCCCAACCTCCGCAACAGTATCTACGAAGCGCTGCGTTTTGCAAGTCTAAATCCAGAAACACAGAAAGGTGGGAGGGTAAATGAAAGTAGCAGAATGGGCGGTGAAGCGGTCGATTTGCACTGAAACTGGCAGAAAGCACTCAGGCATATTCGCGATAGTGCCTGTTAGATGCTGCTCTATTCGATCACTGAAGAGAGTATAGCAACTTCCAATTTTTTGTTAGTTAGCCTGATCCAGTAAACACTACTCCAGAAGTCCCCATAAACTGAAAATGTTGCTTTGTCACCGTTGTAAATTACAGAGCTGAGTTCTACTGATTCTTTGTAATCAGTTCCAAGGAGTTGCTTTAAGAATTTAGTTAGGCAGTTAGTGTCGTTGAAAAGTTCTCTAAGGTTACTACATGAAGTATTGTAATTCTGAATATGAGTTGAGAGGTAATCAGTTAGAAATTGAGGAAAATCATCTCCATAATAGTCTTCATCTAATTTCAATGAATCTATGAAGTTGGGCTCTATTTGGCTCATAAGTTCGTTGAATGTTGAGTCAAGAGCGTTACACTCAAATACGTAGTAATTCTTATAATATTCGGAATTCTTCCCGTTTTCGGATAGGTCTTCTTTAATCGTTGATATATCAATCTGTTCTGTCTCCGTTACCTGTGCATTGCAGATCAGAAAAGTTAAGAAGAAGGAAAAAGTTATAGTAAATCTCATCTAGTATCACTAGTGGCATCTAACGCCACGCTAGCAGGAGTGCGCCCCGAACGTGGCAGAAAGACACTAAGATAGCGCAGCTACCCAACACCTACAACGGCTTCTCCGAAGAACTGAGTTTAGAAAGACAAAATCCAGAACCACCACAGTTGCTAGGAGAGAAGATACTAACAGAATGGGTAGCGGAGCGGTGAAGATCAGATGAAACTAGTAGAAAGCACTCAGGCGCATTCGTGCTAGCAACTGTTATGTACCTGTTTTTACGTTCAAGTTGATAGGTTAACGAAGAAAATTCCGATTGTTAGAGGAACAATCAGGGATATGCAGAATAGAGCGATGTTAATGGGAGAGTAGAGTTGAGAAGACGACTTGTACTTTGCGTTAAAACGTTCGACTATGCGGTCCGATATACGTTCATAGTAGTTGGCTGTCAACCAATGGATTCCAAAGAAGACTGGAATTAGTATTAACCTACTTGTTAAAGAGTCGTCGCTTACAGTTGGTAATGAATAGCCCAGATAATATCTAGCTAATCCTGCAATTAAGGCGAGGTGTGATATTACCATAAATAGCACTCCTCCAGCAGCATATGATTCTGGGGCAGGGTTCTTCCTCTTAGCAAATTGATAAATGAAATAGTAGAAGAAATTATACATCTTGGCACCTATGGTACATAACGCTCAACTAAAATGAGTATGCGCCCCAGTTGCTAAAAGCACTGATGTTTCTTGTTCGCATTGTCTTATCAAAGGGCTCAGTACGCATATTCATTTTAGTGTCTGTTGGCTGCTGGCTATTTTTTGTTTATTCTAATTTGAAGCTCTAGCAGTAAATCTGAAAGCTTGTCAAAGCTAGATTCAAGTTGAGCAACTTTATGTTTGTTAAAGTGAATCATACCATCTTTTACCTCCATCGGAATATCGGAATTTTGAATTTGTTCAGTTGTTAGTTTGGGTGTATCAGTAAGTTCATCTTTCAGTATTGAAACACTCTCACGAAGGCTTGACCTAATATCGTCAGCTATGGAAAATTGACATTTTTCGATAAGCTTATAAAGGGACGAAAGAGAGGTGTTAATGCGTTTCAAAGATGACGCTGCATTGGTATACTCTATTTCACCAGAAACTGATTTTCTTTGAAGTTCGCCTACCAAATTATAAATACTATCAACTCTTCTTATTACAATATCCTTTTCAATTCTGAAATCACTTTTGCGCTTGTCAAAGACAGTAGTGATAATTACGGCAAGCCAAACTGTCACTAAAATTGATAAGATGCTTATCAGATCAACTTCTTTTTTGATTTCAAAGTGAGGAATATCAAAGAACTTAGCAATTAGAAAACCTACTGCTACTAATGAAAAATATAAACCGGTGTATAGTAGTTTATTTCTGAGACTCTTCATATGCATCTTTTAGATATTCATGAACGTCATCAATCAGATACTCTTCCTCATCAGATATTAAAGTCAGGTTAGCCATAATTTCTTTATAGTCTAATTCATTATTTCTAATCAGGCCTCCGAAAGACTCTTCCAAAAAAGAAGTACCATAGCCATCTGTTCCATCAAGGTTAACCGTTATGCTTATTTTCTTGGCCAAAGCCTCTTTCATTTTTGGGAATAATACTTCTTTTCGGAATTTTTCTCCTGAGTTTTTTCCTTCGTGAATGTACCTCGGTCCAGGTGTGAGGCTAAAGTCTGTTGATATCTTAATCTCTATTGATTCCATTGCAGCTTAGATTATTTTGATTCACTTCCCAATAAACAAAAGTTCCGCTGAAAGAATTCTGGATGATTTTGAAGTCATCTGCATCAACATTGGCGTGAACATTGTTCGTTATGATGTTTAAGTTACTAATTTGATTTCGTTCCAGTACCATATTGATGCCGGGCAAACCCTTTCCATGGTAAGGTTTTCTGGTTGCCGTTTTATGTAGAGTTCCATCAAGAATTAGTCTTAAGAGTTCGGCATTGTTTCCATACTTCACTTTTTCCTTTAATTTCTCAAGAGCGCCGTAGAATTTACTGTCACTGCGCTTATTATTAAGACTGGTAAATACACCTACTCCAAAATCAATAAAAGCGAAACCAACTTTATTATCCTTCTTGTTGTGTGAGACTGAAATCCACCAATGTTTTTCACCTTTTTTAGAATCAACAGCATGATTGTTTGTGTTTAACATTAGCTCTATCAAGGTTCTTTGCACGCCTTGACATCTTCTTTCTTCTCCCCAAACTGTTTTTGAAGCTTGCCTAATAAGTTGACTGCCCAATTCGGAATCTACATCTTTCCAAGCATAAGTATGAATTGAACTTTTTTGTCCGAGTTCATATCTGTCAGATTCTTTAAACTGCTGGTACAGATATTTCAAGAATTTTGATTCATCTAAAATTCTTCTGGCATCTTTATCAGTTGGAAAGTCTCCATTGAATGGGATTCTTTTCGCTTTGAACCTCACCATAACAGAAAGCAGTACTACTATCGCATCGTAAGAAATAGTAGTTACATCTGATAAAACAACAAAAACCTTGCTCTCTCTGTCATAGTGCTTTTTAAGTTTTGAAATGAATGTAACTACCTCACTTGCATTATCAATAAAGGAAAGCTTGGACGGAGCATGAATTTTTATATAATCCTTATAACGATCCTCAAAATTCCTTTTGTGAGTTAGATCAGGTTTGCTTAGTCCTTGTTCAGATTGATTCTTAAGCCGCCTGTATTCCTTAAACTGGAGTTTTCTTTTTAGGGACTTTTGGGCACGTTGTTGATTTCGCTTTCGATATTTTCTGGTGACGTATAGTTTTTTCAATTATTGTGAGTTTGGTATGCGGAGTGCGCTGGCAGCCAACGCCTAACTATCGGTTTGTGTGCCCACAGTTGGCAAGTAAAGCTAAAATAGCGGAAGTGCACCACAAGCACAACGGTATCCACAAGGCACTGCGTTCTGCAAATCAAAATCCAGAACCACAGAAGTCTCCAAAAGCGATGAACTATCAGAAGGTGCACTGCAGCGGGCAAGTCCCGATAAAGGTGGCAAAGAGGCAGTTTGGCACATAACCGATAGTGCTTGTTGGAGGCCGTTTTATCCGCTTAGTTCTTCGTTAGGAAGTAGAGAGTTCGCAAGGCATCTACAGCGTGCTTGCCCCAATGAGTCTCGAAGAAAAATTTGAGTTCCCAGAGTGCATGTTCCTGTTCGGCTGTTCTCCCGTGTTCGATAAGGTCTAAGTTGGGTTTAATGTCAGCATACATGTCTGCCAGGTCATCTAACAGATCACCAGCGACCAGTTCCATGTCGTCATCGTCGATTGGGTTGAATTTCGTCCAATAGAACCTGCTAGTTCCAAGTCGTTCAGAAGTTTGTGAAAGCAGAGGTTGCAGTTCATCAGTTGTCAAACGATTGTCAAAATCTTCGTTATTGTCGAGTTCTATGTTAGGAAGCTGAGAAGCGCGAAATATGAGGTTCGAGACCTGAATGAAAAGTTGATTGCAAAAGTCCAGTTCGGATGTCGTTCCGAGTTCGAGTTCGTTGCAAAACTCGTTAGCGGCTCTAAGAAACCTATCAGTTTCTTCTGTTGCAATTGCTTCTTGAATGTTCATGGATTATGCGATCTGAAGTCTATGGCCTCCAACAATAATGTAAACGCCGTATGGCGTTTATTTACCTTTCAAATATACCCGAGCCTACCATGCCGTCCAAAGGACTTTTAATCTCCTCTAAATTCTTTGTGCTTACGTGTGTGTAGATCTCCGTCGTTTTTGCACTGGTGTGACCAAGCAATGTTTGAATGTAACGAAGGTTTGTACCCTGCTCCAGTAGATGCGTGGCAAAGCTGTGCCTTAATGTGTGTGGGCGTACTTTTTTCTTAATGCCTGCTCTCTTACATGCTTTTGCCAAAATCTTTCGTACGCTTGTGGGTGAGTATGGACCGCCATGCTGACCTTCAAAAAGATATTCATACGGTCGGTATTTGCGAAAATAAACCCTAAGTAGTTTCAGCAAATGTGGTGAAAGGGTGGTCAGACGATCCTTACAACCCTTGCCTGCGCGTATCCATATACGCATGTTGCTTGAGTCAATATCCGTGGTTTTCAAATCTAATAGTTCACCAATTCGCAATCCAGCAGAATAAATAGTCGTCAAAATTGCCTTGTGTTTTAGGTGATGTGTCGCTTTTAAAATCCGAGCCACTTCCTCTACACTTAGTACATCCGGAAGCTTTTTTACCTTTTTTGGCCGCTCCAGGTTGAAGCTTTGACGATCCTGACCCAGGACATGCTCCAAATAAAACTTGATTGCATTGATACTTTGGTTCTGTGTAGACCTTGAAATGTTTTGCTTCTCAATCATCTCACGATGATAGCTGTATACCTGTTCCCGGCCCACATGATGTAGAGGTAGGGGGTAGACATAAGAAAGAAACGATCGAAAACAATGATAATACACCTTCTGTGTGGACATGCTGTACCGTCTGGCAGCTAACTTCGTTCGAAGCTGTTCTAATGCCCACCGGTATTGCTGCTCACAAGAATTGCTAATAGCATCAGTCATGGGATAAAAATCATCTACATCAAAACTTAAACTAATTGTATAAGTGCTTATATTCGACTATAAGTAATTATAAAAATGATTAATTTATCTCCCAATAAATGTCTGAAGTGTGGGAAGACGCTAATTGGACGTACAGATAAGAAGTTTTGTGACGCTTACTGTAGAAATTCATATAACAATCAACACAAAGCGGTTGAGGAGCAGTACATCCAGCAGGTTAACTCCAGGATTAGAAGAAATCGAAGGATTCTAAGGGATTTATGTCCTGAAGGAAAGGCAACCGTAAGAAAAGAAGTGCTTGATCAGATGGGGTATGACTACCGATATTTCTGTGGCCTGTTTAAGACCAAATCGAATCTGTATTACCTTATATATGATTATGCATTCTCCCCAGTCTTTGAAAAGGGAGTTGAAAAAGCATTGATAGTGCAGCGTCAGGATTATATGGATCGACTGACATTAGATATTTGGAAAAAATAGCCCCTTTTATTCCAAAGAGATAATGCTCTAAAACCAAAAATACCCCTAAATAGGTATTTCGGCTCACCGCAATATTCAATTATTTTATCATGATAATTGAATACATCATGAACAAACAGTTTTTAATCCTGATCACATGTGGTATATGGGCTTTTGATCTCAGTGCGCAATTGACTATTTCATCACAAGGAGATTCATACACCAGTGAAGGTGCGACAATTGATTTTACCCTTGGAGAGCTTGTCATTCATTCCATATATGGGGAGAGAGGTTACGTCACACAAGGCTTTCACCAATCGACATTGTCAGTTACAGAAGGAGCGTTGGGCTCTCAGCAAGCTCATGAAATAGATGTCTTCCCCAATCCATCAGTAAATGTTTTGTACATCAAAAGCAGTGACTATGAGCATGTTACATTCAGGCTTTACGATTCCCAGGGAAAAATTATACTTCAGAACAAACTTACCGGGCCTCAAACTCAGGTTCAGATCCATGAACTAGGTGCCGGGATGTACTCCCTGATTTTGCAAAGTGGATCATCAATCATTAAAAGTTTTAAACTCATTAAGTCTTTATAATCAAATCAAACATGAATAGTAATACACCGAGAACTCTTAAAGCAACATCATTTCAAAAGAAATTTTTTTGTTTAGTTGCCATAGTATTTTCGTTAAGCACTTTTGGTCAAGCCCCCGATGGCTTTAAATACCAGGCAGTCGTTCGGGACAGTGATGGAGCTCCAATTGTCAATGAGACAGTGGGCGTTAAGATAGCGCTGCTTCAGGGAACAGCCAGTGGGACATCTGTTTATTCTGAAACATTTTTGCCAACCACCAATGCACATGGATTGGTCAATATAGAGATTGGAAGTGGGGCAACAAGCTCCGATTTTTCATCGATAGATTGGGCAAACGGGCCTTATTTTATTGAGACCTCCATTGATCTTTCAGGTGGAACTGACTATGATATCATAGGAAGCAGCCAGCTCCTAAGTGTGCCTTACGCTTTGCATGCTAATACGGCGGAGAGTGTCGTTACAGATTTGGTAGATGATGCTGACAATGATCCAGCAAATGAAATTCAAACGATAAGTAGAAGTGGTACCACAGTATCATTAAGCAATGGAGGTGGATCTTATACAGATAGTGTAGGGGTTTATACAGCAGGAACTGGAATTGATATAGTTGATAATGTAATTAGTGTGACTGAGGGAGAAGCTGAACATTATGTGGGTGAGTTTTTCGATGGAGGAATAGTAATACATGTAGATCATACCGGGCAGCACGGCTTGATTATGAGCCTTGAGGATTTAAGCACTTCAGCTCAAGCCGGTACATTCTCATCGAACTCTCCCTGGGATGGGGCATCAAATACAGCGGATGCTCTGGCTGGTTCAGCAGCTGGTTCAGGAGTAGTCCTTTGTTCAGATTACAGCGCAGGTGGATTCACAGATTGGTATTTACCATCAAGGGACGAAATGCGAATTATCGTAAATAATCTTTATGAAGTGAATAAAGCACTTGATTCTGATGGAGACCCGCTTACTACAATAATTTCCGAGGGACTTTATCACACATCGTCACATAAATCGAGCTCAGGACATTACTATTACAACTTCACACTTAATAGCGGGTACCATTATAACAATGGCGGTTCAGAATCTGCGAATGGATATATACGAGCCGTAAGAACATTTTAGAATTTTAATCAGCCCAAACAAAAACCCCTCACCATTTCCAGTAAGGGGTTTCAATTCCCCTCCTGGGAGCGGTTCGACGGCTCAAGGATAGGGGTGGGTTCAAAGACCCATTTATTTTACTTCTTCAGCACACTGAAGTCCCAGGTATCCAGGTACTTCGTGGTGAAGTTTCCGGATTTGAACGCTTCATCGTCCATCATAGCCAGGTGGAACGGAATCGTGGTTTTGATGCCTTCAATAACCGTCTCTTCCAGTGCACGCTTCATTTTAATAATAGCTTCCTCTCTGGTCTGTGCACTCACAATCAGCTTACCGATCATTGAGTCGTAGAACGGAGGGATCACATAGCCAGCATACACGTGGCTATCGATACGCACTCCATGTCCACCAGGGAAGTGCAGGTTCGTGATCTTGCCCGGGCTTGGTCGGAACCCATTCGCAGGATCTTCCGCATTGATTCGCACCTCAATCGAGTGAAGTTGCGGATAGTAGTTTCGTCCGGAGATTGGCTCGCCGGCTGCTACTTTGATCTGCTCTTTGATCAGGTCATAATCGGTTACTTCTTCCGTGATCGGGTGCTCTACCTGGATACGTGTATTCATCTCCATGAAGTAGAAATCACCGTGCTTATCCACTAGAAATTCCACGGTTCCAGCGCCTTCGTATTTAATGGCTTCTGCACCTTTGATCGCCGCAGCTCCCATCTTCTCTCGTAGTTCTTGCGATACGATAGGGGAAGGGGTCTCTTCGATCAGTTTCTGGTGTCTTCGCTGGATGGAGCAATCTCTTTCCGAAAGGTGGCATGCCTTACCTCGGTTATCACCCACAATCTGGATTTCTATGTGACGTGGCTCTTCCACAAATTTCTCCATGTACATCCCGTCGTTACCAAACGAAGCAGCCGCTTCCTGACGGGCACTGTCCCATGCTTTCTTGAATTCTTTCTCTTCTTTGATGAGGCGCATCCCTTTACCACCACCACCGGCAGTTGCTTTGATCATTACCGGGTAGCCTATTTCTTTCGCCAGGCTCATTCCTTGCTCTGCAGATTCAAGCAATCCTTCAGATCCCGGAACAACAGGAACACCGGCAGCAATCATGGTTGCCTTGGCAGTTGCTTTGTCTCCCATCTTGCTGATCATTTCCTCACTCGCACCGATGAACTTAATATCGTTCTCGGCACAAACTCTGGAGAATTCAGCATTCTCAGATAGGAAGCCATATCCCGGATGAATCGCATCTGCGTTCGTTACCTCTGCAGCAGCAATGATATTAGGGATTTTCAGGTAAGAATCCTTTCCCGCAGCAGGCCCGATACATACCGCCTCATCTGCGAAGCGAACGTGCAAACTATCAGCGTCAGCTTTGGAGTATACAGCCACCGTTTTGATGCCCATCTCCTTACACGTACGAATGATACGTAAGGCGATTTCACCACGGTTGGCAATCAATATCTTGTTAAACATAAGCGCTATGTTTTAAGATGGATCAACTAGGAAAAGTGGCTGATCGTATTCTACAGGTTGCGAATTGTCAACCAATACCTTTACGATTTTACCAGACACTTCTGATTCAATTTCATTGAATAGCTTCATCGCTTCGATGATGCAGACCGGATCGCCTGCTTTTACTGAGCTTCCAACTTCTACAAACGAAGGAGACTCAGGGTTTGGTGAACGATAGAATGTACCGATCATTGGAGATTTAATTTCTACAAGGTTGCTATCACCAGCAGGAGCATCACCGCCACTGTCAGCAGCCGGAGCTGGGGCTGGTGCCGCCTGAGGAGCTGCCGCTGGTGCAGCAGGTGCCGGGGCAGGAGCTGCCGCAGGTGCAGATGCTATTACATGCTGTTCTGCACTACGCTTGATGCTTACCTTAAAATTATCTGTCTCGATATTCACTTCTTCCAGTCCTGACTCGGAGAGGAAATTGATCAATTCTTGAATTTCTTTCGCCTTCATAGGTTAATTGTTGATTAAAAAATCTTAAGAACTAAGGTAATTAATTTCTTTCAGGGAAGCAGGGATTTATTTTACCCGTTCCACATAGGTGCCGTCCACGGTATTAACTTTAATTACTTCATCCTGTTCGATGAACATCGGTACCTGGATCGTGGCGCCTGTTTCTACCACTGCATTTTTAGTGGCGTTGGTAGCTGTGTTACCTTTCACGCCCGGATCAGCCTGAGTGACCGTCATCACTACATGCTGCGGAAGCTCACATCCCAGTATTTTTTCTTCTTCGGCATGGAAGAGAATCTCTACTTCCTGCCCATCTTTCAAAAACTTAGGAGCGTTGATCAGGTCTTCTTCGATGGCAACCTGCTCGTACGTGTTGGTATCCATGAAGTGGTGGCCCATATCATCTTTATAGAGGAACTGGTAAGGTCTTCGCTCCACACGTGCAGTAGTGATTTTATGTCCGGCAGAAAAGGTATTATCCACCACTTTGCCGGTTCGAATGCTTTTTAGCTTGGTTCTTACAAAAGCAGGACCTTTGCCCGGCTTTACATGTTGAAACTCCACTACACTATACAGATCGTGATTAAATTCTATCACCAATCCGTTTTTGATATCTGATGTAGTTGCCATGAATATTAAGCTTAGTTAGTTGATTATTTTGGATCGTATGCCCACTTCACCCAAATGGATCCCCAGGTAAATCCGCCACCAAAGGCAGCAAGAATCAGGTTGTCACCTTTTTTGAGTTTGCTTTCATAATCCCACAAACAAAGTGGGATAGTGCCACTCGTTGTGTTGCCATACTCAGCGATATTGAGCATTACTTTTTCTTCTCCAACACCCATTCGATTGGCGGTTGCATCGATGATTCGCTTATTGGCCTGATGAGGGACAAGGTACGCTACGTCATCAGCAGTGAGGTTATTTCGTTCCATCACCTGGGCTGCTACGTCTGCCATGTTCTTTACAGCAAACTTGAAAACCGTTGAGCCTTCCTGATAGGCAAAGTGCTCCCTGTTCTTCACTGTTTCTTCTGAAGCAGGTCGTCTACTTCCTCCGGCCTTCATGTGAAGGAAGGGCTCGCCTGAACCGTCAGATTTCAGGATGGAATCTTTGATGCCAAAATCCTCTTCAGTGGGTTCCAACATCACCGCGCCAGCTCCATCACCGAAAATAATGCACGTTGCACGATCAGTATAGTCTACGATGGAGGACATCTTGTCTGCCCCAATCACTACCACCTTTTTGTATTTGCCGGTCTCAATGAATTGTGAGCCTGTAGCCAGTGCATAAAGAAATCCGGAACAGGCCGCCTGAATGTCATAGCCAAAGGAGTTAACCGCTCCTACTTTATTTGCTATGATGTTGGCAGTAGCCGGAAAAACTAAATCCGGAGTAGTCGTCGCACAGATAATGAGATCAATCTCCTCCGGATTGGTGTCGGTTTTTTTCAGTAGTCCCTCCAGGGCCTTAACAGCCATAACAGAGGTACCCTGGTTTTCACCTTTTAGTATGTGTCTCTTTTTGATGCCTGTTCTTGTGGTGATCCACTCATCGTTGGTGTCCACCATTTTCTCAAGATCCTTATTCGTGATTACGTCCTCAGGTACGTACCCTTGAACGCCGGTAATCGCTGCGTGAATGTTAGGCATCTGAACTTAGCTTAGGCTAGTACTTCTTTCTCCATCACTACTTTACCTTTATAGTAAAGTTTGCCTTCGTGCCAGAAGGCTCTGTGTGGAAGGTGAGCTTCACCGGTAGTCGGGCAAATCACAAAGCTCTTTGGAGTTGCTTTGTAATGCGTTCTTCTCTTGTCTCTTCTGGTTTTGGAAATTTTTCGTTTTGGATGCGCCATCTTCTTTCTCTATCTAAATGTTTCTTATTTCAATTTTTTTAGGGCTTCCCATCGTGGGTCTGTGCTGTCCTCTTGTGATTGCTCGTCTGTGTCGGAGATGTAAATCATCTCGTCATCTTCTGAGTCGTTCTGGAATTTAGGATGAAGTTTTTTCATCGGTACTTCCAGACTGATGGATTCATACAAAAACGTAGAAATGTTTATTTCCTGCTCTCCTTTTAGGATCACAAAAACATCTTCACTTAGCTCTTTCTCCTCATCCCCATACTTATAGATAATTTCTTTTTCTACGGCGATCGGGTAGTCGAAGAGCTCCAGACTTCTGTCACATTCCAGTTCAATGGTTCCTTTGATCGTTAAATCAACGGTGATCATTGCGTCTGTTTTTGTCAAAACCACATCACAAGTGCCTTTGCCCTTGCTCACCAGGCTGTTTTCGAAATGCGAGAAGAAATCGTCATCAAACGTGAAATTGAAGTCGTGAGTGCTGTTACTCAGGCCAAAAATTTCAATCTTATACGCTTTCAAATCCTTCATTTCCGTCCACTTCCCGGTAAAGACCCGCAAATTTAGATAGAATCCAAGTACTAGAAAAGGTTATTAACTACTTTTCATCACCACTTTCGAAGTGGTTCTCTTTTCGCTGACGGATGACGTCATTGGCCAGGTAGAGCGCATTGCGGAATGAGGTCTCATCAGCTTCTCCTTTCCCTGCTATAGTAAAGGCGGTTCCATGATCCGGAGAGGTACGGACGAAAGGCAATCCTGCCGTGTAATTAACCCCCTCCTCGAAGGCCAGAGTTTTAAACGGAATGAGTCCCTGATCGTGATACATGGCCAAAACTCCATCGTACTGTTTGTAGGAGCGCATACCAAAGAATCCATCAGCAGGAAAAGGGCCAGCAACAATATGGTGGCCTTTTTTTACTTCGTCGATAGCAGGAATAATCACCTGCTCCTCTTCATCACCCAGTAAGCCGTTTTCTCCGGCATGTGGATTAAGTCCCAGTACAGCTATTCGTGGTTTCTTGATGCCAAAGTCTTTTTGCATGGACTTGATCATCTTTTGAAGTTTCGTGACGATCTTTTCCTTGGTCACTTTCTCACTCACATCTTTTAAAGGAATATGACCTGTCACTACTCCTACACGAAGTGCATCATGTACTAAAAACATGAGGCTGTCAGTTTCCCCGGCTTCCTGTGTGAGATATTCGGTGTGTCCCGGAAATTTAAATTCATCTGATTGCACCAGGTCTTTGGCTAATGGTGCGGTTACGATCGCATCAATCTTTTCTTCTTTCAGATCTGCCACGGCTTTTTGAAGAGAGAGTACCGCATACTTACCTCCGGTTTCGTTCGCTTGGCCGGGGTTGATTTCGATTGTTTCATCCCAGACATTCAGTACGTTCACTTTTTTATGAGCCACCTTATCAATACTGGAAATCTGCTGATAGTTAAAGCTTTCTTTATCCAGCCCTTTGCGATAATATGAGATCACTTTGCCTGAACCGTAGATGACCGGTGTGAATTGTTTCAGGATTCGATTGTCCTCTAAGGATTTGATAATCACCTCAGGCCCAATGCCATTGATGTCTCCGATGGTGATTCCTATAACAGGTTTATTTTTTTTGCGTGATGATTCACCCATTTGCAGTGTACTTTTATCAAATCGGAAGTTATTCAGAAAATTTCGGGTCAATAATATAAACAGCGAATAAGTTGGCAAGCGTAAAACCCAAAAAACATTTAGGTCAGCATTTTTTGAAGGATGAAAACATCGCAATGAAAATTGTGGAGGCGTTGAAGAACGAGAGCAACCTGCCTGTCCTGGAAATTGGTCCGGGTACCGGAGTGCTTACGAAGTACTTATTGGAAAAACCGGAGTTTGATTTTTACGCATTGGATGTCGATACGGAATCAATCGATTACCTAAAAAAGGAATACCCGGAGAAAGGTGATCGTTTTCTCTTTCAGGACTATCTAAAATATGATGTGCCATTCGATCACTTCAATGTGATAGGGAATTTTCCTTACAACATCTCCTCACAGCTGTTCTTTAAAATATGGGATGATCGGAATCAGGTGGATGAAGTGGTTTGTATGATCCAAAAAGAGGTGGCGGATCGTATTTGTGCCAATCATGGGAATAAAACATATGGTATACTTAGTGTTCTGCTTCAGGCTTTTTATCAAATCGAATATTTATTCAAAGTACCGCCCGGGGTTTTCAATCCTCCGCCTAAAGTTCAATCGGCTGTGATCCGTTTGAAACGCAATAACACTAAACATTTACCCTGTGATGAGCAACTGTTTAAACGTGTGGTGAAGTCCGGGTTTGGGAAGCGCCGAAAGACCTTGCGCAACGCCCTAAAAGACCTAAATTTGTCGGATGCTGTAAAAGCTCTTCCAGTCATGGATCAGAGGGCGGAGCAGTTGTCCGTTCAAGAATTTATCTCGCTTACAGAAAAAATCGCCTGATATGGAAGCAGTGATGACGTTTGAGCTTTCGGTTGAATTTAAAGATCGATTCCAGCAAGCCCTAGATGAGCAGGATACTGCCTTCATTCAATCTACGCTGGATGGCGTCAATCCGGCGGATATTTCTGCATTGCTTGATGAGTTCGATTCCGTAGAATGCAAATACGTTTTTGACCTGCTGCCTGTAGAAGTTGGAGCACGCATCCTTGAGGATCTGGAGGAAGACGTTCGAGAGGAATTCCTGAAAGAATTTTCTGCCAAAGACCTGGCTTCATTCCTGGAGCTGATGGATTCAGATGACGGTACAGACATTCTCTACGAAATGGGTGTGGCCGATCGAAATGAAGTTATTCGTCAGATCGTGGATGAGGAGAAGGCTTCTAACCTCATGGAGCTCTTGGAGTATGATGAGGACGTTGCAGGTGGACTGATGGCGAAAGAGCTGATTAAAGCTAATCTGAACTGGAGCATTTCTCAGTGCATTGATGAGATCAGGATGCAGGCTGAGAATGTACAAAAGATCTACTCAGTGTATGTAGTGGATGATAAAGAAAACCTGCTTGGAAAGGTGGGAATCAAGAACCTGATTCTTGGCAAAGGAGGCGCCAAAGTTGCCGATATCTACGATGATCAAATTGTTTCTGTGGAAACGTCTACATCGGAAGAGGAAGTAGCGAGCATTATGCAGAAGTACGATTTGGAAGCTGTCCCTGTAGTAAACGCCCGTGGACGATTGGTTGGCAGAATTACGATTGATGACGTCATTGACGTGATCCGTGAGATGGCAGATGAAGAACGACAGCTGATGACTGGGGTGAGCTCTGATGTAGAGGAGGACGATACGGTCTGGAAAATTTCACGTGCACGGCTACCCTGGCTGATCATTGGAATGGCTGGTGGTCTTGTGGGTGCACAATTCCTCGGTTTTTTTAAAGAAGAGATAATCATTGTTCCGGCACTGGCTTTTTTCATACCGCTGATCACGGCATCTGGCGGTAATGTAGGGATTCAATCCTCATCCATTGTGGTGCAGAGCCTGGCTAATCCAAATGTGTTTGCAGACAGCATGTGGAAACGATTATTAAAAGTATTTATGGTTGCAATTGTCAATGGAGCCATTCTATCCCTGATGGTTTTTGGTGCTGTTATACTTTTTATGCGTGAGCAGCCTTTGGCGGCTACTGTAGCCATCGCATTGTTTTCAGTGGTGCTGCTGGCCTCTTTCATGGGAACAATCACTCCACTTTTGCTCAATCGGTTCGGGGTAAATCCGGCCCTGGCTTCCGGTCCGTTTATTACCACAACGAACGATTTATTGGGTTTGGCTGTCTATTTCTCGATAGCGCACCTATTATATAATCTATGAGCACGAAAAAACGCATCCTCATCGCTGATGACATGCATGAATGTATCCTTCCTTTACTCAAGGAACAGGGGTATGATCCCGTGTACCTGCCGGTTATTGATAGAGAAGGAATCTTGAAAATCATTGGAGAGTTTGAGGGCTTGATCATTCGAAGTAAAACGGCTGTCAATAAAGAGCTGGTAGATACCGGGGTGAATCTCAAGTTTGTTGCACGGGCAGGTGCCGGAATGGATAAGGTAGATGAAGATTACCTGAATGAGAAAGGAATCAAAGCCATCAATGCGCCTGAAGGAAACAGAGATGCGCTGGGGGAACATGCTATGGGGTTGCTTCTGTCTTTGCTTCACAGGATTTCATCTGCACATCAGGAGGTTAAAAATCATAAATGGGATCGGGAAGGTAACCGAGGCATAGAACTGAAAGGGAAGGTCGTTGGCATCTATGGTGTTGGAAATATGGGAATGTCCTTTGCTCAAAAACTACGAGGATTTGATTGTGAGATCATAGGCTTTGACAAATTCAAAGGAGCGTTTGAAGGTGGATTCATAAAAAACGTCGAGCTGGATGAGTTGATGGAGCGAACGGAAATTTTAAGTCTACATATTCCACTTAACAGTGAGACCAGGCACCTCTTTGATGAAGCATATCTCCGAAGATTCAAGCGGATGAAGGTTTTATTGAATACAGCAAGAGGAGAAATCCTGAATACTTCTGCCCTGATCAAACTGTTGGATGATGGTACCCTTTATGGAGCAGGACTTGATGTATTGGAAAATGAAAAACTGGCTGGTTATACGGATCAGGAAAAGGAACAATTGGATACGTTAACTTCTTATTCAAATGTCCTTATTACACCTCATGTGGGTGGCTGGACATATGAGTCCTACCAACGCATCAGTGAGGTGATTGCTCAGAAAATCAAAGACGAGCTTTAGTGTGAATTTTTTAGTGTGCTTTTTCGAATTTCAAATCGGAAAAATAATGAGATCGAGACGGTTCACCGCTGCGATTATAAATCTCGGTCAGTAATCGAAAAGTCCTACTATTCCCTTCCTTGGAGGGGTAGGGGTGGGTTATTGAGGTTTACTCCTATTACACCTTGAATTAGTGTGAATTTTGTGTTTGAGGGGCAAATTCTATATATATTTGCAACATCGAAATAAGAAAAGACGAGGAAACGGCTTCATTGTGAGGCCGTTATTTTTTGTTTAAAGGGGTTAGAACAATTATGGCAGTTAATTACTATACGAAAGAAGGTCTCGACAAACTCAAAGCAGAGTTAAACGAACTGAAGACCAAGGGAAGAGCAGATATGGCAAAGCAAATTGCCGAAGCTCGGGACAAAGGTGACTTGAGTGAAAATGCTGAATATGATGCAGCAAAAGAAGCTCAGGGGCTATTGGAATTGAAGATTTCCAAGCTGGAAAAGGTAGTTGGAGATGCACGTATAATTGATGAGTCATCCATTGACACCTCTAAAGTCTCCATCCTTTCCACGGTGAAGATCAAAAACAAGAAGAACAACATGGAGGTGAAGTACCAGCTGGTAGCCGAAGAGGAGGCAGACCTGAAGAATGGTAAGATCTCCGTGCAATCACCTATCGGTAAGGGCCTTTTAGGTAAGAAGAAGGGTGAGAAAGCAGTCATCAAAGTGCCTGCCGGAGACATGGAATTTGAAATCCTGGACATCACAGTCTAATGGCTAGTATTTTCACAAAAATCATAGAGCGAGAGATTCCTGCGCACATTGTGGCGGAGGATGAAAACTACCTCGCTTTTTTAGATATCAATCCGCTGGTGGAGGGTCACACCCTGGTGATACCAAAGAAAGAAGTGGATTACGTGTTTGATCTGGATCATCAGACGCTGGCTGGATTATTCTCTTTTTCAAAAGGAGTAGCCAAAGCGATTGAGTCAGTGATTCCATGTGAGCGAATCGGATTGACAGTGATGGGGTTGGAAGTTCCACATGCTCACGTTCACCTGATTCCAATGCAAACGATGGACGACATGAACTTTGCCAATATGAAGCTTTCACCAAGCAAGGAAGAGATGGAAGCGACTGCTAAAAAGATCAGGGAAGCTTACGAGAAGTAGAGATTGGCAGTCGGTATTAAGATTTTAGACCCACCGAAAGGTGGGTTTTTTGTTTTAAAGCCGCCACATTAACTTACTCTCTATGCATGAAGATATGATCAAAAAAATAGATGAGGTTCGATCACTGCTAACCGACCCGGAAGACTTTGACAAGATAGTTGCCAAATACGAAGTTGACCCCTCTGAGGAAACTCTAAGGGCGGTTATTGATCAGATGACCATTGAGATTGCTAAAGGTCGTGTGAAGGGTATGAAAAAATGAAGAACTCACTTCACACGCCCCGGATTATCCGCGATAAACGACTTCCAGCTTTTCTTTCCACCACTTGGGATGCCTGACTTTGAAGAATAATGATGGCAGATAGCAACAGCCAGTGCATCAGTGGCATCCATCAGCTTCGGGGCATCTTCAAATTTCAATAACGTTTGGATCATGTTTGCCACCTGCTCTTTGCTGGCATTCCCATTTCCGGTCACAGACTGCTTCACCTTTTTGGGGGCATACTCATGAATGGGCATATCTCGATTCAGTGCGGCAGCCATGGCCACTCCCTGTGCACGACCCAGTTTTAGCATGGACTGAACATTCTTTCCAAAGAAAGGGGCTTCCAGTGCCACCTCATCCGGCAGATATTCTTTAAGGAGTTCAGTGACGCGCTCAAATATTTTCTTGAGCTTTATCTCGTGATTTTTATACTTGCTGAGATGTATGACCCCAAACTGGATGACGCTCATTTTCTCACCTTTGCAGTGGATCAGCCCATATCCCATTACATTCGTGCCCGGGTCTATTCCTAAAATGATTCGCTCTTTAATCGCCACAGATGCAAATTAAGAACAACCGTGCAAACTACCTTCAAAACCGCTGGATCATTGGGTTGATAAAACTATTGGTATTAGCTGGCTGCCTCTTTTTCATCATCACTAAACTTCAGGATCAATCTATCAATCTTGATGAATTTATATGGCCTGCTTCATTCGGGTTTATCATTGGTCTGGTCCTGTTGTTGATGGTTTTTAATTGGTATCTGGAAGCATTGCGATGGAAAGTATCTCTGCAGCCCTTCGAGGCAATTACCATAAAAAATGCCTGGCAGGTTATTCTGGGTGGACTGGCACTAAACTGGGTGCTGCCATTTACCTCAGGGGATTTGCTGGCTCGAATCTCTCAACAGCAGGACAAGTATCAAACCACTTCAGCGGCCATGCTGAACAGGGGGATCATGCTGTGCTTTACATTGATTCTTGGAATTTATGGGATGAGCAAGGTAGCTATGGAATATGAAGTGAATGGATGGTTCGCGCTGTTATTGATATTTAGTTATCCAGTCTTTCGCTGGTTATTTAAAAAATCTCTTAATCGATTTTTTGACTATTTCAGAAACATCGATCGTATCACCCTAATCAGGATCATTGGTCTTTCCCTTGCACGTTATTTGGTTTTCGTCTTTCAGTTTTATTTGTTGCTATCTTCCTTTTTGCCCGATTTATCAGCAGATCTTCTAGTTGCAGGAATTGGTTGGGTGTTTTTGATTCGTTCGGTTTTACCGCTGTTTTTTGGAGGGGTGGGTGTGCGGGAGGCATCCGGTATTGTTTTCTTTGAGCCGTACGTATCGAATCTCCAACTCGTCATCATACCCATTTTTTTGATCTGGATGATAAATACCGTTTTGCCTTCTATCGTTGGTTTGATTTTTGTCTTCCAATTTAGGGTTAACATTGCGCGATGATCTTTTTGATTGGCGCATTTACTGTTTTGCACATTTTCTTTTACCTGAGGCTGGCATTTGGGTGGAGAAAAATTCCATTGGTTTATAGGAACGAAGGCCTTATTCCTTTCTCCGTGATTATTCCTGTGCGGAATGAGGAACACGCAATCGGTCAAATCCTGAAGCATTTGAACAAGCAGGATTATCCAAGTGAGCTGTTCGAAGTGATTGTAGTGGATGACTTTTCAGATGATGGCACGGTTGACCTGATTCTGCAATCAATGGACGCACTGGATATTAATATCCGTTTGGTTCAACTTAATGATAAAAGCAATCAAGGTAAAAAACATGCACTCACTGCTGGAGTAAAGGCAGCTGATCATGAAACCATTCTTACGACCGATGCTGACTGCTGGTTTGGAGAGCGCTGGATACGGTCTTACAACGATACCTTTGATGAAACCACCAATATGGTAGCAGGTCCTGTTGCCATTAGGGGAGAAGGGCTGTTTGCTCGATTGCAGCAAGTAGAGTTCTCAGGATTGATGGGATTTGGTGCTGTCACTATCTCAGAAGAAAACCCAAGCATGTGTAGCGGGGCAAACTTAGGTTTCAGAAAACGTGCGTTTGAAGAGGTAGGAGGCTACACAGATAACTTGTTTACTCCTTCAGGTGACGATGAGTTTTTGCTATTCAATATCATGCGAAAGTTTCCACATTCCACCAAGTTCATGAAGACTCAGGATGGTATTGTGAGTACGTTGGCACATACAAACCTTGGTGCGTTTATCAATCAACGAACCCGATGGACAAGCAAATGGAAGCACAATAAAAACAGGCGGGTAAGAATAAGTGCGGTTTTGTTTTTCCTGGATTATCTCTTTTTCTATGTAGCTGTGGTTGGTGCATTTACTGGTTGGTTCAATCAATTCTTAATCGGGGGAATCGTGATGTTCCGATTCGTCTCGATGTTCGCATTCGTTGCTCCAATCAATCGGTTTTTGAAAGGGAAAGGCGCCTTTGGGCCACTGATGATCTTTCAAATTATTTATCCGCTCCATGTACTATTCATGGGCATGAATTCTATCTTTGGCTCGTATACCTGGAAAGGAAGAAGATATAGATGACCGATGAAGAATTTGATATTATTGATGAACTGTATTTCGTTACAGCTTATACAGACTTGAAGGAGGCGACCGATTTATCTGATGCTGAGCTTAAAGAAAATCTGATCCAGATGGCAATGAAGGGATGGGTGAGGGTGTATAAATCTGTGGATGAGGAATCAGAATTGGATAAGCTGGATTTTGATAATTATCAATCATTCTTCTATCTGGCATCCAAAAAAGGACTATTTGAACACAATACTCAATGAAGGAAACCTCATTGGACATAAAAGACCTGCAATTAAATGCACTCCTTGAGGTGACTCAGGCGGTCAATAACAACCTGCCCGAAGATGACTTGCTCAAAATCTATAAGTTTACTTTGCTGGCGGATCTGAAAATCAATAAGCTGGCGCTGTATACTCAGAGGGAAGCAAATTGGATATGTAGGGTAAATTTTGGCACCAAAAACAATCTGATCGGAAGCCCTCTTCCGGAAGAGTACATGGAGCTTAAAAATCAGATGGGATTGGTAGAAACTTCCTTTGATGAATTTGATGCAGTATTTCCCGTGTATCATAAAAACAAATTGCTTGCCGTCGTATTCATTGAGTCAGATTCTGAGTTGGGCGTTCAAAACCGATTCCTCAATGCCCTGACAAACATTATTCTGGTGGCCATCGAAAATAAACGTCTGGCCCGTCAGCAGATGGAGCAGGAAGCTTATCGCAGGGAGTTGGAGATTGCTAAGAAGGTCCAAAATTTCTTGTTTCCTAAAGAGCTTCCTAAAATAGAACGACTTCAGATCGAGGCGTTTTACCTGCCACATCATGATGTGGGTGGGGATTACTACGACTACATCCAGATTGATGAGAATAAGTTTTTGGCTTGTATTGCTGATGTTTCGGGGAAAGGAGTGCCAGCTGCACTATTGATGTCAAACTTTCAAGCGTCTCTTCGCGCACTGGTAAGACAAACTAAGAACCTGAAAGAGATTATCGAAGAGCTAAATCTTACGACATATGTAAGTGGAAACGCTGAGAACTTCATTACCTTTTTTGCGGGCATTTATGACTTTAAAACAAAGGAGCTGGAGTATATCAACTGTGGTCATAATGAAATCATCCTAAAGCATGGTGATACGATCGAACTGTTAAATGACGGAACAACGGTGCTGGGTATGTTTGATCCGCTCCCATTTATTGAAACGAAAAAACTTTCGAGCCTTGACGAGTTTTTTCTATTTACCTACACCGATGGGTTAACGGAAACCTTTAATGAGAAAGATGAGGCTTTCGAATTTGATCGACTACTTGAAATTTTAAAAGGGGAATGTCCCAAAGATCTTTCTGAGTTTCACAACCAGATTCTGGAAGCCCTGAATACATTTAAAGGAAGTCGTTCATTTCATGATGACATCACAATGCTTTCCTGCCGCATTCAAAACAAATGAGGCGGCACTATCAAACACCCTGGATTACCAGAATGTGGTATCCATCATTAATTTGGAACATTCCATCACAAGATTCTATCTACTTGACTTTCGATGATGGGCCGACACCTGAAGTAACAGAATGGGTACTGGATCAATTGAATCAAGCAGACGCAAAAGCAACATTTTTTTGTCTTGGTAAACAGATGGAAGAGCACCCTGAAATTGGTAGAAAAATCATTTCTCAAGGTCATCAGGTCGGAAACCATACCTACAGCCATTTAAAAGGCTGGAAGACGAAAGATGCTCGTTACTTAGAAGATGTGAGGCTAGGAGAGGAGGTAATGAAAGAGGTTGGAGTTGGAAACAACCTATTCCGGCCACCATACGGTCGAATTAAGAAAAGTCAGATAAGTAGGTTGGATCGTCAAATTATAATGTGGAGTCATCTTTCCTGGGATTTTGATCCAAATCTGAATGTGAGTGAATCCATTGCCAGATTAAAACAAGCCAGACCAGGGAGTATTCTTGTCTTCCACGATAGTCAGAAGTCTTTTAAAAACCTCAAAGCGATTCTTCCTGAGATTCTTGCACATTTTCAAGCAAAAGGCTTCAAATTCGAGGCTATATTTTAGAATTTGAAGTTAGGAATTGTAAATTCTTTTCAAAAATGACATTAAAGGTCTCCTCTTGGGAGTGGTCAGACGCTTCTGAGGAGGTGGGTCGATATAATAGCAGTCACTTTTTGAACTGAATTCAATAAAAAAGAAAACAATTTTTTTGAACCCACCCCTACCCCTCCAGAGAGGGGATTTTAAGGTGTTTCCTTTTTTATTGGACTCATGATATGTAAAGCACTTTGAATTCGCAGACAATGATTGACACGCACGCACATATATATCTGGAGCATTTTGAGGAGGATCTGGATGAGGTCATTGACCGGGCACTTGAGGCAGGTGTAGAGAAAATTTTACTGCCGAACATTGATAGTACCTCCATTGATTCGATGTTGAAGCTGGAGGAAAAGTATCCTAATATCTGTTATCCCATGATGGGGTTGCATCCTTGCTCAGTTAAAGAGGATTTCGAAAAGGAGCTTCAATTGGTAGAGGATTGGTTTTCCAAACGATCATTTCTGGCAGTTGGGGAGATGGGAACGGATTTGTACTGGGATAAAACCTTCTGGGAGCAGCAAAAAGAAGCTTTTCATTTTCAGTGCGCGCTTGCATTAAGATTCGATCTTCCAATCGTGATCCATTGTCGGGAGACCATTGACCAGACCATCGACTTGGTGCGACAGTATGAGGGAAAAGGTTTGAAGGGTGTCTTTCACTGTTTTACGGGCACAATGGATCAAGCCAGACAAATTATCGACCAAGGTTTCTACCTGGGGCTTGGAGGTGTAAGCACGTTCAAAAATGGGGGTATGGATCAGGTTATTCCTCATTTAGATCGATCTAAAATCATTCTGGAGACAGACAGTCCCTACCTTACACCCACACCTCACCGAGGCAAGCGAAACGAACCCGCTTACGTTTCATTGGTTGCTGATAAAGTGTCAGAATATCTCCACATGACCAAAGAAGAGCTGGATTCATTGACCACAGCTAATGCAAATGCGTTATTTTTCCCGGCTGAAAAAGCAGGATGAAATATAAAATCGTAAATATCAATGAGACGGGTGAACGGTCTGTGCTGATAATATATACGGGCGGTACTTTCGGCATGATCCAGGATGAAAGCGGCTCTTTGGCACCATTCAACTTTGGAAAGGTGGTTGAGCGTGTGCCTGAGCTACGTCAGCTGGATATCCGTCTGACGGTGATTTCTTTTCCTACTCCCCTCGATTCTTCCAATATCCTAATCCAGGATTGGAAAGACATGGCTTACATCATAGAGGAAAACTATGAGCAGTACGATGCATTTGTCGTGCTGCATGGAACTGATACCATGGCATACTCCGCATCTATGCTTAGCTATATGCTGGAAGGACTGAACAAGCCGGTTATTTTCACAGGAGCACAGATGCCCATTGGTTCCATCAGATCGGATGCCAGGGAAAACCTGATTACCGCATTGGAGATCGCCTCAGCACATACCGATGGTATTCCGATTGTGAGTGAGGTCTGCGTTTATTTCAATTATCGATTACTTCGTGGCTCCCGGTCACAAAAATTGAGAAGCAGTACGTTTGCAGCCTTTGAATCTGAGAACTATCCGGTTTTGGCAGATGCAGGTATAGAGATCGAATTCAATTATGCCGCACTTGAACCATATAATCCCAAATCTGAACTTAAAGTCCAGAATCAACTGGATCCTAATGTGATCATCCTCAAGATTTTTCCAGGAATCACAGAGCATGCGGTAAAGGCCATTTTAGGTGATCCTGAAGTAAAAGGCGTGGTGTTAGAATCATTTGGTTCAGGAAATATCATGAAATTCGATTGGTTTATTAAATGTCTGAGGCAAGCGATTGAAGGAGGAAAAATCATTTTGAATGTAAGCCAGTGTGTGGGCGGAGAAGTAGAGCAGGGGAAGTATGAGACCAGTAAAGGACTTAATCGAATAGGGGTTTTAAGTGGCGGAGACATTACTACTGAGGCTGCAATTACAAAAATGATGTTTTTACTGGGCCGGGAAACTGATAAAGATCGGTTAAAGCACCAATTAACTCATTCTTTGGCAGGTGAAATGGATTCTGTGTGGGAATGAATGGCGGAGAATGCCTTGATGTTGGGATAAAACTTGCATAAAGGTATTTTTCATGATTTATTTGTAGCCCGTCAAAAAGTGGCGGTCTACAGAGAGGTGGCCGAGTGGTCGAAGGCGCACGCCTGGAAAGTGTGTATACCCCAAAAGGGTATCGAGGGTTCGAATCCCTTCCTCTCTGCGATTTTTGCAGAGACATTTTCTGTGGAATTCGACAATTTTTTATGAGTGGTGCGAATTTTGTGGGAATGAAAATGCAAATTTGGATTTACTAAAACTTAAATATTTAACTAAACCGAAGACTTAACTTACAAGACTGAATTATGAAAAAGTTATTGACTCTCTTAATGTTGGCAGGTGTATTTACCTTCAGTGCTACGGCACAGGGTTTTTCTGACTCTGACTCTACTGAGGTAGATTCTGCAGCTGTTGACACAACACAGGCGGAAGAAGTATACGAAGAGCCTGTAGAAGAAATCGCTGAAATTGTTGCGCCTGTAGAAGAGCCAGCAGGATCAAAAGGATTTCACCAAGTAGTAAAAGAACAATTCATCGATGGTGGACCAACTTTCATGGGTATCGTTCTTGCATGTTTGATTCTTGGTTTAGCTATCGCTATCGAGAGAATCATTCACCTTAACATGGCATCAACTAATACGAAGAAGCTTCTTGCTGATGTAGAAGATGCATTAAATGCAGGTGGACCAGATGCAGCGAAAGAAGTTTGCAGAAACACCAGAGGACCTGTTGCATCAATCTTTACTCAGGGACTAATGAGAATGTCTGAAGGAGTAGAGATGGTTGAGAAGTCAATCATTGCATACGGATCTGTAGAGATGGGTAAACTAGAAAGAGGCATGATCTGGATCTCTCTTTTCATCTCCTTAGCACCGATGCTTGGTTTCATGGGTACAGTAATTGGTATGATCGAGGCTTTCGACGCGATTGCAGAAGCTGGTGACGTATCTCCTGCTCTTGTGGCTAGTGGTATCAAAGTAGCACTTTTGACAACTGTTGGTGGTTTGATTGTGGCTGTAATCCTTCAGCTTTTCTACAACTACCTTGTTTCTAAAGTAGATTCAATCGTGAACAGCATGGAAGATGCATCTATCTCATTGGTAGACCTTCTTGTGAAGCACAATCTTTCTAAGTAATCATCTAAATAGATTTAGACTATGGTAGATGTTGGATTATTTATAGCATACATATTGATTGGCGTGTGCGTTCTTGCTGCGGTAGGAATGCCATTGTCCAAGGCAATAGGAGATCCTGAATCACTTAAGAAGATGGGGATCGGAGTAGGAGGAGTTCTTGTTGTTTTCTTAATCTCGTTTTTCATATCGAGTGGAGAAAACTCAGGTGAAGTATCAGAAACTACGGCGAAGCTGGTAGGCGCAGGATTGACTACATTTTACATTCTTGCGATTGGAGCTATTGCCGGAATCGTATATACAGAAATTAAAAAAGCAGCTGAATAATGGCGAGGAATAAAGATAGAGGCACTCCCGAAGTGAGTTCAGGCTCTATGGCAGACATTGCCTTCCTTTTGCTCATTTTCTTCCTGGTAACAACCACGATTGCAAATGACAAGGGGATTTTGATGCAGCTGCCTCCTCCACCAGAACCAGATCAGCCTGAAATTGAATTTCAGGAGCGAAATATCTTTAAGATATTGGCAAACTCTAACGATCAGCTTTTGGTAGAGAATGAGCCGTATAATAAACCTTTCTCTGAGTTGAAAGAAGAAGTAAAGGCGTTTGTATTGAATTTTGGTAATCCGGATGAAGAAGGTATTGCTGTTTATAACAGCTTGCCAGGTTCATTGAAAGCCAAAGCCAGACAAAGGCCAGAGTCTTCTGACCATCCAAAGAAAGCAGTGGTATCGTTCAAAGCAAACAGAGGTACTAGCTATGAGCTTTATATAGATGTATTGGATGCTGTTCAGGCAGCTTACAATGAAATCTATGCAGAGCGAGTGGGTATTACTGCGCAGGAATTCCTTGAGCTGGATCAGAGCAAGGACGTGCAGAAAAGAATGTACCAACAAGCTAGAGCGGGTATTCCTAAGGCGATCTCAATTGCAGAACCGGATAAATAAGAATTACTATGTCGAAGTTTAAGAAAAAATCAAGCGCATCACAGGATATACCTACGGCAGCATTGCCGGATATTATCTTCATGCTTTTGTTCTTCTTCATGGTAACCACTGTGATGAGAGAGCAGGAGATTTTAGTAAAGCAGGTTCTTCCAAAGGCTGAGCAACTTTCTAAGATTCAGAAGAAATCGTTGGTGAGTCATATCTACATCGGGGAGCCAAAGAACATTGGTACTTACGGTGAAGAACCAAGGATTCAGACGAATGATGTATTCATGGAGCCAGATGAATTAACTCTTTTTGTAAACCAGGAAAAGGATAAACTTTCCGAGGCAGAGAGAGATAGAATTACGATGGCACTGAATATAGATTCTGAAGTGAAAATGGGTATTGTCTCTGACGTAGAACAGACCCTTAGAAAGTCAAATGCTCGTAAAATTCTTTACAAGTCTTTGAAAGGCATTCAAGATTAAAATAACTTTTTCAGTATACATAAAACCCTGACCATTTGGTCAGGGTTTTTTTGTGAGCTTAAACTTTTGATAGTCAAAAGTCCCATTCTGAACGAATGTGAACAATCTTTACAATTTTACTATCTGAATTTAATAGTTGAGAGTCTTTTGAGACTATCCTATTCATTCAATTGCTTCTTCTTTTCTTTCAGCCATTGCTCATATTCCTTCTTAGCTTCATCAAGCGCATCTTCCAGTTCTTTCTTGGTGGCTTTTCGAAGTTTGTCTGCCTCATCAATAATCTTTTCACGTTGTTTTTGGAGCTTCCTGAGTGCCTTCTCTACATCTCTTTTGGCATCTTCAGCTGCCTCCTTTGAATCTTCTTTCAATTGCTGAATCTCTTCTTCCAGTTCTTTCTTTCTTTCCTCATATCGTTCCAGCGCTTCTTCTCGTTCAGATTCCTTTTCCTCCTGCTGTGGATTGCATGCTAGCACTGCTGTTGCAATCAAAATATAACTTAAATACTTCATGTCGATTTGTTTCTTTACGCACTTGCTCGTTTTGGATTCAAAAATGGCGCCCATTCATCACGATAAACTCCAGTGTTCATTTTAAGAAATGTAAGGTAGGAGGGCTTTACGGGTGCCTTTAAAAGTTTCATTCCCACTTTATCCAACGCATAATCACTTTTCTTTGAATTACATTTTTTGCAGGCAGTCACCAGATTGGTCCAGGTAGATTTCCCACCTTTGGATCTTGGGATCACATGATCGATGGTTAGATCTCTGGAGGTGCCACAATATTGACATTTACCACCATCTCTTTTGAAAATGTTATGCCGACTCATCACTACTCCTTTGTAAGGAATGCTGATGTAGTATTTGATTTTGATCACGGAAGGAAACGGAAAAGAATCACTAACCGATCTCAGTTGCCTGTTTTCAACTCCGGAGATCAAATCAGCTTTTTTGAGAAACATAAGCAGAAATGCACGCTGTACTGAACATACGGTAAGAGGAGTATAATCTTGATTAAGTACCAGTACAGTATTCATAGTTTCTAGATTTTCATACGTTCAAGTTCACGTTTCTGATCCTTCTTTTTAATGCTTTCTCGCTTATCATATATTTTCTTTCCTTTCGCCAGGGCGATTTCCAGTTTGGCCAGTCCTCTGCTGTTGATGTAAACCCGAACAGGTACAATGGTCAATCCCTTTTCCTCCGTCTTTGCCTTGAATTTTTCGAGCTCTTTTTTCTTCAACAAAAGCTTTCGGTCACGTGTCATCTCATGACTTTCAAAACTCGCCTGTGAATAGGGAGAGATATTCATGCCTTTGATGTAAAGCTCTTCTTTTTTGAAATAGCAATACGCTTCCTGTATGCTGGCTTTTCCTTCACGTAAGGATTTGATCTCAGTTCCCTTCAGCATAATGCCTGCCTCCACTTTTTCCACAAATTCAAATTCATAGCTCGCCTTGCGGTTTTTTATTTGAATGTTGTTAGAAAACCTGTTTTTATCCTTAGTCATAGTTTAAATATATAATAGAGTCATCAAAATGGCATACGAGGCAGTGGACTGTCAGTCAGCTCTCCAAACGCTTTATGTTCATAAAGCAAGTGTCCGCTAATCGCAATCATACCTGCATTGTCTGTGCAATATTGAAAGTCCGGTATGAATATCTCCCAACCATTTATTTCGGATTCCTGTTCCAGGGCTTGCCTCAAACCACGATTGGCAGAAACACCACCGGCTATTGCAATCTGCGTGATTTTTTCCTGTTTCGCTGCTTTTACAAGCTTATCCATCAGCATGTTGATCAACGTATGCTGAATGCTTGCCGCCAGGTCATTCAGATTTTGCTCAATGAAATTTTCATCTCTTTGAACCTGTTTTCTTAGAAAATAGAGAATAGACGTTTTAATGCCACTAAATGAATAATCCAGATCGGGCATTTCTGATTGAGCAAACGGGAATTTGTTGGGATCACCTGCTTTTGAAAGCTTATCAATCATTGGGCCACCGGGGTATGGCAGACCCAAAAGCTTAGCAGCTTTATCAAAAGCCTCACCTACAGCGTCATCTTGTGTCTGTCCCAGAATAATCATATCCGTTGCGCCATTGACCCGAAGAATCTGTGTATGTCCGCCACTTACCGTCAGGCAGATAAATGGATAGGAGGGCCTTGGATCATCGATAAAATGAGCCAGGACGTGAGCCTTCATATGATGGACAGGGATGAGCGGTATGTCCAGCGATGCGGCCATAGATTTAGCAAAGCTGGATCCGATCAATAATGCCCCCAATAGTCCGGGTCCTCGCGTATATGCAATCCCATCCAGGTCTTTTACGTTAATATCTGCGTGAGTGAGCACATGATCAACAACTGGCACGATATTTCTTTGATGTTCCCGTGAGGCAAGCTCGGGCACTACACCTCCGTACTGCTCATGAATTGCTTGGCTCGCAATTTCATTATTGATTACTTTGCCGTTGATACAGACAGATGCTGAAGTTTCGTCGCAAGAAGACTCGATACCAAGAATAACCGCCACCGCTTTTTTTTGAAGGCCAAGATAACGATAACGCAAGTTCGCAGAGTGCTCTGGAAGATTTTTTCGGGGGTTTTCTTCTATTCTTTGATGTTACTGCTAGTGGTGATGCTTCTTTTACAGCTTCGGCCCGTACAGACGTTTCTGGCTCAAAAGGTACTTGAAGGAGTTTCTGAAAAGACTAATCATGATATATCCCTCAGCAGGGTAAAGATATCCTGGCTGGATCGAGCCAACCTTGAGGATATTTTAATTAAAGATTTGGAGAATGATACATTGATTTACTCCGGCAACTTATCTGTTAATTATGAGATTTCAGACTTGATTAATGGGAATTATCTAAATGTAGAGGAGATCGAATCACAGAAGCTACGGCTTAAGCTGATTAAATATGATAGTGGGAGCAAGCTCAATCTTTCACAGTTTTTAGATGCCTTAAAGAAAGATACGGTTAAAAAGGAGTCAAAGCCTCTTTACATAGATCAAATTACGCTTTCTAATCTGCACCTTAGTCTGCAGGATAAAAGCAAACAACTAAGCCCGAATAAGTTAGATTTCGCAAACCTCAATTTCAGTATTCCGGATTTTGCAGTCAGTGAACTGGCCGTTGAATCAGATACCATCTCTGGGAATATTTTTGAGATGACGGGTGTGGAGCGCAACTCGAATTTCACAATAACAGAGTTTGCTACTAAGTTTCAATTTAGCAATCAAGCACTTAGTATCGATGATCTGGAGTTTCGTACCCCAACTAGCCATATCACCGATAGTCTGGAATTTTTTTACAATGGACTGGATGATTTTGGCAGCTTTGTAGACAGTGTATCTTTTATTCTTCATTTCAAAGATTCTAAAATATCACGCAAAGATTTTAAGATAGTCACCGGCATGGATCAGGTAAAAGCGGATATTACCATTGATGGAATCATATGGGGTACCGTGGGTGATTTCAATATCGAGGAGACCCAATTTGGTTATGGTGAATCGTATTTTGTGGGTGGAGTCAGCTGTTTTGGGTTGCCGAATATTTCTCAGACTTTTGTTCTTGCGGACCTCACTGATTCGCACATCCTACCCAGGGACCTGAGACCTTATATTGGAGCATATGCTGATAATCTTGAGCAGATGGGAAAGATCGATTTCACAGGAAGTTTTGCCGGCTTTCTCAAGGATTTCGTAGCACGTGGTGACTTTATTACCAATCAGGGTTCTGTACATACAGACATCAACCTGAAAATCCCTCAAGACCCTAATCAGATGTCTTATACTGGTAACCTTGAGTTTAAAGAAGTAAACGTTGGGGCTTTCTTAAAAAATGATATTCTCCAACGGGTAAATCTGAAAGCTTCAATTAACGGAAAAGGGATAACACCTGATAACGCAGATTTTCAACTAAAGGCATTGATCTATCAAAGTGGTCTAAGGGGCTATGTTTACGATACTATTGAAGCTGAGGGAAAGTTTGCTAAAAACTTTTTTGAGGGTGATTTTGGAATTCATGATCCTAATTGCGACCTGTTAGGTAAGGCTCAGGTGGATTTCAGAGATGAAGTTGAGATTTTGGATGTAGAGATGGACGTGAAGGAATTTAATCCGAAAGCATTGAATCTTACCACCAGATCCATTTCTTCCTATGGTAAAATTCAAGTGAATGTTGTGGATCTTGACCTGGATAATTTTGTAGGGAAACTTAAAATTGATTCAGGGCTTCTTACTTTGGGTGGAAAGCAAGTGGTGTTGGATTCAATTAGGTTCAGTGCTGATTACCAGGCAGACAGTGCAAGATTGGTAAAAGTGGCTTTCCCGGGCTTCCAATCTGCGCTTGAGGGAAAGTTTAAAATTTCTGACCTGATCAAGGATGTTCCAATAATGGCTGCTGAATACGCTGAAAAGTTGCAGTTACTCAAAGATACGGTAGATGCCGAGGCAGGAAGTGGGGAAGATTACAAGCTTACTCTGAATGCCACTGTCGATAATATTTCTAGCTATCTTGATTCACTAAGGTTACCCGTTTCTATGGGTGGAAAAACCGTGATTGAATCCTCATATAGACAAAGTAAGAATGTCAACATCTCACTTTTCATGGAGGCAGACACTTTTTTTATAGGAGGAAACATCTTTCATCACCCCATTCTTGAAATTTATGGTTCCAAGGAATTAGATTCTTCTGGAATACTAACCAGTTTCTTATTCCAGTCTGAGAAACAGGAATTTGCGGGGATGCCCAATACTGAGGATTTGCTGCTAGAGGGAGTCTGGTATGACAATAATATTGATTTGACAACTTTAATTAGCCAGCCAGCCACGAGTAGTAATATCCGATTGGAGAGTGCTATTAAACTACATTCTGATTCTCTGACTCTAAAAATGTTGCCGTCTGAGATTAAGCTCTTGGATGATAACTGGACTTTCAATCCCACGAATCAGGTCGTAATTACAAGACAAAAAACAGCTATTACTAATCTGGAAATTTATGATTCCAGTGAATCTATTTCTGTTCAGGGAGTCTATGCAGACTCCATTCCAACCTCAATAGAGATTATCACGGAGGATCTAAATATGAATAAGGCAAGCCTGTTCTCCGGAGAGACTGTTGGAGGCTTTCTGAATGGTAATTTCAGGGTCTTTCGCCAAGACAGTGGTGAAGCATTCAAATTTGATGGGGGGTTCCTGCTGAAGAATCTCGAGTACGGATCGCTGGAGGTTGGGGATGTGAGCGGATCTTCCCGATGGAATCCATCGGACAAGAGCGTATATACCAAAGTGGAAGTGGAACGAAAAAATATAAATGCTATTCGGATAGAAGGTTTTTATTATCCAACTGCAGCCGCCAATCAGCTTGATTTTGACGTCAAATTTGATGACGCGGAATTGAAAATGGGGGAACCATTTTTGCAGGAAAACTTTGATGAAATAGAAGGAATAGCAGGTGGGTCACTGAAAGTTTCCGGGACGGTGGACAGCCCCAAGGTAGTAGGTAACTGCAATATTCAAAACGGAGGGGTGACCATCAAATATTTGAATACGCATTACAAGTTCGATGGTCGGATTGATTTTGATCCAACTCAGATTCGATTAGTTAATTTCGACCTCGTCGATCGAAAAGGGTCGAACGCAATTGTTTCAGGTTACATCAGCCATCAGTCATTCAGCAATCTTGTGACAAACATGACCATTCGGGCTAACAATTTTGAATTTCTGAATACTACATCAATTGATAACAACCTTTATTATGGCTCTGCATACGGAACCGGAACCATTGATGTAACCGGTCCATTAAATGATTTGAATATTAAAGCCAATATTACAACAGAGGCCGATACACGATTCTTCGTACCGATATCGGAAGGAACCAATGTTGGACAGGAGGAATATATTTCATTTGTTGATTTTCAGGATACCACAAGAATAGTAGCAGAGGATGACTTTAATATCTCAGGTCTTACCTTGGATTTTGATATTGAGGTGACACCAGATGCCTATTGCGAGTTGATTTTTGATATTAAGACTGGAGATATCATTCGTGGAAGAGGACGTGGTAACTTGAAATTACGACTAGACACGGATGGGGAGTTCAATATGTTTGGACCTCTTGAAATCACCGAAGGAGCCTATAATTTCACAGTTCCTAATCTGTTAAACAAAGAATTCGAAGTGGTTCC
Organism: Ekhidna sp.; assembly: GCF_965247405.1. GTDB lineage: Bacteria > Bacteroidota > Bacteroidia > Cytophagales > Cyclobacteriaceae > Ekhidna. The sequence goes on from NZ_OZ252014.1 coordinate 3,670,260, forward strand.
AGGTAGTCGCATTACCTGGTATGGCGATCCATATAATGCTACTTTAGATCTGGACGCCACCTACCTGCAACGCGCGTCTTTCGAAGAGCTTGATAATCCTGCAGAGCAGGATCCAAACCTACTTGCCAATAAAGTGCCGATTCTGGTGATACTGAGAATACAAGGAGGAATGCTTTCGCCGGAAATTGATTTCGATCTCGAGCTTCAAAATGAATCAGATGCTTCGCAGGACAACATTCCGCTACTTTCACAAATCACCAGCGATGAACAAGAGCTGAAGAGACAAGTGATCAGCTTACTCTTCTTGAAGCGTTTTTCTCCAAGGCAGAGTTTCACACTGAGTGGAGGAGGTAGTGTGGGCAACAGTGTGAGTGAGTTTCTATCTAGTCAGGTTAGCTATCTGGTTAGCCAGATTGACGAAAACCTGGAAGTGGAAGTAAACCTTGCTGATTTAAATAGTGATGCGTTCAATACTTTTCAGTTGCGCTTTGCTTATACCTTTTTAGACGGCCGGCTGAAGGTGACTCGTGGTGGAGATTTTGGTAATCAAAATGATCAGAACGATAATGTGCTCAACGATATCGTAGGTGATTGGTCAGTGGAGTACAGCTTAACTAAAGATGGCAGACTGAGAGCAAAAGTCTTTAGAAACACGAATCAGCGCATTCAGATTAACGATAATCAGCAAAACCAGGAAACAGGTATCAGTTTAAGATTCGTCCATTCATTTAATGACCTTACAGAACTCCTAACCATGAAAAGAAATGAAGCTCTACTCAGAAGAGAGGATGAGAGAGAGGAAGATCAGGAAGGTACAAATTCAGAGATAAAAGACTCAACGAAGTAGTTTTAGTCTATTGCCGAGGGTAATTCGATAGGAATGGTTATCTTTTTAGTAGATAAATCCTAAACACCATGAATTACAGAAAATTTAGTCAGAGCTACGCCAAAGAAATTGGAGGCGAATTTCGCGAATACGATGAAAGTCAATCCGTCATTATTGTTCCTTTAGAAAGAGGAAGGTTCCAAACAGTCACCGGACATATTACGGAGCATCCTGGCTATAATAGAGAAGTAGTTCATCTAAAATCCAAAGTATGTGAGCTTTCGTATGACATACCTTTTGAGGAGTGTTTAGCGGCTTCAAAAGATTATCCTTATACCAAGTTTGTTATTGAAGATGGCTTCCTTAAAGTGGAGGCGATCAATTTTCTTGTGAATCTCAAGGATCAGATGGTGAAGGAAATGATCCAGGAAATCGCCCAACATGCAGATGATTGGGAATTAAAAATCACTGGTAAGGATATTCATTAATATTTTTGCAACGCAGGCCGACCCATCGCGCTAACGATTTTGTCAGCGAGGAAAGTCCGGGCAGCATAGAGTAGCGTGCTTCTTAAGCGGAAGCGTGCTGACGGTTACACGTCAGTATAGAGATAGTGCCACAGAAAACAGACTACCTGTCTCTGATAGGAAAAGGTGAAAAGGTGAGGTAAGAGCTCACCGGGCTAATGGTGACATTAGTTGCATGGCAAACCTCACGTGCTGAAAAACCAAATAGGTTCTACGTTTGAGAGTTGCTCGCTCGAGTGGAATTGGGTAGGTTGATAGACCTTGTTGGTGACAGCAAGGCTAGATAAATGATGGGATAGAACAGAACCCGGCTTACTGGCTTGCTTTTTGTTTATATAGCTCTCAAATTTTGATATATGGCTAAAATTCTTGTTGTCGATGATGAAAAGAGTATAAGAGATGCTCTTAGCGACATTCTCTCAGAAGAAAAATATGATGTCCTTACAGCTGAAGACGGTGAGTCGGGTTGGATAAAGCTGGAAGATGAGAAAATTGATTTGGTGCTCTGTGACATTAAAATGCCAAAAATGGATGGTATGGAGCTGCTGAGTAAAGTATCCGAAGAAGGAATGGATGTGCCATTTGTCATGATTTCGGCACATGGCACCATAGATACCGCAGTGGAGGCCACAAAGAAAGGGGCCTATGATTTCATACAGAAACCACCTGATTTGAATCGAATACTGCTTACCGTACGAAATGCACTCGAGAGCTCCAAGCTCACAACAGAAACAAAAGTGCTGCGTAAGAAGGTGAGTAAGGGATTAGAAATCATCGGAGAATCAAAAGGAATAGCTGAAGTAAAAGAGACCATCGAAAAGGTAGCCCCTACAGAGGCACGAGTGCTGATAACGGGAGAGAATGGGACAGGAAAGGAATTGGTAGCCAGATGGCTTCACGAAAAAAGTGCACGTTCAAAAGCTCCTTTGGTAGAGGTGAATTGTGCTGCTATTCCCTCTGAGTTGATAGAAAGTGAATTGTTTGGTCATGAAAAAGGCTCCTTCACCTCGGCACATAAGCAACGTATTGGAAAGTTTGAGCAGGCGCATGGAGGCACGCTCTTTTTAGATGAGATTGGAGACATGAGCTTATCTGCTCAGGCTAAAGTTCTAAGGGCATTACAGGATAAAAAGATATCTCGTGTAGGTGGGGATAAAACCATAAATGTAGACGTAAGAGTACTGGCAGCTACCAACAAGAACCTGAAAAAGGAAATAGAGAATGGTAACTTCAGGGAAGATCTCTACCATAGATTAAGTGTGATGGTGATCACGGTTCCGCCTCTTAGGGAGCGAAAAGAAGATATTGGATTGCTCACTGATCATTTTCTGGATCAGGTTGCAACGGACTATGGTACAGCCAAGAAATCAATTGATAAGGACGCAGTTAACCAGCTAGAGCAATATGACTGGACTGGAAATATTCGGGAGTTAAGAAATGTCGTCGAACGATTGGTAATCATGTCTCAGGACACGATTACAAAGAGCGATGTGAAGAAGTACGTAGAGGCTTAAGCGTTAGCTTGCTCTGTTTTCACTTCTTGGGTGTCTTCCTGTGCGTAAGTAGGGCATGTTCTTTGAGTACATGCACTCATGGCAAGGATTACTACTGCTAGTATGGTAAGTTTCAATTTCATAAGCGGTTTAATTCGATGAGCAAGCTATTTATATTACTAACCCTTCAAAAATAGAAGAAATAATCTACTATACAACAGCGATTTCGCTAAAATATTTCATTCTTTTCGCTAAATAAGCAAGTTACATCCACGAATGTCGCTATTATCAAAACGACCGAGTACTTCAAAAGATTTTCTACTTTTCCTTCCCAGGTCTTTGGTTTCTATGAAACAACAGGTATCAATATTTGCCAGGTCTATGACATTGATGCCACCGGTCTTTTCTTCAGGTAAATAAGAAAAGGGATCGTTAATATCCCTGATTAAGCATTTAGCCCACCCTGGAAATGAAAATTCTCCATCTCTACCATAAGCCTGACTTTGTAATTCCGTCATTCCATATTCTGACCAGATATGATCCACTCCAAATCCCTGCTTCAGATTTGAATGAAGTTCACTTCGGGTCATTTCTTTTCTTCTGCCTTTCATTCCTCCGGTTTCCATGATAATTGCATTGCTTGTATTTGGAGCTTTTTCCGCAAGATCAAGAAGTGCATAGGATACTCCGATAACCAACTTTTTATCCGCTGCACGGAGCACATGATCGACATTCGCTTCTAAAAAATATCCTGAATTAGGTTTGCTAAATCGCATGAAGTAATCCACCATGCTGATGAGTGATGAGTCACCTTGTTCCTGATAGGAGGGTAGTATGGCAACAATCAGAAAATCACTAAGTGATCCGAAAATCGCTTCAAAGTTGAACTTGGCACTTGTATGATAGAGGGATAGGTCTTTAATATAATGTTGACTTCTGCCTGTGGCGGTTGTCCCACTACTTTTGAAAACTTTCGTCTCATCCCATTCTCCACTTTTTACAGCATGGTTTTTGAAGCATTCAATTGGAAGGAATGGTATTTCATTTAAACGATTAACATTTTTAGGTGTTCTTTTTAGGTGATTGCAGTATTCATGATATATCTGACAATTTGAATATTGATATTCAAAAGCAGCCAATGAACTATCCTGAAATGTTTCTTCGTTTATTTCAGATATCCTATGCTTGAATTCTTCAGCAAAACTCATAGGTTTGTCTCATTAGGGGACATGTAGATTAATTTTGTTTTCATCATATGAAAAGACACCTCAAAAGTATTTGGTTTATTTCGGTATTGGTACTGACACTGACTGGGTGTTTCGAAAAAGATGTATTTCCAGATACACCTAAAATCGCTTTTGAGGATATCGTATTTTATGATGGAACCAATACTGATTCATTGATATTAACATTCTCTTTTGAGGATGGAAATGGAGATATAGGAATTAATGAAGGGTCAGATATTTTGCCGCCATTTCACGAATTTGATGTTTACATCGATTCACGTGATAGTTTGGTGACTGAGTCAAATCTTAATGAGGTAGTTCCCCCGATCTACCTAGCTCCCTTAATTACTCAAAACTTTGTGCCAATTGGCATTTCTGGTAATACGTTGATTGTTGACCCATCAGAAAACGATTACCCGGTATTGGCATTTGGCAGGGAGCTTTTTTCGGAGGATGTTGCGGACATTCCGTTTGAATGCCCGGGACTAGCCAATCAGGATCGGAATTTTTTGACAAATACTACGATTACCGCTTACGATTTCGGTGAAAACTCCAATATCATCCCAACCACTGGGGCACAGGTTGTGAATACGACTATTCCTGTGAATAGGGTTGAGTCTCATTATAATTTTATTATTGAGTTTCAGAAAAAGGTGGGGGAGAATTATGTTCCATTAAACTATCAGGACATTTTCGGAACGGAGCTCTGTGATGTTGGGATCTTCAATGGAAGAATTCCAGTCTATGACCCTGAGGGGAAAAGCGGGAATATTACCTATTCTATTCAGTCTGTAATTCTGAGATTAGCTTTTCTTGATGATGTGATAAGAGCTAAATTTTATGTCTATGACAGAGCCGGGAATAAAAGCAATGAAGTATTTACCCCCGACTTTGTATTATCTGAAATTACTCAATAAAGAGGCGGATAGTTTTCAGGATTAGCCTCAGACATGATCGCATACACTTTATCAAATACGTTCTCTACGTTAGGTTTTGAGAAATAGTCACCGTCACTGCCGTATGCAGGTCTGTGATTCATTCCGGTGATTGTCGTTGGCTTAGAGTCCAGATGGAAATAGCCATTGTCTCTCTCGAGGATTTGCTGAAGGATAAAAGCAGAGGCACCACCTTCTACGTCCTCATCAACGACAACCAGTCGATTCGTTTTCTCCAGTGAGGCAACAATCATTTGCGGTCTATCGAAAGGAATAAGTGTTTGTGCATCAATCACCTCGGCATCAATCCCTTCTTCAGCCAGCTGGTTAGCGGCTTCCATTACAATTCGGCAGGTAGATCCGTAAGTAACGATTGTTACATCATTACCCTCACGGAGGATTTCCGGTTCTCCCAGTGCAAGCTTGAATTCTGTTAAATTATCAGGCACTCTTTCCTTTAGACGATAGCCGTTCAGTGATTCAATTACTAATGCAGGATCATCCGATTGAAGAAGCGTGTTGTAGAATCCAGCTGCCTGGGTCATGTTTCTTGGCGTAAGAACATATATTCCACGCAATGAATGCAGGATCATCCCCATAGGTGATCCGGAATGCCAGACGCCTTCCAGTCGATGACCTCTTGTCCGAATGATCAATGGGGCCTTTTGCCCGCCGTAGGTTCGATATTGTAAAGTTGCCAAATCATCCGATAGCGTCTGGATGGCGTAAAGTAAATAATCCAGGTACTGAATTTCAGCAATCGGTCTTAATCCTCTGATCGCGGCTCCAATGCCCTGGCCAATAATTGTCGTTTCACGAATTCCTGTATCAGTTACTTTCAGTTCTCCATATTTCTCCTGAAGACCAGCGAACCCTTGATTTACATCACCAATTTTCCCCACATCTTCACCGAAAGCAAAAATTCTAGGATCGTTTTTGAGCAGATGATCAAAACAAACATTCAATACTTCTCTTCCATCAACCAACTCACTTGATTCAGAGTAGGTGGCAGGAACAGTCTCCACATTCAGTGCTGATTCTTCAGATTGGCTATAAAGCTTTGAGTTGAATTGCTTGGAATAAAGATTCGCTTTCTCTTTGAGCCAATTTACCAATGTCTGCTTTTCACCTGAACTTTCATTTTTAAGCAATCTTAATGTTTGCTTCGCTGAGCGGATTACATTGGATTTTTCCGGATTCAGTTCTTTTCTTAAGTCCTCTGCGATTTTGGAGATTTCATCCTTTTGAGATGATGAAATGCCAGCCTTTTCAATAAGGTTTAGCACTTCCTCTACGTCTTTCTTTATATCCAGACTGTAAGACTTCCACGCCTGATCTTTGGCTTGTTTTGCAGCTTGCTTTGCTTCTTTTTCCATTGCATCCAGTTCATCAGCTGTAGCAAGGTTTTCACTCTCAATCCACTCTCGCATTTTCAAAATGCAATCATGCTCTTTTTCCCAGTTCAGTCTATCCTTCGTTTTATATCTCTCATGAGATCCTGAGGTAGAGTGACCCTGCGGTTGAGTTACTTCTACTACATGAACTAGACATGGAATATGTTTTTTTCGTGAGGTCTCAACTGCCTTCTTGTAGGTCTCCAGGAGTGCCGGGTAATCCCAGGCTCTCACCTTAAAAATTTCATATCCTGGCTTATCCTTTGATCGCTGGAATCCACTGAGTGCATCAGAAATACTTTCTTTTATCGTGTGATATTTCTGTGGTACAGATATGCCATATTCGTCATCCCAAACAGACATCACCATTGGTACTTGCAGCACGCCTGCGGCATTCATAGTTTCCCAAAAGTGACCTTCGGAGGTAGATGCATTGCCAATGGTACCAAAAGCTACCTCGTTACCTTTTATTGAAAAGTCTTCAAATTCCTCCAGTTCCTTATTTTCTCTGTACAGTTTGGATGCATAAGCAAGACCCAACAATCGTGGCATTTGTCCTGCTGTTGGAGATATGTCTGCGCTGCTGTTTTTCTTGTCTGTTTGGGTGAGCCATTCTCCTTTTTCATTAAGATAGCGGGTAGCAAAGTGACCATTCATCATTCTTCCTGCAGAGGCAGGGTCTGCTTCAACGTCAGTGTGCGCGTATAGTTGAGCAAAGAATTGTTCGGTATTGAGTTGCCCAATTGCCATCATAAAAGTCTGGTCGCGATAGTACCCTGACCTCCAGTCACCATTTTGAAAATATTTGGCCATCGCAATCTGAGGCATCTCTTTACCGTCACCAAAAATTCCAAACTTCGCTTTCCCCATGAAAACTTCCTTTCGACCAATCAGGCTGGCTTCCCGGCTTTCAACTGCTAGTTTGTAATCGCTTAAAATTTCCTTTTTTGAAACTGGTAATTTGGTTTTACTTTTCGCCTCGCTCATAATGATGAATGTTTAAGAATCTATAACGAATGCCACTCTCAAAAGTACGAAAAAATACGCACATATGAAAGTTGAATTACCATATAAAACTATTGACAGGACATTTTGTTGAGCCTATATAAGAATAATATTCTGTTAAATTTAATTTTATATAATTTAATATTGATAAAATAAGAATTATATCTCTGCATGTTTCGTATTTCATAATGTTGGTTTTCCTCTGAAATACAGTTCCTATATTTGCCATCCCATAACTAATACTACGATGATAATAGGCGTTCCAAAGGAGATAAAAAATAACGAAAACAGGGTGGCTGTTGATCCATCAGGTGTCGTTGAGTTCACTAAAAGAGGTCATGAAGTTTATATTCAATCTACTGCAGGTATAGGCAGTGGATTTACGGACGAGCAATACACGGAAGCAGGGGCTAAGATTTTACCAACCATCGAGGATGTTTATGAAATAGCCGAGATGATTATGAAGGTGAAGGAACCCATCGAGCCAGAATATAAGCTTTGCAAAAAAGATCAATTGATTTTTACCTATTTCCACTTTGCTTCTTATGAGCCATTGACGAAAGCAATGGTTGAGAGTGGGGCAGTATGCCTGGCATACGAAACGGTAGAAAAAGCGGATCGGTCACTACCACTTTTAGTTCCAATGTCTGAGGTTGCCGGAAGAATGGCCGTGCAAGAGGGGGCAAAGTATTTGGAGAAACCATTGCAGGGTAGAGGAATTTTACTTGGTGGTGTTCCTGGAGTTCGCCCGGCAAAAGTGATGATCTTAGGTGGTGGTGTGGTTGGTACAAATGCGGCTAAGATGGCAGCAGGAATGGGAGCAGATGTGACCATTCTGGATTTGAATTTGCAACGCCTGCGATACCTGGATGATGTAATGCCTGCGAATGTGAACACCTTCATGAGTAGTGAATACAACATTAGAGAGCTAATAGCGACGCATGATTTAATAATAGGTGCAGTATTGATCCCGGGAGCAAAAGCCCCTCATTTAATTACTAAAGATATGCTGAAGGAAATGCAGCCGGGTACTGTGTTGGTGGATGTTGCAGTAGACCAGGGGGGGTGTATTGAAACATGTAAACCTACCACGCATCAGGATCCGACTTTCATCATTGATGACGTTGTTCATTACTGTGTGGCAAATATGCCGGGAGCGGTTCCATATACTTCAACGTTGGCTTTGACCAATGCCACTTTGCCATATGCTCTTCAGTTAGCAAATAAAGGATGGAAACAAGCATGTAATGATAACGAAGAGCTGAAGCTTGGATTGAATGTGATCAATGGAGAGATTGTCTATAAAGGAGTGTCGGATGCATTCGATATGCCTTATACCCCTGTGGACAAATTCTTGTAAGAGATTGTAGATTTCAAATGGGCCCATTCATCAATTTGATGGATGGGCCTTTTTATTTCCACTCATCTGTTGCTTATGACCATTCCCCTCAAAGCTTTCGATTAGGAACAGCTTGTCCGTTTTATTTGTGGTGTACTAAATCAGATAGATGACCAGAAATACATCATATTGGCTCTTCCAATCCATCGGTTGGTTCATGTACGGAATGATCGGGGTGATCATCGCGCTACTTTTCTATGATAATGTGGACGTGTGGGTGATTTTAGCTCAGTTTTTCAGTGCGATCGTGATGCTTTTCGCTACTCACTTACTTCGCTACAAAATGAAGCTGGATGGGTGGTTGAAGCTGAAAATTAAACAACTGATTGTTCGATTAGTACCAACACTAATCATTCTGGCATTATTGGCCAATGGCATTACCACCGGATATACAATTCTGACTACAGACCTAATACCGGTTGATAAAATCAGTCCGACTGTATTTTTATTATTTACTTTTCAGACTTTTGTTTATTTCTGCTTGTGGACAGCTGTTTACCTAATTATTTATTTCTTTAGAAACTATAAAAAAGAGGAAGTAGCAAAGTGGCAGCTGCAGACAGCAGTGAAAGACGCTGAATTGATCGCACTAAAAGCCCAGATCAATCCTCACTTTTTATTCAATGCCTTAAACAATATTCGGGCTCTCATACTGGAAGATCACATGAAAGCACGGGATATGGTTTCTCACCTTTCAGAATTGCTGAGGTATTCCATCCAATTCAATGACAATGAGAAAGTGACAGTGGAGGAAGAGCTTGAAATTGTGAATAAGTATTTAGAGCTGGAAAGTGTGCATTATGAAAGTCGCCTGCATTATGAAGTTTTGTCAAAGAAGGAATTGAATCGTTGTAAAATCCCACCGATGCTCATTCAACTGATGGCTGAAAATGCAATCAAACATGGTATTTCACAAGTGAAAAATGGTGGGGATATTTTAATAAGTGTAGATAAAGAAGGAAAAAATTTGGTGCTGGAGGTGAGCAACACAGGAAAGCTAAAGAAGAATTTAGGAAGTGGAATAGGATTACGAAATGCGACTGAAAGAATTCGAATTTTGTTTGATAGTGAACCAGACCTGGAGTTATTCGAACAAGGGAATATGGTTCGATCGAGATTAAAATTACCAATTGAAAAATGAAGGCAATAATTGTAGATGATACCCGGCTGGCTCGTCAGGAGCTACAGTTTCTTTTGAAAAACCACAAAGACGTTCAGGTGATCGACGAGGCTGAGAATGCCGATGAGGCGAAGAAGAAGATTGAGGAATTGAAGCCAGACCTGGTTTTTCTGGACATTCAAATGCCTGATAAGGATGGATTTGAATTATTGGAAATGCTGGATGAAGTTCCGCAAATCGTATTTACCACGGCTTATAGTGAGTATGCCATTAAGGCTTTTGACTACAATGCGTTGGATTACTTAAAGAAACCGATAACGGACGATCGGTTGACCCTTGCACTCCAACGTGTACGAGAAAACATTGAAAAGCAGGAAGAACCAAAGGATGTGCTGAGCGAAAACAGTCAGGTTTTTGTTAAGGATGGAGAGAAGTGCTGGTTTGTCACGTTGAAGGATGTCCGGCTATTTGAAATTTGGGACAATTACACCCGAATTTACTTTGAAGAGCACAAACCTATGATTCCGAAAACACTTCAATACATGGAGAGCAGATTGGATCCTAAGGTGTTTTTCAGAGCAAACAGGCAGCAGATCATAAACATGAAGTGGATCGATAAAATCGAACCGTGGTTCAGTGGTACCATCAGACTTTATTTAAAAGACGGAACGGAAGTAGAGGTCAGCAGAAGGCAAACTTCCAGATTTAAGGATTTGATGAGCTTTTAAGTAAATTCTTCAACTTCTTGATAGCCTGGCTGTTGCTTTCAATGTTAATGTTATTGATGATGTGTTGCTTCTCTTTAGTTGTCAGGTGCCAGCTCAAAGAAGCACGCTCTACCTCGGACACCTGCTTGTCTTTTTCAAAGGAATCATAGGCGACTTCTACCACATCAAAGTCTCCATCAAACCACAGTTTCATTTGTTCCAGGCGGAAATCATTGTTGATATCCTGCATGTTGGTGAGGTTATTGTAAACACTCGCAATAGGGTAGGTGAGTCGGTCGATAACCGAAGGGTTTGGTCTCTTCTCTATGGGTTCGTTGGATTTGGTATCACGCACCACCAAAAACACAACACCCCCGGTATTTTCAGCTATCCAATCTTTAAATACATTAACAAATCGGATGGCATCAGATACCCCAAAATTATCTGAGATTCCGGCATCCATAATCTCTACCCGCGGCTCTGCAGGCAGGCTAATATTGGGGGTAATGTAAGGAAAGCTTGCAGACATTCTCAATGCAGTAAGGAAACTCAGGTTTTCAGCTTCATTTTGTCTGAATAAGGCCTGGAAATCCACACCTCTGATCTTCGATTCATTCCCATCCAGAACGGAAGAAGATACACCCATATATGAAATTGGCTGTGAGGAGATATAAAGCTTGCGACCATCATTGGCGATGGTAGGCGACATGATCAGTGTTGGTGTTTCTGCTTTTGCTTCCGGTTTTTGATAGTCATTAATTTGTTTATCCAAAATATGTCCCAGGTTTTTGTTCAGGTTCTTTTCAAAAACAAATCCCCGATCCACGCTATAGGTTCTGCCGGCATACTCATGCTTCCTGATCTTAAAAAACAGATCATTTACCAGTAGTCCAAAGATGACTGGGTTAAGGTTATCTTTTCCAATACGTGTAAGTAGTTCAGGACCCATGTCGCTTAGGGCAACCCTGGGATTTTGTCGTTGAACTTCACGATAGTAGGCAGCCCCAATAACACCACCAGATGCGCCAGTAATGAGAAAGGTTTGGTCCATGAGGGTACCATTGAGCACACTATCCGCTTTGAGAAGCGCATTCACCGTCCAGAGTGCGGCTCGTTGACCTCCTCCACTCACACATAAGAAGACCATCTTTTGTTCTTTTGGATTCTCCCATTTTGCCTTCCAGTTTTCCAGTGTCTCCAGCATATGCAGCTTATCGTGAACATATTGTTCACTGGAATGCACCTGCGCCAGATTCTCAATCGTATATTCAGTTTTGGCTGTGTCATAATTCAGACCTGTGGCCTGGTTTACCCCTTTTCCAAATCCTGTTTTCACTCCGGTATTTACCAGGATAAAAATGGCAAACGCAAAAGCAAGTCCCCATCCTTTAAACCAATAGCTAATGGCGCCAACAAGCATAACCGCGATGGCAAAGATTAAAAGCGAACTGGCTGCTGCCGGAATCTGTAGAAATTCGATGTTCATGAAGAAACCGAGTAACAGAATAACACCAATTATGAATAGCTCTACTACAACAGAGTTAAAATGATTTTGATCGAAGACCCGAACAATGGCCTCCCTGCTTCCGAAGTTGATGATATGCTCCGTAGATCTTGGCTTAAGGTTCAGGTCCAGGTAGTTTGTTACATTATACTCATCAGCTTTATTTTCCCTAATCTTTTTCATCACCCTGTCACGACTCAATCCACTTTTTTTCAAACGCTTGTCCAGGGTGCCAGCAAGGAAGATGAATATGTCTTTATTGGTAAAGCGGAAATAGAGAATCATAAGGAGGTGCATGCTGATAATCCCCAGGATGAGACCGACAACAAACAGGAAAATATCAAATGACTCAGCCAGTCCGTTCTCTACCTGGAAGCGAACCAGGAAAATGATGTAGATGATTAATATAAGCAGTGGGATGAGGCTATTGTTGATGGAAAATTTGGTGAAGGGACGCTGCAGTGTTCCAATAAATCGAAAGCGATGACCATCTAGGATGTAGGTGGTGATGTGCCATGCCATGATCAGGTTTCCGAAAGCGATACCTACGATAAAAAAGCTCCAAAATCCGACCTTTCCGAGGTATTCAGGATCAAGGAATAAATAATGGATGCCATAAACTCTACCCAGGCCCCCGGTAAATGCTGCAATGATGATGAACCAAACAGCCAATAGCGCCAGATTTTTCTTGAAATGATGAAATGTCAATTGCATCATTAGGGAATGAATGATCTGATTTAATGCTGATTTGAGTTTGTTCATTATTTACGTTTATCGAGTATTTGACTTGAATGTGGAAACTAATCTTTGGTTGGTCGAAATGAAACAATTTCATCGAATATAGTTACTATCTTCATATCGTATTTCACAACTAATCCCGAAAACAGGTCTTTTCGACTAAGCATAAAAAATCCCGGCGGTCACCGTCGGGATTTATTGTTTTTAGTTCTGAATTACTTATCCAATTGCCTGCTTTAGATCGGCGATCAAATCATCAACATCTTCAATCCCCACACTTAGTCTGATCAAAGAATCAGTGAGGCCAACAGCCAGTCGCTGCTCTCTGGGAATACTTGCGTGGGTCATGGTCGCTGGATGGCCAACCAGCGATTCCACTCCTCCTAACGATTCAGCCAGGCTGAATATTTTAAAACTGCTCAAAGTCTTGTTTGCCTGCTCTATGGTATCTTCCTTTTGCATAAAAGAAATCATCCCACCAAAATCTTTCATTTGTCTTTTAGCAACTCCATGATTGGGATGATCTTCGAATCCTGGCCAGTACACTTTTTCCACCTTTGGGTGATCCCTAAGGAAGTGAGCAATCTTCTCACCATTTTCACAATGACGTTGCATTCGGACATGAAGGGTCTTTATTCCTCTTAAAGCCAGAAAGCAATCTTGTGGTCCCGGAACGGCACCACCTGAATTTTGAATAAAGCCAAATTCTTCATCTGTAGCCTGATCATTCGTCCCCAGGAAGCCCATCACCACATCTGAGTGACCTGCGATATACTTCGTGACGGAATGCATGACAATATCCGCTCCCAAATCCAATGGATTTTGTAAATAGGGTGAAGCAAATGTGTTGTCAACAGCGACTTTAATGTTATTCTTTCGTCCAAGATCTGCAATCGCACGGATATCCATGATATTCATCATTGGATTGGTCGGCGTTTCAGACCATATCAGCTTGGTTTTATCCGTGATAGCAGCCTCAATGTTGCCAACATCCAGCATGTCAACAAAGGTGAATTTGATGCCATATTTGGCAAAGACCTTGGTGAAAAGGCGATAGGTACCGCCATACAAGTCGACGGTGCAGATCACTTCGTCATCGGGAGATAATGTTTTAATGACGGTCTCCGTAGCACTCATGCCCGAGCTAAAGCAACGTCCAAATGCGGCATTTTCCAATGAGGCAAGGTTCTTTTCAAGTACATTCCGAGTCGGGTTTTTTGATCTTGCATATTCATATCCCTTGTGGACTCCAGGTTCGTCCTGAACGTAAGTGGATGTCTGGAAGATAGGAGTCATAATTGCTCCTGTAGAGGGGTCTGCCTCTATGCCCGCATGTAGTGCTTTTGTTCCAAATTTCATGTGCTGATTTATTGAGATTTTGAAGTATGGCGAATTTAGGAATTATGTCGTTTTGAGCTAAAAATGGCTAAAATACCGTTTGTTGGTTGAAATCTTGGTTTTGTCGACAGTATGCTACCGATAGGCTATTTTATGGCCAAAGTGTCTAAGAATAGTGATATTCTTGCTTTACAATACAGGCTATTAAAGCTTTCAACTAAACAATAATAGCAATGAAAACGATCGCCACACTACTGCTTTTCTTTACGGCATTAAATGTCTCATCCCAATATTATTCGGGCTATTATGTAAGTGCACCCCAGGTACATTCTTTTGATCATTTCAAGATTAAGCACAAGCATGACCACACTAAACTGGATGGAAACCTGATCATTCATGCCTATCTGGAAAATGATGAATTATGGGAACAAACAGCTCATTTCGTTTCTGATGATGAACTGGAAGCGAAAATCATCACCGATTATAGCCACGGGGAAGATATCATTTCTGTTCACATGCTAAAATTTCTGTGGGATGGAAATGAATGGGAATATATCCTGCTGGGATACATTGCAAACGATAATCATCGCCACTTCATTGTCATAGAGGAGATTTTTAATGATGAGTCAGAAACTGAGCTACTTGAGTTTCACCGATTCGATTGGGTGAAAGGGCATCACTTGACTGCTGCAAGTACGCATTAATAAAAATGCTAGATTTTTATTGATACATTATTGAAAAATGCAATGCGCATTGGAACTCCTGTTTGATCATAACCTATAAATGTTAAGTCATGAAACTTCTCCAAAACGGGTTTTTGATCTTTAATATAATTTTCGACTAAAACTGGACTCTGGAAGGCAATCAATAAGCCCATAACATTATCCTTTTTTAAATCATCTATTTTGTCGAGCTCCTCAAAAGATTTCAAAAAAAGTCTCTGTGCGATTTTATTGTTTCTATGATCCTGAGCTATATAGGTTCTATAAAAAACAACTTTGCTTTTTAGCTGAGGATGGGGGGTAACAATACCAGTCGCAACACCGACAAGCGTATCATCAATCTTTGCAATAGCTAATAAATCATTTACTCTATTTTCGGCATCTTCTTTTTTTGTGATTGCTTTCTCCATTATCCAAAAATCGATAACTCTTTTTTTTAGATCTTCTGTAAGGTTACCCCACACGAACTCAATCAAAATTTCTTTCTTCATTTTCTTATCGTTTTGGCCAAAATATTAAAAAACATTTTAGTTTGCATCCTTCGTAATCACCAAATGACTCTTAATGGACATTAAAACTTCTGCCTCACAAGACAATACGCAATCGATTGATCAGGAAAATCCTTTTGTATATCAGCATACTAAGTCTTTTGCACAAATACTGCATGCTTTGAAAAGCAGCCTGGTACTAAGTACTTATCAAACAGGGAAGGTGGTCATGTTTAGTCCAAAAAATGACCAGCAATTGATTCAATTGCCGAGAAATTTCAGGAAGCCTATGGGAGTTGCTTCACATGATAAACATCTGGCGATAGCTTGCCTGAATGAAATTGTTTTAACGCACAGGTCTCAAAATGCTGCAAAGTCCTATCCCAACAAACAAAATGTATATGATGCAATTTATCTCCCCCGATCATCGCATTACACAGGAACGGTTGATACCCATGATATATCCTATGGAAAGGGAGGATTATGGGCTGTAATCACCCAGTTTTCATGTATCGCACAACTTGATCCGAGATTTAGCTTTCTTCCAAAATGGAAGCCAGACTTCATATCTGAGTTAACACCAGGGGACAGGTGCCACCTGAATGGAATGACAATGAAGGATGGTTTACCGAAGTATGTCACTGCGTTGGGCAAATCTGATAAACCGGGTGGTTGGCGAGATAATAAGTTGAAAGGTGGAATTTTAATGGATGTGGATAGTCAAGAAATTCTTTTAGAAGGGTTAGCCATGCCTCATAGTCCTAGGCTGGTCGGAGATGATATATTCTATCTACAATCAGCTGATGGGGAGCTGTGGAAGTACCACGTGCCCTCTAAATCTAACGAAAAGATTTGTGATGTACCAGGGTTTGCCAGGGGTATGTCATTTTATCAAAACTTCTTATTCATTGGACTATCCAAAATAAGAGAGGATAGTAAGGATTTTGGGAAGATGCCTATTGCGTCTAAAAATCCTATTGCAGGGGTTGCTATTGTTAACCTAAGAACAAAAAATGTCGAGGCATTGCTTGAATACCAGAATGCGGTCAAGGAGCTCTATGATGTTCATGTGCTCCCTGGAGTCCAAAGGCCAAATATTCTCAATACTTTAGGGGATATGCATACCAGAGCCATTATTACTCCAAGAAAAATATTTTGGCAAGATCCACAGAAAGATAAAAAGCAGAAGGGGCCATATGAGAATATGGAGCAAAACAATCAGTCGTCTAATTGATAGCGATTATTTGAATGGCCAGGCTAAATGTTGGTACATATTACAAGACAGCAGTCGATCTTCACACGTCAGGCAAATTTAAAGAGGCCAGAAAGCTCTACAATGAAATTTTAAAGACTGTCCCGCGCCATTGGGAAAGCTTATATATGATAGGTCAGTCCTATTATCAGGAGTATCGATTTGATTCAGCTATCGTGTTTTTCGACAAAGGTTTGGAAGTCAATCCAAAATCGATTGAGTTACGACTACAAAAAAGTCGTGCACAAATCAAAATCGGTCGTTTAGAGGAAGCTTCAAAATCATTAAACGCCTTAGTTTCAGAGAATAGGCAAAATCCCAAGGTTTTGTTTCATGCTGCTCGAGCTCTTAAAGAAACAGGCAAATACGAAGAGTCAATTTCATTGTATAATGAACTACTTGAGCTTGATCCGAATCATAAGCAAGGGTTGAACAATTTGGCGAACCTATATCAGCAGGTGTTCAATTTTCAAAAAGCGCTTGAGATATATGAGCGAATTATTGAATTGGATCCTTTTTTTCCAATGGCATATTGTAACAAGGCTGGCTTATTGCAAAAAATGGGTCATGAAAAAGAGGCAGAAACTCTATATAGAAAGACTTTGAAAATTGATGATAAGAATCATCTTGCATATTTTAACTTGGGAGTAATCGAATCTTCCAGACACAATGATGTTAAGGCCTTGGAGCTCTTAGAAGCATCCATCCGTTTGGATGGACAAAACCCCAAGTATATAAGCACCTATGCATACAATCTTTATAAGAATGGAGATAAGGAGAAGGGCATAGGAATTCTGAATCAATTGATCAAGAATGGAGCTAAAAGTGAAGAGCCATATGTTAAACTAGGTAAAATTTACATGCAAGAGCAAAGGTTTGAAAAAGCCTTAAAGGTCTTACTTCTAATTACGGAAAAAAATAAGTATGCCTGGGAGGCTATTTTTCTTTGCGGAATTGTGGCTGATTTTACCCAACAGCTAGAGTTGGCAGAACGGTATTTGTTGCAAATCAATCAACACCCTGAGTTTGCACTTCGGGCGAATATGACTCTCCAGCTTCTATATTCTAAAATTGGCAAGATTGAAAAGTACGAGGAAATGCTTTCTATAGTTACCAGGCAACTCGAATGGTTTGTAAATGGTGAGAGAAAAGAAGATGAGATTCCGGTATACAACCTTATGTATTTTCCGTTTGATCAAGATTTAATCTCATCTGTTTTAAAGAAATACACAGGCAACTTAATTGAAAGGGTTTCTTACCTTAGAGATGAGACTGCTTTTACGTATAGAAAGAAAGCGAATGAAAAAATGAAGGTTGGGTATTTATGCCCCTCGTTTGTGATGCATCCATCAGCTCATTTGATTATCGACACATTCAAGTATCATGATCGATCTAAATTCGAGATTTACGCTTATAATTTAGCCAAGCATGAGGATGAAATGACCGGTCAATTGAAGCGATCGGTTGATCATTTTGTGAACCTGGAAGATTTGAGAATTGAGGATGCAGCTAAAAAGATTAATGAGGACGAGATAGATATCCTTATAAGCTTATCAGGATACAACTTTGGTATGAAGATGGAGATTCCGGCATTAAAACCAGCTCCTATCCAGGTATTGACAATGGACTGGCATGGGTCACTTCAAGGAGATTTCTTTGATTACGTACTTAAAGATGAAATAGTACTAACTGAAAATCACCGGGCTGATTTCAGTGAATCGGTTGCTTACCTTCCATATTCACATTTCATAAGGTCTGAAATGACTCCTAGCAATAAGAAAGTGACAAGAAAAGATTATGGCTTACCGGAAGATGCATTTGTATTTGGATGTTTGAACCATACAAGAAAATTGAGTAAGACGGTGGTGGATGCTTGGGTTGAGATTTTGAGTCAGGTGCCCAATTCATACCTCTGGCTTTACAGCGCAGGGCAAGAAATCGTTGAACATAACCTTACTACATATTTTGAGAACAAAGGGATTATGTCCAATCGATTAGTCTTCTGCAAAAAAGAGTTCTATAAGGATCATTATAAGAGGATGGAACTCATGGACTTATTTTTAGATACACCTATTTACAATGGGCATACCACTGTTTTAGAAGCATTATGGATGAATGTGCCGGTACTCACCCTTCAGGGTGAATCAGTTAATGCAAGACTTGGAACTTCTTTTGTAAAGACAGCCGGGCTGCATGAATTGGTTACAGAGAATATTAATGACTACATTAAGATGGCGGTTGATATTGCCTCTGAAAACAAAGCTTCAATGCTTAGGGATCAATTAAAATCCTCCAAGTCAACCTCTCCGTTATTCAATATCGAAGGGGCAACCAAAAATTTGGAAAAGGCATATATGAAAATGTGGGAGATATATACAAATGGGGAGGAGCCACATGATTTTAAGGTTTAGCAATGAACACTCGTGAATACATTCAGGAGATAAATAAGCTTTCTCAAAGTATCCAGGATCAGAATTACGAGTATGTTATTCATCGGTCTGATGAACTTATCCAATTGGTGCCGGATCGAAAAGGAGCTTATCTCGTTCAGGCTCAGGCATTCATTCGTCAGGATAAACTAATCAACGCAAGAAACATCCTGCAAATAGGAAGAGACAATTGTGGTTCTCCTGAGTTGATGATAAATCTGGCAATTATCTATAGCAGGCTTAAGGATTTCAAAAAAGCATATCAAACGTTTAAGCAAGTAGATATTCCAACAGATCAAATTAGCAATCCTCAGTATTGGTTTCATTTTGGAAGGTCTGCAATCAAGTTTGGTCTGATAAACGAAGGGATAAACCATTACAAGAAAGTACTGAATGTAAAACCGGACCACAAAGCTGCTTTAAATAATCTGGCTAATATTCTACATAAAAAAGAGGAGCGGAAGTTGGCGGAGAAGTACTATCTGGATCTAATTAAGCACCATCCTGAAGAGGCCATGGCTTATAGCAACCTTGCTGGACTGTATGAGCAGGCTGGTAAGAAGGAAAAAGCTGCTGATTTTTTTAAAAAGGCAATTCAGGTTGATCCTACGATATCAATAGCCTATTATAATTTGGGTCAGATTTATTGCTCTCATTACAAGGATTTTGAAAGTGCTTTAAATGTTTATAACCAAGGGCTAAGACTTGGTGATTCCAGTTATTACAATGGAATTAGGTTTAATCAAATTCTTGCCAGACAAAACCTGGCTGACTGGTCTTATTATGAAGAGGATTTATCAGACCTAAATCAGATTATAAATGAATACCTTGAAAGCAATCAGTCTCTATTTGAAATAGTACCCTATGCGTTGAGCTATTTTAATATTGATCCAATACTGTACAGGAAAGTCGCTGAGAGGTATGCGAATAAAATTGTCGAAAACACGCGCAAATTACATCCGGATATTAATTATGACCATTCATTAGGCGAAGAAGACAAAATAAAAATCGGGTATCTCTCACCCAATTTCCGATTACATCCCGGAGGTACTTTGGTTAGGGGATTGTTTGATTATCACGATAGCAAACGCTTCGAAACACATGCCTTTTCGCTGGTTCATAAGGATGACTTTGTCAACAGAGATATTCGGGACTCAGTCGATTACTATCATAATGCTTCATCAATGACCTCAGTGGAGGTTGCCAATCTTATAAATCGAACAGGTATTGATATTCTGGTTTCATTAGCAGGATATAATAGTGATATGAAATTCGATATTCTTGCATTGCGACCGGCACCTATACAAATGATTTTAATTGGCTCCCATGAAACGACCGGAGCTGATTTTGTAGATTATATTTTCACAGACGAATTCCTTATTGATGATGAATACCGACAGGCATTTAGTGAGAATGTGATAACCCTACCATGCTCACTACTTCTAAATAGCGAACTCCCCCTGGATGAGCAGATAAAGACCAGCAAAGGAGATTATGGACTTCCTGAAAATCAATTTGTTTTTGCAAACTTCAATCATCCCAAAAAACTAGATCCTGCGACCTTCAAAGTGTGGATGCAAATTTTGCAAAAGACGCCCGATTCAGTGCTCTGGCTGTACAACGCAGGAAATAGGAAGCTTGGCGAAAAACTAAAAAATGAAGCTGAAATGCATACAATAGATCCTGATCGTCTTATCATGGGAGATCCCATACCTATTAAACAACATTGGGAACGTTTCAGGCATGCAGACTTATTTCTTGACAACTTTAATTACAATGCCCACGTGACGGGTATTGAAGCATTACGGATGGGTATCCCTATTGTTACGTTAAAGGGAAATAATCATAACAGTCGATTATGCTCCAGTTTACTTCATTATTCTGGCTTAAAAAACTTGATCTGTAACACAAAGATTGACTATATTACAGTATCATCACAACTTGCAACTAATGCCGCCGAATTAGAAGAGATCAAGATTAAGCTGCAAGCTGCTGATAGTAAGGTACTTTTTGATACCGAGTTGCAGGCTAAATATTTAGAGAAGGCGTATCTCAAAGCACTACTTAAATTTAGAAAAGGACAACCACCAGGGGATATTGTGGTTGGTACTGCTTTAGATTTAAAATCTTTTATATAAATATTGGCAACACCTAATACAACTGATAAAATACTTGCTACCATGAATAATTTCTACCACCTGTCTCTTAACGCTGCAAAAGAGAAATATTATAAATTTCGTAATCGTTTAGAGAAAAAGATTTCATCTGGCCAGTTTGATTCACTCAATAGAAATAAAAAGAATCAACTTGTAAACAGAGTAGAAAAATATCGGCTAAGGCTGGAAAGTCTTGGCTTTTCTGTTAAAGGGGCCCTTGCTACCGGATCTATTGCTGCAGTCTCTGCAGCCTCAGCGCAAACTCCGGCTTTTTATGAAAATGCGAGCCAGCAGGTTTCTGCAAGTGATGCCGTGAAATCTGTAGCAGTCGATATCGATAATGACACAGACTTAGAAATACTTCTATCCACCAGCGGAGGGGGATTGATTCGTGAAGGTGATATTGGTGGCTTTACTGCAGCTGCAGTGAGTACCGATGGGTTAGGCTCTATGAGCAGCGAGTTTGTGGTTGGTGATTTAGATGGAGATAATATTCCTGATATTCTTTTTCAGAATGGTAGTTCACTGGTAATAGCAGAGAACGATGGGAGTGGAAATTTTTATAGTACTGCGCTAAATTATGTTGCAGCTGCTACAGGAAGCATAGTAGACTTTGAGATCGTTGATCTGGATGGTGATGGGGATAACGATATAGCCTGGGTTGATAGCGGAGGAAGTTATTATGATGATGTGAGGTATCGATTGAACGATGGTACCGGTAATTTCGCCGCGTCTACTCAACTTGCTAATATCGCTGGAAGCTATATATCACAAATAGCCTTTACCGATATAGATGGAGACGGGGATACGGATATCGTGATTGGACAACACAATGGGAATTTCGGTCCTAGCGAATATGAAATCGTAGAGATTCTCAATAATTCTGCAGGAGCAGGGGCTACACCTTCATTTGCTCTAGATCAGTCTTTTACTTTCATTTTTAATGAATCATATTCAACCATCGAAGACTTGATGTTGGATGATATTGATGGTGATGGTGAGGTCGATTTGCTTGTGAGTCGATATTATAATTTCGGTCCCTCAGAAGGAACTATTCACTTATTCGGGGGCTCTCACGTAGCGGATAATCCAAATTTTAATTCTGCCGAAGAGATTAATTTCACTTACAGGTCAGCGGAGATAGTTCTGACTGATATAGATGGTGATGGTGTGAAAGATGTCCTTTTTACGGATATATTACAATACCCTGAATTAGCAAAAATCGGAAATGGTCTGACAATGCAGGGGCCTTTTAATCTGGCAGACGGTTATGGCTATGGAGACTTCAATTCAGGTGACGTTTCGTTGAGTGCAGGAGATTTCGATGGAGATGGGAATGATGATTTAATTGTCGGAAATGGAACTAGTACTGAGCTTTATTTAAATGTATTTGATAAAACCCCGGCAGCAGTTAACGCTATTAAAGCAGTTTTCAATGAACTCAGCGCTGCAAATGATCGAGTAGTGGCTCGACTTGTAGGGGTAAACAGTTTGGGCTTTGATGTATCAGGATCGCTTACATTTTCGCTAGTTGCAGGAGATGGTACCAATGATGCAGACAATTCAAGTTTTGAGATTGTCAATTCCAATCAGTTGGTGGTTGCTGATGGTGTTTCCCTCGATTTTGAGACAAAAAATGAGTTTAGGATAAATGTAGAAGCTACTGACGGAGCAGCCCCAATTACAGAGGCAATAACACTCCTCCTTGATAACTCACCTGAGGAGGGTTATGGAACCTTCGAGCAAGGAGAGAATCTTATGACATCTGGAGGGAATGATTATCGAATATACAAATCACAGCTGGTTGATGTAGATGGTGATAGTAATCTAGACCTCATATTCCTGGATAGCAATTATGGTGGAGATCTCTATTTCGTAAATGACTTTTTGAATAGTGGATTTAGCTCTGTTGATTACCTCGGCTATGCCAGAGGGTTCGCTGTTGGTGATGTTGACGGAGATGATGAATTAGATTTAGTAACGGTAACATATAGTCAAGTTCGTACCTATTTAGGAGATGGTAGCGGATCATTCACATTTGATAGGAGCTATGGCCTGGATTATGGTGGCGAAAACGTCAAATTGGTTGATTTGGATGGTGATGGAGTAAACGATATCGTAGTTCAGACGCGGTATAGCATAGAAATCTTCAGTACTGACGGAGGTGAAGGGCTTTCTGCAGGCTTCAATTCTGGCTATGCATTCTCTGGCGGAAATGACTTTGCTTTTGGCGACCGAGATGGAGATGGTATACTAGACATAGCGGTTCTGGCAGATTATGGTGATGCGGTTTACCTCTTCGATGGAGATGAAGCTGGCAACTTTAATTACTATGATTACATTGGAACATATTATAGTTATAAAGTTGAGTTCGCTGACACAGATAATGATGGTGATGATGATCTTTTACTTGTAGGTGAAAACTATCTAACTATTTATGACAACTCAGAAGGTAGCTTTACCAATACGGGATACTACTATTTATATAATGATGTAGATAAAGGGGAGTATGCTATTGGAGATTTTGATGGAGATAATGACATAGATGTCTTGATTGGGTACGACAATGGACTTCCTCAGGTGTTTCTTAACGATGGATCGAATGATTTGGAAAAAGGGGCATTCGTAAATCTAAACTTTTCTGAATCGGGTTCATTTTCAATGTATTCTTTAGCAGTTGCAGACATGGATGGCGATGATGATCTGGATATTTTGATGAATTACAGATTCAATAGTAACTATGGCTCATCAGTACTCACCAATCAGAATGTTGCACCATTCATCACTGGCTTTACAGGTGAAATCATTATCGATGAAAATGTTCCGGTAGGTTCTTATTTGGGTATGCTGGAATTTGACGATCCTAATGATGGGGATGTGGCAACTATTTCTCTCGCGGATGGAGACAATAATAATGACTTGATCTCGCTCAATTCAGATGGTACAGTGTCCACAGCTGCTGAAATTGATTGGGAACAGACTGGTAGTGTTTTAAATGTTGAATTCACCCTTTCAGATGGCACAAACACAAGGATTGAATCGGGGGAGATAAAAGTTAGAAACTTAGTTGAAAATGGTAAAGGAACCTTTGCAAGTGAAGGACTTCCGCTATTTGGTTTCCAGGAGCCAAGAGCTTTCTTCGCTGAAGATATCGATTTAGATGGCGATTATGATTTATTGAAATCAACCAATGATTCAGGTGGACTACCTGGTGAAATTGTACAGGATAGTCAGTATGCAAACAGTTTGTTTGTTCAGAGCAATAGCTCATTTAATGACAATCCAATTTTTGGGAATCCATCTTTTAGAATTACGTCAGCAGCATTTATTGATGCAGACAATGATGGAGACCTGGACATAGTGGGTGGTGAGAATGGTAGAAGCAGCATCTACTTTTTTGAAAACGACACCTATGGTTTCTTCCAAAATTATACAGTAGCAAATGTTTCTAATCTTGTTGGGATAGTCAATGGTGATTTTGATGGAGACGGTCAGGATGATGTGGCTATTATTGGTCGATACGAAATTGAGATTTTAACCAAAAACCCAGATGGTGGTGAAGGGCCATTTGATAATACGTTTATTTCCATTGGATCTTCCGGAGCGTTTGCCGGTACAATCGAGGCGGTGGCTGTAGGTGACTTTGATGGAGACGGATACGATGATCTATTCCTAGGAATTAGTTATAATGATGATGTAATTTTCTCTGGTTCATCAGATGGACTTACTTCTACTGGTTATGCAACGGCAGCTACGGGAGCCGATTATGGTGTAAGCGGGATCGCCACAGGCGATTTTGACGATGATGGTTCTTTGGATATTGCAATGATCACTGCTGATGATGTTGATGAAACACATCTGAGCATTCTTCTGAATAATGGTAGTGGTTCATTTTCATTAGCCTCGTCTATTGCCACAGGTGGTGAATACGAAGCAGACCTGAAAGCAGGGGATTTAGATGGAGATGGTTCGGTAGATCTTATTACCTCTCAATATATGTATGATTATGATGAGGTTGAAGGATCTTCAAGGTATAATATTGTTAATAACTGGATGAATGATGGTGATGGAGGTTTTACGATTGGAGAAATTAGTTTGAAAGCTGATAGGAATAGTGATGTAGAACTAATGGATGTAGATGGGGATGATGATTATGATATAGTATATGAGGATTATGATTCTCAGGCATTGTATGTCATCAAGAATATCAATGTCGCGCCAACTGCTATTGAGCTTTCCAACACAACAATAGACGAAGGGTTGGCGCTCGGAACTGAGGTTGCCACAGTTAATGTGATAGATCCAAATATATCTGATACGCATGTCGCATTCATAGCATCTGGCGATGGATCAAATGATACTGATAATGCAAACTTTGTAATAGACGGAGACAAGCTTAGAGTGATTAGAAATATTGAGTTCAATGATGGATCATCATTGAATATCAATATTAAGGCGATTGATCAGGACGGAGCATCGGTTTCTCAATCATTTACTCTAACTGTAAATGAAGTTCTTGGACTTGATGATAGTAGTGAAAGCTTTATTGTTTATCCGAATCCTGGAAATGATCGAATTTCTATTTCATTAAATAATGAAGAAAGAGGAAAGCTTGACTTACGAGTGGTTGATATGGCAGGACGAAGCGTTTTTGAGATGACTGATGAAAAAACCTCTAATATCTGGACAATGCCAAATCTGGATATGTCAGATGCTGAGACAGGCATCTATGTAGTCGAAATTAAGGTGAATGATACTACCGTTAAGCAACGGTGGATTAAAGAATAAATTTAAAAGTATAGCGGGTGAGAGATATTCATTCGCTACATAATATATAAATCGAATACTAACACTACCCATGAATATTTACCACATTACCGCGAAAATTGCTAAGGAGAAATACCTGAAGCTTAAAAGCCGATTGGAAAAAAGCATTGCCTCTGGCCGATTTGATACTTTGTCACGAAAGAAAAAAGATGCGCTTGTCTACAATGTTGAAAAACAACGATTGAAGCTGGATAAGTTTGGTTTAAAGGGAGCTTTGGCTGCCGGATCTTTATTGGTTGCTGCGTCGGCAAATGCTCAGGAACCTGAATTCTTTGGTAAAAGTGGGGTTAACGCGTTTACTGGAAGCTCCAATCAGGGAGAGGCGGCTAATTTGGATGGAGACGCTGATTTGGAAATTATTTTATCTACTTCCACAGGTGGTGTTATTATAAATGGAAATTATTCTTCTGGGTTTACAAGTGCCTCCCCAGCTGGGTTGTCTGGTATGACAGGGGATTTTATCGTTGGGGATTTTGATGGGGATGACATTCCTGATATTGCTTTTAAAAATGGAGTAAGTATTGATGTAGCGCTCAATGATGGAAGTGGTGGATTTGCTTCAGCAAATGCGGAAACCTCAGGATCCATTGGCGATATGATTGTTGCAGATATCGATAGTGATGGGGATAACGATATTATCTACACTACTGGATCAGATGGAAATTTAAATGTTTTAAAGAATGATGGTAGTGGAAATTTTGGTACTTCCACGATTAGCACAGGAGCTACTTATGAAATCGATCAAATAGCTATTGTTGATATTGACGATGATGGTGATAAAGATCTTGTCGCTTCGGAGTATGATTATTACCCTTATGTCTCTGAGCCATTTCCAATGGGGCCCTACTATTATGATAATCTTAATGTTTTCATTAATACAGCAGATGCTCCCGGTGATCCGGTTTTTGGAGGTGGCAATACAATAAACAGCTTTTACTATGGTGATATAAATGATATTGCTGTTGCTGATGTGGATGGTGATGAGACACTAGATATAGTTTTATCTAACACATATAGTTTCGGTGGATATCCAGATATCTATTTATTCAAAGGGTCAAGTTCAGGTCAAAACAATTTTAGTGCAAGTGAGCAGGATAATTATTATATGAATTATGATTATTCTTTCAGAGAGTTTGAGCTAACTGACGTTGATGTTGATGGTGATTTAGATGTTCTTGTTTCTCTTGATTCAAGAAATCCTGCCCTTCTTCGTGTAGAAAATAATCAGTTTTCATACTACCTGCTTGATCAGTATTATGGCAATAGTGGTGCTTTCGGGAACTTCAGTACCTATGGAATTGACATGGTACTTGGTGATTTTGATGGGGATGATCAGGAGGATATCGTTGTTGCAGGTAGTGGTAGTTCGTATCTGTATTTAAACAACTTTGTACCACCATTTCCTAAGTTTCTTGGAAATGCAGTCGTAGATGAAAACACTCCAGTAGGAACCAAGGTTGGTTACATTGAAGCCTATGGAAATGATATAACTGTTGTTTTAGGAGGAGCTGATGCTGGTTTTTTCAATCTTGATCCTTCGTCGTTTGAATTAACAACTGCAAGTGAAATAGATTTTGAGACCTCAGGTGGCACCTTAAGTATCACTTTCGATATAACACTAGATGAGGAAACAACTACCGCGAATCAAACGATTGCCATCGCAAACAAGGCAGAAGTAGGTAAGGGAACGTTAAACGAAAGTATTTTACAATTATTTGGAGACTCACCGACTGTTAAATTTCTTTCAGCGGATGTAGATAATGATGGAGATCAAGACCTACTGGTTTCAAATCAGTCTGGAGGGGGTGAAGGACCTATTTTGGTTGATAGAGAGACGCTGGATAGCTACTATGCCAATGTACTATTTATGCAAGTATCTGCAGGGATTTTTGTACCCCAGCCTATTTATGATCTTGATAGCCACCCATTAACATCTATGCAGTTTGTTGATGCGGATGGAGATGGAGATCTTGATATTTTAGGTACATCAAGAGGATTTTATGGTGGATGCTGCGGAGGAGAAGAGGTAGGTATTCTGGAAAATACAGGTGAGTATTTCACAGCTGATACGAGCTTAACAGCTGCAGGCGGGGAGGAAGCAGGCAATGTGAAAAACCTAGTCACAGGAGACTTAGATGGAGATGGAATAGATGATATGGTGCTCTCAATGTATAGTAGAGCGTATGCATTTGCTGGGGTAGATTATGGCTTTTCGGGAACGTCTGTAAACTTGTCTATTGGAGGCGAGTATGATGTAGTAAAATCGGTCACTGGTGATATAGACAATGATGGATTTGATGATATAGTTCTTCTATATGACGAAGGGGAGAGTGCTATTATATATGGGAAGGAAGATTTCTTCTCTTCATCGATCGCCCCAGTAGGTGCGTTTGCTACCTATGACGAGTCGAATGGATATATCGGTGGAGAAGCTTTTGATATTGAATTAAGTGACCTGGATGGTGATGGTGATTTGGATGCTGTTCTTTCAAGGAAAGATGGTGTTTATTCCTACCTACGAGGAACAGGAGGTTTTACATCCGGAAATTTGATTCTTGATACTTACACGGCTCCTTACAGTAGTGGAAGTAGTTACGGCGAGTATGGTAGCGCATTTGATGTGATCCTAGCGGATATGGATGGTGATGGAGATGCTGATCTGGTATCCTTTGATTATCATAAGTACATAAATAGTGATACAGAAGAAATTTCTCATTCGTTTAGCGTAAAGCTTCATCTTAATGACGGAGATGGGAATTTTACACTAGCACAAGATTTTGAATCTGGGGGAGCTGCTCTCCCATTTCTTCCAAGTTCTTATAGCAAATACACACTTGACCTTATTGATGTAGACGGAGATGATGATCTGGATGTAGTAGTTAACAACAATGCATCAGAATTTCTATCGATATTTAGTGAAAAATACAACTTTGAGGCTGATTTTGTAAGCGGTCTTACGGTATTTAAAAATGATAATCTGGCACCAACAGGTATCTTCCTGGACGAAACATCCTTTGATGAAAACCTTGCGATAGCAACTCAGGTGGCTACTGTGAGCGTTGAAGATCCAAATTTGGGAGATACGCACACACTGTTTATGTCAGCAGGGGATGGAGAGAATGATGCAGACAATTCGAAATTTGTCATTGATGGCGACAAGCTATTGATATTGGAAGCACCAGACTTTGAAACACAGGCTGAATACAAGATACATATCAAAGCCATTGATGATGATTTTGGTTCTGTGACTCAGGCATTTACTTTAACGGTGAATGATATTGAACCGGAAGTAAGTGGATTAGGTGGTGAGAAATCGATCGCTCTGTATCCTAATCCGGGCCGTGATGTTATCAACTTAACGATCGACAATAAATCATTGGGAGATATGCGCATTCGCGTTTCAGATCTATCCGGTAGGATCATTCATGAACTAACCGATGTTAAAAGATATGATCAATGGTCTAAGTCAGTCCCAATGTCCAGTCAGGAACCGGGTGTTTATGTGATAGAGGTAGAGATTGGCGATCAAACATTCAAACAACGCTGGATCAAACAAGAATAATCCAGCTTAGTAAATAGAAAAAAAGGCGCTCGATTGAGCGCCTTTTTTATTGGCTCTTTTTTTAGAAAAAAACCCGAGTTCGACGTAAGAAAAAAAAACACCATATAATCCCCTCCTCGGAGGGGTAGGGACGGTCCGCCGCAGCGGTGGGTTTAATGAGAACTATTTTTTTGGTCAAATTTTCTTCAAAATTGACTGTTTTGATATTACCCACCTCTTTCTCAGAAGCGTCTGACCGCTCCCAAGAGGAGACTATTAGTGTCTTTTGCCTGTGTACTTTTCTATTCTCAGGTTCTCTTTGTGGCTATTCTACCCTTTCTTAAAGAACGTCTGCAGCTTCGTCTCTGCTTCCTTTTCAGAGAGATAAGCAGGTGAGAGGGAAGGTTGTCCCGGCAGATTCTCGATGTGCAGGGTTTGAGTAGGGAATGCGAAGTTGACACCCAGTTCATTTCCAAGCTTCATAATACTCATGAGAATTTCATGCCTGCAATGCAGTTCTTCTCCCCAGGTAGGGACATTAAAGAAAATGTAAAACATGATATTCAGTGAGCTGCTTGACATCTCGTTGAAATACACGTGGTAGTTGTCATTCCATGTTTTCGGGTGATCTTCCACGATCTGTCTGAGGCCTTTTACGAACACATCGATCATTTCAGGTGGAGTATCATAGGTGATTGAAATTTGCGTGTAAAAACGTCTGTACTTCCTTAGTCCGTGATTATCGATCGTGTTGTCCGCCAGTTTACTGTTCGGCACATAGATCACCGAGTTTCTAAAAGTTCTGATTCTGGAAGATCTAAACCCAACTTCTTCCACCGTTCCATCCACATCATTCGAGGTAATCCAGTCGCCCACTTGAAAGGGCTTATCCACAAAAATCATGACCGAACCAAAGAAGTTTTTAATCGTATCCTGAGCAGCCAATGCAAAGGCCAAACCTCCAATGGATAAACCTGTAAGCAACGGCAAGATGGGGACATCCAAATTGTCAAGGATAAGAAGTGTACCGATTATGATCACAAAGGTTTTCAGCGTCTTCCTTAGTAGTGGTACCAGCTGATCATCCAGTGTGCTTTCGGTCTTTTGTGCCATGCGTGCCAGGAACACACTTGTGATGGACACCAACCGATACACGATGACGGTACCGAATAGTGGCACCATTACTCGCAAGATTAAGTTCACATACTTGGAGTAGGTGATCGGTAGCTGCAGTGCCGGTGTGACCAGTAAAAGGAGCAATACGATTATGAATACACTGGTCGGACGAGCGATTTGCCACAGGTATTTTTCAGATGCTTCACCCTGGTAGTTGAGTCGTTTCACAATCCTGCTGAATATCCGCTCGGTGAAGAAGGCAAATATTTTATACACCAAGGCACTGATCAGGGCAAGGATGAAAATGGTCACGTACTGATAGGTGTATAGCCCAAAGGTCTTTTTTGTCCCCATTTTAGGCAGAAGATTAAGTAGCTCACCAGTTCCAAATCGAAATGTTTCCTGATACATTTCCTCGATCTTATCAATACTGGAGTCGGAGAAATACCACTTGTTATCACCTGCTCTGAGTAGAAAAATATTCGGGTACCCATCCAATATTACATATTTGTTTTTATTGCTTACAGAGTCCTGGTAAGCTGAATTCTTAGGAATTTCATCCAGGTAAATAAATATGCCTCTGCCATCCAG
Organism: Ekhidna sp.; assembly: GCF_965247405.1. GTDB lineage: Bacteria > Bacteroidota > Bacteroidia > Cytophagales > Cyclobacteriaceae > Ekhidna. Next base: position 3,701,594 of record NZ_OZ252014.1, read on the forward strand.
GACACGTTTGAATTTCACTGCAGATTTTTTGGCCAGCTCCAGTGACCGGTCAGATGTTTTGAAAGGTAGAGCTGCCAGGGAGTCGTTTCTGTGTTCGGGTTGTAAATTATCCAGGAAGGTCTTTACGGAACCATGCGGACTTCTCAAACTCACATAGGTATCTTCTTGTGCCTGGATGAATAAAAATGAAAATAAAATGATGGTTGAAAGAACAAATCTCATATGTCAGGTTGTTTGATGCAAAAGTAATTAGTAGCTGCAATTAACTTTGCGGCTTTATTTTCGAAAATATAATTAATACGGCAGATGTCAAACCCTCTTTTATCCACATTCAATACAAAATACGAGCTACCCCCATTTTCAAAAATCACGACGGATGATTACAGTGAGGGGATAGACAAAGCATTGGAAGAGGCAAAAAAGGAAATTGATGAGATCATCAACAATGATGAAGATCCATCCTTCGAAAACACGATTGAAGCACTGGAAAGTAGTGGTGAAAAGCTCTCCCGAAATGCCTCAATACTGTTCAATCTAAACTCAGCTGAAACCTCTGACGACCTGCAAAAGATCGCTCAGGAAGTATCTCCAAAACTTTCTGCTTTCAATAGCGAGGTGAAGCAGGATTCCAGGCTTTTCGAGCGGGTGAAAGCTGTCTATTTGAAAAAGGATGAGCTTGATTTGAGCGATGAGCAAAAAAAACTGTTGGATGAGACCTATCTAGATTTTGTTCGAAGAGGTGTTGAGTTGGAAGGTGATAAAAAAGAACGGTTTAAGGAGATAAGCGTAGAATTATCGAAGATTTCTTTGACCTTCTCGGAGAACCTTCTGGCCGAAACCAATGGATTTGAATTGGTGATTGAAGATGAGGGTGATCTTTCTGGCTTACCGGAGGATGTAAAAGGTCGTGCAAAAGAGTTGGCTATTAAGAAAGGCAAACCAGAAGCCTGGATTTTCACATTGCAGGCACCCAGCTACATTCCTTTCATGGAATATGCAGACAATCGGGAGCTGAGAGAGAAGATGTACAGAGCGTACATGACCAAGTGCTTCAAGGGAGATGATCGAGACAATCAGGAGTTGATCCTTAAAACGATCAGGTTGAAGGCGGAGATGGCTGCTTTGCTTGGCTATTCATCCTTTGCGCACTACATCCTGGAACAGCGAATGGCGGAATCACCAGATACAGTATCTGAATTTCTGAATGACCTAATGGATAAAAGTCTTCCAAAAGCCAAGGAAGAGGTAGAGGAAATCAAAGCATATATCAAGTCATTAGGCCATGATATCGAATTGCAACGATGGGATTGGGCCTACTATTCTGAGAAGCTAAGAAAGGAAAAGTACGAGCTGGATGATGAGTTGGTAAAACCTTATTTCAAACTGGAAAATGTAATTGAAGGAGTATTTACTACTGCAGAGAAATTGTTTGGGATCACTTTCAGGTCAAATGAAGAACTTGAAGTTTATCATGAAGATGTAAAAGCCTATGAAGTACTGGATGAAACAGGAGAGGTGGTTGCAGTTTTTCTGACAGACTTTTTCCCCAGGGATGGTAAGCGCGGTGGAGCATGGATGACTTCCTATAGAAATCAATGCAACAGGGATGGAAAGCGTGTGGTGCCTCAGGTAAGCATTGTTTGTAATTTCACCCCATCCTCAGCGAATCATCCTTCATTGCTTAAGTTCAATGAGGTAACGACCTTATTTCATGAATTTGGACATGCCTTGCATGGTATGCTGGCAGATACCACCTATCAAAGCTTATCGGGGACAAGCGTGTACTGGGACTTTGTGGAGCTTCCATCTCAGATTATGGAAAATTGGTGCTACGAAAAAGAGTGTCTGGATATGTTTGCGAAACACTATGAAACAGGGGAGCTCATCCCTGCTGATCTTGTTGAGCGAATAAAAAAATCTTCAACGTATCATGAAGCGTATGCTACTGTACGGCAACTTAGCTTTGGTCTATTGGATATGGGCTGGCACAGCCTTTCACCTGAAGAGGCCAATAAAATAACCGACGTGGGAGCTTTTGAGCATGACGCCTTTGCATCTACTGAGTTGTTTCCTAAAGTGGGAGGAACCAACATGAGTGTACAGTTTGCCCATATCTTTGCAGGAGGATATGCTGCAGGATATTATAGCTACAAATGGGCTGAAGTACTTGACGCAGATGCTTTCTCGCTGTTTCAGCAGAATGGTGTCTTTGATAAGAAAACAGCTAACTCTTTTAAGGAAAATATCTTGAGCAAAGGAGGAACTGAGCACCCAATGGAACTCTATAAGAAGTTTAGAGGGCAGGAGCCAACACCTGAGGCACTTTTGAAACGAGCAGGGCTGGTCTAATTCTCCAGATACGGAATCTCGGAAGTGAGGGACTTGTTGTGAATCTCGAGATCATTTTTCACATCTGTGATCAATCGAGATAGAGAGGTTTTTAGCTTTCCAATCTCTTTTTGCTTTTCAGGTCTTCCGGCAAAGACACGATCCTTTTCGGAAGGAGAAAGCATCTGACTGAAGTAGCTGGTGTCTTTCGAAAGTTTATCAAGCATCGCTTCTACTTTCGGCAGAAGGGTCAGAATCTTATTTAAAGGAACAGTCAATTCCTCTTGCGACATATTATAGAGAATGGCATTGATCTCTGAATCTCTAAGCTCAATTCGATCTTCAGAATCAGCTCTTAAAGTCTTAAGCAGCCTGCTCATTGCTTTGAGTGTGCCATTGGTATGCTGATCCCGTGAATTGATTCGGGCAATATTCAGGAAGGGAAGATACTTCTTTACTTTCTTGTTCTTAAAATCGAATTCAGCGATACCCCGGTAAATCTCGTTCTTGGTCTTGAGATATTCAGCACTATTGACCCACATTGATGGAAGGATATCAATTTCGCATGTCGGCTTTTGAGCAGTGATTCGAATCCTGGTTTTATCACTATAATCTATCGATTTAAAAGTTGGATCTTTTCGTAATGTATCATGTAAATCCATGGCCAACGTCTGCATATCCTGATGTGGTTTGTCAGACAGGTTTTTCTTTATCACGATGATCTCTACATCGCCATACAGTAAAATGTTAGTAAATGTTTTTAATGCACCCTGGTACCGATAGTCCACATCATAGCCACGCTTCTTCAATGATTTGGCAATGAGTTCATGAATTTTACGGGAGTTAGCATAGACCTTATAGGCATAGGAGGCATCAATTTCAACCATAGACTCCAATACATAAAGCAGACAATCCGAATAGCCGGATTGATGAAAAGCGTCAGAAAGCATAGGCTCTCTTAAGGCCTCATCATACCTTCTCCCTTTTAGGTTTTCTACTAGCAGGCTGTAGTCGTGATCCATTAAGATGGCAAAATAATCAATTATGTAGATATGAATTGTATTTTAAGAAGATTATCGTTGTAAGAAGATCTTTTTTGGATCAATGATTTACTAAGATCAATCCTTTAGAAACATGTTTGAAAACTCCAATTTGATCAAAAAAATGCTCATGTATTTATTTTGTATATAAGCATATGCACCAAGACAATTTTGAAGGAAACAAAGAATTTACGACTGATTCTAAAAATTTCAAGTTGTTTTGGCAACATAAATTGGGAAAATACGCTACTATTGTATTCTTATGATTCTATTCGCTGAGATTGTAAATACCACGCCCTCACGCATCCGAGGGTAACCCCAAGGCTGGGTATCTCAAACTATCCGTTTCTATTTCTTAACTATTTACTAGGCCGTCACACTATGTGCGCGGTTCAAAACATCTAATTTCATCTAGAAATGACGAAAGAATCATTCTCTATATCCAGAGTTTTTAAACTCTTTATATCCGCCTTAAAGGGCGAAGAAACTGAATTTACTACCGGTAGTATCAACCGTGCGATTATACTATTGTCTATACCTATGATCGCCGAGATGGTCATGGAATCCTTATTCGCAGTGGTTGATGTCTTTTTTGTTGCCAAAGTAAGCGTAAACGCTGTGGCAACTGTAGGCTTGACTGAATCGGTGTTGATGATTATTTACTCAATTGCGGTTGGGTTAAGTATGGCAGTTACGGCCATCGTGGCACGAAGAATTGGCGAGAAAAACTACGATCGGGCAAACAATGCTGCTTTTCAAGCAATATTGCTGGCTTTAGTCGTAGGTGTGGCGTTGGGTGTTCCGGGCTTCATCTTTGCTGAGGACATCCTTCGGTTAATGGGAGGGGACCCATCTTTAATTGCTGAAGGAGTTGGTTACACAAAGATTATGTATGCCGGTAATCTTAGTATCATTTTGATCTTCCTTATCAATGCTATTTTCAGGGGGGCGGGTAATGCTTCCATTGCTATGCGATCGTTGTGGATTGCCAATGGACTGAATATTGTGCTTGATCCATTGTTCATCTTTGGATATGGTCCCATTCCGGCTTTTGGGGTGGAAGGTGCTGCTATTGCAACCACAACCGGACGATCGATTGGAGTGGTGTATCAGCTATTTCATCTGCTGAACGGAAAAGCCATTGTAAGGATTGGTTGGGAAAATATTGTGGTAAAGTGGAAAACAATCAAGGAAATGATTGTGGTTTCTACTGGAGGTGTGTTTCAGTTTTTGGTAGAGTCTGCGAGCTGGATTTTTCTGGTACGGGTAATTGCCAATTTTGGACCGGAAGCACTTGCCGGTTATACCATAGCCTTCCGGATCATTGTATTCACGTTGCTTCCTTCGTGGGGGATGGCTAATGCTGCTGCTACTTTGGTTGGACAAAATCTGGGTGCAGGTCAGCCGAATAGGGCAGAGACATCTGCCTGGCGAACAGCTCTTTGGAACACGATATTTCTGGTAGTGGTGGCCATTGTATTTTTCATTTTTGCGAATCAGATATTGGCACTGTTTGGTGCGACGGATAATGTACGCGATATTGGTATCCAGGCATTGAGAATTATTTGTTTCGGTTACATATTCTTTGCTTATGGGATGGTGATCGGGCAGGCTTTCAATGGATCCGGAGATACGTATACGCCTTTGGTGATCAGTCTGATTGTTTTCTGGGCGATCCAGATTCCGATGGCCTACCTTCTGGCGATGGTTTATGATTGGGGTCCTGATGGGGTCTTTTTCTGCATTGCTTTTTGTCACAGCCTATATGCTGTGATTGCTATCGCCCTCTTTAAGAGAGGTAAATGGAAAACGGTTAAAGTCTAAATGGTGGCGTATGAGAAAGATCGTTTACTATGTAGCTACGTCGCTTGACGGATACATTTCCGGAAAGGATGATGATATTGGTATGTTCGCTCCAGAAGGTGAGATGGTGGATCAGTATATGTATGATCTGGAATCTTTTGATACCGTAATCATGGGCAAAAGGACCTATGAGTTTGGATATCAATTTGGGTTAAAGCCAGGCGATCCTGCCTACCCTCACATGGATCATTACATATTCTCAAATAATCTGAAATTGGCAAATGCAAGTGAGCAGGTTAATGTGGTGCCAATCGAAATTGAAAAGGTGCGAATGCTGAAAGAAGAGGTTGGAAGTGATATTTATTTATGCGGCGGGGGCATGTTTGCCGGTTGGCTCATGGAGCATGGAATGATAGATGAACTGAAGCTAAAAGTCAACCCAATCATCCTGGGAAGTGGAATTCGTTTGTTCGGTGATTATGAAGGACCTACTCACCTAAAGGTGGTTTATAGCCGCCCTTATGCTGGAGGGCATCAAATCACAACATGCAAAGTAATTAATAACTGAAGGTGTAAAGTTCCAGGTTTTCTTCCCACGTGGTGAAAACCTGGAATTCTTTCTTCGCACTGGAATAGATCAGACTTACTTCGTATTCGGAATTCAGCGGATTACCAGTTATCAGGTTACCAGATTTATCATAGATATAAAGGGCTTTGTTCTGCTGATCGGTAAAGATCACCAGATCTTTCCCCGCTCCAAATTGATAGTATTGGACCAGGATTGGACCTTCGGACAAATAATCTTTGCTAAATAAAAGGTTACCCGTATCATCCAGCACTTCGTAAGTATTGCCTCTGTTTCTAATGATAATGAATGAATCATTACCCGTATCGGAGATTAACCGAAACCGGGTATCTGCGCTGGTTTTAATGAGCTGATCTCGTTTTACCACCCCTCCTTCGAGCGTGACCTCCGTTAGCTCACCTCCTTCAGATATGACGGTCAAAGAGGAATTGCTGAGTGAATTTGATTGCCTAAGGAAATAGTTTTTGCTTAGGGATTGTCGTGTTTCAAAAGGGAACCCGTTCATAAATTCACCTCTTCGGTTCATCAGATTGATCACCCCATTTTGCTGCAGGGAGATCATCACATCTTTTCTGCCAAGACGTGCATGATCCATGGGTCCAATTGCCGTTCGATTCATTTTTCTTGGATTCCAGCCGGTAAGTAACTTCATGTCCTTATCCGTCAGGTAAATATTACCATCCGTATCTGTGATGGCAAGTCGGTAATTCCTGCTGCGATCATAATCAATGAGGTTAAGGTGTCCTATTTTCGAAGAAGAAGGGAGCGTCTTAGGATAGCCCGGTATCGATGTGCCGGTTCGGTCAATCATAAATACCTTAGATGCTGTGGCAAAAAGGTATTGAATCTTACCGTTTTTGTAATAGTCAATGGCATAAATATCACTGATAACACGCCCTTCCACATTTTCTGACCATAAGGCATTCTGATTTGGGTCAAGGTAATAAACCGTGTTTGTGCTGTCCTGAAGAAGAATATCAAAGTCTTTATGAGCATGCGTGCGAACTAAAAATGGTTTTGTTTTTAGCGCGCTTACAAATCGAACACCATTGTCTGCATTGGTTTTAGGAATGCTGGATTTTCTTCTAATAGGTTGCGTGAAGGTGTAATTAGTAAAGTATCGGCCATCCAGATAGCTAAACTGAAAGGCAGCCAGCTCAATCGATCGATAAGTATTGGTGTTTTCCTTGAAGTGTTCTTGCCATTCCGGCTTCAGTGATGTGGTAATATTGTTCCATGCTCGTGGGACATTCACGAAAAGGCTGACATTTGCTGCATTGTTTGCCCTTCCAAAAAAGTTGTTCATCTGGATGGATTTACCCCAGGTATCCTCATTTTGCACTGATGCTATAAGGTTTTTCAATTCCAGTAGGTCGTTTGAGAAAATCAGGTAGTTTCGATGGTTGATATAGAAACATTGATCAAATCCGGCGGCCATATCACCCAATAGTGTGGAAGGGAAATCCCTAATTGCCAGAAAACGAATCTCATTATCGCTATACGATTCGGAGTAAACAGAATCACCACGAGACAGTGCAATTCGTTGTGTAAGCTGACTGAAAAAGTTTAACGACTCCTGCGTATTTTTTACCTCCAGGATCATGAGCTTCTGCTGAGTACCAGCTCTTGGTGATTCGAGGGTGGCAATCCCAATTTCTTCATCTACCAGATCGAATACCTGATCCACATTAAAATCATACTGAGTTCTAAGCGAATCTTGTAGCTTTTTTATATCTGGGTATTGGGATTGAACGTAAGAAATTTGTTTTTCTTTCCAATCAGACATTTCAGTTGAGGTGATATGCATCAGATAGGCCGTTTTTTCAGGAACTACTTCCGCCATATCAAAAGTTGCAGGTTGTTCGGTGTGAGTTCTGATCCATCCGTTATCAGCAGCATAAGAAAAGCCTGAAAATTGCAGGAAGGAAGAGTCCAGCATCAGTTCGTAGTTTCCTGCGGTCATGGAAAAGTCAGCATCTGAGGAAGCAAAAGCTCCCAACAGCGCTCCGGCTTTTTCATAATTTACATAGCAGGAAGCCAGGCCCTGAGCGCCGGTATCATTTAGCTTGTTGAATTTTTCTCGAAATGCCGGGAGTGCAGAGTCGCTAATGACTCTAATGGCATCTTCGATGAGGTAGGGGGTGAAGCTGGCAAGGAAAAAGTTTTTGTAGAAAATAAACGTCAGTGTTTTACCATCCTTACTGATCTCACTGATTTTGAAATCATTATAGTTTCTGGTCCTAAATCGGTAGCCGGATTTTTGGAGTCTCCCGATTGCAGCATTGGCAAACGTATTCTGCGAGATATTTTGAAGCTCTACGATAAATAGAAAATCCAAATTACTGCTGGATACTTTGTGTACAGATGCCAGTACAGGAGCTCGTTCGAAAACAGCTCTGAATCCCCCTTCTCCGTTGATGGAGTCCAGGAACGAGAGTCCTTTTCTGAAGTTATCAAATGCGGTAGACTCTTCTATGATGGACCATGCGGGATAACCCTGAAGCGTGTGTAAATCTTCAATGACTTCCCCCTCTATTACCAACGACGCATCTGAGGGGACAAAGCTCCAGGTTGTCAGGTTCGCATGTTTGACCCATTTATCGTAGGTGAAATATCCTGCTCCAGCCAGCAGTAAAATGGATATGATAATTAAAACCTTTTTCAAGCTTTGTTGTTATCCCTCAAAAATAACTTAGTTAAGGAGCTTTTAGTACCCGCTTAAATCTTTGTTTGATTTTTTTCACCGAAAGGTAAGTTCATACATAATGTAAAATGAGATATATTTAGCGAATTATGCCAGAGTTCAAAGAAATAGGTTCATTTATTGACCGAACCTATAAAGTGGTTCGTCACGATCTAATCAACAGATTTAAGGACAAAAAGATCAACATTACTCCGGAACAATGGGTGATCCTTTCCAAGATAGGAGAGAAGGACATGTATCAAACCGATCTGGCAAATATGAGCTTTCGCGACAAGCCGACTGTGTCACGTATTGTAGATTTGCTAGCCAAAAAAAAGCTAGTTGAACGAGTTAGAGACAAATTCGATGGTAGAAAATATCACGTCCGTATTACTCCGAAAGGCAATAATGTTATCCGAAAGGCAACCCCTGCAGTAGAGGAATCACGAAAGCTGGGCTGGACTAATTTATCTCAAGAAGAATACGAAACACTGATAAACTTACTGGACAAGGTATTTACCAATTACACCGAGAAAGATTAATTCTGAACAACTACTTAGTTTCCAGAATCAAGAAAACTGCCGTGCTATCACCGATATTGAGCACCTCGTGCCACTCAATTTTTTCATTATAAAAGCTACTACCGGAGGGAACATTCACCTCCCTTGTACCTGATGCATCGGTAATTCTGAATGTACTGCCCTTGATGGTATACCCGAAATGTTCTTCGTGGTAGTGTCGCTCATGCCCAATGCCGGGTGGGAATGTACACCTCAGTGCCCGCATGTTTTCATTTTCTTCCAAAACCTCACAAACGGGTTGATTATTCCATCCGGCTTCCAGCGGATCAGGTAGTGGCTTTTGCTTTGGAGTGCAACAGAAGAGCGTGAGGAAGATGATGGATAGGGTGATTGGTTTCATTTGAAGTTCAGGTATCTAGTTCACCTTTATTGACATTTTTCTAATTGGTCAAGGGCAAATTCAAGTCTGGTTTCAAGATTATTGATCTTTCCATTCATTGAATTCTTTTCTGCCTTTAAAGCTTGATTTTCTTGTTTGAGTTCTAATGCAATTCTTCCAATTTCTTCACTTCTTTTTTCTGCTTCATCAGCCTTCCGCTTCTGTTGGTGTTGACACCAACAGACCTGCACTCTTAGCTACAAGAAAAACCAGCCTGGCTTATTACTTATCAGGAATTGGATTTGCTCCCTCCGCACTTCCTTCCCAGTCCAAATCAGCCATTCCTACCCATGTATTAGTATATGGATCTCGAGCAATAGCATGAACTCTTGAGAACGCTCCATATTTTGTGGTTGCTATAATTTCAAATCCTTGGCTTTGCCAGTAAATCGAGTCTTCAGAAGTCCAGCCATTGATAGGGGTAAACTCTGCACTAAACTTTGTTGGAAATATTTCTCTATCCCCATCATTATATTCAGTTTCTGGATGAATCCGAGGAGCTGAAACAGCCTCTTCAAGATTCATACCTTGGTCCACAAAACGGGAAATGGTTTGAACAATGCCTGAGAGAATTCTTAAGCCACCCGCAGCGCCTAACACCAATACAGTTTCACCGTCTTTTGTCACTATTGTCGGGGCTATTGTGGTTCTTGGTCTTGATCCTGGATCCTGATCTGCTCCAGATAAATAAGAACCCATCGTGGAGGCATAAACGAATCCTAGTCCAGGAGTAATTACTTTCGACCCAAACAAAGGGCCAATAGTTTGGGTTATCGATACCACCATTCCAGAGCTATCTGCTGTGACAAGGTGCGTTGTATGATGACTATTTTGGCCCCAAATATCTCCAGTCCAATCTGTGTTAGTTGCAAGCAAATTTTGGCTTTTACTTACTCTAGTAATTTTGGACGGTTGTAATGATTTTGGGATGATAATCTGTCTTGCCTTCTCTATTGCCCATTCTTTGCTTTGAACCCTATTTAAATCAGTTTCAGGATAGTCATATTCCATACTTTCAATAGAGTACGCTAAAGCCTGATTGACAATTATTGCCCATTGGGCATCAGTCATCCGAGAGAGCTCAAATTGTTCCATTATATTGAGTGCCTTTACCACCAAACCACCTCCTGCTGGAGCTGGAATGGAATGAATTTCATAATCTCGATATGTCGTAGATATATATCTTGCATCTAACGCTCGATAGTTAGCAAGGTCCTCGGAGGTTATAAAACCATTATTAGCTTTCATATCTTTAGAAATGATTCTGGCTGTCTCTCCCCTATAGAAATCATCACCATCTGAATTGGCTATTCGTTTGAGTGTATTTGCTAAGTCTGGTTGTTTCAGAATTTCTCCAGCTTTAAAGGTCGTTGTATCTTTCTTAAGCATATAGTTTCTAAATCCTGGGTCATGTTTAATAATATCAAGTGCTGAAGAGTGCCTTTCTGCCTCACCCTCTAACAGTTCAAAACCTTCCTCTGCATACTTTATCGCCGGTTTCATCAATTCACTTATAGGCATAGATCCATGTTCTTTGTGTAACCTAGTGAGTGCAGCCACCACACCTGGCACTGCGACAACTCGATGACCCGAATTTGGTAGATCTTTATCAGCAATGAAGTTTGCCGGAACTTCCGTCATTCCATTATATCCAATAAAACTACCATTTGGTAACCTTATTAAAATCTGGTTACGACCTCCAATACCATTCATAGTAGGTTCAACCACTGCTATTGCGAAAGCTGTTGCAATAGCTGCATCTGCTGCATTGCCCCCTGATTCAAGTATCTTCACCCCGGCCAGTGTCGCTAAAGGTTGGGCGGCTGCTACCATTCCGACTTTTGAAGAGTCGCTTTTAGTGGTTTTAATAACATCTGCTTGTCTCATATCCTCTTTGGGGATATTACATGCTGACAGAAGAGTTATTGCTATTGTTGAAACAAATAGGTACTTCCTCATTTTACAGTTTGTTTACAAATGAAGATATAAAGATTCGATTTATAAATGAGTTTGTGTTGCATTTTAAGAAAAATAAAAAAGGAGCTCTTTCGAGCTCCTTCTAGTGTGATTAGTAGTGAATGATATATTACAATGTTCCTCTCAACTCTTGCTCACGCTCCAACGCCTCAAACAGTGCTTTGAAATTTCCTTTTCCGAAAGAGGTAGCCCCTTTTCGCTGGATGATCTCGAAGAACATCGTCGGTCGTGCCTGTACCGTTTTGGTAAAGATTTGGAGCAAATAGCCCTCATCGTCACGGTCTACCAGAATGCCCAGTGGTCGCAAAGCATCAATGTCTTCATCGATTTCACCCACACGTTCCGTTAGCACATCATAGTAGGTATCGGGCACCTTCAGAAATTCTACACCTCGGTTCTTCAGATCAGTTACGGTCTGGATGATGTTGTCAGTGGCCACAGCAATGTGTTGAACACCCGCACCTTCGTAAAACTCCAGGTATTCATCGACTTGTGATTTCTTCAGTCCGGCAGCCGGCTCATTGATTGGAAACTTGATTCTTCCATTCCCATTACTCATCACCTTGCTCATAAGAGCTGTGTATTTGGTGGAAATGTCTTTGTCATCGAATGACATGATTTGCTTGAACCCCATCACCTCTTCGTAGAACTTCACGTATTTATCCATGTCGCCAAGCTCTACGTTACCCACCATGTGGTCCACATATTTCAATCCAACAGGCCCGGGATTGTATTCAGTTTTCCATTCACGGTAGCCCGGAAGGAAAATGCCCTTGTAATCTTTTCGTTCAATGAAGATGTGCACCACTTCCCCATACGTATGAATTCCGGACTGCACCACTTTTCCATTGTCATCTTCAATGGTATTTGGCTCCATGAAGGATTTTGCTCCTCGCTTTATTGCTTCGTCGTAAGCGACTGTCGCATCGTCTACCCAGAGAGCAGTCACTTTCACGCCATCCCCGTGCTTATCAATGTGCTCACCAATGACGGTTCCGCTTCGGAGGGGTGAAGTCAGCACCAATCGAATCTTATCCTGTACTACTACATAAGACTCTCGATCTCTGATTCCTGTTTCCAGTCCGGCATAGGCTAGAGACTGGAAACCAAAAGCAGACTTATAAAAGTGAGCGGCCTGCTTGGCATTACTCACGTAAAGCTCCAAATAGTCCGTGCCATTAATTGGCATGAAGTCTTTTTCCTGTGCATCGGGTGCAAGTGCCGTCCGTTCCATAATCTACGTAGTTTATATTAGTTGTTTCAACAACAAAGTTAAGGCTTTAATTGTTTCCCTCCTAAATTCAACGTAAAGCTTAGCCTTTTAGGTTTTGTGAAATGTACTGATGCCCTTTTAAGATACGTTCGGTCTCCTGAGAGTCGGCATTGAGGGATGCCACACCTTTTTCAGATGAACCACCTAGTATGATTCCATCCTGTCGGGGAAACATGTATAACAATCCACCTGGAGTTAGATTGACATAGCCATAATTGATTTCGGCTTGTGGTAATAGAATACTCAATTGCCCTTTCACGGGTATGAGCGTTTTATCTCCAAATAATTTATGGGAACCCAACCCCGTACAGTTAATGATTGTTTGTTCATTCAACTCCAGAATGTCCGTGGGCTTTTGCATTTTTCTAATGACCAACTTACCACCTAGTTGAAAAAAATCATCTAGAAGTGCTTTCATGTAGATGGGAGGTTCTATCATGAGTGAATGCAGCTCTTCGGGATTAGAAATATGACCAAAAGGTGAAGAATCAGTATTGTGCTTTTTATAATCTGGATACAGATTTTTTCCACCGGGAAAGTCGAAGGGGGCCTGCATGAAAAAGGTTTTCATCCACCATACCCCATACCTTTTGCCCACCAGATCCTGAAACATGCGTTGTGATATTTGTGAGGCCTGGTTAAATGTGTTAACGAATAGTTCGTTTACTTGTCCCGGATCATATACAGAAACAGGTGCCCAAAAAGCAGCAGCTACGTTGGAGGTAGTGTTTGGTGGAAGGTTTTCGGTGTAAATAGTGACCGGAGTTCCACGTTTTAGCAATAGAATAGCACTGGAGAGACCCACAACACCAGCTCCCAGTACACCAACAGGGGTGTATTCAGGCTGTTTTATTTGGTCAATTGCGAGTGATGCAGTGCCCCATGATAATGAAATACCACCTCCTCCATGCCCATAGTTGTGAATAATGGTTTTGTTTTCTAACTGCTCTACACTGAGATTGAAGCCGGCAGGACGATAAGGACGTAAGCCCACCACCTGCCGGATAATTCTTTCTCGCGAAACGTTAACTGGGTTTATACGGGAAAAATGCGATTGTTTTTGTTCAAAAGCTGATGATAGAGTGGGTATTCCTAATGTGGACGCATATAATCCTGCGGCTCCCAACTTTTTTATGAAACCTCTTCTGCTGTCAACATGTTTTGTGGTATCCATGAATATGAAATCTTGGGAGAAGATACTTAGAAACTCACGAAAATTATAAAAAGCGAATACTATGCAAGCCATAAATCCAGCTACCGAGCAATCACTAAAGGATCATCCAAATCACACGGATGGGCAGGTAATAGAGACCATCGAAGCTAGTCAAAAAGCTTTCAGGGAATGGAAAAATACTTCTTTTGTTTATCGAGCTAATTTGATGAAAAAGGCAGCTAATGTGTTAAGGTCAGAACAAAAGGCTTTTGCAAGAATGATGACCGATGAGATGGGTAAAACCTTAAAGGAAAGTGAAGCTGAAGTTGAGAAGTGTGCCTGGGTATGTGAGTTTTATGCAGATAATGCTGAGGAGTTTTTAAAAGATGAAGTTATAGAAACAGATGCTTCAAAGAGCTATGTGAGTTATCGGCCACTTGGAATTGTCTTTGCCATTATGCCATGGAACTATCCGTTCTGGCAGGTATTCCGATTTGCTGCACCAAGCTTAATGGCGGGAAATGTTGCAATTCTAAAACATGCACCGAATGTTCCGGGGTGTGCGGAAGCCATTGTTTCGGTATTTGAAAAAGCCGGATTTCCAAAAGAGGTTTTCTGTAATCTAAATATCAGCAATGAGCAAGCTTCAAATGTGATTGCACATCGGTATGTCAAGGCTGTTACGTTGACAGGTAGTACCCGAGCAGGAAAAGAAGTAGCTAAACAAGCGGGAGCGGCACTAAAAAAATGCGTTTTGGAGCTTGGTGGGAGCGATCCGTATATCATCCATGAAGATGCTGATTTGGATTTAGCCATTAAAACAACAGTGGCCAGCCGACTGAAAAATAATGGGCAGAGCTGCATCAGCGCTAAGCGGTTCATTGTTCCCGAATCGATTAAAGAGGAGGTAGAGCAGCGTTTGGTTGCAGAAATGTCATCTTACAAATACGGTGATCCTACAGATGAAAACACTGACCTGGGTCCGCTGGTAGGAGAGAAGTATCGGGATCAATTACATGATCAGGTGAAACGATCCATTGAAGCTGGAGCAATGTGTATTTTGGGAGGAAAAATCCCGGATATGAAGGGGTATTATTATCCCCCGACAATTCTATCGAATGTTAAAAAAGGAATGCCGGCTTACGAGGAAGAACTATTCGGGCCTGTTGCTACTGTCATCTCAGTGAAACATGAGGAAGAAGCATTAGAGGTGGCAAATGATACTTATTATGGATTGGGAGGAGCAATATTTTCTCGTGATGTAGCAAAAGCTGAGAAGCTAGCTGCGGAAAAGTTGGAAGCCGGGTCATGCTTTGTCAATGAAATGGTTTCATCTGACCCACGACTGCCGTTTGGAGGCATCAATGAAAGTGGTTTTGGACGGGAATTATCTCGCCATGGAATCAAAGAGTTTGTAAATGTGAAGACCGTATTTATTAAGTAATCTATTATCTGACGGGTTGAACGGGCAAATAGGAGGGTTCATCTAATTATCCAAAACTAACCTTCTGAATTACATATTTTTATCAGTTGATAAAATGTAATAGGGATGCCCGGCATGGTTAGAGCTTTAATTATCTTATTCTTTATTTCTGTTGTAGGTGAACTCTTTGCTCAGCCGGCAAATGATGCATTTGCAAATGCAATTGAAGTTTCAGGGCTTATAAACAATTGTTCCGCTGATGCGGCCTATACTACCATCGGAGCATCCGGAGATCTGAATGCAGGTAGCTGCTGGAATAATGGAGGCCCACAGCTGAATGTCTGGTTTTCCTTTGTTGCAACCACATCCAGCATTAGTCTGACAGTTGATCGCGGTGGAAGTAAAGGGACTCAGCAACGCACCCAGGTAGCTCTTTGGGAAGCAGATGGAACCACTGAAATCAACTGTAAGAGATACCAATACAATACCGAAGATGTGGTGGTGGAAGCCTCAGGCACGCTTACCCCCGGAAACACCTACTACATTTCCGTAGATAGCTACAACACGGGCTATGACGGAACCTTTTCTTTGTGTCTGAGTGATGTGGTATCCAACGATTTTTACGCTGGAGCAATCAATGTAACCAGTCTGATCAATGGCTGCTCCGGAGATGCAGCTTATACCACTATTGGAGCATCAGGAGACTTAAATGCTGGAAGCTGTTGGAACAATGGCGGTCCACAATTAAACAAGTGGTTCTATTTTGTAGCAACTGCCAATAGCATCAGTGTCACAGTAGACCGTGGAGGGAGCAAAGGGACGCAGCAACGGACGCAGGTTGCTATTTGGGAAGCTGACGGCACTACTGAGGTAGCATGTAAGCGATACCAATACAACACCGAAGATGTGGTAGTGGAAGCCTCGGGCACACTTACTCCCGGAAACACCTACTACATATCCGTAGATAGCTACAATACAGGCTATGATGGTACATTTTCTTTGTGTCTCAGTGATGCTGTATCAAACGATTACTATGAAGGAGCAATCAATATAACCAGTTTGATCAACGGCTGCTCCGCAGATGCTGCTTATACCACTATTGGAGCATCAGGAGACTTAAATGCAGGTAGCTGCTGGAACAATGGTGGTCCACAATTAAACAAGTGGTTCTATTTTGTAGCAAGTGCCAGTAGCATCAGCGTCACAGTAGACCGTGGAGGGAGCAAAGGGACACAGCAACGGACCCAGGTGGCCATTTGGGAAGTAGATGGAACTACTGAGGTAGCATGTAAGCGATATCAATTCAATACTGAAGATGTGGTAGTAGAAGCTTCGGGCACCTTGACACCCGGCAACACTTATTATATCTCCGTGGACAGCTATAACACAGGTTATGATGGTACTTTCTCCTTATGTCTGAGTGATGCTGTTTCGAATGATTTTTATGAAGGAGCCATCGATGTTACAGGACTGATTAATGACTGTTCGGCAGATGCTGCGTATACGACGATAGGTGCATCAGGGGACTTAAATGCGGGCAGCTGCTGGAACAATGGTGGCCCACAGTTGAACAAATGGTTTTCGTTTGTAGCATCTTCATCCAGCATTAGTGTGACAGTAGACCGAGGAGGGAGCAAAGGGACACAGCAACGGACGCAGGTGGCCATTTGGGAAGCAGATGGAACTACCGAGGTTGCTTGTAAGCGATATCAATTCAACACCGAAGATGTGGTGGTAGAAGCTTCGGGCACCTTGACACCCGGAAACACCTACTACATATCCGTAGATAGCTACAATACAGGCTATGACGGTACATTCTCTTTGTGTCTGAGCGACGAAGTTTCCTATGATTATTACGAGGGAGCCATTGAGATCGCAGATATTAATAATTGGTGCTCATCTGATGCTGCTTATACGACAATTGGGGGCTCTGCTGACAGAAACGCAGGTAGCTGCTGGAATAACGGAGGTCCTCAGCTAAATAAGTGGTTTTACTTTGTGGCAGTAACCGATGGTATTTCCGTGACCGTAGACCGAGGTGGTAGTAAAGGAACACAACAACGAACCCAATTGGCGATTTGGGAAGCGGATGGAACTACCGAGGTTGCATGTAAACGGTATCAGTTCAATACTGAAGATGTGATAGTGGAAGCAGCTGAATCATTGACACCCGGAAATACCTACTACATATCCGTAGATAGTTATAATACTGGTTACGACGGAACCTTTACACTTTGCGTGAATGATAATCCTTCTTACGACTTTTATTCGGGAGCTTATGAAATTACAGACCTGAATAACTGGTGTTCGGCTGATGCTGAATTCACGACGATAGGTGGATCTCCGGATCTTAATGCGGGAAGCTGCTGGAACAATGGTGGCCCTCAATTGAACAAATGGTTCACATTTACTGCTTTAAGTAGTACGGTTGATATTACGGTGGATAGAGGTGGTAGCCAGGGAACACAGCAAAGAACCCAGCTAGCCCTATGGGAAGCCGATGGAACAACTGAAATTGATTGCAATAGATACGCCTCCAATACGGATGATGTTTCTATATCGTACACGGGCCTTACGGCTGGAAATGACTACTACATATCGGTAGATAGCTATAGTACAGGCTATGATGGCACATTCACACTTTGTGTTTCTAACATCGATGAAACGTATTATTCGATAGGGGATGGAGCATGGAATGATCCTGCTAACTGGTCATTCAGTGGACATGGTGGAGGCTCTGCTGGAGATTATCCTCAAGCAGGGGACGTTGCTTATATTGAAGGAAACAGCATAACGGTGAGCTCAAATCAGGAAGCAGCTCAGGTGAATATAAATGTAGCCACTGCAGCAACAAGTCTGACCATTGATGGAGCTACACTAGATGTAAACGGTCAATTCAATTTCACTAATACAGGGAATAATTTCAATGGAAATGTGTCCATAATAAATGGTGGAACCCTTGATGTTTTGGACGATCTGACATTGACCCGAAGTGGAGGAGTAAACACCTTTGATCTAAGTGCTTCCGGTACATCAGTCATGAGTGTCAATCAGGATTTCATTGTAAACAGCACAGGTGGAAGCACTGTCAATAACACCATAAATATCAATAATACTTCTTCGCTAACAGTTAGTGGCCAGACCACATTGAGTACGCTATCAGGAGTTAAGACAATCCTTGCGTTAAATGATGCCAGCTCTTTCACACCAGCAGAAGACATCAACTTAGTCGCAGACGGTGTTGATTTGGTTGAAATCGAAATTAATAATGATGCCACATTGAATGTGGGCTCCACTATTTTACGCGGAACTCCAGCATATGGGATTCTGGATTGCAATGACAATGCCCTGGTGGCTTTCAATAGTACAAACAACTTACAGATTTGGCCTGCCACTGCCGGAGAGTCTACTGATGGATTTAATTATGTTAACGTATTAATTGATAATTCGAGAATAACCTATCCACAGATAACCCTGGAGGGTGATGTTTCAGTGTCCGGAACACTGACACTGACGGATGGTATCGTACAAGGATCATCCAGTGCGGTGCTTACCCTTCCAAATGGTGCTTCTCTTTCCGGTGGAGGAGCTGATTCATTTATTGATGGTCCGCTTGAAAATATTGGTAACGAATCTTTTCAATTTCCGGTGGGGGATGGAAACATCTGGGCGCCTATCGAAGTGACAGGCTTAGTTGGAGGTGATGCAACTACATCGTTCACTGCAGAGTATGTCCATGCTTCTTTGGGCAATTTAAATATCGAAATACCTGATGACAGTGGAGAGGACTTAGACCATGTGAGCTCTATTGAGTATTGGAATCTGGATGTAAGCGGAAGCCTCACCAGCGCTAATGTTACTTTACACTGGAAAGATGCTTCCAGGAGTGAAATTGCAAATTATGCAGATTTACGTGTTGCACATTTTGACTCAGGAGATAGTGAATGGGAAAACTATGGCGTAGATGCAATCAGCAGTATGGATCCGGGATCAATAAGGGTTGATAATGTTACCACCTTTAGCCCTTTCTCTTTTGGTTCCATCAGTACCAGCAATCCGCTACCCGTTGAGTTGGCGTTCTTTGATGGAAGGAATGAAGGAAATGAAATTGTCCTTGACTGGGCTACATACTCTGAAATCAACAACGATCATTTTGTGATTGAGGAGTCCTTTGATGGAGAAACTTTTGAGCAGATAGCGCTCATTGCCGGAATGGGCAACTCCAATATGTTGAATGAATATAGTTTCAGGAAGCAAAAGATATATAGAGGTGATCTTTTCTATCGCCTAAGCCAGGTAGATTTTGATGGTGCTACGGAAATGCTTGGAGTCGTTCATATCACTGATAGCGAGGCATTAGAAAAGCCTATGTTCTACCCTAATCCACTTGAAGGATCGGAACTGACTATTCAATTATTCGGTTTATATCCATCTGTTGTCGTAAGGATCAATGACTTAGCGGGAAGCCTTGCTCACGAAACACACCTGGATCAACCCTCTGGTGAAATTACTTTACAGACGCAACTAAATCCGGGGGTGTATGCTGTGACAATAATCACACCGGGAGCAAAAACGATTCATCGTTTACTGGTAAAATAGTTACTCATTCCTTAGCGATTTTACAGGGTTAGCCTTAGCTGCTCTGCGCGCCTGATCAGAGACAATCAGGATAGCAAAGATGAGCACAATGATCCCCACCATCGGAAAGATCCACCAGACAATATCTACCCTGATGGTATATCTATCCAGGTACTGATCCAGCAGATACCAGGCAAAAGGTGCAGCGATGATGAATGAGAAAACTACCAATTTTGCAAAATCCTTAGACATCAAGCCCATCAGGCTTGCTATGGTAGCACCCAGTACTTTTCGTATGCCGATTTCTTTAATACGCTGCTCAGCGGTGTATGAGGCAAGTCCAAATAAGCCAAGACCGGTGATAATCATGGCCAGTGTTGCAAAAAGACTTGCCAGTTTTCTTGTCAGATTGATGGTCGTGAACTTTCGTTCAAATTCCACGTCAGCGAAGTTGTACTCAAATGGATAAGCAGGATTATGTTGAGTGAAAATTTCTTCAACCCCTGCCAGTGTCTGCTGGAGGTCATTGGTCTTTTTGAGGCGCACGGAGATGTAGCCACCCCAGTCATCCAGAATCATGAACATAGGTTTTACCGGATCATACGGAGAACCCATCAATACATTGTCAACCACGCCTATGAGCTTACGTTTGTCACCCCACAGATCGAGGTTCGTGCCAATCGGATTTTCCAGTCCCATGATATCTAATGCGACTTTATTGATCACAATCGCACTCGAATCACTTCCATATTCCTTGGAAAAGTCACGTCCCATTAGAACATCAATGCCCATCGTTTTGGCATAATCATAAGTGGTGGTGATGGTAGTAAATATCACCCTTCGATCTTCAGGTTTCCCCGGCCATCCCAGAAAGTTATTGGAATTGATTTGGGTGATCTGTGAATTGGAACGTGTAACAGACTCAGCCAGGCCGGATGATTCTAGTTCTTGTTTCAGTACCTCATAGTTATCCCGCAGATCATCGGTGAGCTCCACTGCAATCAGACGCTCCTGGTCATAGCCCAGGTCTCTGTTCTTCACAAGATTAATTTGCTGGAAAATCACAATCGTGCTGATCATCAATACAATGGAAAATCCAAATTGCAGAATCACAAGAACTTTTCTCGGTGTGGTTCCTCCCTTGCCCGCCTTAATGGTTCCCTTCAATGTTTGAACAGGATTAAAAGAGGAGAGGTAGAAGGCAGGGTAGCTGCCGGCTATAATCCCGAGTACCAGAATGATCCCTACAGAAGCTAACCAAAATGCTGGTGAAGTATAGTCAATAAAAAGCTCCTTATCCACCAATGTATTGTAAGAAGGAAGAGCCAATTCGGTCAATAGCACAGCTATGAGGAATGCGATAAATGTGATGAAGATGGACTCAGAGATGAACTGATAGATCAACCGGGTTCGGCTCGTTCCAAGGCTTTTTCGGATACCTACTTCTTTGGCTCGTTTTTCTGATCGTGCGGTGGCCAGATTCATAAAATTGATGCAGGCAATGATCAGAATGACAATGGCAATGGCAGTGAACAACTGAACATAGTCACTTCTTCCACCTGCCTGATTTCCTTCATCATCCCAGTTGGAGTACAAACGCCACTGAGACATGGGGTGAAGAAAGAAGTGCTTTTCCATGCCATGTTCTCCATCTTTTTCCATCGCCAGGTCGTAGATGCTCTGCTCTACATCTATCTCTCTAATAGGGTCATTTAGCTCCACAAAGACCTGAAAAGAATAGTTGCCCCAGTTGTCTTTGTTGTCGCGAACCCATTCATTGACAGATTCACGATATTTCCATGTCGCTAGGTAATCGAATTGAAAAGTGGAGTTTTCAGATACGTCCTTTGCGATGGCACTGACTTGGAGTGTGCCTTCATTTTCCAACTTCACCTGTTTGCCGATTGGATCTTCATCTCCGAAGAGAATTTTAGCCAGCGACTCTGACAATACAATGGACATAGGGTCTTTTAAAGCTTCTTTATGGGTACCCGAAACCAAAGGAAATTCAAACATTTCCAGAAACTCTTCGCTCACAAAGTACCCTCGTTTGATGATTCGTGTATCCCCAGCGGTCAGCAAACGATTGCCACCCCATCCGGTGACCACCGAGCTTTTAATATTGCTGTCAATTACCTTCATCTCCTCATAGGTTGGGAGAGGCACTGACTGCCAGTTATTTACTTTATCATCAAATTCTGAACTAATCCATAGCTGGTACAATCGATCATATTTGGGTAGGAATTTATCATATGACACCTCATCTGCTACCCATAAAAGGATGAGCACACTGCATACGATACCAATAGATAAACCTGAAATATTGATAATGGAATACAATCCATTCTTTTTCAGATTACGGATGGAGATAAGGAAGAAATTCTTAAGCATAGTCTTTGAGTTAGATTGATTTAAGGATATCCATAGCCAGTGGATAGTTGCATAATTCAATAAGAATTACTTTGTCAATTAGCGATGGTTACATTCATCGTATTATTTTGCTGTCTTTAAACTACCTAACCTGAATGGCACTATCATTAAACGACTGGATTGTAATTGGAGTTTTCTTTCTAATTGTGCTGGGAATTGGCTTAGCAGCAAGCAAATCGGCGGGAAAGAGCTCGCTTGAATATTTTCTTGCAGGCAAGTCCATGCCCTGGTGGTTGTTGGGAGTGTCCATGGTGGCAACTACCTTTTCAGCAGACACACCCAATCTGGTGACAGGATTCGTAAGAGAGGATGGTGTAGCAAAAAACTGGGCTTGGTGGTCGTTTCTGATAACCGGCATGGTGACCGTATTTATCTACGCCCGACTGTGGAGACGATCTGGGATTCTGACTGACCTGGAATTTTATGAATTGAGATACGGAAGCAAGGCTGCTTCATTTCTTCGTGGGTTCAGAGCCCTGTATCTGGGAGTATTTTTCAACTGCCTGATCATGGGGTCTGTCACCTTAGCCGCAATAAAAATCTCATCCATATTGTTTGGGCTAGAGCCGATCTACACCGTGGTGATTGCCTCAGTGGTTGTGGCTGCCTATTCTGCACTTGGTGGGATAAAAGGCGTAATCTGGACCGATTTTTTTCAGTTTGGGATTGCATTGGTTGGTGCTGTTTATGCAGCGTATGTAGCAGTAACACAACCCAAGATCGGCGGCTTATCAAACTTGCTTGCCAATGAACTAATCCAGGAAAAACTGGATATCATTCCGGATTTTAGCAATACCTCCCTTGTGGTTTCCATGTTTATCATTCCCCTCGCTGTGCAATGGTGGTCGGTGTGGTATCCGGGGGCTGAGCCGGGCGGAGGTGGGTACATCGCCCAACGTATGCTGGCAGCAAAAAATGAACGACATGCAGTAGGAGCGACACTCTTTTTCAATTTTGCACATTATGCTTTGCGACCATGGCCATGGATCCTGGTGGCACTGGCTTCTATCATTTTGTATCCGGATCTTGCATCTATTCGCCAGGCCTTTCCAAATATCAGTGACCAATATCTGGGAGACGATATCGCCTACCCGGTCATGCTCACTTTGCTTTCTCCCGGTTGGCTAGGGCTGGTGGTGGCCTCACTAATCGCCGCTTATATGTCGACAATCAGTACGCATCTCAACTGGGGATCGTCATACGTAGTGAATGACTTCTACCAGCGATTTGTGAAGCCAGATGCATCAGAGAAGGAATTGGTCTTGGTTGGCCGTTTGTCGACTGTTGCATTAATGGTAATTGCTGGGGCACTGTCACTTACCATTTTGGAAAATGCTACTCAGGCATTCAACATATTGTTGCTCTCCGGAGCAGGAACTGGAGCCATCTTTTTATTCCGGTGGTTTTGGTGGCGAATCAATGCCATCACTGAGATTGTCGGGATGGTCGTAGCTACGATCAACGCATTTGTGTTGGTACTGGGTATATCTGACGAAATGTTGGCGAATCCTTATCTCGATGCATTTTCCATGCGATTGTTGATAGCCACTGCAATAACTACGGTCGTTTGGATTTTCACTGCCCTTCTCACAAAGCCTGAAGATGATGAAAAGCTCGCCTCCTTTGTCGCGAAAGTAAAGCCTGGAATTGGGTGGCAACAATTTGAATCTAGAGGATCATATAAGCTGGGATATCAGCTTTTATCAATTTTTGTAGGAACAATAGGGGTCTATGCCGCTCTGTTTGCAATTGGGAATTTCCTTTATGGAAACACCTTTTTCGCAATAGTGATGCTTTTTACCTTCTCATTATCCGTTTATTTGATTATCAAATGGTGGAAAGATTGAAAAATACCCCAATCTGGGTATTGATTATCATTTGATAAGTGCTGTTCTTTACATACAGATACTCACCGCTCTATTCACTGCCAAATGTAGAGGCTCCTTTTAGGGCCTCTTCTTTTTTGCTTCTACTTGAAGGTAGCCAGTCGTTGCACCGCTTCAAGTGGTTGGACCACTTTTTTATCTCCATTGGCTATATTGCTGATCCTAACAAAATTTCTTATGAGTCACACACAAGGTATGCTTAGCCCTGAGTCTTTGAAGGGGAAAACGATTATCGTAACAGGAGGAGGAACAGGATTAGGTAAATCCATGGGATCCTATTTTTCGGAGTTGGGCGCCAACCTGGTCATCACTAGTCGGAAGATGGAGGTGCTGGAAGAAACCGCAAAAGAAATAACTGACAAGACCGGCTATCCGGTACATTGTGTAGCGTGTGACGTGCGTGAATATGAACAGGTGGAGCGAGTGATTAAAGAAGCCAAAGAAAAGTTTGGTAAAGTGGATGTGCTACTTAATAACGCCGCAGGCAATTTCATCAGTCCTACCGAGCGACTGTCACATCGGGCTTTTGATACGGTAGTGGATATTGTATTAAAAGGTAGCTACAATTTCACACTTGCCATGGGCAAGGACTGGATTGAGAATAAGCAAGGAGGTAATATCCTCAGTATTGTAACCACCTATGCCTGGACAGGATCAGGATATGTGGTGCCTTCAGCTTGCGCTAAAGCTGGTGTACTGGCAATGACCCGATCACTTGCAGTGGAGTGGGCTAAATATGGAATCAGAAGCAATGCCATCGCTCCGGGACCCTTCCCGACCGAAGGTGCCTGGGATCGGTTACTACCAGGCGATTTAAAGAAGAAATATGATCCGGCCAAAAAAGTACCTCTGGGTAGAGTAGGTGATCATCAGGAGCTGGCGAACCTTGCCGCCTACCTCGTTTCCGATTATTCAGCGTATATCAATGGTGAGGTAATCACCATTGATGGTGCGGAGTGGCTCAAAGGGGCTGGAGAATTCAACATGTTGGACGCCATTCCGGAAGAACTTTGGGAAGCCATGGAGATGGGCCGGAAGAAAGGCGGCTCCAAACTCAAAATGATGTGGCTCTATTTTAAAGGGATGCGAAAGCTGAAGATTTAATAAGTCGTCCCACCACTCCGAGTGGTTGGCTGACTAGCTCATACCAGTTACATAACCGTCATCGCGATCTTGCGAAGCGATCTTAATCTTAGAACCGTCATTCCGCCTGCCTGCCGGTAGGCAGGAGCGCAGCTAATGAATCTTAAACCGCCTTGATTTGTGAGATTGCTTCGTCGTTCGTTTCTCACTCCTCGCAATGACGAAAACATTATTATTATCGTCATCGCGAGCGAATGCGAAGCGATCTCAAAGTAGGTGGGCAGTAACAGAGCATAAGGTTGCTTAGTAGTTTGTACCTCAATCCTCACAATGATAAAAACAACATCACCACCGTCATCGCGAGTGAAACGAAGCGATCTCATAAATGACATGTGAACTGGGTGCGCTGCTGTCATACTGAGTTTATCGAATATGTGGGTGGGATGTATACAGTTTGTTGGCTTTGCTACCTGTCTAGTCTTCGAGACCCTCAGATTGACAAACGGGATTGCTTCGTCGTACCTCCTCGCAATGGCGGAAACATCATTATTACCGTCATCGCAAATCTAACTTACCATCCAAGTTCTCCTCCTTGAGCGATCCGAAGATTCGGGGCTAGGGGGTGATATGATCATCCTGATATTCGATTCTAAGACATGTAGAATTCCATTCGTTCATTCAGAGCTACACTTTATCCTTCGTAGTTTACCATTCATTCATTCAAGCAATGGCAAATTGACATTTTCGATTAATTCAAATATGTTTGTCAGCTACTTGTTTTAGTTAATAACCACAATTTTTTACCTAACCTAACTTTATTCATCATGAAAAGTCCACTTGCTTTTATCCTCTCACTTGTTTGAAAATCACCCTACCATATTGGTTTTCTATAGCGGATATATATTGTTTTAATAACTGTTTATACAATCTGAATAATTCGTTCAATCCTACTCTCTTGTAGACCTAAACTTCTTAATCTATGCAATGGCTTATCAAAAGCTTGAGAATTCTGATACTTTTTACAATTGTTATAAACTCTGTCTACAGTCAGGGAATTATAAGTAATATCAATGAAATTTTACCTGCACCAACAGCATCAGGAATAACCAAATATGCTGAGATTCCGGTAAACTATTACTCCGGTAAGCCCAATATTTCCTTGCCTATTTATGAGTTGAGTGATCGAGATATATCTGTTCCGATAAGCTTGAGTTACCACGCTGAAGCGATAAAAGTAGATGATGTTGCATCATGGGTAGGATTGAATTGGTCCCTCATAGCCGGAGGGACAATTACCCGCACGACTATTGGAAAACCAGATGAAGGACCAAATGGTTTTCTATCTATTTTGGAAAATGATTCACGCCCAATATACGGCATTCATACGGACGATCCTTCTTTTGCTCTGGATCCTGAAGATGGAGAGGATAAAGGACTTTTAGAGCTGATCTATTCAGGTACATGGGATACCAGACCGGATGAGTTCCGATATAACTTTATGGGTTATTCAGGTTCTTTTATGTATAATAATGACGGTGTGATTGTAACCATCCCTAAAAAAAACTTTCTCTTCGATATTCAAACTGAAACAAACGCAAGCGGAATAACAGGCATAAAAATTACAGATGATAAAGGATTTGAATATCAATTCGGTGGAGGTGAGGCAACAGAAATAACCTCCGTTACAACTTCTGAGTCCGCTGGTGCCAGCTCTGCCTGGCATTTGACATCTGTAACATCTCCTGCTGGAGGCGTGATAACCTTTACCTACCAGCCTAATGTAATTAGCTATCAGGTAAGGGAAACAGAATATTATGAAACACCTCAGGCCAATTGTCAAGCGAATGTAAATTCTGCTCCACAACAATATCAGATTACAGAGTATAATCTTGCATCTATTACTTCAAGTTCCATTCGGGTAAACTTCATACCTGATATAGCTCCTAGAAATGATTTGTATGGTGGAGTTCGGTTAAAGGATATAGAGGTGATTGACTTAAAATCAAGTGAGCTACTAGAAAGCTATGAATTGATCCATGATTATTACAATGAAGAAGATGATGAAGAATTGAACCTGTATAGTCTAACGCCAAGGAGATTGCGTTTCAAAATGTTGAAGAAGAAAAGCCTGGATGATGATTTCTGTAAGGATCAGGTACATCTGGTGGAATATAATGCAGATAATATATTGAGAAGAAATTCAATGGATCAGGATCATTGGGGATTTCAAAATTCCGTTAATTACTATGCATCCGGTAATGATACGATGATTCCACAGGCAGGCGCTAACAGATCACCAAATAGCAGCGGATTTAAGGGACTTATTAGCAAGCTGATCTACCCTACAGGAGGATGGTCAGAGTTTGAATTTGAAGGATATACTCACATTGAACCTACTGAAATTGAGTACTCTAGAACGGTAGGTCTTAATCAAAGCTTTGAAGTGAATTGTGATCTACAGGTGGGAGCATCCGTACGGGTGGAATTCTCAGGAACTGAAGCGCCGGTTTTCTTAATCGATTTCGAGCATAATACAGACCCTTCAAAAAATTTTAGTACTTCATTTAACCTGACTCCCCAATTTAATCATTATCAATTCTGTCATGAACCTGGAAATGGAAGTCTTCCTGAATGCGAAAATGTGGTGGAGGGAGAAATATCCTTTCAAACTACTATTAGCTTTCCTTATGATGGAGAGGGAATATACATAGGCCGCCTCAATGAATCATCTACTTCAAATGTATCAGGCCTATACTTTACTATGTACTATGACTGGTGTACAATTGAACAAAGGGAAGTCTATTATGTTGGTGGTGCTCGTATTTCAGACATTATGTACTACTCTAAGGAAGGTGACCTTGCAAAAAAAACTGAGTTTTCTTATTCAAATATCAATGTCTTAAACCCTGTTTATGAAGAGGATTATCGCATCCCACATTACAGTTACTTTCCAGTAGAAGAAACCCAACCATGTGTTGTAGAAGTGTTCTCCTCAGAGTCGGGAAAAACGGGAGGCCTAAACGCTGGTCATGAAACAGTGATTGTAAGGGATGTGGTAGAGGGAGCTTACAATGGAAAAACGGTTTATACTTACATGCTTACTGAAAATAGAGGAGGAGGTTCTGGAAACCCTAGACAACAACGCATCACCAAGCCATATCTACAAGGAGTCCTTTTACAAAAAGATATTATAGATCGGAGTAATACAATAATTGAGACCAAGAAGTATAAATATTCACTGGACACTGATATGGATCGGGTATGGGGATTTGCTTTGGGAAGAAAGGCGGATTATGCATTTGTGGATAACTCCTCGGGTGGTGGCGGTGGTGAAGTTTCTGTGATCTACTTTTATGAATGGTTTCAAAATCCATACACTTACGATGTTGAATGGTTAAGGTTAGACAGTGTGATTAATCACAAAGAGTTATCTGGCAATATACTAGAAAAAGTAACAGTGAACGCCTACAACGATAAAAACCTGCTATCCAAGGAGACAACATTTGCAAGTGATGGAACCTTAATAGAGACTGATTTGGAATACTCTTTTGATTTTAATGGAACTGCTTTTTATGAGCTTATCGACCGAAATTATATAACTACTCCCATTCATAAGCAGGTGAGAAAAAATGGGAAGGTAATTGAGGATACATATAATCAATTTAGCACGTCAGATTTGGTTTTACCACAAAGTATCCATACACTTAACTCGCAAATACCTGTAGAACCAATGGCAGTCAGTTCCAGTGCGAATGTGGACAATGACGGTAGTATAAGCTTTGGAAATTTGCACAGATTGCAAGTGGCTTTTGAAGAGTACAGTCCTGAAGGACACCTAGAAACGTTTCGGTCTGATAACCAAATCCAGACTAGAGTAGTTGATGCCTTCGGTAACCCTTCAGCGTTGTTTCACAACGCGAAAAACAACGAAGTTTACTTTGCCTCATTCGAAAATGATAACCAGTCGGTACTCTCAACTTATAACCCTCTTCAAGCAGTAGATGATGGTTTTGATGATTCAAATGGCTATTCTGGAGATATCCTTTTTCAACCGGAGTTTGTAGATAGTAATAAGTCCTTCATTGTTGGCTTCATGGCAAAAGGAGGAGGAAATGTGAGTGTGAACGGTGTTAGTCTTACAACGAGTGCCAATTGGGAATACTACGCAATATCTGTAGAGGTTGAATTCTCTGACATATCGATAGATATCTCAGAGGCAGTAATTGATAATGTGATCATTTACCCATCGCATGCACGATTTCTTGGAGCTCAGGTTAGTAAAGTTGGGGTAGGAGCTATTACTTCAATTGACCCAAACGGAAAAACATCATCGTATAAATACGATGGGTTTAATCGATTAACTCATGTATTAGATCATGATGGTCATGTTTTAAAACACAATGAATATGGGTTTTTGGATAAGGCTGCTAAGGCAGATTTTGAATTCAACTCTATTGGAGATGGGTTCTTTCTAAATGAAGAAATCCGGTTTGATGCTACCATGAGTAGTGATCCCGAGGGTAGGGGTTTACTTTACAATTGGTCGTTTGGTGGTACAGATCCGGTAGAAATCCATCAGTTTACTACCCCAGGCAATATAGAAGTTTCCTTGACTGTAGATAATCAATGTGCTGAGCCTGTGACTATTACAAAGAGTTTTGATATTCTGAATAGAGATCCGGTTGCTGATTTTACCATTAGTGCTCCAAATGGATTCTACATTGATCAAAATATCAGCTTTGATGCTAACTCCTCATATGACCCGGACAACAATCCATTGGCTTATAATTGGAGCTTTGGTGGGACTCAGCCATCGTTAAGTAAAGTGTATGGCAATATTGGAAGCTACAGCGTAACTCTTACGATAACTGATGATTTTGGGGCTACTGATAATATTACGAAAACATTTGAAATCGAGAATAGAGATCCAGTGGCTTTATTTTCAATGACTGACCTTAATGACAATAATATCTCAAGTATTAGAGAAGGCTGGCTAATTAAATTAGATGATGCTGGTTCTTATGATCCTGAAGGCCAAAACATTCAATATTCCTGGGTAATACAAGGTGGTTCTTATGGAGGTGGCACAATCATCGGTAGCGGACCTTCAAGCAATCATAGTATAAACGACCCGGGTACATATAATGTCATACTTGAAGTTGAAGATGAGTACGGTGCTACAGGGAGACAAACCAAATCTCTTACTGTCACAACTGCTCCTGATGTTGTTTTTAATGGACGAGTAGTCGATTCCAACGGCTATCCTGTACCTAATATTCAAGTTAGCGCCTCATCGGGCGGGGCAGGTACCACAAACTCAGATGGGTACTATACAATTGAGACTCAAAATAGATCAGAAATAACAGTTACTCCTAATCATAGTACGTACACTTTCAATCCTGCAATGCGGTTATTCTCAGATCCAGAGGGAAATACTTCCGTCAGCAATTTTATTTCAAGCGGAGGAGGAGTAGCACCACCTAATCCCTGTGATTCAAATCCTGTAATTGTTAATCCGAGTAGCAAAACGTATTCTGGAACTCCCGCATCCAGCACATTCAATGTTTCTAGTAGTGGTTCATTTTCTGTTAGCGATAATAG
This sequence comes from Ekhidna sp., assembly GCF_965247405.1. GTDB lineage: Bacteria > Bacteroidota > Bacteroidia > Cytophagales > Cyclobacteriaceae > Ekhidna. Next base: position 3,732,398 of record NZ_OZ252014.1, read on the forward strand.
ATCCTGGATAACGATAAGTAATAAAACTTCTTCAAGCTTCAAAGTGAACGTAACTCAAAATGGTTCTTCAGTTAGGACAGGTACGGTTACTGTTACACAAAATGGATGTTCTCGATCAATATCAATAACTCAACAAGCTTATCAGGTAGATCCTTGTCCTCCGGGATGTACCTGGAACGGCAGTTATTGTGAAAGCTCCGAGGGTATTCCTTGTAATAACTAATAGTCATGAAAAGAAATTTATATCATATCATTTACTTGATTCTTGTTCTAAAGTTATCCGGACAACAGCCAGCCGAACCTGAGATTTCTAATACGAATTATGTGAAATCTGTGACATTACAAGACGAAGTAACTTTGAATAATTTTTTATCAAGTCCTGCGAGCTATTCAAGCAGCATCAACCTTGATTATTACGATGGGTTGGGTCGTAAAATTCAACAGGTTGCTTATATGGCCACCCCTAACCTTCACAATCTAATTCAGCATATTGAATATGATGGATATGGAAGAGTCGTACATGAATTTCTACCTTATGTTAATCAATTAAATGGAAACCTGGATACTGATGCGAGTACTAACCAGGCTACTTTTTATAGTAGCAGAATAGATGAAAAGCAAACTGAGTATCCTTATTCAACCAATAAACTAGAATGGTCACCATTAAATCGTATAGTGGCTAAAATCCATCCTGGCGAAGCTTGGCAAGCAGAGGAAAAACACATTCGTTTTTTGTATGAAACCAATGGAGCATCAGAAGTTCTTTTTTGGGATTTTTCAGAAATTATTACCTCGTCAGTTTCCTACTACACTGTAGCTCAACTTTATAAAAATACGACTGTTGACGAGGATGGAAATATAACCATTCAATATACTAACAAGGAGGGACAGACAATCCTGAAAAAATCCAGAATTGATACTATCTGGGCCGAAACTTATTACATATATGATGCTTTTGGAAAGCTAAGAATTGTCTTGCCTCCTGAAGCTACGAATCGAATAAATGATGAATTCTTTGCCGTAGCGTCAGATCGCCAGCAATTCCTTGATCGTTGGGCGTTTCAATACACCTATGATGGAAGGGGACGAATGATCGAAAAAAGGGTGCCTGGTTCTGATCCTATTTTTATGATCTATGATAGGTGGAACAGATTGGTTCTGACTCAGGACGGCAATCAACGTCTAAATGATGAGTGGACATATACCAGATTTGATGTGCTGAATCGACCAATCATCAATGGGATTGTTACTTTAAATGAGAGTGTTGAAACGTTGAGGAGCCTGGCGGAAATTGAAATAGATCGATATGAGGACTATGATTCGGGCCACCCCTTGCTATTCACAGAAAACACCTTTCCGTCATACTTGAATAATGATCCACATAGTGTGACATATTATGATAATTACGACTTCTTAGTAAGTGTTACCTGGGATGGTTTTGATTTCCAACCGAAAGATGAGCTAGTTGAGTACAACATGAATGTTAAAGGGAATCCTACTGCTCAAATCACCTGGCTGTTGGATGAATCTTCTGATTTTATAAAGTCTGTGACCTACTATGATGATAAATACAGAGTGATACAGACCATTTCTGAAAATCACTTGGGCGGAATGGATGTTTCAAGTTTTTGGTATGATTTCTCAGGCAATGTATTGCAAATGAAGCAAGAACACTTCAATGGAACAGAAAGTATTGAACTCTTGCTCTCATACTCATATGATCATGCCAATCGTCTGCTTAGCTGTACACATAAATTGAATGATGACCCATCAGTGATTTTGTATGCCAATGAATACAATGAGTTGGGAGAGTTGATTGGCAAGAATCTTCATTACGATGAGACAGAGGAGAGCTATAAACAGCAGCTGGATTATGAATACAACATTCGGGGCTGGTTACGAAGCATCAATGAGTCCTCTTTATCAGGTGAATCAATGGAACCTGAACCTGCTGACCTCTTTAGCATTGAACTGTTATACAACACAGCCTTACCTAATCAACCTAATAACTGATCAATGAATTTGCTTAGACATCTTTCTTCCTGCTTTTTTGTTATTCTGTTTGTTCAATTGCACGTAAATGCACAAACTCCAACCCGTAGGCCTGTTTTTGAAGAGCCCTGTGATTTTGATGAAGACTGTGGTGGTTCAGGCGGAGTGACTGTCTATTTGTCGGGTCCTTCAAGCGCGTATGTCGGTGATCAGGATTATTATGAAGTTAGCGTAAGTGGTGGTTCTCATTATTCCACCAGCTATTATGTCTATGGCGGATCCATCATAAGTCAATCTAAAACTCAGGTTAGGGTTCAGTGGAACTCTGCAGGCAGCAGTCGGTATGTTCGTGCTACTGCGAATACAAGTAGTGGGACAAAAAACAAGTACAAGTATGTTACTGTAAATTCGTGTAACCTAAGTGCCGGTAGTATAGGAAATGCTCAGACACTATGTTACAATGGAAATCCTAGTACATTAACTAATACCTCATCGGCATCTGGTGGAAGTGGATATAGTTACCAATGGCAGCACAGATCTTTGGGGGGGAGTTGGTCCAACATATCTGGTGCGACAGGGACAACATACAATCCTCCATCTCTCACATCGACCAAAGAATACAGAAGAAGAGTACAATCATGTGGACAGACAAAATATACAAATACTATTCGAGTGACGATACGGTCATCACTCAGTGCTGGCAGTATAGGCAATGCTCAGACAGTATGTTATAATGGAAATCCTGGTACTCTTTCAAACACCTCTTCACCTTCGGGAGGCAATGGTAGCTACAGTTATCAATGGCAGCAACGCGCCCCGGGTGGAAGTTGGAGTTCTATATCGGGAGCCACAGGATCTTCATATAATCCTCCAACATTGACATCAACAAAAGAATACCGCAGAAGAGTACAATCGTGTGGACAGACCAAATACAGTAACACAGTAACGGTAACTGTTCGGTCGACTCTAAATGCAGGAAGCATTGGCAATGCACAGACAATATGCTACAATGGAGATCCGAGTACGCTTACGAATGCTTCATCACCCTCGGGGGGGGATGGAAGCTATAGCTACCAATGGCAGCAACGCGCCCCGGGTGGAAGCTGGAGTTCTATTTCTGGAGCCACAGGATCTTCTTATAATCCTCCAGCATTGACATCAACCAAAGAATACCGGAGAAGAGTACAGTCATGTGGTGAGTCAAAGTATAGTAATACAATTACCGTAACTGTTCAGCCATCACTAAATCCGGGAAGTATTGCAAATGCGCAAACCATATGTAATGGAGGTGATCCCGACATTTTATCCAGTAGCGCCTCTGCCACTGGAGGTGATGGTAATTACAGCTATCAATGGCAGCAACGATCACCAGGTGGGAGCTGGACTGGTATATCAGGCGCAATCGGAACTTCTTATGATCCAGTAACACAATCACAAGATGTAGAATACAGACGAAGTGTTTCAGCTTGCGGACAAACTGCCTACTCCAATGTGGTTTCTATCACCATCGCGGATCCATCTACTCCATCCACACCATCCGTCTCTGCAAACAGCTGTGGACCTAAAACGTTGACTCGGGCCACTCCACCATCAGGAGAGGGTTGGTTTTGGCAAACAGAGGAATTTGGTGAAGATGTAAGCAACGCAAATACTGAATTTGTGGTGTCCATCAGTGGAAATTACTACCTCCGATCCAGAACGGATGGCGGATGCTGGGGGCCTTCGACAAGTGTAGCAGTTACAGTCAATCCACTTCCATCGGTTCCGTCAATTGATTATGTGAATTATACATTAGATGGCGCCATACTTTCATCCGCCACTCCTCCCGCTGGTGAAGAATGGTACTGGCAAACATCCGCTGATGGCACCAGCGAAGAGTACCCTCAGACATATAATGCCAATGGCCCTGGTACTTATTATTTAAGAAGCAAAGGAGCGAATGGGTGCTGGAGTGAAGCTGTAGCTCATACCATCACGGTGACAGAACCAACGAACGTCACCACAGAAGCCATATCGAATGAATCTATTCTGGTCAGCTGGAATGGAAATGGGAATGAGACTGGATTTAGCATTAGCAGAGCTACCAGCCCTTCCGGTAACTATTCAGAAGTACATACTGCAGGAAGTACGGATTCCGAATACCTGGATACCGGTCTGTCCACAGGCACATCCTACTATTACCGGGTGCAATCTATGCTTGGTGCCGAAAAGTCCACCGGAACAACGGCTGTTTCATCTACCACAGAGGACACCTTCAATGGAGACGAGACACAAGAGCACACGCCCCTTTACAACGGTAACATCTCAGCCATGCGATGGAAGGGAGTGAATGATGAGGAAGAGCAGGTGTTTACCTACAGCTATGATGGCCTCAACCGTCTCAAAAAAGCACAATACGCCGCAAAAAATGCAAGTGGCTATGCCAAAAGCAAAGGATATTTTTCCGTTCCTGATATCTCTTATGATCTAAATGGAAACATCCAAACGCTGACACGCCAGGGATACAATGCATCCATGAATGCAGACATTATTGATGAGCTTACCTATGATTATCATGATGGCGCTGCAGGAAACCAGCTGATGGCAGTATCTGACAACAAAGGAGAGGCAGGCTTCAACGACGGTAATAAGACCGGCGATGACTATGCCTACGATCCCAACGGCAACATGACTCAAGACCTCAACAAAGGCATCACCAACATCGAATACAATCACCTCAACCTCCCTACGGCTGTCATCCTGAGCACCAGCGAAGGATCTGGCCGTATTGAGTATTTGTACGACGCAGCAGGCATCAAACTCCAGCAAAAAGTGTATAAAGATGGAAATCTAGAAAAGACCACCGACTATGTTGGAGAGTTTATTTATGAAACAGAAGGTGATGGTGAACGTAAGCTTCAACTCATCCAACATGAAGAAGGCCGTATTGTCCCCCTTGAGGGGGAGACAGGGGGTGAATGGGACTACCAATACCACCTCAAAGACCATCTGGGTAACGTACGTGTGACGTTTAGTACTGAACCTGAGAACTACACCATGGTAGAAACCTTCGAAACAGGCGAGGAAAACGGCTGGCAGGACTTACACAGACACACAAGTACAGATGCTAATACCACGGTATATGAAGATGGAAGTGAAGGAGACGAAGTAGAATTACTTCAAAGCGGACAAACCGGTGCGATGGTCTTCCTGAGTGTGAATAAGCGGGATACGATCCACTTATCCGTACAGGCCAACTATGAGAGTGCTCCGAGTGGGAATAACTTCTTAGGCACAGCCTTCAATACCCTGTTTACAGCGTTTGACAATGTCTACGGCAGTGGAGTACCAGAAGGGGGTGGAGTAAGTAGTTCCTCTACGGTGTTTGATGATGCATTGAACGGAGGAGCCATGGCAGGAAAAGATGATTCAAATACCGCTCCGAGAGCATTCCTGAATTACATCTACTTTGACAAAAACATGAACTACATCCGTGCAGGCTTCACCCAGATATCTACAGCCGCACAGGGCGTAGGCGTACACGAAGAGATCAGGATAGACGATATCATCGCCGATGAGGAGGGCTACATCCTTGCTTATTTGAGCAACGAAAACCAAGAGGCAGTCAATGTCCACTTCGACGATTTCACGGTGTACCATGGCAAGACGAATGTGGTGAGCACGCAGGATTACTATCCCTTCGGCCTTACTTTTAACTCCTATCAGAGGACGGCTTCTTCACCTCAAAACTTCTTACTGACAGGTAATGAAAAATTACCTGAATGGGGAGTTGGAGTGTCAGATTTTAATGCACGAACTTATGATGCAACCATAGGTAGATTTTATAACGTTGATCCTTTGGCTGACATGATGCAGGAATGGACACCATATCATTATAACTACAATAATCCATTATTATTCATTGATCCTTCTGGCTTACTGCCTAAGTATAATTGGGATACTGGTGAGTATGAGGATGATGATGGCAATGTGATTAGTTATCAGGATGCTTTTGCTGCGCACGGAATAGATACAGGTGGTGACTCAGATTCTGAACAACAAGATCCGATTGAATCAATTTTAGCGGAAAATGGTGTTGGATCTACAAGAGATGAAATGCTACTGCCTTCATTTGCTGAAGAACTTTTCACTAATACAATTAATGTTACAGAATTCTTATTAAGTCCTTCTGGAAAAGCTAAGTCCGGGAAATACATAAAAACATTAATGTTAGTTGATGATATTGCGAGTGTGGTGGATGTGATTAATGGAGTAGAAGAGTATGTTGATACGAGAATTTTGAATAAGTATAAATCATCAAGTATTAGCAAGCTGGAAAGCTACTCTAAGGTTTTAACAGGAATAGAAAATAATTACTCTGCGCAGATAAGCACCTTAGAAGAAAGGTTAAATAATTTTCCAAAGATAAGGTCAAGTGATATTTCGAATTTGAGATTGCAAACCCAATCACAAATTAAGAACACCCAGAGAAAACTCGATGTTGTTGTGAAAGAGTATATAACTATAAACGCACTGATATATGCTAAAAAGGTGGAATCTCATCAGAATAAGTAACTATATCTTCCCAATATTGATATTGTACGGATGTTCTACCAAAGCTGACTCAGAAAATAGATCTGATAGTTTTTGTGATCAAATTAACAGAGATGAAGACTTGTATTCATACTGGATGGACACTGATTCGCACGACTCTCTATTGAGAGTTGTGGAATCTTGTGAGCAAACACCTAAAGTAATTTCAGCACGATTAAATCTACTTTCGCTCTTGAGACGGCATGAGGAAGCACTTAAGTTAATTTCCACATTGAAGGGTTCGGATTTTCTCACTCCATATGACAGTATAAGTTCTTTAAACTATTTCAAGGTGGAATTAGCCACCGATTCTCTTGTGAAGAAGAATCTACATAATCAGACGTTGAAGCATATTTCAATTTATTTAGAAAGCCAACCAACAGATACCTTCGCACTTGGTCATTATTGTGGTCAAGCATTAGAAATTATTTCAGAAAAGGAGCTTTATGAAAGACTTGATTCAATGTCTAAGTATAATGACTTCAACCCTGTGTATGAATTTGTAATTTCAACCTATTTGCCGAATTACTTAGAGAGGTACAGAAAGTTGGTGGAAGAAAGTAAAGAAGCTAGATCGATTTAGCAATTTTCATTGAAGCTCTCTCTCAGCTTTTATGATTTCAGGTAAAATCACGTTAATGATATCATCTTGAGATTCTTCACTATTGAATTTAAATTCCCTATCTACCTTTTCAGTTTTATTTGTTAATGACCAGTAAACATTAACACTTTCATGGCTTTGGATGATTGAGAAGTTTTCTTCGACATTATTATCAGTGATGATTTTAACGTCAGCTTTGTTTGATGACATATCTGTAAGACTTGCGCCATCCTTTTTCATGAATATGCTTAATAGCTGCATATATTTTTCACCCACACTTTCGTCCATAAGCTTTCCTACTCTTTCTCTTTCTCTGGTAAGCAAAAAGAATAGCATTCCAATTACTAGAACAACTATAACTCCTGCAATTATGTCCACCATATCGAACAGATTTGTTATTTAGTAGAAACAAGTAACTCCCGAATATCCACTTCAAGTATTTCTGCTATCTGTGAAAGTAGGTCAATAGAGGGTTGGGAAGAATTTTGACACCATCTAGAAACAGTAACTGGGTCTTTTCCTAACTGGCTAGCTAACCAAATATTGGTTTTCTCCTTTTCGGCAAGTACTACTTTAATTCGGTTGTGTTTTTTCACATTCCAAAATTAGCTATTTGAGTCAATTTGTTAATTGATTAATTAAATTCATTTGGTAATTAACAATAAATGTTAATATAATTGCAATATGAATTTGTGTATTAACAAATAGAGTCAATGAATAATCTTGAAACTCAGAATCCTAACCACTTCATTTATAATCATCCACCATTAGAAATTTCTGTTTTAGGTGGCATCAGACTAGAAGGCTTAGACCCCCTCTGGCGCGGAAGTTACTTCCGTGACAATGTAAGTCAATGCAAACCCAGATAATACAGAACCGTCCTTTACATTAATTTTGATGAGTGTCCGAAAAATACAAAATCAGAGATCAAGACAAAATCTACTTTGTCACCTTTAGTGTCGTTAAGTGGATCGATGTTTTTACTCGTCCGGTTTATAAAGAAATTATTATTGAAAACCTCAAATACTGTCAGGAGCATAAAGGATTAGAAATCTATGCTTGGTGTTTGATGTCCAATCATATTCATTTAATAGTAGGTAGGAATGGTCAGGAGAAGATCCAGAATATCGTTCGTGATTTTAAGAAGTACACCTCAGTTAAATTGATAAAAGCCATTAAAGAGAACCCTCAGGAAAGCCGGAGGGAATGGCTGTTATGGATGTTCAGAAAACTGGCAGAAAAGAGCAATAAGCACCAGAAATATTGCTTTTGGCAAAATGAATATCATCCAATAGAGCTTTCTGATGCTAAGATGATGCAACAGAAATTAGACTATATACATAATAATCCTCTTGAAGAGCAAATTGTAAATAACCCAGAAGACTATCGATATAGTAGCGCAATTGATTATTCGGGAGGCAAAGGATTGATTGATATTAAGTTTATAGAATAAGCACGGAAGTAACTTCCGCGCTGGTAAGGGGCTGATCACAAGACCACCAATATGCAAAATCCAGGATAAGATTCTCAGCCATTTCATATGATTAATTGGCTCATTTTCCGAGCTTTACGCGTGCGTTATTTGTTACTGTTTGCAATCCTTTTTATCAGCCTGCATGTTACTTCCCAGGTCAAGGTAGACAGCAAAGCTACCGGCCGTCATGCGGATGCAATCAACCAGGCAAAGGGAGCAAAGCAAACCGCGAAGCAGCGGCGGGAGCAGGCACGCAAGTTGCAGCAGCAAGTCAAGGCCAAAGCGCTTTACAGGCAGAAATATGACAGCATCAAAAATGGACGATTGACTGATCGGAGATATGATTCCCTGAGTGTTGATTCATTGAACTATGTTGATATATCCCTTGATTCACTTGCGGTTTTCACCCAGGAGGACTCCCTTCAAGTTGCAGAGCAAATTCTGAATGAAACTGATTTCCCTCCTGAATATCGGGAGTTGATTCTGAATCCAATTGAACTGGAAAAGGAGCTAAATACGGACCAGGCAGACAGTATAGCACTGGCTAAAGCAACAGCTATATTGAATGAAGAGGCAAAAAAGTTTATGCCAGATGAAATGGGTAATGCGGAAGATCCGATTACTCAGTTGAGTGATCCAACAGAGGGGGTGAACCCAATACAGAAATCATATAAACCTAATCCTAATCTGGTGAAGCCAGATAAAGCGAGGGAATTGTTTAAGAAAGTAGACCCAGAGCAGTTTCAGGATGCGCAGGCCGATATTCAGAAAATGAAAAAGAAGTATAGTGAGCTCCCGGACACCCGTTATCCGGAGGAAGGAACCAAACGAAATTCACTGGAGGATATTCCCTTCAAGCAGCGACTATATTTTGGAGGAAATATTAGTTTACAAAGCACCGATCCACTCATACTTAGTACCAATCTTCAGCTAGGGTATTGGATCAATAAGAAATGGCTGGCAGGCGTGGGGTTGACTCTGCGCGAACAATTTACTGCGGAGGACAGCACATCGCTAACCACAGGGGATGGACACGGCTACAGCCTGTTTACCCGATATGACATCCCTAAGGGATTTTTTACCTGGGCTGAGTCGGAGTGGCAAATAGATAAATCGCTTTTTGGAAATGAACAACCTGCATCTAAAGGATGGCAAAGGGCCCATCTTCTCGGGATCGGAAGGGAGTTTAAAATAGGAATCGTGCAGATGATGTCCATGATCATGTATGATTTCAACTATCAAAACAACGATCTGAACTCACGTCCATGGGTATTTAGGCTAGGAGTGAGGTTTAGTAAGAAGCCGGGTTGATTTGATTATCAAGTTCCCCTTTGTGCGGTCCGACGGTTCTAGGGTTAGGAGTGATCTGACGGAAACTATAATGAGATTACTTCGTCGCTCATTCTTCGCTTCTCGCAATGACGAAAACATAATTATTAACGTCATCGCGAGTGAAACGAAGCGATCTCAATATTACCACCGAGAAATATCATCAAATAGATCCCTCCATTTTGGGTTAACGGAATTGATTAAATCCTCTTTCTTCTTTCTTGAACCACCTTTTAATTGCTTTTCACGATCAATCGCTTCGGTAATAGTAGGAAGTGCTTCATAGTAAACCAGTTTAGAAATATTGTACCTGGCAGTAAAGCTTCCAGGATATTTCTTTTCTCGATGTTCAACGATTCTTGGGTATAAATCAGAGGTGGCACCTACGTACAGTGTTGTGTTTGAACGGTTTGTTAGTATGTAGACGACACCACCTCTTTCCATCCAGTTAAAATAGTAAACTGCTGTCAATTGATGAGATTGCTTCGGTCATTCTTCCCTCGCAATGACGTTAGCGAATTTGGATTTCCTTACACTAACGTAAACAAACTAATTACCGTCATCGCGAGTGAAACGAAGCGATCTTATAATATACGTACTGATCTTAAAAGGATGAGATTGCTTCGTCGTACCTCCTCGCAATGACGGAAACATAATTATTACCGTCATCGCGAGCCATTGCGAAGCGATCTTAACCTTAGAACCGTTATTCAGAGCGCAGCGAAGGAATCTTAACTTGCCTGGGTGAGATTGCTTCGGTCATACTTTCCTCGCAATGACGTAAATATCTTTAGCTACTGTGAGATTATTTCACCGTTCCCCCCTCGAGGGGGTTAGGGGGTAAGATGATTTTTAATGAGATCCTTCGCCGCGCTCGATGACACACTAATTGTCATTTACCCTAGGCCAGGCATGAGGTGATAATCAATCATTCACCGTATACAGCAGCTCGTTATTTGAAAAATCATACAATGTCAATCTTCTTAGGTCGTAGTAGGCGAGCCAGTAGGAGCGAAGCGCATTGATGTAGCTTCGTCGAGCATTGTCTTTTTCTGTCAGTGCAATGTTGAGGTTGGTGATATCGATCTTTCCGATCAGGTAACGATTCTGAGCCACCTCATATCTTTTCTGAGCCACTTCATCTGATTTCTTTGAGATTTCAATTTGCTGTTGAAGTACATCCAGCTGACGTACCTGGGTAATGATCTCTTGCTCAAAATTTTGCTCTTCCTGTGCAATCACATAGTCAGTCAACTGCTTATTAGCCAGAGCGGTTTTCATTCGAGCTTCGTTTCGTCCCCAGTTTACGATCGGGATGTTGAGCGTCAGGTTGGCAAATTGCTGTGTTTGACCATCCTGATACGATTGATCAAATGATTGTCCGGCACTGTTTAAACCGAACGAAGCATTTAAGTTCATTTGAAAACGCTGACCCTTAGCCTCTGCGACTTGCGCATCCGCTTCAATCCGTCTTCGCTCGAAGGCGATGAAATCAGATCGATTGTCTTTGGCGTATTGCAAGGCGAGCTCCTCATCTACCGGGAAAATCGGGATGTCCTCAGGAAGGGCCAGATTAAAATTTTCTCCCTCATTTAAACCAATAAAAGTCCTTAGCGCCAATCGTGACGTCTGCAAGTCCAGTTCAGCATTGGCCAGGTCTTGCTTGGAACGAAGCAACTGCAACTCTACCTGGAGTAGCTTATCCTCAGAGGTAGTCCCAATGTTGTACCTTCCTTTTTCAATGTTGTAGATCGTGTCGTTATTAGACAGGTTGAATTCTGCGATCTGATAATTCACCTGGGCATCCAGATAGTCAAAGAATCGCTCTACTGCTGTTCGTGATACAAATTCCATTTCTTCCACAAAACTTCTTTTCGATTCTTCATATCGAATAGGTTCCGTCTTTTTATCCCATTTCAATTCATTGAAAGCGAAGATGGGTTGATTGATGGTAAGGTCTACGATGGTACTTCTCCATCGGGTATCATCAATGACTAAATCCTGGAATTGACTTGCCCGCGTGTTTACGGAGACGCTTCCTCCAGTTGGTGCTATAGGTTGGAATAGCCCTAAAGCCAATGAAGAATTCGTTTGCTCTACCGGTCTGAATTGCGTTGATCCATCTTCCTGAATGACAGGAATAAACTGGTTGCTATAAGCTGGAAGGTTCCCACTCAAAGCAAGCTGTGGATTATAGTTGGACTTAAAAAAACGATACTGCCAGAACCGATTTTCCTTTCTGGTCTCCGCCTGCTTGGCCTGAGGAGATTGCCCCTTCGCCAGGTTGATGATGTTGTCGAGTGAATAAACGACCTGTGAACTTGCTGTCAAAGACCATCCAATGAAGCAAAGTGTGATGAGTATTTTATTCATATCTAAGTGAAGTAATAGGGTCTTGCATGGCTGCTTTTCGTGCCGGAGCGATTCCAAAAATCAACCCGATAGCTGTAGCCACACCAAATGAGATTAGGATAGAACCAAATGAAATGACCGTAGGGATATCTGCAAACCTGCTGACCGCAGAGGCCATAATAACCCCCAGGAGGATGCCGATAAATCCACCACTGATACTGATCATCATGGATTCAAACATGAACTGGTTGATGATGTCCGTCTTCTTCGCACCGATCGAAAGACGCAACCCAATTTCTTTGATTCGCTCCAGTACAGAAGCCAACATGATATTCATAATTCCAATGCCACCCACGATCAAAGAGATACCCGCGATTGCTCCTAATACATAGCTGAAGATGTCATTGGTCCGTTGCTGCTGCTTTAGCAAGAGCTCAGGGATTTCAATTTCATAGTCTACCACCTGGTTGTGTTTTCGCTCCAGCATACGTACAATCACATCAGCCGTGGGATTGAGCTTTTCCGTCTCTGCAACCTGAACAACCAGCCGGTCTAATTGATGATAGTTTGTTGGGGTAGTAGGTGCTTCGTCATCACTGCCTCCATTCCCACCAAAAAATACCATGCCGGATGATCCTCTATTGGCCCCCTGGATCATTTCCTGTGTCAGCATGGCTCTATTTTTATAGCGTACAAGCACGGTTTGCAACGGTGTATAAACATCCATGTTGTAATCCCTGATTCCAAGCTTGCTAATGCTGCTTTCGCTGATGTATCGTTCATCCAGTACCCCGATCACCTTCAGCCAGTTTGGACCACATTTCAGCATTTTGCCAATCGGATTTTCGGATGGAAAGAATTTGGCTTTGATGGACTTGCCAATGATGCAAACAGCTTCTCCTTTTTCCAGCTGAACCTGATTAAACATTTTTCCTTCTGACAAGGTGAAATTGAAAATATCAAAATAGGAGGGCTCTATGCCCACCAACTTTGCTGATCTCCTGATCCCATTCTTGATGATGTAGGTTTCAAGAAGAATCTCCGGGCTGATGGTTTCTACACCAGGAATGGTTTCCAGGATCGATTCTTTATCTCCAAGGGTAAGGCCAGGAGAAAACTTCTTTTTTTCTTTAGACTCACTGTCTTCTTCAGCCAGGTTTTCTTCCGTTTGCTCTACTATCGGCTCGATGATGATGTTGTTGACCCCCACCAGTTTTATCTGCTCAATAATCTCCTTCTGAGCACCATTTCCTATGGCAAGCATGGCAATCACAGCTGCCACACCAAAAATGATCCCGAGTGCGGTAAGCACTGACCGCATGCGATTGGCCAGAACTGCCTCAATGGCAATTCCCAGGTTAGCTAAGATTCGCTCTTTGTTCATCTTAGTTTTTTCTTCTTCGTCCTTGAGGGAATTGAGGTTTGGCTTGATCCGGTTCTTCTACGACCTCTTCTTGTTTATTGCTTCTTTTACCATCCATTTCAGGGATCAGGCTGATCTCTTGATTTTCCATGCCCTGCACCGATGAAAGGTGAACACGATCACCGGCTTTAAGGCCTTCTTTGATGTGTACGCTTTCAGCATTGGCATCACCAATCATCACCTCTTGCTTTATAGTTGAAGCTCCTGATTTCTGGAAGACATATGTAATGGAATCGTATTGGGAATGCAAGCTTTCCAATGGGATGTATAGTGCTTTTTCTTCTGTTTTTGTAATAATTTTATTGCTGGTAGTCATCCCGGGTTTCAATAGTGGATCTGTACCGAACACTTCTATTTCTACCTCAAAAACTTTCGCATCTGAGTTGGGTCTCTGCTCGCCTACATTGGCCACCTTGGTGACTCTACCCTTTAATTTTTTATCAGGAAATGCATCAAATCCAATCTCTGCACTTTGTCCTGGCTTTACTTTTCGAATGTCTACTTCATTTACATACGTTTTAGATATCATCTTGCTCAGGTCGGGGAGGGTAGCTACCACCGGATCCCAGGCACTCACTTGTGATCCCGCTTTGATGGGTTTTCCATCCCAGCTTCGCTCATAGATAAGCATGCCATCTTCCGGAGCAAGAATGGTGAAGTCTTTAGAAAGTGCCATCAACCCTTCCAGTTCGTTTTTATCACCTCTGAGCTCGGCTGATGCTTCTTGCATTTTTGCCACATTCTGCTGGCGTTTAATCTCGTAGTTTTCTTTGGCTTGCTGGAGTGCTCTTTTGGCCTTTTCAAGCTCAATCTCCGCTTTTTGAATGGTTGCAGGAGGCTCAAACTGGGATTGATCCAGCGTGAGTTGTTTCTCACGAACGGTATAGTCCAGATTGATCAGTTCGTCCCGCGCCTGGCGCATGGTCAATGCGGTATCCAGTCTGGTTTGTGTGAATTGAGATTGCGTCTCATCTACTTCAAGTTGGGCATCTTTGATTTTTCCTGTCAGTTCAGAAGGATCCAATCTGGCAACATACTGTCCTTTCTCTACTTCCGTTCCTTCATCTATAATGTGCTGGATGGTAACGTTCCAGATCCGATAATTCCGAAGGCCTGTTGGGCCTTTGATCGGAACAGAATTCTTTGCATCCAGGGAGCCTGAGGTTGTAATGTCCACCACAAAATCACCTTGTTCTACTTCTACGATAATTTCCGGAGCAGAATCAGTCGATCCTCCGCTAAATGCGAAAACAAGGATAACGGCCAGAATGGCTCCTGCAAAAATGAATATTTTGTTGTTTCTCTTCATACAATTTGGGTCAGTTAGTTATACCTATACAACTGAGTAATGGTTACACTTCTCCCAGCCAAATGGCCTTGATTTTTTGTTGCTCTGGTGACGGACTCTCAATAACCTCCAACTGGTGCCTTTGTGAGGACTTCACCTTTTTAGCCTTTGCTTTCAGTTTTACCTCTTTGGTTTTTCCTTTCACTTCTCTTCGTACCAATATGGTGATCTTATCACCTGCTTCTGTATCACTATAGAATGATTGGATGATATTCTGGAAAGATTCTATTGAAACTGCGCTTCCATTCCATTCAAGTAAAACATCCCCTTCCTTAAATCCCAGATCCTTACCGAAATCGTTCATCTCATCTGTATCAGCAATATAGATTTCCTGATCCTCATTTACCGCAGGGGCAAATTTTCCTGCTGTGATCACCATTTCGTTGCTCTCTGGGGAATAACGGATTCCAGCCCAACCAAGTATTTCTGAATACGGCAATTTCTCCCCTCCACCAACGTATGTTCTCAAGAACTCACCTACTTCCGGTGTAGTGATTTTTTCAATTTCATCAAAAAGCTCTTCGTCCTTGAAGGCCTTCATGGGGCCATATTGCTTAGAAAGCTCTCGAAGTACTGACTGAAGATCTTTCTGTCCATTCGTAGACTGAATAATCGTCAGGTCAAGACACCAGGCAATCAGGGCGCCTCCCGCATACACATCTCCATACCTTCTTTCATTCTCAGGTTCCAGAATGTTCTTGCTGAATTCGGTATAGGGGATATCTACATTATACTGATCTTGCTGATTCATTTTGTTCTTCATCTCCGCAAGAAAATCTTGCAGGTCATAAAGATTATATTTCACCTGAACGTGCTGTGATGCGTATTCTGTCACCCCTTCATACAGCCACAGATGCTGGCTCATTTCAGGTTCGATGTAGTTGAAATCATGAATCTCCTCAGAGTGGATATTCAGCGGGGTTACGATGTGAAAAAACTCATGAGCAGCTACATCTTTTACCGTTTGGCTGATTCGTGCCGGATCCATTTCAGGGAGAGTATAGAGGGAGGAATATGAATGTTCTAATGCTCCGTAAGATCCTGAAATCGTCGGGCTATCGAATAGGTAGATCAGATACGCATATCGGTCTACGGGCAGCTCTCCACCCAGGTATTTTGCTTGAGCTTCCATTAGCTCATCAATGTTGTCCATCACATCTGATGCGGATAACACTTTGTTAGGTGAATAAACGGATACCAAGACTTCTGCTCCTGCAATTTCTTTGGATACTATATCTGGTTTACTATACATAAGCGGCGCATCTGCAAGGAAATTGTAATTTGCCGATGTATAAGTATCAGATGTATCAGTCTCAGCTTGTTTTTTCAGAGAAGTAGCTCCCTTGATTTCCGGATCATGGATGATTGTCAGTTCAAAAGGGTTGAATTTATAACTGTCCACATACCCAACGAATCCAAAAGTATTCATTACAAACACGTCATTCTCTACTTCAATGCTCATACCTCCCGGCTCGAATAGTTTGTTACTTCCATATCCGGAGAAGTCATCGAAGGAATCATCAACCCAATATGTGATCTTTCTCAATTTTGTCGCGTCTTTGATCATCCACTTATTCGTTGAGATGTTTTCAACCTCCAAAAAGTTTCCATCTGCATCGAAAGCTTTAAAATCACTGATGAACCTACCAAAATCTGAGATGCTGTAGGTTCCGGGGACTATTTTGGGCATATGATATTCAACCGTTTCTTCGTTTATGGCCGGGACGGTCAATTCAACCGGAAGCCGGTCGTTTTTAGCCTTTGTCAGATCAATTGTAACCGTATAGCTTTCCTGAGATTGAGCAAAAAAGCTTAAGAAGATGAGCGTGAGAGTTATTACTTTTTTCATGTGGGTTTGTTGTTCAAATACCGTGCAATTCTACTATTTAAACCGTCTTTTGTTTGTTATTAAGGCTTAAATTATATGAGTGGTAACGTTGAATGTTTTGTGGTTTGACTCGTAATACGTGAGGCATAAAAAAAGCCATCTCAGATTGAGATGGCTTTAATATTTTTATTTAGTGCAGATTACACGCTAGCTTCGGAATTGGCCATTCGTTTTCGCTGGTTTTCATCCAAATAGATCTTTCGCATTCGGATCGACTTAGGTGTCACCTCTACGTACTCATCTTTCTGAATATACTCCAATGCTTCTTCCAGGCTGAATTTTTTAGCAGGAGCGATCTTCGCATTGTTGTCAGAACCCGAAGCTCGCATGTTTGTTAGCTTCTTGCCCTTTTGAATATTTACTACCAGATCATTATCCCTGCTGTGTTCGCCAATTACTTGTCCCGTATATACATCCACTCCCGGATCTACAAAGAATACACCCCTGTCTTGAAGCTTATCAATGGTATAGGGTGTACCAGGTCCATTTTCCATGGAAATTAACGATCCGTTGATTCTGCCCGGAATAGGTCCCTTATATGGCTGATATTCTTTCAGTCGGTGGGTCATCACCGCCTCTCCAGCTGTTGCAGTCAGCATATTATTTCTCAGCCCGATCAATCCCCTAGAAGGTATCTCAAACTCGAGATGCTGGATGTTGCCTTTCGGCTCCATTACCTTCAATTCACCCTTTCTCTGGGTTACCATTTCAATGGCTTTCCCTGATACTTCATCTGGAAGGTCGATTACCAAATGCTCTATCGGCTCCAGTTTTTCACCGTTTTCACCTTCTTTGAAAAGAACCTGTGGCTGACCCACCTGGATTTCATAGCCCTCACGTCTCATGGTTTCGATTAGTACAGACAAATGAAGAACACCACGTCCGTAAACCAGAAACTTATCCTCAGAATCAGTTTCTTCTACACGAAGAGCCAGGTTTTTCTCCAGCTCCTTCATCAATCGATCTCTCAGGTGACGAGACGTCACAAACTTTCCTTCCTTACCGAAGAAGGGTGAGTCGTTGATGGCGAACATCATACTCATGGTTGGTTCGTCAATGGCGATACGTGGCATCACGTGCGGATTTTCAAAATCAGTGAGGGTGTCACCAATTTCAAAATCTTCAATGCCGGTTACTGCGCAGATGTCACCTGCTCTAACCTCTGTTACTTTTCTTTTACCAAGCCCTTCAAACACATGAAGTTCTTTGATTTTGACTTTCTTCAATGATCCATCTCGCTTACTGATACCAAGCTGAGCACCTTCTTTCATTGTGCCTTGCCAAACTCTTCCGATTGCTATTCTCCCTGTGAAAGAAGAGAAATCTAATGAGGTGATCTGCATGGCAGGAACACCTTCGTTGAAAGGAGCAGGAGGGATCACCTCAATGATTTTGTCTAGCAACGGAAGAATATTATCCGTAGGCTTTTGCCAATCCTCTCCAAACCATCCCTGCTTACTGGAACCGTAAAGGGTCTGAAAATCAAGTTGTTCTTCCGTAGCATCTAAAGAAAACATCAGATCAAATACCTGTTCGTGCACTTCATCCGGACGACAGTTTTCTTTATCTACCTTATTGACCACCACGATAGGTGTCAATCCAAGACCTAATGCTTTTCCTAACACAAAACGCGTTTGTGGCATAGGACCTTCGAAGGCATCCACCAAAAGAATTACACCATCAGCCATTTTCAATACCCGTTCCACTTCACCACCAAAGTCGGCGTGACCAGGGGTATCAATGATGTTGATTTTTACGCCTTTGTATTCGGCAGAAACGTTTTTGGAAAGAATGGTAATTCCTCTCTCACGCTCCAGGTCATTGTTGTCAAGGATCAATTCACCTTTCTCCTGGTTTTCTCTAAACTCCTGCGTTGCGTAAATGATCTTGTCAACGAGTGTGGTTTTGCCATGATCAACGTGTGCGATGATGGCGATATTTCTTATTTCTTGCATTCCAATTTGAATTCGAGCGCAAAATTAGACCAAATGATTGTGGAATACACTATAAGAGGTAAACACAAAACTTATATTTGCGGTCTCTTATCGAATTATGGCTAAAGAATACAAAAGACATACCATCACTGCGGCACTTCCATATGCCAATGGACCTGTTCATATCGGCCACCTGGCAGGTGTTTACGTGCCGGCAGATATTTATGTACGATACCTGAGAAGCAAAGGGGAAGATGTGGCCTTTGTGTGTGGCTCGGATGAGCATGGGGTGGCAATCGAATTGCGAGCGAGAAAAGAAGGAAAGTCCCCTCAGGAAGTAGTTGATTTTTACCACAATCAAATTAAAGACTCATTCGAAAAGTTTGGAATCAGCTTTGATATCTATCATCGAACTTCTTCAGAGCTGCATCATGAAACAGCTTCTGAATTTTTCAAGAAGATGGAAGCTGAAGGGAAGTTTACCGTTGAGACTTCCGAGCAATTCTTCGATGAGAAAGAGCAGCAGTTTCTAGCTGATAGATACATTAAAGGTACTTGTCCGAACTGTGGGTATGAGGAAGCGTACGGCGATCAATGTGAGAATTGTGGTTCTACGCTTAGTCCAACAGAGCTAAAGAATCCTAAATCCATGCTGAGTGGAGAGTCTCCGGTGATGAAGGAAACCAAGCATTGGTACCTGCCGCTTGATCAATATGAACCGTGGCTAAAAGAATGGTTGCTGGAAGGGCATAAAGAATGGAAGTCTAACGTGTATGGGCAGTGTAAAAGCTGGATAGACAATGGTCTGCGTCCACGACCGATGACTCGGGATTTAAAGTGGGGAATACCTGTTCCTGTTGATGGGGGTGAAGGGAAAGTGCTCTATGTGTGGTTTGATGCTCCGATTGGGTACATTTCTGCAACTAAGCAATGGGCAAAGGATAACGGCAAAAACTGGGAAGATTACTGGAAGTCAGATGATACTCGATTGCTGCACTTTATTGGAAAAGACAACATCGTATTTCACTGCATCATTTTCCCTACGCTTCTTAAAGCAGAAGGAAGCTATGTGCTACCGGATAATGTACCTGCCAATGAGTTTTTGAATTTAGAAAGCAATAAGATTTCGACTTCACGAAACTGGGCAGTGTGGTTGCATGAATATCTAGAGGAGTTCCCGGAAAAGCAAGATGTATTGCGATATACGCTGACTGCCAATGCACCGGAGACTAAGGATAACGACTTCACTTGGAAGGATTTTCAGGCGAGAAACAACAGTGAATTGGTTGCTATCTTTGGCAACTTCGTAAACCGAGCGGTGGTGCTGACACATAAATATTTTGATGGAAAGGTACCAGCAAGAAGAGAGTTGATGCCAATCGATGAAGAGGTAGTCAAGGCAGTGAGTGAAGCACCAGCTAAGATACAGGCAGTTTTGGATCAATTTAAGTTTAGAGAAGCGCTAAGTCAGATGATGGAGCTGGCCCGAATAGGGAACAAATACCTGGCCGATACTGAACCGTGGAAATTGATTAAAGAAGATCAAAGTAGGGTGGAGACCATTCTGAATATAGCGCTTCAGATCAGCGCTAATCTGGCGATTGTCTGTGAGCCATTCCTGCCATTTACAGCTGAGAAGTTGGTAGGGATATTGAACACTGACAGAAAAGACTGGTCTGAGGCCGGTGGTATGGAGTTTTTACCTGATGACCATCAATTAAACAAAGCCGCGTTACTATTTGAAAAAATTGAAGACAAGGATGTGGAAGCACAAGTGAACAAATTATTGGAAACGAAGAAAATGAACGAAAAAGAAAATACAACTCCTGATTTGCCATCGCTAAAAGATGAAATCGTCTTTGATGATTTCCTAAAGATGGACCTGCGAGTAGGGGAGATTAAGACGGCTGAAAAAGTAGAAAAGTCCAATAAGCTATTGAAGTTCACCGTAGATATGGGGTTGGAGACCCGGACCATTCTAAGTGGAGTAGCAAAGCATTTCACTCCTGAAGAAATGATAGGCAAGAAAGTGACCGTGATGGCTAATCTGGCCCCTCGTAAAATTATGGGTGTGGAATCTCAGGGGATGCTCTTATTTGCTGAAAACTCAGATGGTAAGCTGGTAGCATTAAGTCCAGGTCAGGACGCTGAGAACGGAGCAAGCATTGCTTAATTCTTGCTTTTGAATAGCGTAGGTGTGTAGGAAATCTGAAGGTATGCAAAATGAGCTATCTCGTTTTGATCTCCTCGTTGCTTTATTATTTCCATACTTTCTGTAGGTAAGAAATGAGCATAGCCAAAACCCACATTCAGGTTGTCATAAGGATTGTAATCCAGAAATAAGTCTATTTCATAACCAAGGTGTTTGTCATCAACGATGGTATTGTCAGAGGTATTTAAAATGTTTTCGGAGGTAGAAAATGAGTGAGTCTGTAGCCTGGTCCTCCATTGATCGTTCACTTTATAGCTAAACTTCAGGAAATAATCAGATAAACCTGCAGGCACGTTGAAACCTGCTACATAGAACATATCCTGGATACCAAAATACCTATGCCTTCTGGCGTAGAGAGGAATAAAAGAGTTGGTCTCATTATACCCGGCATCTTGCAAATCTTCGGCTTTAGTTCCGGATAGAATATCAAAGCCAGGATTAATTACGAGCCTTTCTGAAACAGGTACCTCAGCTTGTAATGATATCATATTGGCAGAAACATTCTGATCTGCCTGGTTGCTTCCATTTTGTAAATAGAAGCTGCCCGTCAAAGTGGTTTTGCCTATTTTTTGTACACCATAAATCCCTAATGTTCTGAAGTGATTGATGGAAGTGTCAGCAAGCTGCTGACCTAAATCAAGGAATAAAAGTGAAATTTCAGTATTTGAGAATTTCTTATTTATCCACACCATCCCCATGTTTTTGTAATAAGCAGGGTTCGTATACAGGTCCTGGAACAGAACCTCATCTTCCTGATTTACACCGCCTGCTAAATGAACGGTCAATGTAGAATCCACATTTTGCCATTCCAGTAATCCAGCATCATGCGATCGCGCTTGCAGTCTCCAGGTACTGTTACTAAGGATTTTAAGGTCGTCATATTCAAACTCTTGCCTTCCAATCTTTAGACTCAGCCTATCGGCAATTTTGAATTTGGCCCAAGCCTGGTACAATGCTATGGTGGATTCCGTGCTGTTTAAGTCATACTCACCCCATGTACGAATATCTTGAAAGGAGAGGTAGGTTTGTATCCTGTTTTGATCGTTGAAAGAAGCGTTTAATCTTGTTCTCTGAGTGATAAGAAAGACCCCCTTTTCTCCTGGCTCACTCAGGGTGGTATATCCGTCACGGTATTCAAACCTGGGTCTGAACTCAGCATCTAATTTAAACTGTGCTGCTGATGAAAATGAAATAATGATAAATAAGAAAAGTAAACTATTTCTGATCATTTTAAGAGTGTTGAAAATAAGGGGTGACTTTTAAATTACCTGAATGGTCGACAAAAATAGCATTTGAATCGTAATGTGGTTTTGAATTCGATAAGCGATTTATATCTTGAAGGGAAAAATTAAAGTTTGCGCCAACTAATCATCAATTTCTATTGACCACTTATCCTAACTTCCATGAACTTACGACTTAAGATATCCTTGTTTATAGGGCTGCTTTTGATCATTACGACTACCATCCTCAGTTTTATTACGGTTTATAATCTATCGTCTAAAAGTAAAGAGGATATTTCTGCTTTTAGGGCAGAAGAGGAACGGAAGGCTGAACTCCGTTTGCAGAATGTAGTGGATCTGGCCTTTGGTATTCTTGAAGATGCCGCTCAGGAATCAGATGAAAATATGGAGGAGGCACTGGATATTCTATCCTCGGTCAGATTTGATGGTAAGGAAGGATATTTCTGGATTACTGATACCAAACGTCCATACCCTACGATGATCATGCATGCGGCAAAACCTCAAAATAATGGTAAGGTCATGAGTGATGAGAAGTACAATGTGGTAAAAGATAAAGAGGGGAAAAACCTTTATCAAGAGAGAGTGGAGAGGTCTCTGGAAAGTGGTGATGCTTTTGTTGAATATGTCATGGTGAAGCCTGATGAAGATAAAGTGTATAACAAACTTTCTTACTCCAGGCTCTTCAGGTCAAAAGGATGGGTAGTCTCTTCAGGTATTTATACAGACTCCATCGACCAGGCCGTGCTTCAAAAGAAGGAGGAGTTAGACGATCAGTTGGCAAGCATTATCTGGATGACAATTGGTATAAGTCTGGTTCTTTTGGTGATTGGACTATACATAGGGTGGCGATTTAGCAACAATGTAGTGGGTGCGCTCACGAGTGTTAAAGATCGTTTGAATGCATTGGCAAAAGGGAGCATCATGCAGAAACTGATTGTGAACAGAAAGGATGAAATTGGTGAAATGCTGATGTCATTAAACAACCTGATAGATACACGAACAAACTATGTGAGTTTTGCCAAAGAAATCAGAAAAGGAAATCTTGATGTTGCTGTGGACTTGTCTGAAGAGGATGATTTGGGACATGAGCTTGAGCATATGCGACGAAATCTACAGCAAGTTTTAGATGAAACGGGGATGGTACTTTCAAAAGCCGGCACGGAAGGGATTTTAGATGCAAGAATTTCTTTGGGTGAAAAAAGAGGAGTGTGGTTAGATCTATCGCAATCCATTAATCAACTATTAGAGTCAGTAGCTAATCCAATTATAAAAATTGATGCCATACTCAATGCAATGGCCAAGGGTGATTTGACACAAGCTTACACGGAGGATGCACATGGTGATATCAAACGACTGGTTGATAATGTTCATTCTGCCCAGAACCAGCTGAAACATTTGCTCCTTGGCGTTACAGAGAGTGCCAATACATTGGAGGGGTCTACTAATGAGATGCTGGCTTCAAGTGGAGAAATGAATAGTAGCACGCAAGAGATTGCATCTGCCACTGGTCAGATGAGTAGTGGTGCACAGGCTCAGGTACAGAAAGTAGATGAAGTTTCTAATTTGATCGAACGGATTCTTTCATCATCCAATAGCATGAAAGATCGTGCAACCGAAATTAATCAGGCGGCTCACAATGGAGCTGAAAAGAGTCAAAAAGGAGGGAAGATGCTTGATGAGCTTAGGGTAAGCATTACTGAAATATTAAAGTATACGACAAAGACCCATGAATCCATCAACATTTTGAAAGGTCGATCCGATGAGATCAGTCAGGTGTTGACTGTAATCTCAGAAATTGCTGCTCAAACGAATTTGCTGGCACTAAATGCAGCAATTGAAGCTGCCCAGGCAGGGGATGCTGGTAGAGGCTTTGCGGTAGTGGCAGAGGAGATTAGAAAACTCGCCGAGGATTCCAGACAATCGGCTACACGAATTGAGCAGCTTATTGCTGATGTGCAAAAAGACACGATGGAGACTGCAAAAGCCATGGATCAGATGACGGAGCAGGTAAAGTCTGGAACCTCAGTATCAGGAGCTGCCCTTGAAATTTTTAAAGAGATAACAGACTCTTCTAATAAAACGCTTGACCTTTCTAAGGAGATTGTTTCAGGTTCGGAACAACAGCTTTCAAACATTCAGGAGGTTGTAGGTATTGCGGAAGGGGTAGTTGTAATAGCAGAACAAACAGCAGCTGGAACAGAGGAAGTAGCTGCATCAGCATCTGAATTGGCTTCTGGTATGAATAATTACAAAGATAAATCCACAGAGCTTTCCTCGCTTGCATCAGAACTGAAAGAGGAGCTGTCAAAATTTAAGTTAAGCCAGGATAGTTGAGATCCTGGCTATTTGCGGTTTTTATTCCACCATTTCCTTTGCCCAACCGATGACAAGTTGTGGCATAGCCGGGTCCCATTTCTCAGGTATTCTAATGATCCAGTCCCGAGTATCATTTTCCTATTAAGTGATTATATTGGAGTGTATTATCAACCTACAAGTCTCCTATGATGCGCTTTACTGTGTACCTGATTTTCTTTGCTTTGTGTTCATTGTTCATTCAAATTGAAGCACAGCCATTTCGATACATTACTCCTTTGGTTCCACCCATTCCCTCACACCTGACTGGCGATCCTCCTTCTGGTCGAGTACTGGGTCCGGGATTATTCAATCACATCCCACCAATACAGGAAGTGTTCCATCCACCTAGCGCCACTTATGCTGGACATACGCCTGACGGACAGTTATACATTCGATCATCGGCAGCTAATGAGCCTACAATAATTTCTAAGCCACAGCAGGACTGGCGGTGGGACATAGCAAGCGCGTTATGGTCTCCCGATGGACAAACCTTGCTGGTAAAGCAGGTAGATGATCGGGAGGTTCCGCGTATTGAACTTAAGAAAGCGGACACTACCATCCAATGGCCATACAGCCGGGCAGGGGAGCCTCTGCCTAAGATTCGTTATTACTTTGTGAATGTTGCTACTGGAGCATACTCTGCGATACAACAACCCACTGACCGGGTATATGTGCATCCACTTTCATGGCACCCGGATGGCATGCATGTGCGCATAGCGGTCGCCGATAGGCTTATGAAAAACATGGAATTGCTGCGTGTCTATCCTGAGAACGGGCGTACAGAGGTTTGGCTAAGCGACCGTTCAGAAACGTACCTGATCGGGCTGGAGCTTTTGAATGGCTATACAGGGCGTCTACGTAAAGCGAATTTCTTTTACTTCCTGGATGCTACCAATCAAGTGATCTATAACAGTGAACGTACCGGCTACAATCAACTCTACCTCTACGATGAGAGGGGAGAGTTGGTAAGGACTTTGACAAACCGTGAATCGAATGGTCCGGTGGCCTGGTTATATATGGTAGATGAAACCAACGGTTGGGCCTACTACATGGCCCGGGGGGATAAGGATAACCCCTATGAAGAGCAGTTGTATCGCACTGCTATGGATGGAAGTCGCATTGAGCGGCTGGTAGAGGGTCCAACACTGATGGAGGTGTATTTGACGGACACCAAGGATAGCCTGTGGGTGTGGCGCAATGATATGGAGCGCTCAGCTACTTTAGAAATCTATAGTGCAGCAGGAGAGAAGCTGGCTACTTCCTGGTCTGCGGACATGTCACCACTGCAGGAGTTGGGTCTGCAGCCGGAGTTTGTTCAGTTGAAGGCGGCAGATGGGAAGACAATGATTGAAACACTGGTCTATAAGCCAAAAGATTTGGACACATCCAAGCGTTACCCTGTGGTGGAGTGGATATATGGAGCAGCCCATACAATGGCTATCCGGCGGAATCTGTATTTTCCAGGACACTTTGAGCTACAAAATCTCGCAAATACCGGCTTCATTGTAGTAGTCATTGATGGGAGGGGAACCCCTGGCAGAGGTAAGGCTTTTCAGGAATTTAGCTATGGACGGCTGGGGCAGGTAGAGATGGCAGACCATGTTGCAGCACTTAATGCACTCGCTGATGAACGATCGTATATGGATCTTGACAGACTGGGCGTGGCTGGCCATAGTTGGGGTGGACATTATGCCTTGCGAGCGGTGTTGGAATACCCAGATTTGTATGTTGCAGCATATCTCAGTGCAGCAGCTATCGACCCTGCCAATTTCCGTGTAGCTATAGAGCCCTACATGGGGTGTTTGCCTCAAGATTGTCCAGAGAAATATGCTGCGTCGGCATTAACACCTCTATTGGATCGATTACAGGCGCGACTGATGATCAACCATGGTACGGCCGATGATGATGTGCCTTTTGCAGATGCCAAATTCCTTGTGGACAAACTTGAGGAGCTGGGGTATACAGACTATGAATTCGTGAAATATCCAGGCATGGACCATATAATCATGATGAATCCTCAGTGGGAGCCTCGCATGATTGAGTTCTTTAAGCAGGAGTTGGGGGCCAGCGAGAAATAACAGATGATTCCACTACATGGTTTTAATGGTGAAGATAAACTCGGTTCCCGTTTTCACGTTCGGGTTCAGTTTTATCACTCCTCCATTTTGCTCCACGATCTTCTTTACTATGGCTAAGCCTATGCCCGTACTATCAGCCCTTTGTTTCAAATTGGCCGTTCCAAACATTTCAAATACGGTCTGATGGTATTTTTTGGGAATGCCGGGACCATCGTCTGTGACCTTTATCTCTACTTCATCCACTGTTTTAAGGGCACGGATTTCAATGCTGCCTTGATCTTTGTGGTGATATTTTACTGCATTGCCAATTAGGTTGGACATCAATTGAAAAAGTTGGGTCTTTTGACCCATGAAGTTAATATCATCGGCGTGGCTATGGATTTTAAAACCAGCGGGAATATTCAGATTCTCTGCTACATCATGAACCAACTCGGATACGTTGATCTCCTCCACATCCTGTGTCACTTTCCCAGCCATGGCGTAGCTCAAAATGCCGTCGATTAAATCAGCCATTTTCATGTTGCGATCCTTGAGCATGCCCATGTACTGCGCCACCTGCTCGCTGAGTTCTTGCTTGTGGTTTTCTTCAATGTATTCAATGAGTTGTCGACTGGCCGAAGTAGGGGCTTTTAGATCATGGGAAAGAATATATGCAAGTTGTTCAAGCTCTTTGTTTTTGGCTTCTAACGTTTCGTTGGTCTGCTGGAGTTTGTTCTTGAGGTCTACAAGCGGAGAGATGTCACGGATAACCGCGATGTAGAGGGTATCATTTTTAGAGGGCTGATAATAGGTCAGTGATATACCTACGTAAAATTCTCTTCCTTTTTTATCTACAGCGATGAAGTTGCGCTCATGGGTCCTTCCCATAGACCTGGTCTCCGGGTTCTTTTGGTACCCAAGGAAAAAGGTGCCATGATTTTTTCTATACCTCGGAGGCATCAGCATATCAAATTTTTGTCCGAGGAGCTCTTTTTTAGAATACCCAAAAAGATTGGTCACACTGTTGTTGATATCTGTGACTTTACCTTGCTTGTCAACTACAAGAATAGCATCGCCAAGTAATTCCAGAATACGTTTTTCCATAGCTACATAGATAAAGGGTGTTAGTCCCAGACATACCTCCATTCACCATTAGGCTGTCTTTTCCAGACGGTGTGAAATATCCCTGTACTTTCTTTTTGATTTCCCAAACTATCAAGGTAGGTAAATCGATAGTCTCCATACGTATAGCCCATATCACCAGAAGCACTCACATCAATAAAAGTTGGAGTCCACGATAGGGTATCTCCTGGTCTGGTATCATTATTATACCAAGTTCTTATGGAATCTTTTCCTTTAATGATTTTCTTACTTCGGCGGATAACCCCTTCAGGGTCTGCGTAGTATTCAAAAGCTTCCGGAATGCCTCTATTTCTGGCCATTTCTGAAAATGCTTTTTCGGTCTCTTTAATCTCTTCTTTCCAGGCATTGATTTCCTTTTGGGAAGTTTCACACCCTGTATAGAAGACAATGAGGAGTGTGGTGATTGCAATTTTCATGGTAATCGATGATGCTAAAACCGAGATAAATTTAGCTTAATGCGCCCACATTAAATTCATGTTATTCAACCTATTTAGAATTGTTGAACGGGCAATTATTCTGTTTAAAAACTCACCTTCAAAAAGAAATTTGCTGCAGGAACAGTATCCTCAAACGATCTGCCATACCCAGGGATTGCATAAACATCCGGTACATTTTGTTCATCGTAGCTGGCAAGTACTCTTAGCCGTAAGTTCAGGCCAATGCTAAATACATCTGATAGTTTTCGATCAGAATACACCACTAGTTCATACCAGGTTGCTGTTAAATCCTCTCTCTCGATGCTTTGAACAAAATCATCTTGTGCATCCGATGGGCTTTCTATAAAGATCCTTCCGTTTTCACTAAAAGTGGATGAGGCATATCGGAATGATATTCCAATTTTATTCTTAGGTAAAAACTGACTGACATAGCCTGCTCCGATCCGATAATAGAATCCCTCGCTTTCATAAGTTCCATTGGAATAGGCTCCTTCGGGACTGAGTGTTGCCTGTCCAGCTTCGATTATCAATGGAAACTTTTCCATAAAAAGGATCTCAATTCCTCCCTCATACTTCGTTTCAAAGTTCGTGGGAATGGTCAATAACTTCCCATAGTCCAGATAGATTGAAGGAGTGAGTGTACGTCGATACACTACGGTATCTGCCTCTTCTGTCTGAGCAAAGCAACCCACTGAGAGGATCAGACTAAAAATAAATAGTAAACGTTGCTTCACCATCTTGACAGGTTTCGTCACAGTTTGTAAGTACTGAATCTATCACATTATTCGTGAAACTAATCACTTCAATGTTTTTCGCTCGAATCAAAACATTTCTCTCCTCATCTACCTCCTGAAAGGTTTCATAATCAACCTCAAGTATGTCTGTTATGCCAGCAATTTGAATCTCGTACTGTTTGAATTCAGCATCGTAGGAGAGCGGGATGCTCCATACCTCCGCACTATCTTCATAAGTAAATACCGTTCCGGTACCAAGGATTTCTATTTTACCTAGTTGGATTAAGCCGGAGTTTATGGTGGCTTTGGTTTGATTAAAAATGGATGTGAGTGAGTCGGCGTTCTGATCCAAATCAGCATAAAATGTCGAATCAATTTGCCTTTCGGAAATCCACTGCTCCAAATTCATTTGCTCCTCGCTCAATGATCCACCATTGGCTATCGAGTCTTTCACGATTTCAAGGCTATCCCTGAGAATTGTTAATGAATCTGTATTGGCGCTAAGTGCTGAATCATTAAAGACAAAAACAGCCAGACTATCGTTGATATTCTTTATGCTGTCTTGATTGATAAATATCAACGAAACGGTTGGTTCAAAGCTCACCGAATCACAGTCATCACATGGATCACAGGAGACAATGAGGAGGAAAAGAATGAAAATGCTTAGAAAATGTTTCACTTAGTTCGCCACTATATCGGGTCTACGTCAAATACCACGCCAACACTTTTAAATGCCGGCAACTGCTTCATCATCAGGTCCACAGATCGAAGGTATTCCTTTACAGCCGGCAAGTTAATGCCTTGCTTCTCAATTTTCAATGTGATTTCGTGCAAGTACATGTTTCGGATCTTGCCAATGAGTGGCTCCACCGGACCAATCATGCGTTGATTGCCCAACTGATTTCTCACTTCTTTTGCAAAATAGGCGGCTGCCTGAAAGGAAATATGCTTTTCTCTGTGTTTAAATGTGATATTTATGATACGGGTGAAAGGAGGATAGTAAAATCGCTCACGCTCCAGAATCTCCCATTGAAAAAATGCCTTATAGTTATCGTTTCGAGCGCGCTGCAATAACTCCTGATCCGGATCATTGGTTTGTACGATCACTTTTCCATTTCTGGACTTTCTTCCTGCCCGACCACTCACCTGGGTAATGAGGTGATAGGCACGTTCATGTGATCGAAAATCCGGGAAATGGATCATTCGATCTGTATCAAATATCCCTACCAGGTTGACCCGATCAAAATCCAGTCCTTTGCTTACCATCTGTGTTCCCACCAGTATATCGATATTTCCTTCTTCAAATTCTTCGATGATGCGCTGGTAACCGTACTTGCTTCGTGTGGTATCCAAATCCATACGCTGAACAATGGCTTGAGGGAATAGCAGCTTGATTTCCTCTTCCAGCTCTTCGGTCCCATAACCTACATTGCGAAGCTCTTTGCTACCACAGCTCAGGCAGTCACTGTACATGGCCTGATTGTATCCACAATAATGACAAACCAGCTTGTTGTTGTATTGATGGTAGGTGAGGCTTACGGCACAATTGGGGCATTTGGGTACAGTGCCACAACTATCACACGTAATGTGAGAGGCATATCCTCTTCGATTTTGAAAAAGAATGACTTGCTCTCTTTTATCCAGCGATTCCTGAATGGCTTTGACCAGAATGGAAGTAAAGTTTCCTTTTAGCTTGCGTTGTTTTCGTTCTCGACTCACATTGGCAAACTCCATCATTGGATTGTAAGCCTCACCATACCTGGAATCAAGTTCTACTATTCCAAATTTTCCATCAAGTGCATTTTGGTAAGTCTCTAATGCGGGAGTGGCTGTACCTAAAAGTGTGTGAGCCTTATGGAGAGTTGAAAGATAGATGGCTGCATCCCTGGCATGGTATCTTGGAGCTGGCTCAAACTGTTTATAAGAAGGCTCATGTTCCTCATCCACAATGATCAATCCCAAATCAGAAAAGGGTAGGAAGACCGCACTACGGACGCCCACTACAAATTGATATTCCTTATTCAGTACTTTTTGCCATACTTCTACGCGCTCATTGTCCGAATACCGCGAATGATAAACTCCAAAGAAGTCACCAAATATTTTATGCAAACGTGCGATGATTTGGGTCGTTAGTGCAATCTCAGGGAGCAAATACAGCACTTGTTTTCCCAGATCGATTTGCTCTTTGATCAGTTCAATGAAGATCTCGGTTTTACCACTACCTGTCACCCCATGAAGTAACGTAGCATTATGACTCTCAAATGATTGAATGATGGCTCGTCTCGTTGATTCCTGTTGTTGACTAAGCTGTACACTCCCCTGGATTTTTGCATGATTAGAGGGGAGCCTGGATACGGTTTCTTCCCATTCGGTCAGTACTCCATTTTTAAAAAGTGTCTTGAGGGAGGAGGGGCTGATTTCTTCCGCTAGAAGTTGAGATTTCTGTACCCCATGCTCATTTGACGATGGGTTGTCTAAAACGGGGACATCTCGCAAGTAGGCGAGGAGTACATCCTGTTGTTTGGGTTTACTTTCTAGTTCATTGATAACGCCCTCAAGCATGCCTTCTTCCATGAAAGCATCAGCGATTCTGACACGTTTTACTTTCTTCGGTTGGTATTTGTCTTTTACTTTTTCAAAAAGATCGATGATTCCTTTTTCTGTGAGTTTCTTCAGTACACGTTGTGGTTGCTTCAGTCCCAACACCTGGCTAACATCTTTCATGCTCAGGTCGTTTGTCTTTAATGCACGAAGTAGATCCCATTCTCGATCATCAAGGTCTTCCGAATGGGGATCAATCTCGGGGTTGATGCCAACAAAGGATTCACTTGATAGCTTGAGAGCAGCAGGCAAAGCGGCGTTGATTACTTCACCCAATGAGCACATGTAGTATCTGCTCATCCATTGGAAGAACTTGAGTTGCGCTGGATTAACAATCGGTTGCTCATCTAGCACCTCAAGCAACTCCTTAGGGCGATATTCTTCAGGAGATCGGTTGTGCGTTTCAAGCACAATGCCCGTGTAGATTTTCTTTTTCCCGAATGAAACAACTACACGGAAACCGGGTTGAACCTTGTCTTTATCCTCGGGAGCAATGAGGTAGGTAAAGGTTCCATGGAGAGGTAGTGGTAGGATGACTTCTGCGTAATTCAAAATTACCTGTTAAGATGGTTTATCTCCCCCTTTGGAGGGGGTAGGGGTAGGTTTTAACTATCATAACTTTCTATAATCTTTTTAAATTCAGACATACTCAAAAGCCTTGTTTTTTCGTATTTGAATTTAAGATAGTCCTTTAATACCTCAGCTTTCTTTTTTCGAAAGGCTAGATTACTCATGTCCATTTCATTTCTAATTTAATTCATTTGAGCCAGAGCATCAGTTACACTTGTTACGGGTCTTTTGCATGATTTATCGTAGCAGACATAGATCGTAGTTTCTCCATTCATGGCTGATTTATGCTGGAATGGAGGCTTGTCTGATTCATTGATTGTTCCTGAAATAACCTTTGCCGGAAGAAACTGCTTGTTGATTTCATTCACATATTGTTTTGTCTTCGGCCCAACTACAATCACCTCCTCGAACTTATTTGAAACCTCAAGAGCCAACATTCCCCAATTGCTTAAATATTCGGGCTCAGTAACGATTAACTCTTTTACCTGAGCCAAAATGGATTTTCCTTTTTTGATCATCTCATCATCATAAAAATGAGTACCAAGGTGAATCAGGTTCCATGCCATGATGGAATTGGAGGAAGGAATAACATTGTCAAATAGCTCCTTCTTTCTGGCGATTAGGGCAGAGTTTTCATCACTGGTAAAGAAGTACAGTTTTTCGCTTTCGTCGTAAAACATCTCTTCCACACGTTGGGTAAGGGTTTGAGCTAATTCGAGATATTCGCTATCAAGTGTGGTTTCGTAGTACTTGATAAACGATTGAATGACAGCTGCATAGTCTTCCATAAACCCTTCCATGTTTTTATCCGGGAAACGGTTGAGCTTACCGTCTTTGATCAGCTGCGTTTTGATGAAAGTTGCATTCTTTTGAGCCAATTCGAGGATGCTTGAACCTTGCAATGCCTGGTATGCTTCACTTAAACCGTATAGCGTCAATCCATTCCATCCGGCTATGATTTTATAGTCCAATCCTGGTCTGACACGGTCTTCTCGTTTTGCCAGGGCTGCTTTTTTAAAAGCTGATATCTTTTGATTGAATTGGTCTTCGGAAAATCCGAACTCACTCATCAGTTCTTTTTCTTCTTTGACTACTCGCAACGCATTCTTTCCTTCCCAGTTTCCTTCTTTCTGCACATCGTAATAAGTGGTTATTAGCGCAGCGTCTGCACCCGCCAACTCCGTAATGTCCTCATATGTCCACACATAAAATTTTCCTTCTTCGCCTTCACTGTCCGCATCCAGGGCAGAGTAGAAGCCTCCGGAATCATCCAGCATTTCACGCTCCAGCCAGGTAACTGTTTCTTCAATGGTTTGCCTGAACTTTGGATTCTTCGTCAGTTTATATCCGCTGGCATAGAGACTCATAAGCTGACCATTGTCATAAAGCATTTTTTCAAAGTGGGGGACGTGCCATTCTTCATCTGTACTGTATCTCGCAAATCCTCCGCCTACATGATCATAAATGCCACCATCAGCGATTTTTTCCAATGTAAATTCAAGATGATTTAGCGCATCTTCATTTTTCGTTTGGTGATAATAAGTGGCCAGAAACTGCCAAACAGAAGGCATGGGAAACTTTGGTGATTTTTTAATTCCTCCGTCTACCCGATCAAATTTTTTTGCAAGATTTTGAAATGCTTCGCTTATTTCATTTTCCGATAAAGTGTAGTCGGTTCCTTCCAGCTTGTACTTCTCAGACTCTTTTGCCTGAAGATTTTGAGTGAAGGCTTCTGCAGATTCATTGATCTTCTTTCTGTTTTTTTCAAAAGCTTCATTGATGCTGGTTAAAAGATTAATCCACCCTTGTTTAGGGAAATAAGTACCTCCATAAAAGGGTTTTTGATCGGGCGTGAGGAATACATTTAGGGGCCAGCCACCTTGTAATCCCATGGCATGAACCGCCTCCATATAGACTTGATCTACATCGGGTCGTTCCTCTCGATCTACTTTGATATTGATGAAGTGTTCGTTCATGATGCTAGCGACCGCAGTATCTTCAAAAGACTCTTTTTCCATGACATGGCACCAATGACAGCTGGAATAGCCGATACTCACTAATATTGGCTTATCCTCCTTTTTAGCCTGCTCCAGTGCCTCTTCACTCCATTCCTGCCAGTTCACCGGATTGTGAGCGTGTTGAAGCAAATATGGACTGGTAGAGTTTATCAGGTTGTTGGTGTATTCGTGCATATCTTGATTTTTTGTTGATTGACAGGCTAAAATGAAAACAAAGACAACAAACACCTGCTTCATATAATCTGTCTTTTTACTTGTTCGATCTCAACGCTGACATCTACTTTTTCATTCAGTTTTTCCAGTTTCTTCAAAGTGGTCTTCAAAAATGATTGATGAGCTAGAGAGCGTGATTGAAAAGGTCGGTGGCTGATCGCAGACTGCATCTGTTGCCATTCTGTTAAGAACTTGACTGTCTCCTCGTCGCAGTAGGTATCAACAAACTGATTCCATATATATTTAGTCGCTTCATCAGATGGATGTATCATATCTTCGGCGTAAAACCGATAATCTCTTAACTCATCGATGAGCATTTCGTACGAAGGGAAGTAGCTGACATTTTCGTTTTGATTCACTATTTGGTGAATTGAATCTATAAGGATCGCCTTGCTTCTGTTGTTTTCAATCAAACCATCTCTGATGTGCCTAACCGGACTTACAGTGAAGATGATTTTAATACCCGCATTGATGTCTTTTAAGTAAGCATGTAATGTCTCAAATTGATGGATAATCTCTTTTTGATTTAGAAATCGCTTTTTGAAATGTTTTGCTGGAATCTTGTGGCAGTTAGCAACGATCTTCTCGTTCTCGATTTCATAGACAATTGCTGTTCCCAATGTAATGATCAACCACTTTGCATGCTTTAGGCAAGTCTGACATTCATCCATTTTCTCTGCAAAATATCCCACGACTTCCTGGTCTTTCAGTCCGGAAATCTCTCCATGCGTATCCCAATGATAGTGTACTCCCTGGCTTTCGATCGTATCATCAGCATTAGCTTCATTATTAAGCAATTTGAAGATTGAATGAGGATTGTAGATGGTTCCGAATGGATTGCTCAAAGCCTTAAATTTTGATTGCGAAAGCTTATTGCCAATCTTACTAGAAAAACAGGATCCCATCAAAAGGATGGAATCCTTAATGTTGATTTTATCCTCAGATTTAGGTATGTCGAAATTGAGCTTAAACAAAACTATTCCTTTGTTCAAAAGTAGCGATTACTCATCTGCCATCAAGGAAACCATGACAGGACGATGATCGGACACTTCGGTCAGATAGTTCGTTATACAGTCATCGAGTCGGATAGTGCTTGATTGTGTAAGGTTATCACATAATTCATTGCTGATCAAGAAATGATCAATGTGGCTGGGGCAGTAGGAAGCTCCGGTACATGGATAGCTGTAATCATCTCCTGATCCATCATAAA
Source organism: Ekhidna sp. (assembly GCF_965247405.1). GTDB lineage: Bacteria > Bacteroidota > Bacteroidia > Cytophagales > Cyclobacteriaceae > Ekhidna. Next base: position 3,768,102 of record NZ_OZ252014.1, read on the forward strand.
TGGGGTAGTCGGCAAAAACGAAATTATCGATATCCATGAGAAAATTGGTGAAAGATGAGCCGGTATCAAAGTCTTCATTCCAATCACCTAGGATGATCACTTCTTCATCAGGGTAATTATCATCCACATAGGATTTCAGTTTTTCACTGGCATCTTTTCTACGGTCCTCCGATCCATCACAACATTTTAGATGGATATTAATCAGTTTAACCGTAAGCCCATTTGCATGTGTGATGTCTACTTCAACAGGTTCTCTTGGGAAGGGACTCGTTTGACCGTCAAACAATTCAATTGGAGAACCAAAATTTATTATTTCACTTGATTTGTAAATATATCCCAGTTCGATCCCGCCTCGCACATCATAAGAGATTCCTTCATAGCCATCGAGTGAATTAATAAGTGCATTGAAAGCATCCACGTCATCTATTTCCTGAATAGCGTATATGTCAGCATTCAGATTACGAATGATATCGGCTACCAATTCCAAGGTATTTGATTGCATGGGGAAGGTTTCGATGTTCCATGTCACTACATCCAGGTTTTCAGCAGTGAGCTCCGGTGTGCATTGCACTGCTGCCGCCAGAAAATCATCACCAGCGCAATTGATGGTATACTCAATGGGTTCTTCCTCTTCCTCTGGTTCTGGGATGGCCGCAGGGGAGTCGTCTTCATTTTTACAAGCACATAAAATGAACAAGTAGAATATAAAAAGAGAGGCTTTCATAATACAAAATTCAATAAAAAACCCTGAATCTCACGACCCAGGGTTTCTATATCTAAGAATTAAAATGCTTATTCTGCTACCACCTTGATTGTAACCGGGTGGTGAACCTCTTTGTGAAGGTCAAGGGTGGCAGTGTATTCACCTAATTCCTTGATCTTTTGCTCAAAAGAAATTCTTTTTCTGTCTACCTCGTGTCCTTTGGCTGCTAAAGCTTCAGATACTTGAAGCGGAGTAATTGCTCCAAAGATTTTTCCTTTCTCTCCAGCTTTGGTTTTGATTTCCAAAGAAACGTCTCCAATCTTTTTTGCTATTTCCTCAGCATCTTTTTTAGCTTTTTCTGCCTTATGAGCTGCCTGACGAATATTTTCCTCGATCATCTTCTTGTTGGAAGAGCTCGCGATAATCGCCATACCTCTTGGGATCAGGTAGTTTCTGCCATAGCCAGGCTTTACATCAACCGTATCGTTTTTGTAGCCTAGTCCTTGTATATCTTCTCTTAGTATTACTTCCATGTCAGTACTTATTTAAGGGAATCTCCAACATATGGCATCAACGCCAGGTGTCTCGATCGTTTGATCGCCTGGGCTACCTTTCTTTGGTACTTTAAGCTGGTACCAGTAATTCTTCGAGGAAGGATCTTACCTTGCTCATTTACAAACTTTAGCAAGAAGTCAGGATCTTTATAATCGATGTACTTGATTCCATTCTTCTTGAATCGGCAGTACTTTTCCTTCTTCTGCTCTCTGTTTATTGGTTCGTTCTGTAATGTCATTTGGCTGCCTCCTTTTCTTTCTTCTTATTGAATTCGCCTTTCTTTCTTCGCTCGTTATAAATAACAGCGTGCTTGTCTAGCGTAGTAGTGAGAAATCTCATCACTGCTTCGTCTCTCCTGTATTCTGTCTCTAGCTTAGCAATTAGTTCAGGTTCTGCTCGGAATTCAAACAGCTGATAAAACCCGGTGGTTTTATGCTGGATAGGGTAGGCAAGCTTGCGCAATCCCCAGTTCTCTTCGTTAACAAGCTCTGCGCCGTTATCAGTAAGAACTTTCTTGAATTTTCCGACAGTATCCTTCATCTGAGCTTCAGACAAAACGGGAGTCAAAATGAATACCGTCTCGTAATTCTTCATCATGTTGTAAATAAGTTAAGAACTAATGTTTTAAAAATGAGGTGCAAAATTAGGTAATAGCTAACAAAAATCAACTATTGATGAGAAATCTTTAGTCAACAGTCGACTGTCGAAGGAAAAAACTGTTGACTTAAGAGTTTACTTCACCATAAAGCTGCCCTTACCCATCAGGTAGTCATCGGTATATACTTCAACCTTGTGCTGACCTACTGCATAATCACTGCCTTTAGTATACAGAAATGTAACCAGTTGGCTGTTTCGGTCATACAGGATTTCTTGCTTGGCCGTATAAAACATCTCCCTGTTCTCAAATGTGAATGAGCCGGATCCTCTTGTTACATCAAAAAGGACATTCCCATCAGGCGCTGTTACTCGCAGCAAAAGTTCTTTTCCTTCAATAGGAGCAATCTCATTTTCCACAACAGTGAATTGAATTTTGAGTTGCTCAATATGTCGGTTGCGGTATTCGCCACCATCTCGTTCTTTACCACGATCGTTAATAGCGTTAATAATCATACCATCAATCTGAAGACGAGATGCGAAAGCTACTTTGCTTGCCAACTCTTCTTTATTCTTTTCCAGTTCTTGCAAGGTTTGATTCAGCTCGTTCTTCTCAACCTTCAAAGTAGTGTTTTCTTCAGACAGCTGTTCGTTGAGCACTTTGAGTTGTTTTATCTCTTCATCTTTGATTAGGAGCAATTCTTTATAACCATCCACACGGTTGTTTAGCCGGGTGATTCTTCCTCTTTGATACTCAGCATCCACCAATAGCTGCTTTTTGTCAGCTTCAAGCTGAGCTTTCAATGTTTCCAATGTATCTATTTCTCCACCCAACTCCTTAATGGTTTGTATCCGAATGTCAAGTTCGTTAGAAATAGAGTCCAGCTTCAGGTATGTATCAGATATTTCTTTTTGCTGCCTGGCCCGCTCATCCTCCAACTGCTGGTTTTGATAATAAAAAAATACTACCGCTACCAAAAGCAAGAAGGTAACGACAATAAAGATTGGCGTCCGATTCTTCTTCGGTTTCATGTAGTCAGGTTGTTCTGCAGATTTATTGTTTTCCATTCTTAAGTTGAATTACGGGGGCAAAAGTAGGAAAATGCACCCGCTTTAAAAATGTAACGTAAAATGCTGCTTCGGCATTTCGATTTTCGTAAAAATTAGTCCGGCCTGAAAGAGGTCAACAGTAAGGTTGAATCGGGTGTCTGATACGATCTGTGTCCACGCGTTACTCATGTCGGATGACCAATAGATATCATGAATGACAATGCATTTGATGTTTTTGCTGTGAGCCATTATTGATTCGACACAGAAAAGCACTGCATCCAAACGATGATCTGCATCAATGAAACACAATTCTGGTTGTTCTTTAATAATCTGATGTTCAAGTACATCTTGTACTGTTCCCTGTTTAATTTCGATTTTGTGCTGAAGCAGTTTTGAGAATTGCTTTTCAGCGATGGATGAAACGATGGGGGAGGCCTCAACGGATAATACACGATTAACTTTTTCAGGCCCTGCCATATAGAGCGTATTTATTCCAAAAGATGTCCCTGTTTCCATAACTCGTTCTACTTTCATCCACTCAATGAGTTTGAATAGAAAAGCAGAAAACTGAGGGGTACTTAAAGAGGTTTTGGCAATGGAACTAATCGTTTTGCGGTAATGGGTATGTGTTTTTAAATCGTATAGATCAATGATTGTATGATTAGTTGTTAGCTCTTTCCTTAATTTCTCAACGTTTTTGAGGCGAAACTTTCTGGCCGGTTTGATTACCTGATTGTACAAATCAAAGAGAAATGGAGAGTGTAGTGCATGCGGTCCAACAGCATTGTATTGATACTTCAAATAGTTTTGAAGTCTGAACAAAATATTGGATTTCAAACCTTAGTTGAGTTTGAAGGGAACTACCATCAAAAATTCAGGAATTTCAACATTGAAAAGGCGACCATCCACAATTCGCTCCATGATATAATATCCCTTCATTTTTCCAATACCTGAACGAAGATTACACCCCGATACATACTGGTGTATTTCACCAGGTTCGAGTACGGGCTGCTTGCCTACTACACCTTCACCATCTACTTCATGTTTCGGGTGCGCAGCATCCAGTATATCCCAGTGACGTGCTTTGAGTTGAACAGTATTTGAGGAGTTGTTTTCAATAGTGATCCGATAAGTAAACACAAAGTGCTCATTTGCCGGTTGCGAATGCTCCGGCTGGTAGTTGGTTTCTACTGAAACTTTTATGCCCTTTGTAACTCCAGTGATCATATCTTGGCGGACAATTTAATAGAATTTGAATTTAATTTACCAAGAACAGTACGAAGAAAATTTATGGACGTAAAAATCGAGCAGAGCTGGAAAAAGCTATTGGAGCCTGAATTTGAGAAAGCATATTTTAAGGAACTGGTCTCTTTCGTTAAAGCTGAATATATCACTAAACAGGTTTTTCCTCCCGGATCATTGATTTTTAATGCATTTGATCATTGTCCATTCAATGAAGTAAAAGTGGTGATCGTAGGTCAGGATCCATATCATGGACCTGGCCAGGCAAACGGACTTTGCTTCTCGGTTGCGGATGGAGTGAGACATCCTCCTTCGCTTCAAAATATTTTTAAGGAAATTCAGAATGACCTTAAACAACCTATTCCGGAATCCGGCAATTTAGAAAGATGGGCTGATCAAGGGGTTCTTTTGCTTAATGCGACATTAACTGTTGAAGCAAGAAAAGCAGGATCTCATCAAAATAAAGGGTGGGAACAGTTTACGGATGAGGTACTACGAGTGGTATCCGATGAAAAGGAAAATGTGGTTTTTCTTTTATGGGGAGCTTATGCACAAAAGAAAGGTACTCTTGTGAATGGAGACAAACATTTAATTTTGAAAGCACCCCACCCATCTCCATTTTCTGCCCATTCAGGATTTTTTGGATGTAAACACTTTTCCAAGACCAACCAATACCTGTCATCTAAGGGTCTTACACCAATAAGTTGGTAATTTTGTATTAGTGATTAAATGAGAAATAGCCGGGCGCTATTCTTTTTGTGAGTGATTAAAAAATATATGAGAGTAGTTAAGTTAATCGTGGTTTTAGTCATTTCTGGTATCTGGCTAAACGGATGTGGGAATGGAAATGGTTTGACCATTGGTGAGCCGCTAGAAAATGAAGTGAATGAATTCGTATGGTCTGCCATGAATGTATTTTACTATTGGCAGGCAGACGTTCCAAATCTATCAGATTCTAAGAATGATTTTTCGCTAAATTCATTTCTAAATTCCTACAGTACACCTGAATCTCTTTTTGATGACTTATTATATGAAGATGATCGGTTTTCATGGATTGTCAATGATTATGAAGAGCTAGAAGCCTCATTTCAGGGAGTATCCAAATCATTTGGTTATGATTTAGGGTTGGTACGCATCTCCAGTGAAAGCGATGATTTAATGGCCTACATAAAATACGTTGTGCCTGGAGGTCCTGCAGAGGATGCAGGACTGAAAAGAGGAGATATCTTCACTCAGGTCAATGGTGCACAGCTCACTGTAGACAACTATATCTCCACACTGTTTCAAAGCACCAGCTATACATTGACGCTTGCAACTATTCAGGATAACACTATTTCACAAACAGATCAGGAAGTTAGCCTGACAGCAGAGGAGCTATCAGAAAATCCAATCCTTTTGTCGGAAGTGTTAGAAGTTGATGGAGTAAAGGTTGGGTACTTGATGTACAATCAGTTTATCAATAACAATGCCTACCATGAAGAACTGAATAATGCAATTGGCTCATTTAATTCAGCGGGCATCTCAGATATTGTTTTAGACCTCAGATACAATGGGGGTGGATCGCTTTTGACCTCTCGCATACTTGCCTCCATGCTTTATGGTAATGCATCTTCAAATGACGTCCTCGGTTCGATTATCTATAATAATAAGCTTGCAGAATTCAATAATGACTTGTCATTTTTAACATCCGTTCCGGTTTTTGATAGTGGAGGCGAACAAACATCTTCACTGCAGATGAATCGATTGAATCTGAATCGGATTTTTATATTAACCAGCGGGAGTAGTGCTTCAGCTTCTGAATTCATCATTGCAGGATTACAACCGTATATGGATGTTACCCTAATCGGTACTACAACAGTTGGTAAAAATGTTGGGTCGGTAACATTGTATGATTCAGATGATTATTTGAAATCTGGTGCACTTAATCCCAATCATAAATATGCGATTCAACCAATCATAAGCCAGTTAGCTAATTCTGTTGGTTTTACTGATTATATTGATGGATTTGATCCTGATATTGAAGTGAATGAAGTGGACTACCTTGAAGACTTAAAACCACTGGGTGATCCCTCAGAGCCATTGCTGGCGGAGGCTTTAGGGGTAATAACAGGAGTGGCCAGGATAGAACGTCCTCGCGATTCTGGTATGGAGGTCATCAGAATTGCACCTAAACAAACAGAAACAATATTGCTTGATGATGAAAACGTTCCGAAATTCATCAATTCATTGATGCTTGATTAATGAGCCATCACCTCGAACATTTCTACAAATCAGATAACGAAAAAAAGGCACTCCTTCCGGGGTGCCTTGCTTTGTTTATTTTCTTAGCCCTTGGCTTTGGATTCTTTATTGGACTTTTCTATTTGGTCCATTGGATATCTTGATTATTCTATTCCGTCGAATAGGCGACTCCATCTTACTTTGTTAAAGAAGCTACCGTTCGTATTCCATGACATCCAGATAAATGAGGCCTCACCAACAATGTTATCCTCTGGCACAAATCCCCAATAACGAGAATCATCAGATGCATGACGATTGTCTCCCATCATGAAATAGTAGTCTTTCAAAAAGGTGTACTCAGCCACTTCCTCACCATTGATCATTAATTTGTCAATATCAATCTCTACAGAATCATGACCCTCATAGTTAGTGATCGTAGACCCGTACATCGCAAGGTTTTCTTCATTTACGTCAATAGTCATTCCTCTAGCTGGCACAGTCAATGGGCCAAAGAAGTCTCTATTCCATGGGAAGTACCTGGCATCCGGGAAGATGTTTTGCTCCGATCGATCTTCAGGAATTAGTTGCAGCGTTACGCTTTCTACAAATGACAATTTTTCGAATCCCTCAGCAACAGAAGAAGGCATTAAAACAGAATAACCCTCTGGATAGCGAGTCACGCTATTGTATGGGTTGATGTTATAGTTTTCAAAAACACGCTCTCGAATGGATTCATTAGTGCGAACGAAATATTCATGTTGCATCAAAGGAGGATTTTCCTGTTCTTCACCATTTACATACACCTGAGTAGCTTTTATTTCGATGGTTTCACCTGCAATAGCCACACATCTTTTGATATAATGTGTTTTCAGATCCATTGGATGGTACTCGCCACTTCTCCGCTGGTTGTAGTGATCGTTCACAGGATAGTTAAAAACCACCACATCATTTCTTTCTACTTTACCTAAAGAGGGCAACCTCAGGCTAGGCAATGAAACACCCGGAACGTAGGAAGGAATATCTGTTCCCCAGATCGTTTGGTGAGTCAATGGTACCTGCAGAGGTGTTTGAGGAGTTCTTGGGCCGTATTCTGCTTTGCTTACAAAAAGAAAGTCACCCACCAACAATGAACGCTCCATCGATCCGGTAGGGATCACATAAGCCTCCATAAAAATCCATCTAACGAAAGTCGCACAGAAAACCGCAAACACGATTGCTTCAAACCATTCCTTACCGAAAGACTTCTTAGGCTTAGGCATTTCAGTAGCCTTTCCTAAATAAGTTGTATCTGTCCAGGCGATGTAGTTCATGTATATAGGAGCGAAGACAACTCCTAAAACCTGATCCAGGTAGGTATACTTTCCAAATGACTTCATTAAATCCAGGTGCATAGTAAGACCAACAAAAAAGTTGATTACCGGCACAAAGAGTAGAAGCACCCACCATTTTGGACGTCCAACAAGTTCCAGGTGAATGTAATAATTCCAAATAGGCACAAACCCTTTCCAGCCTTCTTTACCAGCCTTCTCAAAAAACTTGTAGTAGGCTGTGCCTTGTAAAACGTACCAAAGTATCAGGAACGTAATGACAAAAACTGGGTTAAAATCGTGAAAGTACATATGGTTAGTTATCGTTTATAAAGTCTGACATGGTGAAAATTCCTTTTTTCTTTTGAATCCACTCTGCCACTTTCACTGCACCTTCTGCGAAAACACTTCGATCATGTGCTGTGTGAGTGATGTCTATGGATTCTAAAGGAGACGAATAGCTTACGGTATGTGTGCCTGGCACGTTGGGTATTCGCTCGGAAACTATTCCTAATTTTTTATTGTCGGCAGATTTTTCGTTTATCCAACCTTCAAAGTAAGGGTGAGAGGCAATGATTCCCTCTGCCAGGGTGATGGCTGTACCACTTGGACTATCTTTTTTCTCGGTGTGATGGATTTCCTTCATGGATGGCGTGAAGTCAAGCTGAGCCATTTTTTCAGCCAGCCATTTATTGAGCTCAAAAAAGAGATTCACCCCAATGCTGAAATTGGAGGCATAAAGAAATGTTCCGCCTTTTTCCTTGCATAGGCACTCAATTTCCTGAAGTCGATCAATCCATCCGGTTGTTCCGGATATAACAGGGATGTTGTTATCAATACAATAGGAGAGGTTTTCAAATGCCGATTCTGGTTGAGTGAATTCAATGGCCACATCAACATCGGCTTGTGCTAACAAGTCTAGGTCATCCGAAGAATGAACGATGCAGGAAATTGAATGATCTGCCCTCAGAGCAATTTGCTCGATGGCTTTCCCCATTTTCCCATATCCGATCAATGCTATGTTCATTAGCTAAAATTTCAATACAAATGAAACTCCTACAGCCTGCGAAAATAATGGAGTTGATTGAATAGAAGGCTCAATACCCAAAGCAAGTTTATCATTGACTTTGAATTCTTCCAGGTGAGCAGAAACGTGCGCATCCACTATTTGCAAGATGTAAAAAACCGTACCGGTTATGATCAACATGTCTCGGTTTCTTCGAAATACATCCCTATTTCTTACCAATGCGGTTTCACTTTGAATGATTGAGGCATATGGGTTGGTTTGTCCACTAGCAGTCAAGAGTGCTGCATTTCTAAGACCATGATAGACATTGTTGTTATAATTGATGAAATGAGCAAAAGTGAGCACGCCTGCCCATACGATTGGCACTTTCCAGTACTGTTTATTGTAAATCTGGCCACCCCCCGGAAAAATGGCTGATAGTAGGGCAGCTCGCTGAGGATCCAGGCTGGAAACCTCTTCGAAGAGTTCTGCATCTTCATCCACGTTTACGAATGTAGAGTCATCTATCAGGATAGGTTTATCCTGAGACACAGCGGATAAAGCAAAGTAGGTGAATGCAAAAACAAATAAGAGTCTTTTCATCATGGGCGATTGCTTCGCAAAGTTCGCGCCTAAACCTGAATATTACGTTGATTTTTCTTTAAATGTCCAAAATCTCCAGAATCCTGTTCAAATCTTCTGTGGAGGTATAAGGAATCTTAATCTCACCTTTATCCTGACCGTTTGATTTAATAGCGATTTTTGATCCGAAATGGGTAGACAGCTTGCTCTGCAGCTTTTTGATTTCAGGATCTACTTTGGTTGCCTCCTTGGATGGGTTTTCCTCTTTCTTGCCTTTGGCTCTTACCAGTTCTTCCACCTTTCGAACAGAAAGATCATTTTTCACAATCTGTTTGAAGATGTCCAGCTGTAAGGACACATCATCAATAGAGATCAATGCTCTGGCATGACCCATGCTTAGTTTGCCATCCCGTAAAGCCACCTGGATGTCAGGTGGAAGTTTGAGCAATCGTAGGTAGTTGGTGACCGTGCTTCGGTTTTTACCTACACGATCACCCAGCTCTTCCTGCTTTAAGTCACACTCTGCCAAGAGTCTTTGATAGCTCAATGCTATCTCAATAGCATTCAGGTTTTCTCGCTGAATGTTTTCGATCAGCGCCATTTCCAGCATCTGTTGATCATCTGCCAGTCGGATATATGCCGGAATGGTCTTTAAACCAGCTTTTTTGCTGGCCTGCAGTCTTCGCTCACCGGAGATGAGCTGGAATTCTTTTTCACTGAGCGCACGGACAGTGATCGGTTGAATAATGCCTTGTACTTTAATTGATTCAGCAAGATCATTTAATGCTTCCTCATCAAAATCTGATCGGGGCTGCCATGGGTTAGTCTCGATCTTCGAGAGTTCTATTTCGTTAATGGCTCCTTTGGGAGTAGCTCCAGACCCACTGATTTTTTCCTTCTCTCCCGAATCTTCCAGAAGGGCACCAAGTCCTCTTCCAAGTCCGGATCTTTTTTTGAATTTACTCTCTGCCATGTTCTCTTCAGGCTGCTTTTACTTCGTTTCTTTGCAAAATTTCTTTGGCCAGATTTAGGTAGCTGATGGATCCTTTGCTATCAGCATCGTGCGTGATGGCTGGCATACCGAATCCCGGGGATTCACTAAGCTTGATGTTTCTAGGAATCATGGTACTGAATACAAGCGACTCAAAATGCATCTTGACCTCTTCCACTACCTGATTGGCCAGGTTTAATCTCACATCATACATGGTCAATAGAATTCCCTCTATTTCCAGATCAGGGTTGAGCCTTGTTTGGATGATTTTGATCGTATTTAGCAATTTACCCAGTCCTTCCAATGCAAAGTACTCACACTGAACTGGTACAATGACTGAATCTGAAGCGGTAAGTGCATTAATCGTGATCAATCCCAGGGAAGGAGAGCAATCAATAATGATGAAATCATATTCATCTCTTATCTCTGCTAAGGCCTGCTTCATCTTCTCTTCACGCTCCTCGATGTTCACCATCTCTACCTCAGCACCTACTAAATCAATGTGAGAGGGTAGGAGATCAAGAAATTTGATTTGGGTTTCGACAATGCTCTCTTTCGCACTTGCTCCGTCCACCATGCATTCATAGATACTCACTTCTACGCCTTTAGGATCTACCCCAACACCAGATGTAGCGTTCGCCTGTGGATCCGCATCCACAATCAGGGTTTTGAACTCAAGAGCGGCAAGGCTTGCAGCCAGGTTAATGGCTGATGTGGTTTTGCCAACTCCTCCTTTTTGATTTGCTATAGAAATGATCTTACCCATATAAATTTTTATTTCTGATGTGATGTTAGGTAGTGTAAAGAACACAAATATATCCAACCTGCTCTCAAGATAATCATGTTGTGAATAACTTGTGTAAAAAAGAAAAACCTTGATTTAATTACGTAGAGCTAAGGTTTTTAGTGCGTTTATCAACAATCTATTTTTCAAACACATGATGATTCAGGAATGATTTACAATCTAAGACTTCCATTTCAGAGAAGTAAAAGTCATGAAGGTCTTCAGTCACGATGCATGAGCAGCCTGACTCTATTGCTGCATAGTATTGAAAACCGTCTTCCAGATCATTGATTTTTGAATTATCAATGGCTTTACTCACCGCACTTTCCGTAATGACGGCCAAGTTGATCATCTCTTTTAGGATAGCTATTTTCTTCCTGGCAGCTTTTGTTCCACTTTTTTTTGAAGAGAAGTAAAATGCAATTGCAAGGCACAAACTAGATGTATACAAGTCAAATTTGCATGATTCGGCTAAACTTAAAACCCGGGAAGAATAAGTGAAGACAGGGTATTCTTTATTCAGTGTGGCTACAAGTATGTTTGCATCTAGAAAAACCTTCACTTTTTACGACTTTCGTAAAAGGAGTTTTTTACTGATTTGGTGGATTTCTTATATTCAATCTCACCTTCTGCGACTTGGTGTACCCAGTCTGCAACGGGTAATTCTTCTAAAGATTTGTAAGTATCAGAATCAAGCTGGCTATAAAGAAACTGGGTAAGTCTGGACAGACTAATGTTATGCCTTTCAGCAAATCTCTTAGCAGATTCAATTGCTTTTTGATCAAAACTCAAAGTAACCTTAGCATCCATCCTAAAAAGTAAGTTTATACGTCAAAAATAAAATAAGTTTACGTAAAAAAGAAAAACCTTGATTCAATTGCGTAGAACCAAGGTTTTCAGTGTGGTTATCAATGATCTATTTTTTCTTTTTCTTATTCTTCTGTGCCTCCTGACTTGCTTTCATCGCATCTTCCAGTCTTTGCTGGAATTTAGATTTCTTCTTATTCGAATTCTTTTTCTTATTCTCCTGCAGCACACGGTGTATCTTATCCTCATCAATAACCTTACGAAACAAGACGGTCTGACCAAAAGTCACCATGTTAGAAACGAAGTAATAGAACGTTAATCCGGATGCGTAGCTGTTCAAGACGAATAAGAACATAATTGGCATCATGTACTGAAGGGTTTTCATTGGTCCCTGTACCGTAGTGATCTGACTATTACTCCAGGTGTAAAGGATTGTAGACAATGTCATCAGCAAGGTGAATAAACTCACGTGATCACCGTAGAATGGGATTTCGAAAGGTAGGTTCAATACACTGTCATAGGTAGACAAGTCATGCGCCCACAGGAATGCCTGCTGTCTTAATTCTACCGCATTAGGGAAGAAGAAAAACAACGAGAACAGAATCGGCATCTGAAGCAACATAGGAATACAACCACTTACCGGGTTAATACCTACCTGTTGGTAAAGCTTCATTTGCTCCTGCTGAGCCTTCTGCATGTCCCCATCATGCTTGGCTTTGATTTCATCCAACTCCGGTTTCATCGCTCGCATCTTGGCCATGGACATGTGAGATTTCCAGGTAAGTGGAGCCAGAATGATTCGAATGACAATTACCACTAGCAGAATGATGATTCCGTAATTGGAGAAGAATCGCTCCAGGAAGTGGAAAATAGGAATGATGAGGTATTTATTAACCAATGGTAACGGACCCCAACCCATGTCCAAATTCTCTTCAAAATCCGGTGCTACTTTTTTAAGGACTCTGTAATTGTTTGGGCCAAAGAAGTACCTAGCTTTGAAGTTATTTGCAAAATCCGAATATGGGATCAGCATCTGCATGGAAAGGTTTTTCACCGAAGTGGTATCGCCAAAGTCCACGGTCTGACTCACATAACCGGACTTGAATGCAGAATTAGCGATAATAGCAGCAGTAAAGAATTTTTGCTTGAAAGAAACCCACTTTATCTGGCTTCCTAACGTTTCATCTTCAAACTCTGAAGACCGCTCGGCCAGCTCATCATAGTCACCATCAGCCAAGAGATAGCGAACGTTGCTGTTATAACGTCCATCTTCAAGATTCTCTTCCGCGCGGTTGATGGCATGATTCCAGTTGTACTTGACGTCCGTTGGATTCAAAACGGTGTTTAGGTTTTTACTTTCAATGCTGTAAGCCAGCTGAAATCCCGTAGGTGGCAGCAAGTATTTCTGTATCAACGAGAAGGTGCCGTTTGTAAGTACATAAGAAATCTGTATAGTGTCACCGAATGTTTTTACAGAAGGCACAAAAGTCAATTCCGAAAGGTTGATCGTTTTTCCATTGTGGTCCACGATCATATCCGCTTTGGATTTAGTTCCATCCATCAGCACCAATGGATTTCCCATGTAGTCTTTGTGATTTTTCAGAACTACATCTTTGATCCTTCCCCCCGTGTTGGTGAAAGTGACGATAATTTCATCGTTTTCGATGGTCTTAGTAGATTCTTCTTTAACCGCGGCAAAAGCGAATGCTCCATATTGCTGGTTATTTAAGGACACCTGAACTGAATCAGGCACTGTTGGCATTACGGTCATTGTGTCTGCAGGGGCTGCTTCCTCAACTATTTCAGATACCGGCTCTTCCTGTGTGGTTAATTCTTCGGCAGGAGCAGGGTCCGGAGCGAACCATGTAAAATAAACCGCCAATAAGGCGAACATTAGGATTAGTCCTGTAAATTGATTTCTATCCATTTAGTTAGAATTATGCCTCTTGACTTTTCTTAAGGTCAAGTGACGCTTTAATAAATTTCACAAAAAGAGGATGTGGGTCCATCACGGTTGACTTTAATTCCGGATGATACTGCGTTCCCACAAACCATGGATGATCTTTGATTTCCATGATCTCTACCAGGTTCGTTTCCGGATTGATCCCTGTTGCAGTCATTCCACCGTTTTCATAGTCCTCTAAATACTTGTTGTTAAACTCGTATCTGTGACGGTGGCGTTCCATGATTCTCTTGGATCCATAGGCTGCATATGCCTTGCTTCCCTTTTTGAGCTCGCAAACATACGCCCCAAGTCTCATGGTTCCACCCATATCTTTAATGTTTTTCTGACTTTCCATCAGATCAATAACCGGGTAGGAGGTCTTGGTCATCTCCGTACTATTGGCTTTTTTCTTGCCTAACACATTTCTGGCAAACTCAATTACGGCGCATTGCATACCCAGGCAAATGCCGAAAAACGGCACTTTATTTTCCCGTGCGTATTGTACCGCATAAATCTTACCTTCTATGCCCCGCTCTCCAAATCCGGGAGCAACTAAAATTCCATCCAGGCCTCTGAGTTCTTTCTCTACATTGTCCCCGTCCAACTCTTCTGCGTGAATCCACTTAAGATTTACTTTGCATTCATTCGCCGCTCCTGCATGAACAAAGGATTCCACAATTGACTTGTAGGCATCCTGAAGCTCCACATATTTCCCAACTAATCCAATGTTTACTGAATCGGTCGGGTTTTTAAGTCGTCCCAGGAATTCTTTCCATTTGTCAATCTTCGGCTCCTTTTTGTAAGGCATCTTGAACTTCGTAAGTACTCGCTCATCCAGCTTTTCCTTACGCATCAAAATGGGCACATCATAGATAGTAGGAGCATCCAGTGCCTCGATTACTGAATTGATTGGCACATTGCAGAACAATGCCAGTTTCTTTCTGATTTCCTGAGTGATGGGATACTCAGATCGGCAAACAAGAATGTCCGGCTGAATCCCTGCCTCCAACAGCTCCTTCACAGAATGTTGTGTTGGCTTGGTTTTCAATTCACCAGAAGCTTTTAGGTATGGGATTAGTGTGAGGTGAATAGCAATGCTATTGGTAGGTCCTAATTCAAAGCGAGCCTGACGCACCGCTTCAATGAATGGGAGTGATTCGATATCACCGACACACCCACCGATCTCCGTGATGACCACATCATATTTTCCGGTTTCACCCAGTTTATAGATGTTGTTTTTTATTTCATCAGTGATGTGTGGGATTACCTGAACGGTTTTACCTAAAAATTCTCCTTGTCGTTCCTTTTGGATGACATTGTAGTATATCCGACCGGTGGTTACATTGTTAGCCTGGGAAGTTTCAATGCTCAGAAATCGCTCATAATGCCCCAAATCCAGATCGGTTTCAGCGCCATCATTGGTCACATAGCATTCCCCATGTTCGTATGGATTGAGCGTACCCGGATCAATATTGATGTATGGGTCAAATTTTTGTATAGTTACGGATAAGCCTCTGGCTTGTAGTAGTTTACCAAGAGAAGCAGCGATGATTCCTTTTCCGAGGGATGATGTTACACCGCCCGTAACAAAGATGTATTTCGTTTTAGACATGAAGAGCGTTTCCTATTTCTTGTTACGGGACGCAAAGGTAGGATTTAATTCCTTACTGGCGCTGATTATTTGAAGGGAATACGATAAGAAATTGAAGCACCAAAGTATCCGATAGGGTCTACATCAATAAACTCTCCTGGCAGTTGCACAGGAATGCTATATGTATAGCTAACCATGAAATACCACCGATCGGTAGAAAGTGAGAGTGGGAGAGTAAATGAATAGTTTAGGATACCGAATTCATTTGCACCTACATATTCTGTTACTTCATATCCTTCATTTACGATTTGTTGAAGTGCTTGCTGATCTTGTGAAGAAAGATCCGATGAAAACCTGAGGTCAGTTAAGAGTTGGTTTCGAACTTCTTCTGATATTGTTCCATTTCTGTATGCTCTGATGATCAGAATTCCCACATATTTTTTCTGCTCACCAGTCAAGTTTGCGAAAGTTGTTAATCGCTGAATGCGTGCTGCGTTTTGATCACTGATCTGGCGGTTGCTGATTCTTAATTGGGTGATGTCACTGTTGCCTATCATCATGTTTACGGTAGGGTATAGTGTGATACTTTTAAAAACCCACCATTTACCTAAATTGATATTGCCAGATAGAGTGGTGATAATTCTGTTTGCCGTCTCATCTCCAAAAAGAAAAGAATAGTCAACTGAAGCAAAGCCCCACTTGAAGTCATAGCTTAGTGAGCCTCCAATTGAATATGTGAGTGGATTTTCAGAGGAGTCCTTCGGATTATAAAACCATTTTTCAGCATCAATGGAATAGCTCCATTTTGGATTTTGAAATGCACCCAAATAGCCTCCAGATAAAATGGTTGGATTGTAATTGGGTTCTACTCCACTGTTCCAGTAGCCTGCCAAATCACCGTAAAATCCGGATTTGTGATAATAGGATATACCGGGTGATATCCCGGATTGACTGATGTTATAATCACGGCCGGCACTGGTCACGTTGGTGGTATATCCAAATCTAATATTCAATTCACTGGATGGATTAATATCCAAAGTAAACAGACTATCGATGAGGTTAAAGATGGATAAAGAGTCCATCTCTTCTTCAATGGCCTTTAGCTGCTCAGCGTAACTCATTGTATCCTGCGAAAAAGAAGGGGAAGCAATGATGAGCAGCACCGCTATGGTGACTGTTCGACGCATCAGGTAGGTAGGTTGGGTTTAGTTGCGTCGGTCGTTTAATCTTCCGTCATTCCTTCGCTGCTTCTGTCTTTTCATCTGTTCTGCACGTATTCTCCTTAGCAGCATTTCCTTGAAGTCATTTTCGGCTTTTCTTAAGTTATTAAGCTGGCGTGTTGTAATTACTTTCAAAATCCGATTTGAATACTCACGCTCCAGTTTCAGCTGGCGCTCTTTTACCTGGTTTGCCATCTCCAGCATCTTCTTATTCTCTTCTTCAGATGCTTTGTTAGGATCGAAGTTTCTTCTTGCCTGATCAAAATCGCGTCGGATATCCTGACGTTGTTTGCCGAATTCACGGTATATCGGCCAAAATTTTTCTGCTTGTGCCGGTGTTAATTCCAGGCGCTCGGTGATCAAGGCAATCTTAGCCGCCTCAATCTTTTCTAAGGCCTCCGGGCTCTGGGAGAATCCCCCAAAAACAGCTGCTATTGCGGCTATAAATAAAATTCGTTTCATATCTATAAATATTCGTCTTCTAAATCATATTCCAATAGTACATCATCAATGGCATCCTCCTCCAGGTCTATACCATCCAGAATATTGGCATCCTCTTTATCAAAGATTTCCATGTCTTCATCAAATGCACTAGCAATTTCATATTCATCAAGCTCCATCAGCTCCAGATAAGCAACTAGCTCATCTTGTGAGATTTCTGCTAACATATCTTCAGGGGATGGACCATTGTTGTATAAAACAAAAACAAAAGTGACAACCAAGGCAATGGATGCAGCCAGGGCTAAGCCCCATTTGGGGGTAAACTGTTGTCTCGTCACTGGCTTTTCAGAATCAACCCGCTTTTGAATTCTCATCGGCAAACCCTCAAAATACCCTTCTGGTACTTTAAATACCTCTTTTTTGTCTATATCGTCCAGTTTATGTTTCATTACGTATTCTTTAGATGTCGTTTCTTCTTGAAGGTTTAATCCTCATTGATAAAATCTTCAATTTTTTTCACTGCATGATGATAGTTCGCTTTGAGTGCCCCAATAGAGGTTCCTGTAATTTCTGCAATATCTGAGAACTTCATATCATCAAAGTATTTCATGTTAAACACCATTCGTTGTTTATCTGGAAGTCTCAAAAGTGCCTTTTGCAACTTCATCTGAACCTCATCACCGCTAGGTTCAACACTGCTGATAAGCTTTTCTGTCAGCTCTCCCTCCAGATCGTGAATGGGCATGAAAAAGCGTCTTTTTTTTCTTTTCAGGAAGTTCAGGCACTCATTCGTTGCTATTCGATAAATCCAGGTGTAAATCTTTGAGTCTTCCCTGAACTTTCCGAGATTCTTCCAAACTTTCACAAAGATTTCCTGAACGAGATCATCCGCATCATCATGGTCAATCACCATTTTTCTTACGTGCCAGTATACCCTCTCCTGATACTCTCGCACCAACAGATTAAATCCGTAACTACGGGTTTCCTCTTCCCGGATCTTCGCTATGATCTGTTCTTCCAAATTGTTTTCAGGTGGATTCCCAACTTAGATGATAAAGTTAATCGAAGGTTTAAATTCGCATTGAAATTATTTGATTTCGCAACTTGTTAGTTAAAATGTTGTTACATTTAATGTAATTGTATTTAATTTGATTTTATGGGTATAGCAGAAGATATCAAGCAGGAGACCTTTAAAAGTGAGTACGCTAAAGCGATTATCAATATTATTTTTTCCAGCGCATGGTTGCAGCAGCAACACCTTCAACTTTTCAAGTCTAATGGACTTACAACCCCTCAATATAATATCTTAAGAATACTGAGAGGTCAGCACCCTAAGCCAGCCACTGTTAATTTATTGATTGAAAGGATGTTGGACAAGAGCTCAAATGCTTCAAGGATAGTAGATAAACTTGAGCAAAAAGGACTGGTAAAAAGAAGTCAATGCAAGAATGACCGCCGTGCAGTAGATGTATACATTACTGACGTGGGGCTTAGATTGCTGAAAGAAATGGATGTGAGGATGGATGAATGGGAAAATACCAACAACAAACTTTCTGAAAAAGAAGCTGATACCCTCAATACGCTACTAGATAAATTAAGAAGTTAGTTCGTCCTTCAGCGTTTCAATAATTCCTGCAATTGCGCCTTTCTTGCGAATAATCATCAACGGGATAGCGTCATTCATTCTGATCATTCGTTCTGCTTTGCTACCTATGAATAGGGCAGAGGTGGTGGTTCTACCTTTAGCGCCCATCACGATTAGATCTATATTCTTCTTTTTCGCCTCCTTGATCACCAGGTCCACGATCTTTCCGTCTTTATCTAAAGAACACACTGGAATTAATTCCTGCGAATTTTTTTCCACCTTTTTGATTAACACCTCCAAGTCTTTACTGGCATGACCCTTCATGATCTCTGCGAATTCCTGATAAGTTTTGCCAGAATAGCGATAGCTTGAAGGAACTTGATAAACATTCTGAAGGTATATTTTTGATTTCAACTTCTCGGTGAACATTAATGTACGCTTTAGCGAAAGTGAAGAATAATCAGAAAAATCTACAGGAATAAAAATCTTATCAAATTTTAGATCTGATCCCTGAGGGATGATCAGCATGTTGCACGGAGACCGTCTTGCCACCCGGGTACTAAGTACCGAGTCGCTCACCTTTTTCTTACCAAGAATGATTAAATCAGACTTGATTTCATCAGCAGCCCTTAAGATTTCTTTGGTTTCACCACCCTGACGTACCATGATTTTGGTTGGTACATCACATTTAAAATGTTTGTCAATTAGACCCTTTATTTCCTCTTTTCTTTCATCCAGCGCTCGGTTCATCAAATGAGGAAATTCCTTTAATACAGCCTCAGGCATGTTGAACTCACGAATCACATTTAGAAAGGTGATCTGAGTAGTGCCGGCAATCTTGCTAATGCTGCAGGCATTTTCAATGAGCTCCTGATCCATATCTGTATGATCAAGGCAGACGATTATTTTTTTAAGTGGTGCGATCAACGTTTTGGGTGTTTATTTAAATGCAAAGGTATGGTTCAATATTATTTTGACCATGATATAAATCTTAAAATCAAAATATTTTTTATAAAAAATATCATGTTTAAGAATAATACTCGGAATGAAGTAAAAAGTTTCACATAAACGAAATATTATTTCACTTCTGAAATTGAATCGCAAAGCATTTCTACTGATTCTTTGGAATGTGTGGGGAAATTGGCAATTCTTATGTGCTTTTCCTTGTGCTTACCATATCCTGTTCCCAGGATTATGCCTTTTTTCTCGAAGTATCTGACGAACTGATCAGCACGGTCTGTTGCTGCTACAATCGTGGTTTTGGATCGATGTTTCTGGCTCTGAACAAAATGGGATAAATGGGGGTGATCTTCTACGGCCTGATTTAGGATAGCTGCTTTATAGGTAGTGTCGTTGTGTAATCGCTGGGTGCCTGCCTGAATCATGTCTTGAGCAATTTTCCCGAGAAGATAGATAAACAGCATATTAGGTGTTTCCGGTGTTTGATTTTTGTCGCCAAACTTTTTGAGGTTAGGTAATGTGCGATACGAACCAAGTGAAGTTGTTTGGGCTCTTTTTGAAGCTACTTCATGACACTTTTCGTTCACAATCCATACTCCCAAACCCGGAGGAAGTCCAAATGCTTTTTGAACAGAAAAGTATGCTGTGTCTATATTGGAGAAATTGACCGGTAGTGATGGAGATGCGCTTACAATATCAAGGGCAATGAGTTTGTCTGGGTTATTTTCTCTGATGGACGCAATTTCATCTTCTGTGAAACTATAACCAACACTGGTCTCATTCTTAGTTATACCGATTAGTTCTGCTTCTTCAGGCACCCCCCAGTTATCGAATGCCTGACCATCCCCAACTTCCATACAAGTGCTTTTCTTGCCGTGCTCCAGAGCAAAATCATAAAATTTCTTACTAAAAGCTCCATTCACAAAATGATGGGAGCTTTGTTCAACCAGGTTTTGAATTATGCGATCCCAGGCTTCATTGGCTGAATTGATAAAATAAATATTGTACCCATCAGGTAATTTCAATAATTCACGCAGTGCTTCATTCGTTTCCGATACAATTTTAATGAATGTACTACTGCGATGGGATATCGATGGGATATCTTGAAATAGGGCTCGTTTCAGGTGCTCTTCAAAAGTGTAGAAAAGCTGTGCAGGACCTGGAGTAAAGTAGATTTTATTGGACATAAAAAAAGCTCTTAAACTAAAGAGCAATATAATTTCTAAATGACGAAAAGGGTTCCACTTAGACTCGCGTTTCCATCCACTTAAATGTCCTGTTTATAATTTTCAGGGCCAGACGAATTTTTTTGACGTTAATCATTTCTCTGGATTCATCGTACATGGTCACCCCATCAGCGAAAAGCAAAACTTGAGGATATTCATTGATTACACCTGCCATTTCTGTTACGGCTTCATTGACGTCCTTGTCTTTCATGACGTCCAGCATATATAAGTCGAGGTTTTCAGGTGAGATTGTCCACTCTCTCTCCAGTTTTTCCAGTGCCTGTGTGCTTTCAGGAGAAGAGGGTCGGTGCTTAAAAATAAGCGCAGGTTTTTCCCTTGAATCCTCTACCAGACGGTTGAATTCTTCCCTTGTATTAAGCGATTTCCAATTAAGCGGGTAACTCATTCTCTACAATTTAGCTTATAAACGTTAAAATAAGCTCTTTCGGTTGGGTGGTTTTAACTAAAATTTGCTTTAAACTTAATATAAAACTCTGAATCTTATGGTACCTCGAACCAATTTCAGGTCTTTTATTACGTCTTCTTGATAGTTCTTATCTATATCCGTAATAACGTACCCGATCGTATCATTGGTTTTCAGGTATTGTCCTCCAATATTGATGCCATGTTTGGCCAGAATGTTATTAATATCTGCAAGAATCCCCGGCTCATTCCTATGAATGTGTATAAATCGGTGTGCCTGACTCAAAGTTGGTAAGGTGATGTTCGGGAAATTGACGCTATTGGTGGTAGATCCGGTATTGATGTACTCAATGATTTTAGAAGGCACAAAATCAGCAATATTTTCCTGTGCTTCAAGTGTACTACCACCCACATGAGGGGTCAAAATTGTGTTTCGCAAGCCCATAAGCGGAGACTCAAATGGGTGATCATTGCTCAAAGGTTCTTCGGGAAACACATCCACACTCGCTCCATGAATTTTACCTTTTTCTATGTTTTTCCTAAGTGCCTCAATATCGACAATATGGCCCCTACTGAGGTTGACAAAAACAACACCATCCTTCATTAGGTCAAATTCCTCTGATCCAATCATCCACTTATTTTCCTCTCTTCCGTCTACGTGAACACTAATTACGTCTGAGCTTTGCAACAAATGTTCAAGGGTGGGACACGGGTTTGCATTACCCAAAGCGAGCTTTTCTTCCAGGTCAAAGTATTGTACATTCATGCCTACTGACTCGGCGAGCACAGAAAGCTGCGAGCCAATTTTGCCATAGCCGATGATCCCTAGTGTTTTTCCCCTTATTTCGAAACTGCCATTTGCAGACTTGTTCCATTTACCCTGATGCATTTGCATTATTTTATCGGGCAGATTTCTCATCAGTATAATAATTTCAGCCAGTGCCAACTCGACGACTGATCGGGTATTAGAAAATGGTGCATTGAAGACAGCTACCCCTTTATTCAATGCAGCTTTTAGATCGATCTGATTGGTGCCAATGCAAAATGCGCCCACAGAAAGCAATCGTTTTGCATTCTTTAAGACTTTTTCTGTGACTTGAGTTTTTGAGCGAATGCCAAGAACGCTTACATCCTTAATGGCTTCCGTCAGTTCATCCTCCGTCATGCCAGCTGGATGTACTTCTACCTGATATCCTTCTTGCTTTAATTTATTGATGGCACCTCCGTGAATGTTTTCCAGAAGAAGTGCTTTGATTCGATTTTTTGGATATGAATGTGCTCGCTCCAGCTTTTGGGTAAATAGAAATTCATCCAGCGAGGGAGCTTCGTGATCCGCTTCACTTAAAATCTTTTCGCGTCGCACATTTTCCGTAAACGCGTAAAATTTATGAGCTAGTCCTGCTTTCTTTATTTCATAGTCGGTGTAGCCGTCCCCCAAAACAAAGACCTCACCATTCAGCATTAAACTCTCAATTTGCTTGGGTTTTCCATTATTTCCAGAAAGAATATTTTTCTCATTAAAGCCTACAATATTCTCACGGTCATCGTATTCAAACTCATTAGCAAATACATGATCTTCTTTGATACCATGTTGTTTTACGATCGGGACAATGAAGTCTTTGAAGCCATTCGACACAATGAAAATTTGCTCTTTGTATTTCTCTATGAATTCTGTATTCCTTTTGAATGAAGGAGAAACCAATGAGCTCAACCGATCCACCAATTCCGGAAGATGTTTTTTATTGGCCTGTAGTATTTCTACCCTTCTTTTTAGCGACTCCCGAAAAGACATACCACCTTCCATCCCCTGATCGGTGATATCCTTTATTTCCTGGATAGCTTTCGCTTGATTTTCGTTATCCTTGAGTGCAATTTCGGCCAGTACATCCAGTGCTTCCACCTGTGTAAATGTGCTATCGAAATCAATTATGAAATATTTAGTTTGCTGCATCAGTAAAACGTACTAAGCATCAAAAATAGAACATGCAAAATCTCCGACATACGTTATTCTCTGTTTTCTTTTTTGCAATCGTTTTCGTTAATGGCCAGAGCTATGATTCACTCCAACAGAATATCGATAGTATCATTTTTGAAGCAATCAGGGCTGAGGCATTCCCTGGATGCGTGGTTTATGCCAGCAAAGGAGATAGTGTATTTTTTCTGAAATCATATGGACACCATACTTATGACTCTACAAGAAGGGTGGCAGTAAATGATATTTATGATCTGGCTTCTGTAACCAAAGTAGTGGGAGGAACCTTGGCAATGATGAAACTGTATGAGGATGGCTTGATCAATCTGGATGACCCGATCGGTGATTACATTGATAAAATAGGGAGAAGAGTTGGGCACGTTACGATTAGGGAAGCACTTACTCATCAGGGAGGGTTATATCCTTGGATCCCTTATCATTTAGAGGCACGAAGGAAAAATGGGACTTTTAGAAACAAGACAGTAACAAATGAGATCGATGAAGATTACTCGTTCCCATTGACAGATAGTCTCTACCTGCATAGTGACTTCTATTCGAAAATCAAAAAGATGATCAGAAAGACCAAAGTTTCTAAAGAAAAGAAATACCGATACTCAGGATTATTTTTCTATCTGATCCCAGAGCTAGTAAAAAACCTAACCGACACATCTTATCAGGACTATTTAAAGGCAAACTTTTATGAATCTCTTGGTTCCGAAACACTCACATTCAATCCACTAGAGCAGTTCAAACTAAACCAGATCGTACCAACAGAGGTAGATACCTTCTTTAGGATGGAGCCTATCCATGGAAAAGTTCATGATGAAGGAGCTATTATGATGCAGGGCATTTCTGGAAATGCTGGGTTGTTCAGTAATGCTTCAGACCTGGCGAAGGTTTTTCACATGTTATTGAATAACGGGAAGGTAGACTCTCTTCAATTTCTTCTCCCTCAAACGATCCAGCTATTCACAACTACACAATACCCCAACAATGAAAACAGGAGAGGACTCGGATTTGATAAACCTTTATTGGAATATGACTCGATTAGAAGCAGTGTCGCAAAGGATGCAAGTTTCCAAAGTTATGGGCATACAGGATATACCGGAACGCTTGCTTGGGCCGATCCAACAAATGAGCTTATCTTCATTTTTTTGGCTAACCGGGTATACCCATCCAGGACCTATCGAGCCCTTTACAATCTCAATGTAAGGCCCACCATTCATCAACTTATATACGATTACCTGAATAATAACCTCAGGGAAAATACTGACCCTGTAGGAAATCTCAAATAAGCAATGCTGTTTGATTATTTAAAATTATTCTAAATAAGGTGATTTTTGGGAAAATTATGATTCTTAAAATATTGACTATCATTGCTTTACGAAAGTCAGGTATATGAGGTGGGAATGGGGTTAATACCCACCTTTGAAAAACAAGCAACCCCATGTTACTTTTGTACCCGTTTGATTTCAAGCCATCGGAATACATGTTTAAAACAACACCGAATTTGACCCGAATATTCTTAAGTGTAACTCTTGGAATATTCTTTACCCTGAGCATCAAAGCTCAGGAAATTCCCACCGAAGAAAGCGTTATCGCTGCGGGAGAATCTACCTTCAAAGCCAACTGTACTCAGTGTCACCAAATTTGGGAAACCCGAATTGGTCCTGCATTGAATGCAGTTTATGAGCGACGCTCCATTGACTGGTTAAACTCCTGGATCAAAAACTCACAAGCTATGATCGCTGCAGGCGATGAAGAGGCGGTTGCGCTCTGGGAAGAGTATAACAAAACTGCCATGCCAGCTTATCCTTTTACGGATGATCAGGTGATGGAGTTGCTTGCTTACATTCAGGCAGAAACTGTAGCCGGCCCGCCACAAGAAGAAGTAGCTGTAACCGCAGCAGGTGATGCAGGAGAGGGTGACTCAGTCTCATCTGCCTATTTATTGGCAGTCATTATTATTTTAATAGTTGTTCTCGCGCTCGCAGTAGTTGCGCTATTGATTGCAGTTAGGACATTAACGAAACATTTAAAAGATGTAAAAGACCTAGATGAAGCAGAGAAGGATATCGTCGATCAGCAATTCGAGCTGGGAGCCTTCCTGAAAAGCAATTCCTTCGTAGGCATGGTGATATTTATATTTACCATTATCGTTTTAAAGACACTGATTGATGGTGCATTTACAATTGGTGTTCAGCAGGGCTATCAACCGACTCAACCAATCGCTTTTTCTCATGAGCTTCATGCTGGTCAGTATGAAATCGATTGTCAATACTGCCACACAGGAGTCAGAAAGTCAAAATCTGCAAATATTCCATCTCCTAACATTTGTATGAACTGTCACTCACAGATTAAAAATGTAGGTGGCGAGGATGGTGTATCTGAGGAAATTGCAAAAATCTACGCAGCGATTGATTACGATCCTGATACTCAGACCTATGGAACGAATACTAAGCCAATTGAATGGGTAAGGGTTCACAACCTTCCTGATTTGGCTTACTTCAATCACTCTCAACACGTAAAGGTGGCAGATTTGGAATGTGAAACTTGTCATGGCCCAATTCAGGAAATGGAAGTTGTGTATCAATACTCAAATCTGACCATGGGATGGTGTATCAACTGTCACAGAGAAACAGATGTAAATACGAAAGGAAACGAATATTACGACAAGCTTGTGAAGCTTCACTCTGAGCAGAGCAAGGAGCCGATGAAGGTTGAAGATATCGGAGGGTTAGAATGCTCCAAGTGTCACTATTAATGTTCGAAAACAGCTGATCTAAACGAAATGAAAGAAACTAAGAAATACTGGAAAGGGTTGGAGCAACTGGAAAACACAGCGGATTTCCAAGATAGAGCTTCAAAAGAATTCCCGGATTATTTGCCAATCAACGGAGGTGATAATGGAGAACCTTCTCGTCGAGATTTTCTTAAAATGATGGGCTTTGGTGTGGCTGCTGTTTCCTTAGCAGCGTGTGAGGCGCCAGTAAGAAAAGCAATCCCATATGTAAATAAGCCAGTCGATGTAGACCCTGGAGTTGCAAACTATTATGCTTCCACTTACGCTATGGGAAGCGATGTTGCTTCAGTAGTTGTGAAGACAAGAGAAGGTCGACCAATCAAAATTGAAGGCAATGACCTTTCCATGATCAGTGAGGGAGGAACAACCACCCAGGTTGAATCTTCAGTATTATCCCTTTATGATCAGGAGCGACTTCAAAACCCAAAGATTGCAGGAGAAGATACTGATTGGGAAACCATCGATAACAGGATAAAATCAGAGCTGGCTGCTAATGCCGGAAAGATTACCATCGTTTCTTACTCAAACTGTAGCCCAAGCACTGCTCGGGCAATCCAGGCATTGAGAGATAAATATGGTGTAGTAGATCACATGCAGTATGATCCGGTTTCTATGAGCGGATTGCTTGATG
Organism: Ekhidna sp.; assembly: GCF_965247405.1. Taxonomy (GTDB): domain Bacteria; phylum Bacteroidota; class Bacteroidia; order Cytophagales; family Cyclobacteriaceae; genus Ekhidna. The sequence continues at coordinate 3,794,740 of NZ_OZ252014.1, forward strand.
CGTATGGAGAAGCAACAGGTGCTAGAAGTCTTCCATTGCATGATTTCTCAAAAGCCAGCACGATTGTTTCTATAACTGCTGATTTCCTTGGCAACTGGCCAAATCAGGCAGTAAACAATAAGCAATTTGCTTCTACACGAAAATTAGGTCCTGACAAAAAAGAAATGTCTAGACTTTATACGTTTGAGTCTAACCTGTCACTGACTGGATCAAATGCTGATTACAGACAGCCAATTAAGCCTTCTCAAGAAGGACTTTACGTGGCTAACCTTTACAACCTGATTGCTCAGAAAGCAGGAGCAGCCACAGTAGGCGTAGCTCGATTGGAAGATTCTGTTATGCTTGAGAAAGCTGCAAATGATCTGTGGAAATCCAGAGGCAAAGCAGTTGTGGTGAGCGGGTCTAATGATAAGAACGTTCAGCTCCTTGTCATTGCCATCAACGATTTACTTCAAAGCTATGGAGCAACGATTGACCTGACTAAAAGCATCAATACACGACAAGGGAGTGACAGTTCTTTCGCACAACTTGTGAGTGATGTAAAAGGTGGGAATGTAGGAACAGTCATTTTCTACAACTGTAACCCTGCTTATGATCACCCAATGGGGGCGCAGTTGGTTTCTTCGTTAGGAAAAGTCAAGACTACTATTTCTACCACTGACAGAATGGATGAAACATCCAGCTCAGTGAAGTATGTTGCTCCTGATCATCACTACCTGGAGTCATGGAATGACTTTGAGCCGGTAACTGGTCACTTTACGCTTTCACAGCCAACTATCAAAAATATTTTCAACACACGTCAGGCACAGGAATCTTTCCTGAGATGGGCTGACAATGATGCATCTTATTACGAATTTGTTAAAGAAGGATGGCAGCCATTCGCTGATGGAGATGTAACCAGGTTTTTTGATAAATGCCTCCACGATGGTATTTATAACGTAGATGCACCTGCTGTAACGAAAACAGTCACTGTAGATCCTGTGGTGGTAGCTGGAAATCTGAAAGGATATTCTGCCAAGTCTGACGGACTTGAGCTTGCACTATACACCAATTACTCAGTAGGTGATGGTGTTCAGGCTAACAACCCATGGTTGCAGGAAATGCCTGACCCGATCACTAAAGCTTGTTGGGATAACTACTTTACTGTTTCACCAAAGCTTGCTCGTGAAAATGACTGGGCTGTAAAAGGTGGAGACATGGATTATAAGGTAGCTACCCTTACTGTAAATGGTAAGTCGGTAACTGCTCCAGTGATCCCTCAGCCAGGACAGGCTTACGGAACGGTAGGTTTAGCCATAGGGTATGGAAGAACTAAAGCTGGTAAAGTAGGAAATGGTGTAGGAGTTAATGCTTATCAGCTGGTTAGCAGTTCTGCTGATGGTTTACGATACAGTGGAAAAGCTAGCATGGAGCTTACTGGTGAAGTAAGAAAAGTAGCTCAGACACAAACAAGTCAGACTTACGCAGGAAGAGAAACAGTCATCCAGGAAACGACACTTGGTGAATACCAAAAAGATCCTCAGGCGGGAAGAAATTTCCCCATGATCTCGAAAGCTGATGGTTCCAAAGTAAGACCACATGCGGTTTCGCTATGGAAAGGACATGAGTATCCGAATCACCACTGGGGAATGATTGTCGACCTGAACTCATGTACAGGTTGTGGAACATGTACCGTGGCATGTCAGACAGAAAACAATATTCCGGTCGTAGGGAAGGAAGAGGTGCTGAACCGTAGAGAGATGCACTGGATCAGAATTGATCGATACTACAGTGAACGACCTGAAAATGAGTTGACTGCTGATGATAAGAATTTGATGGAAGTGAAGCAGAAAGAGCTCGCCGCGATTGAAAATCCGGAAGTTACTTTCCAGCCGATGATGTGTCAGCAGTGTAACAGTGCACCGTGCGAGACAGTATGCCCGGTAGCGGCTACTACACACTCCAGCGAGGGGCTAAACCAAATGACATATAACAGGTGTATTGGTACAAGATACTGTGCGAATAACTGTCCTTATAAAGTACGTCGTTTCAACTGGTTTAAGTACCACGACAATGCTAAATTCGATACTAATACCCCAATGAATAACGACTTAGGTAAGATGGTACTGAACCCGGATGTTACTGTAAGAGCCAGAGGGGTGATGGAGAAATGCACGTTCTGTGTTCAGCGAATCCAGTCTGGTAAGTTGGATGCTAAGAAAGAGGGCAGAAGACCTGTTGATGGTGAAATTCAAACTGCTTGTGCGAAATCATGTCCGACGGATGCTTTGGTATTCGGAGATATGAAAGATCCGGAAAGCAGAATTTCCAAGACATTGAAATTAAAGTACAAAGAGAAGAGTGTGGAAGCTCAGGAAGATCGGGCCTATCATGTGCTTGAAGAGCTGAGAGTGATGCCGAACGTATGGTACTTGACCAAAGTAAGAAACAAAGACAACAACGATAAAATAGAAGCATAATGCACGCAGAATCAGAAGTACGGATACCCTTAGTTACAGGTGGAAAGACCGTCCACGATGTTTCTGAGGATATTGCTGGAAGAGTAGAGGAGCGACCATCCATTACATGGATGCTAGCCATGGCAGTCTCTTTAGCACTTCTCCTGGCCGGGGGGTATGCAGTAGCGATCACCCTTTGGGATGGAATTGGAATGTGGGGTCTTAACAAAACGGTAGGCTGGGCCTGGGATATCACCAACTTCGTGTGGTGGGTAGGTATTGGTCACGCAGGAACGCTGATTTCGGCAGTACTCTTACTATTCCGTCAGCGATGGAGAATGTCTATCAACAGAGCATCGGAGGCAATGACCATCTTTGCTGTGATTTGTGCGGCAATGTTCCCGGTTCTTCATATGGGTCGACCATGGTTGGGATTCTACTGGGCACTACCGCTTCCAAACACATTCGGATCGCTTTGGGTAAACTTTAACTCGCCATTATTGTGGGATGTATTTGCGATCTCAACGTATTTCTCTGTTTCCCTTGTATTCTGGTATATCGGTCTGATTCCAGATTTTGCTACGATCAGAGATAGAGCTAAAAACAAAATTTCAAAAGCCATTTACGGAGCACTTAGTTTCGGCTGGACAGGTGGAGCCAAGACTTGGGCACATTACGAAACTGTGTCACTGGTATTAGCAGGACTTGCTACTCCGCTGGTACTTTCTGTACACACCATTGTATCCTTTGACTTTGCTACCTCGGTAATTCCGGGATGGCACACTACAATCTTCCCTCCATATTTTGTGGCAGGAGCGATCTTCTCTGGATTTGCCATGGTATTGTCTCTTCTACTTGTGACTAGAAAGGTGTACAAGCTGGAAGATTACATTACGATCCAGCACATCGAATTGATGAATATCATCATCATTGTCACTGGTTCAATTGTGGGTATTGCATATATCACTGAGTTCTTCATTGCATGGTATTCAGGAGTAGAGGCGGAGCAATACGCATTCATAAACAGGGCAACAGGGCCTTACTGGTGGGCATACTGGTCAATGATGACCTGTAATGTGATTTCACCACAGCTGTTCTGGTTCAAAAAGATTCGAACAAATCTGGCCGCAACCTTCATCATTTCAATCATTGTAAATATTGGAATGTGGTTCGAGCGATTTGTAATTATAGTGACCTCACTACACCGAGATTTCTTACCATCCAGTTGGGCGATGTTTTACCCAACAATGTATGATATCGGCGTGTATGTGTTCACGTTTGGCTTGTTCTTTACAGCGTTTTTCCTATTCGCGAAGTTCTTCCCTGTAATCAACATGGCTGAGGTTAAGAGTATTATTAAAGCAACAGGTGAAAAGCCGTCTAAGTCGGCGTAAATAGATAAGATATGTCTCAAGGAACGAATTACGTATTGGGCGTCTATGACGATGAAGATGTTTTGATGGATGCCATCAAAAACGTCCGCGAATCCGGTGTGAAAATCGAAGAGGTTTATTCACCATTTCCCGTTCATGGAATAGAGGAAGTTTTAGGATATAAAAGAAGCTGGCTTTCAGTAGCCGCTTTCATGTTTGGTATTACCGGAACTTGCCTGGCTTTGACCATGATGGTGGGTATGATGGGTATCGACTGGCCGATGATCATAGGGGGCAAGGATTACATTCCTATCCCATCTTTTATACCTGTTACATTTGAAATGACTGTTCTGCTGGCGTCATTTGGTATGGTTGGGACGTTTTTTGTAATCTCTAATTTGAAACCGTGGGGAAAACCAAGAATCTACGATATCAGAATTACAGATGATAAGCACGTAATGGCCATTGATTTGGATAGAAATGACAAATCAGAAGCAGACATTAAAAAGGTATTGCAAGGCAGTGGAGCTACTGAGGTTAATAATAAAAAGTTTGATTGATAATGATGCTAAAGACATTTAGATATTTAGGAATTATCACGATTGGGGCTGTATTGGCTTCATGTGCTGCTGGTGTGGATGACACTGGATTGGAATATGCCCCCCAGATGTACCATTCTACTCCATATGAGCCGTTGACTCAAATCACAAATGAGGACGAAGGATCCTGGCTAGATTCAAATGAAGAAGATGGTCATGGAGAGTTTTACAACTCCAACCCCTATAACAAGTTCAAAATGAACATGCGTGAGCCGGTTGCCAACACGGTAAGAAGGGGAGAGGCGCTTCCGGTTAGAATGACAATTGATGATCTTGAATTAGCTGCTCAAACTTTGGAAAGTCCTTTTACTGCTGAAAATGAAAGCGTTGTAAAGGAAGGTAAGGCACTATACGATAGCTACTGTAAGCATTGCCATGGGGCAAAAGGAAATGCTGACGGACTAGTTGCGGAGAAATATGCCGGTGTGGCGAATTTGAATGGAGCTGCATATTTAGAAATTACAGAGGGTCACATCTTTCATGTGATTACTTATGGAAAAGGTTTGATGGGTGCTCATGGTTCACAAGTTAGTCCTGAGGACAGATGGAGAATCGCTCGTTACGTTAAAGAATTGCAAAAGTCGAATTAACACTACTCATGGTATCAGAAGAAAGATTTGAATTTACTGCTACTGCGAAGAAACGACTAATCATTACCTTATTGGTGGGATTAGTACTTTCTGTGCTTGGCTATTTTACATTAGGTTCAGGTGATCATGGCGGAGGTCATGGCGGAGATCATTCAGAGGTAGTGTCAGACGGGCACGGAGAGGAACCATATGCCGCTGAAGATCATGGTGATTCACACGGTGAAGAAGGGGGTGATGAAGCACATCATGGAAGTAGCTTATCTGTAAAAAGAGTATTATCCAACCTTTGGATCAACAATGTGTTCTTCGCAGGTCTCGCAATTATTGGTGTTTTCTTCTTTGCCATACAGTACGCTTCTCAGGCTGGATGGGCCACAGGGATTAAGCGTATCCCAATGGCCTTTGGAAACTGGCTACCGATTGCATTTGTATTGATGCTAGTGGTATTCATGATCGGCGGACACGATATTTTCCATTGGACACACGCAGACCTTTATGCAGAGAACGGAGGAGATGATATCGTAAAAGGCAAGGCGCCTTACTTTTTCTGGCCACTTGAAGGTGGTGCATTTCCAATTTTCTGGATTGGCAGATTAGTAATCTTTTTCGGAGTATGGTACTTGTTGTTCAGAAAACTAAAATCTCTTGCGTTATCTGAGGATATAGAGGGTGGTACTACCAAGTGGTATCAAATGAGAAAGATCTCGGCTATTTTCCTTGTATTCTTTGCCGTTTCTTCTTCGATGGCAGCATGGGATTGGATCATGTCCATCGATGTGCACTGGTTTAGTACCATGTTTGGCTGGTATGCTTTTGCCAGCTGGTGGGTAGCTGGTTTGGCACTTACACTATTCATCGTAGTAATGTTGAAGGATAAAGGGTATCTGTCCGTAGTAAATGAAAACCACATCCATGATCTTGGTAAGTTTGTTTTTGCATTCAGCATTTTCTGGACATATATCTGGTTCTCCCAGTTTTTGTTGATTTATTATGCACACATTCCTGAGGAGACTGTGTACTTCCTGGAGCGATGGAAAGACGATCATTATGCTCCGGTATTTTATATCAATTTAATTCTAAACTTCTTCTTCCCATTCTTGGTTCTTATGACTAGAGATGCGAAGAGACATACAAGAATTCTAAAGGTGGTTTGTCCTGCGGTAGTATTCGGTCATTGGCTGGATTTTTACATGATGGTTTCGCCGGGAACTGTAGGAGACAATGGAGGCTTTGGATTCCTTGAGATAGGGTTGATTCTCGTGTACTTGAGCGCTTTCTTATATGTGACTTACAATGCACTTTCGAAAGCGCCTCTATTCGCGAAGAACCATCCAATGTTAAAAGAAAGTTTGCATCATCATATTTAATAAGTGAGGGATAGGTTATGCTTAATTTAATAATAGTATTAGCGGTCGTTTTAATTCTTGCTGTGATATTCACAGCCTACCGTGTCACTACCTTAGTTGGTGTTGTAAAGAAGAAAAAGAGTGAAGGTTACGTTTCTAAAAACAACAGTCTTCAGGGAGTATTGATGTTGTTGTTCCTGATTGGAGGAATAGCTGGGTTCTTCTATTTTTCAATCACAGAATACGATAACTATAATTTACCGATTGCTTCTGAGCATGCGGTAATTACAGAAAATCTTTTCTGGATTACTATGTGGATCACGGTAGCAGTATTTATCATCACTCAAATCTTCCTTTTTGGATTTGGTTTTAAATACCGGTATAAAGAAAGCAATAAAGCTCACTACTACCCACACAATAATAAACTGGAGATGATCTGGACATTGGTACCAGCCGTGGTATTGGCATGGTTGATTATTTCAGGTTTGAAACAGTGGAATGTAATTACAGGACCTGCTCCGGAGGATGCGGAAATCGTAGAAGTTATGGGATATCAGTATGCATGGGCATTTCGGTACCCTGGTAAGGATGGGCAGTTGGGAGATTATGATTTCAGAAAAATTGATGCCATCAATTCAATGGGAATAGACTTATCAGATCAAGGTGGTCACGATGATTTTATGCCGACTCAATTGGTTCTTCCAAAAGATAAGCCAGTATTATTAAAGATTAGAGGAAGGGATGTCATCCATAGTGTTTATAATCCGCATTTTAGAATGCAGATGAATGCTGTACCGGGGATGCCAACTCAGTTTTGGTTCACACCAACGGTGAGCACAGCTGAAATGAGAGAGATTACTGGAAATCCTGAATTTAATTACGAGCTGGTATGTAACAAGATTTGTGGGAAGAGCCACTATGGGATGAAGGGTATTATTACAGTGCTGGATCAGGATGAGTATGATTCATGGTACAAAGAGAATCAGGAAAATACATTCCTAAAGCAAAATCCTGATTACATCAGCCAGGTGCCTGAGGATTTGAAAGAAGCTGCAAAAATTGCTGCTGGAATCGAAAACATTGAGAAAGAACAAAAAGTTACAACTGCTGCAAGCAGTTCAAAATAAAATCATATGTCAGTAACAGATATACAACTTCAGGAAGATTTGTCTCATGATGATCACCACGATGAGCATCATGAGCAGGGGTTTGTAAGCAAGTATATTTTCTCGACTGATCACAAGACCATCGCGAAGCAATTCTTGATTACAGGAATTTTCTGGGCACTGATTGGAGGTGGACTTTCAATCATTTTCCGATTGCAACTAGGATTTCCGGAAATGAGTCTGGAATGGTTGAGACCGATGCTTGGGCAGTGGATCACCGAAGCTGGTAAACTTGATGCAGAATTCTATCTTGCCTTAGTAACCATGCACGGAACCATCATGGTATTCTTCGTGCTAACGGCTGGTTTAAGTGGTACCTTCTCAAATTTCTTGATTCCACTTCAGATTGGTGCAAGAGATATGGCCTCCGGATTTATGAACATGCTCTCTTACTGGTTCTTTTTTGCATCCAGTGTGGTAATGTTCATTTCATTATTCATTGAAACAGGTCCTGCAGGTGGTGGATGGACGGTTTATCCTCCATTGAGTGCGCTTCCACAGGCCATCCAGGGTTCAGGTTTGGGAATGACATTATGGCTAGTGTCAATGGCATTATTCATTGCCTCGTCTCTTCTTGGCGGTATTAATTACATCACAACAGTCATCAACTTAAGAACAGAAGGGATGTCTTTCTCCAGATTACCTTTGACAATCTGGGCATTCTTTATAACTGCAATTCTTGGATTACTTTCATTCCCAGTGCTGTTATCTGCAGCTTTGCTCCTGATCTTCGATAGATCTTTCGGAACGAGCTTCTACTTATCAGAAATTTTCATAGCAGGTGAGGCACTACCAAATGTTGGTGGAAGTCCAATCCTTTATCAACATCTGTTCTGGTTCCTGGGTCACCCTGAGGTTTACATTGTAATCCTTCCGGCTCTTGGAATCACATCGGAGATCATCGCAACAAATGCACGTAAGCCAATTTTTGGATACAAGGCGATGATTGGATCCATGTTGGGTATCGGATTCCTTTCATTTATTGTTTGGGCACACCATATGTTCGTGACAGGAATGAACCCATTCTTAGGATCTGTATTTACCATTCTTACTTTGGTGATTGCGGTACCTTCAGCGATTAAAGCATTTAACTATATCACCACTTTGTGGAAAGGGAATATCGTCTTCACACCGGCCATGTTGTTCTCCATCGGTTTGGTATCCTTCTTTATTTCAGGAGGATTGACTGGTATTTTCCTTGGAAACTCAGTATTGGATATCAACTTGCATGATACCTATTTCGTGGTAGCTCACTTCCACCTGGTAATGGGTAGTGCATCATTCTTTGGACTATTGGCTGGTGTTTACCACTGGTTCCCTAAGTTCTTTGGACGAATGATGGACGACAGATTGGGTAAAGTACACTTCTGGCTATCTTTCATTGGAATATACCTGGTATTCTTCCCGCTACACTACATCGGGATTGCAGGATTCCCAAGGAGATATTATTCATTTACCTCTTTTGAGACATTCAATATTTACGGAGATTTGAATGCGCTTGTAAGTGTCGCTGCAATCTTAACTTTTGCAGCACAATTTATCTTCTTGTTCAACTTCTTCTACTCCATCTGGAGAGGAAAGTTGGCTCCAGCAAACCCATGGAAATCCAATACGCTGGAATGGACAACACCACGGTTTCCTGGACACGGAAACTGGGTTGGAGCGATACCGAAGGTATACAGATGGCCTTACGATTACAGTAAGCCCGGAGCAGAAGATGATTTCATTCCGCAAACAGTACCTTACTCACACACTCCTGAATCTAACCTTGAGCACGAGAATGAGCTAACGAAGGATGAAGATTTGACAGGAGTTGAGAAAGCTAATTAATCAAAAGAATTTTTTAAGAATCAATGCAATCACACTGGGATCAGTATTCGTACTGATCCTGGTGGGGAGCATTGTGCGTGTGATGGGGGCAGGCATGGGATGTCCGGACTGGCCGAAATGCTTTGGCTCATACATTCCGCCTACCAACGCTGAAACGCTACCTGAAAATTATCAGGATGTTTTTCGCGAACAACGATTAGCAAAAAACGAACGACTATCGGGTTTGTTTAGCAAACTAGGCTATGAAGAGTTGAGTGAAAGAATCACTAAAGATCCATCAGTTTTGGTGGAGCATGAATTCAATGCGACCAAAGCATGGATTGAGTATATTAATAGACTCGTCGGTGTGTTGATTGGACTCCTGGTCTTCCTGAATATGATTTTTTCCTTCTCCTTTCGAAAAAACTCTATTTGGATTCCAATTATGGGAGTAGCCATCTTCATTTTGACAGGCTTTCAGGGCTGGGTTGGATCATTGGTCGTGTCTACAAATCTTTTACATGGGTTTATTACATTTCATATGCTGCTCGCATTGTTGATCGTTGCATTGTTGATTTGGATGAATGTGAAGGTGAGAGAATTGAAGATTTTAAAGCATAAACCTCTATTTATCATTGGGTTGCTTACCACCATGCTATTTATTCCACAGATTATTCTTGGGACTGAGGTAAGAGGCGTTATAGATGACTTGCTGGTGTCCACAACTGGAAAAAGTGAATGGGCTAGTTATCTTTCATCCACTTTTTATATTCATCGATCTTATTCATGGCTTATTCTCATAGGAGTAGTAAGCATGTTTTATTTTGCTCGCAAAACAGGTGAGGGATGGCTTATTCAGCGATCTATGCAGTTGGTTGTGCTGGTCTTTATGGCGATGATAGCAGGCATTGCAATGGTTCGTTTCGACTTTCCGTTTTGGATTCAACCCCTGCATTTAATTCTTGCTGTGGGCATCTTTAGCCTGCTGTTTTATTTAACTTTGCGACTCAAATTCGAGAAATGAATACGGCCGTTTCACATATCGATATTAGCACCTCTGAGAAGGCACGCGCTTATTATGAATTACTAAAACCTCGTCTTTCCTTTTTAGTCGTTTTTTCATCCGGATTTGGCTATGCATTGGCCAATCAGTCTGTTTTGAATTGGGGTAGCTTCATTGTTTTTCTGACAGCCGGTTTTTTGGTTTCAGGTTCATCTGTTACCATCAATCAGGTAATCGAACAGAAGTACGATGCGATTATGAATCGGACGAAGAATCGCCCATTACCTTCCAATAGAATTACTGAAACAGAGGCTGTATGGTTTAGTGTATTAACAGGCATTGCCGGTTTAGTGTTAATGCTACTCGCTACCAACATCCTGGCAACAGCATTGTCATTTCTATCCTTACTTCTTTATGCCTTTGTTTACACTCCGTTGAAAAGAGTAGGATCTATAGCGGTTTTCGTTGGTGCTATTCCTGGTGCCTTACCTCCATTAATTGGATGGGCAGCTGCAAGTGGAGTGTTGTCATATGAAGCTATGATCATTTTTGGTATTCAGTTTATCTGGCAGTTCCCACACTTTTGGGCGATTGCTTGGGTTTCTGACGAGGATTATAAAAAAGCAGGTTTTAAACTGTTACCTGGCGGAGGAGCAAAGGATTTAAGTACAGCTATTAACATTATGGTCTATACTTTGTTCTTGTTACCTCTAGGGCTACTTCCTACGATCTTTGGACTTACGGGCCTTACCAGTGGAGTAGTAGCTACGGTCTGTGGGGTATTGTTTTTAGCAACCACCTTCAGCCTCATGAAAGATACATCTAACCAAAAAGCCAGACGCATCATGTTTGGTTCATTCATCTACTTACCTATTGTGCAAATAACCTTTTTAATTGATAAGCTATGACAGGAGAGATAGAAGCAGGTAAGGTACGATCCATGCACCCTCAAAAATTTGCCATGTGGCTGTTTTTGGTGTCGGTGATTATGATATTCATTTCGTTATCGAGTGCATACATCGTTAAGAAATCGGTTGGAGACTGGATCTACATTGATTTTCCACCTTTGTTTAAATGGACTACCGCAATCATCATTTTGAGTAGTGTATCCATGCACTTTGCATATATTTCAGCAAAGCGTAACAACATTCAGAATATACGCATAGGATTGGCTGTGACCGGTATTTTGGCTTTAGCCTTTATCGTAGGGCAGCTGAAAGCATGGGGTCAACTGGTTGATGGAGGATATCATTTTGTCGGCAACCCGGCTAGTTCATTTATTTACATATTCACAGGATTGCATGTTGTTCACTTAATTGGAGCAGTGATTTTTCTGTTGATTGTGTTGGCAAAAGCATTTAAATATAAAGTTCATTCAAAGAGCATGGTGCGAATAGAAATGTGTACCACTTTCTGGCATTTTCTTGGTGGACTTTGGTTGTATTTATACTTATTTTTGATTTTCAATAATTAAACCTAAAACCTAAAATAATGGCTGAATCGGCTGTAATAGTAGAAGAAAAAGGAAAAAATATCTGGAGGGGTGGTGTTTCACCTATGAAGGCAAGCTATGGCAAACTGATGATGTGGTTTTTCCTCCTGTCAGATGCCTTTACATTTTCCGCATTATTGATCACTTACGGATTGATCCGATTCAGTCACCCGGCATACGCAGGTGCTGTTGCTGATTTTAAGTTCTCGCAAGAGTATTGGCCGATTCCGGAAAAAGTATTTGAAGCATTCCCAGGAATGCATGCACTTGGCATTGATAGTGCACCACTTGTTTTCGTTGGACTCATGACGTTCATATTGATCGTGAGTAGTGTGACAATGGTATTGGCGGTAGAGGCTGGTGAGCGTATGGATAGAAAAGGCGTTGAGAAGTGGATGCTTTGGACGATCCTGGGTGGTTTAACGTTTCTGGGCTGTCAGGCATGGGAGTGGGGTCACTTCATTCATGGATCTGATATGTCAATGAATGCTGTTGGAAACTTTTTCCAGGGTGCAGGACTTTCTCAAAACCAATATGGTCCACCAAACTTTGCGGCATTATTCTTCTTCATTACCGGATTCCATGGTTTCCACGTATTCAGTGGGGTAGTTATCAACTTCATCATTTTCTACCAGGCAACAGTAGGAGTCTTTGAGAAACGAGGGCATTACGAAATGGTAGAGAAAGTGGGTCTTTACTGGCACTTTGTAGACCTGGTATGGGTATTTGTATTCACCTTCTTTTACTTAGTATAAACACATTAACAACCTATCAAAATGGAACAACAAACTTCACAAGTAGAGGTTAAGCCGGTTAATAAAGCTAAAGTCAAGAATTTCTTGAAGGTGATGTGGTATTTGGCAGCTATCACCGCCATTGAATTTGCTATTGCATTTACAGTGCCTCATGAGCATAAATGGGTAAGAATTATTGTGTTTATTGCTCTGACAATTGTAAAAGCGTATTATATCGTTTCTGAATTCATGCACCTGGGTCATGAGAAGAAGTCACTGAAAATGTCCATCGTTTTGCCGATGCTTTTCGTGGTTTTCCTGATCTTCATTATGATCTATCAGGGTGATGCGATTCTAAAAGCACTTTATTGATTAATTATTCTTGAAGAACAAGGGGCTAAAGCGCATATTCATATTTATCGTTTTATTGGTACCAGTCGCATGGTACCTCATTCTTCAGTTATTCGGGGACAATCGGTTTTCTTTAGCCTTGATGGCTGAGATACCTTTGGAATGCCAGCAATTCGAAGAGGTAACTGTCGTTTCTAAAAATGATTCTTTATCATTGGTGGAAACCAACTACATGAATCGGGTTATCTACGCCGTTGATAAGCGCAAAGCTATCTTGGAGTATAAATCAACATCTTTTTTTGATTGCATCAATCAATCTGATGTAGATCTTGTTTTAATAAACAGTGAGGGACTCTGGGGAGGGTATGAACTTACCCGCGAAGGAGTGGACCAATTGCTCACAGAGTTGGATATTTTAACACTTCAACAATCTTATGGCAAAGGAACAAGCAGATAACAAAGTCTACCTGAGGATTATATATTTGATCTCTATACTTATCCCCCTGGTTGTAGCATTTTTGATCTTTTTTCCTGCGAAATTGAGTATGACCGGAGATTGGGTGAAGATGCTGCCTGGGGTACACGCTATTATTAATTCACTGACAGTTGTCACGTTGATAGCTGCTTTAGTTTCTATAAAAAAGGGAAACATTAAGGCTCATCGTTCTTTCATGTTTACTGCTCTTTTTCTCGGCGTGTTGTTTCTTATCTCCTATGTGCTTTATCATTCGAGTGTTGAGTCGGTAAAATTTGGAGACCTGAATCACGACGGAGAATTAAGTGAGAAAGAATTGCTGGAGGTTGGAACCAGCAGGGTAGTGTATTTGGTTATTTTGGGAAGTCATATTTTACTGTCAATACTTGTAGTGCCTTTCGTGTTGTTTGCATTTTATTACGCACTCACTGACCAGATTGCGCGACATAAAATGATTGTAAAATATACTTTTCCGGTTTGGTTGTATGTTTCCATTACTGGTGTAATCGTTTACTTCATGATCCAACCATATTACTTTTAAAAATGAGGAAGGTCGTCATTCTTGTTTTAGCGTTGTTCGTTCCATTGTTAAACTGGGCACAGTGCGCCATGTGCCGGACACAAATAAAGAACAATGTGAGTGCGGGAGAGACTTCTATGGCTGAAGGCTTGAACAATGGAATTATGTTTCTGTTCTTCACTCCCTATATCGTTGTTTTTGTGATGATTTTCCTTTGGTACAAATACAGTAAAACAACAAAACGTGTCAGTCTTAGCGAACGTCTTAAAGGCTAAATGCCCCCGGTGCAAGGAGGGTGAGATTTTTACTCACTCGCCATATAACTTAAAGAAAATGTCATCCATGCATACCAATTGCCCAAAATGCAATTTGAGGTATGAAAAAGAACCCGGAAACTTCTATGGAGCGATGTATGTGAGCTACGGATTTTCTACTGGAATATTCTTAGTCACAGCATTTGTCCTTTACTATTTCTTTGACGATCCGCCATTGAATGTGTATTTAATTTCCATTCTTGTAGTTGCACTTTTACTTTTTCCACTCAATTTCAGGTATTCACGTGTGATCTTTCTTTATCTCATTTGGAAGAGCTAGAAGGGATTAAAGGCTTGATTATTGTATATTCAAGCTTGTGAATCACAGGGTCTCATTTCTGCTACTTTTTGTATGCCTGGCTGCTTTTTCCATCAATCATTTTATTATTGATTGGGAGGAGCTAAAAAGCAAGAAGGCTATTGATGGTTTTGAGAAAATCGTCTCCATACAATATGAGGATCTTCAGAACTGGCGGGATGGTAAGGCTACTTCAAATGATTTTAGAAAGCGCTCAATCTGCAACGGGAGGTTGGATGATTGGAGTGATAACAGACCATTCGTTTCCAACCTAACACAGGATACCATTCAGATAGTTGAAAATGATCTCGGAATATTTCTCGTTCAGCAATTAGAGAAGGGAACATGTATTTATGTTTCATGTCACCAGCTGCTAGAGGCATATTCAATCACCAATCAGTATCTGAATGAGCGCCATAGTCCGCTACTCTATGATCAAATTTCTAATCTGTCTGCTACCTCGGGTGAATATCATTTCAATCAGCTAATCTATTTTGATGTAGAGTGGATGCCAAGCCGGTTAATTGATGTGCTGGTCGCTGTGGTTATCCTATTCATCATTTTTTTAGAGTACTGGAAGTTCAGTCAGGAAAGTATTCGTCTCTTTTGGATATCAAGTGTAGGATTGCTGTTTCTACGGTTCCTTACCCTGGCATTTGATGCATTTCAACTGCTCTTCAGATACGAGCTTTTTGACCCGATCAAGTATACTTCCTCTGTGGTTAATCCGACACTGGGTGATCTACTGATCAACTGTTTGATATTGAACCTGATCCTTTTAGCTTCGGCACACTACCTTCAAAACCTTAAGAGATCTAAATGGGGGGTTATTTGTGTGAGTGCTTTCAATACCATTCTTTCTGGTGTTGTACTTCATGTGGCATGGAGCATCATTAGTCACTCCCAGCTTTCGTTGGATGTTGGACAATCAATCCAATTTTCCGTACTCCGGGTGGTAGCTTACCTCTGCATATTGCTTGCTTGCGTTGGATATTTTTATTTTACATACCTCACCCTCAACCTAATAAGAAGAAGCCACTTCATTTCCCAGGCCATCATTGGGTCATTAATTGCAGCAGTGTTAATGGCTTTTGCAGACCTATTGTCGATTTCGTTTAGTGTTGTTCATGTTTCGATTTTATTGATCTCTATCCGCTATCAATGGGGTAAATCTTTCAGAGAATTTACTTATGCTAATCTGCTTTTTATATTGATTTTCGGTGTGGGGGTATCGGCGGTGCTTGCATTCTGCATTTATAAATATGAAGAGGGTGCAGAGCTGGATGCAAAAAAGAAGTTTGCCAACTACCTGCTTTTGAAGAGAGATGTTTTGGGCGAGTATTACCTCGATCAAACCATAAGAAAACTTTCGTCTGATGAGACCTTGGCACTCATCGCTAGCGAGCGAAGCAGAAGGGTGTTAGAAGAAAGAATCAGAAGTGAATTTCTAACACCATATTTCAATAAATACGACCTGGATATCGTTTTTCAGGATTACCAGCAACTTTCATTGAATACCCAATTCACGCGAGAGTATAGCCTGCTGACACTACAAAATCAGTCCGATTATGAGAATATCTACTTTATAGATGAGGGTACGAACTTTAAATACATCTGTAAGATAAATGTGGGTGACCTTGTCGGTTTGATTATTCTGCAAATCAAAAAACGGGTACCAACCAGTGTGTATCCGGCACTGCTGACAGACAATAAGTACTTCTCAGTGACCAATGATTTTGACTATGCAGTTTTTGCTGGTGACGATATTTTGTTTCATCGTAGCAAATTTGGGCAGGGAGAATGGCCTACTGAAGAGGATTTTGCGAGAGAAGCGCTTTATAAAAGGGGGATTGAAAAAAATGAGCGCCACTACTATGGCGTAAAAACTAATGACGGAAGGACGATTCTAATTATTTCGCGAAAGTATGAAGCACGAGACAGGCTTACCAATTTCTTCTTTTTCTTTCTCCTCCTGCTTTTTTCATTTGGGCTTTTTAGTGTGAGCAGTTCGGCAATGGAACATGGACTCAAGCTCAATTTTACCAGTAAAATCCAGCTTTACCTCGGGATGGCTTTTGTCATTCCTTTGCTGATTACGGGTTTTGCCTTGCTAAACACTCTCAATACGTCTTACCGTGAAGAAATCAATCGAAGCTACATCAAACAGGCACTTTACATATCCGAGATTCTTTCGAATGAAATAGAAGAGGTCAGCAATGAAGTGGGTGCGTATCGTCTGGCGGAGATCAGCAGCTATATTCAATCTGATCTGAGCTTCTACAATGAATCAGGCTACCTGATCGCTACCAGTCAGCCGGAAATTTTTAATCTTAAGCTTCAGGGAAATCTGATTAATCCGATTGTATTTGAGGAATTGGTGGTCAAAGAGAACCAGAGCATCATTGCAGATGAGAGTGTGGGTAGTCTGGATTATAAAGTTTGCTATGCTGTGGTAAATACCATTGATAATCAGGTGGCTGGGTTTATTGCTATGCCATTCTTCGACTCAAAAAATCACCTGAGGCGTCAGCAAATTGAGGTATTTGGCAATTTGATTACCATTTTTGGATTTATTTTCATCATAGCGATCGTATTCGGAAATGCAGTATTGAACAACCTTCTTCATCCACTTCGGATGGTGGCAGCCAAGATTCGAAGAGTCACGCTTCAGGAGGTGAACAAACCTATTGAGTACGAATCTTCGGATGAGATTGGATCTCTTGTGAAAGATTACAATCAGATGTTAGTAAAGCTGGAAGACAGTAAACTGGCTTTGGCGAAGAGTCAGAAAGAAACGGCCTGGAAGGAGATTGCTAAGCAGGTAGCTCATGAGATTAAAAATCCACTTACACCTATGCAACTAAAAATTCAGCAGATGTTAAGAAAACACGACGCTGAATCCAAAGAGTATGAGACACTAACCTCGCTGCTAACCCAAGTGGACACGTTGAGTCAGATCGCTGAGTCATTTTCCGCTTTCGCGGAAATGCCTGCTCCGGATAATCAGGTTTTTGATTTGGGAATGCTAATCAAGGAGGTAGTAGGCTTATACCGTGCTGAAGATGTGAAGATTAAACTAAAAGTAGATGCTGGTATTCATATAGAAGCAGACAAAGACATTTTCAGGAGAATACTGAATAATATTGTTTTGAATGCCATTCAGTCTGTGGAGAGTAAGCAAGCGGAAATACAGATCACATTAGAAGAGCGGTCAGGTAAAGGGCTACTTTCTGTAGAGGACAATGGCAGGGGAGTACCTGATGAATTGAAGGATAAGATATTCCTGAACTATTTTAGTACAAAATCAACAGGTAGCGGAATAGGCCTGGCCTTAGCAAAAAAAGGAATTGAAAATGCGGGAGGAAATATTTGGTTTGAATCAAAGCACGGGGAAGGGACTACCTTTTTCATTTCCATGCCGCTGGCTGATAGCTAGTCTAATCATACTGGTTTCATTTTGTCTCAACGGCCAAAACCTAAAGTGCAAAACCATTCCATCTAATGCCCAGGTCAAACTTGATTCGGTACTAATTGAGCCTGGTTCTATTACTGTGTCAGCAAACTATGAATGGAATGATTCAACTCAAGTAATCCAAGTAATATCTCAACAGTCTGAAGTTGAAGTATGTTATCGTGTCTTAAACCCCTTGCTCACCAAAACATATCAAAACAGGAATATAGCTGATTATGATGATTCCAGAGAGATTGCAATCATCTCTAACCAAAATCCCGGAGTTGAAAAAGAAGAACTCTTTGATTTTGGTGGGGTTCAAAAGTATGGAGCTATTACGCGTGGTGTTTCTTTTGGTAACCGCCAGAGTTTGTTTGTGAACTCAAGCCTCAACCTGCAAATGGATGGCAAGCTGGATGAAAACCTGTTTCTTTCGGCTGTTATTACGGATCAAAATGTGCCTTATCAGCCAGAAGGTAATACCCAGCAGATTAGAGATTTTGACAATGTTTTCATCAAACTCTACAATGATCGCTTTGATGTAACCGCTGGGGATGTGGTGCTTCAGCAACCGGACGATGCGGGTTATTTTCTGAGATATTATAAAAACGTGCAGGGATTACAGGCCAGCTATCGGGGACAGTCTGGCAAGTGGAAACATGAATCTCGGGTCTCAGGGGCTTTGTCTAAAGGGAAGTTTAATTCGGCTGTTTTAGAACCCATAGACGGGCTGAATGGCCCTTATAGGCTAAGAGGCCCGAATGGGGAGCGGTTCATCATCGTCCTGGCCAATTCGGAGAAAGTTTTTTTGGATGGAGTGAGGCTGGAGAGAGGGTTTGATAGAGATTACGTGATCGATTACAATCTGGGTGAAATAACCTTCAACAATCACATTGTGATCACTCAATTCTCTATCATAAGGGTAGATTTTGAATATGCAGAGCAATTTTATAGCCGAACGAATCTTTCAGCTTATCAATCGGTATCAAATGAAAAGATTCGGCTATTTGCCAATTATTATCGAGAACGAGACAATCCAAACACCAGTTTTGGTTTTAGCTTAAATGAAACGGATTTGGACCAGCTGCGCGCTATAGGTGATAATGTGGATCAGGCTTTTGTCACCGGATTTGATTCGGTTCGTTTTTCTGAAAATCGCATTCTATATATCAAAAAAGATACGGTGGATCAGGATGGAGGTCCACAAGAAATATTTGAGTA
Organism: Ekhidna sp.; assembly: GCF_965247405.1. Classification (GTDB taxonomy): domain Bacteria; phylum Bacteroidota; class Bacteroidia; order Cytophagales; family Cyclobacteriaceae; genus Ekhidna. The sequence goes on from NZ_OZ252014.1 coordinate 3,813,920, forward strand.
TTCGACTGATCCGTCAGCTGAGTTGTTTAGTCCAACCTTCTCTGATGTTGGATTTGGTAATGGAAACTATGTGCTAAGGGAAACTACGGCGAATGGTCGGGTTTATGAATGGGTATCGCCCCAGGGAGGCGAATTGCAAGGGAATTATGAACCCGGTGCGTTTATTCCATTGCCCAATAGTCGTCAGATGATCACGGTGGGGGGAGAGGTTCAGTTATCAGATTATGAATCTGTAAGAAGCGAAGTAGCTTTTTCAAATACAGACCAAAATCTTTATTCACCGGTGGATGATAACGACAACACCAGTAGGGCGTATTTTACCTCGATCCAAACCTCCGGTAGATCAGCACCTCTATCTGGCTATAAATGGGTGGGCTCTCTTGCAATGGAGCTTGATGAAGAGGACTTCACCTTTATAGACCGTTACCGATCCATCCTGTTTGATCGGGATTGGAATTATACTCCTGACAGAAATGAGCAGTCTCAGGATTTAATCCTTTTTGCGAGAGCAGGTATAGAAAAGAATAATGAAAATCGGTTTATCATGTCAGCGAATCGTCGAAAGCGTGCAGAATTTATTGATGGCTGGCAATATACGCTCGACTTTAATCAGGAAGTTGCTAATGTCAGGCTGGTTTCCACACACTTCTTGCTTGAAAATCAACAGGTAAATCGAACCACCGAATGGGTGAGGTCTAAGTCGGATCTAAGCTATCGAAAATGGAGGATCGCTCCGGGCTACCAGTTTGACATGGACGAAAATGAAATTCAGCAACGTGACAGTGTTGTGAGCTCATTGATGCACTATCGGGCACATGAAGTTTATTTGGCAAGCACAGATTCATCCAAATCCAATTATCGAATTGGCTATCAGCTTAGAAGTGACAGACGTCCAGTTAATGGAAGCATGGTGGATTACCTTTTCTCCAAAAACCTGCGAGCTTCTTATAATATCAATGGAGAGAAAGGGAGTGTTACGGCCGATTTCAATTACCGACAAGTGGAAGATAAACTCGATCTCAACCTGGGACAGGATGAGGTGATAAACGGGCGCATCAATTGGATTCAAAACTTCCTGAATCGGAATCTGAGATCAAACTTTTCTTACTCCACAGGAAATAGCCGGGAGTTGCGAAGGGAGTTCGTTTATCTTCCTGTGGCCACAGGAGAGGGGACCCATACCTGGCGTGACACCAACGGCGATGGGGTGCAGGATCTGAACGAATTCTTTGAAGCAATCAATCCCGATGAACGTAATTATGTAAAGATTTTTACGCCTACAGACGATTACATCACCTCTTTTCAAACCTTCTACCTGCATACGATTGATGCACGATTTCCAGCCAAATGGAGAAGTCATGGAGGGCTGAGACAATTTGCCTCCAAACTATCCGCCAATGTCAACTTCAATGTCAATTACAAAACCACTTCAGAATCCTATAGTGATCGCTTAAATCCATTTACCCTTGATTTGGGAGATGAGAACCTGGTTTCCAGTCAAAATGTGAAGAGATATACCCTGTTTTACAATCGAAACGGAAGAGGGTTTGCCGGAGACTTCACGCATCAAACATCCGATAATAAGCAGCTCTTGGTGCAAGGGTTTGAAACGAGAGAAAAAAGTGAATGGATTTCGAACGCTAAAGTTGATTTAGGTTCTGAATATACGATTCGTGTCACTACCTCGCTTGGCAACTTGCTAAATCAATCTGATTATTTGGACTCACGAAACTTTGAGATCATCACATACACTTACAGTCCACAATTGATCTGGCAACCATCGAATGTGTTACGACTAATTGGGAGCTATGAGCGAAAAACCCGTCGAAATGAGTTTACAGAATCATCATTAGAATCAGCCTTATCGAAGGTGTACAAAACGGAGGTGACATGGAATCAAGCAGGGAAAGGTTCTTTGCGGGGTACCTTTTCCATTGTTCAAATCGATTTTACGGGTGATCCATCTTCTTATCTAGGATACCTGCTACTTGACGCACTGCAGCCAGGAACGAACCAAACGTGGCAGCTTAACTGGCAACAAAAAATCTCAAAGGGAATGCAGTTGTCGCTTCTCTACAATGGACGTAAGTCAGAAGATGCATCCACCATTCATACAGGAAATGTGCAGGTGACCGCATTCTTTTGATCATGAAGGATCAGTTAATCGGTTTGTGTACAAACACCGGGCAATTGAGTTTTCGTTGTGATTTTGGTGGTTTGTATCGGCTTCTGGGAAACTTGAAGTTATAAATCAGTGAAAACTCATGTGCACCACCTCCCGCTACCGGATCAAGCTTGGAAAGGTTGAGGTCGAAGCTGTAGCTGAACTCAAAATTGTAATATTCTACGCCGGCCTGAAGAATGATTGCATCCTGGTTTATCCGACCAAAAGAGTCATTGATAAATGGCATTCCACGATAATAAAGGCCAATAATGACTGGCTGCAGATGGACGGAAGCTCCGGCATCCAGTTGTTGGAAATCACCTTGCCTACGGTATAAGATACTTGGTGCGATTGTGGGAGCAATTGTACCGATAGGAATAAGCTTCTGAAGAGGGTATCGGCTGCCGATATGAAAAGAATAACGTATCGCTAACTTATCGGTACCTTCCAATAGCGATTGATTTGGTTGAGTGAGATGATCAATAGCCACACCAAACCAATTTTTCTTCGTGTAAATCAATATTCCGGTTCCAATGTCCCAATAATTTTGTAATCGGATGGAATTAACCTGGGGATCTTGTGAAGGTGTTCCATCTACACCAAAATCCACCTGATCTCCAAGAACCAGTTTAGATCTATCTATATCTCTAAACACATAGCCGAATTTTAGTGCTGGACGTATCACAACCTTATCATTGATATTTGCGGAGTATGCATAAATAAAAGAGGTGGTGGTGTTTTGTAGACTCGCAGATCCCTGGCTGTCCTGGTGGATGAGTACTCCAAAACCGCTGTTGATATTATCTCCATTATAATCAAGTGAGACCGTAGAGTTGGTGAAAGCCTGTGGCAAGGTAGGCCATTGAATCCGGTGAATAACCACCGCTCGGGTGTTGGCTGCCGTGCCGGCAAATGCCGGATTTAGATAAAGTGGGTTGGAGTAAAACTGTGAGTACTGCGCATCCTGACCTATCGACAGGCCACATACGAGCGAAAGGGTGATATAGAAAAGAATTTTCTTCATCGTATCAGCGTGACATCTCCTACTTTTATTACATCTCTCCCGTCTGAATATCTGAGTTCCAGTTTGTAAACATACACACCGGAAGGCGCTAATTGATTTCGGTAATAGCCGTCCCAGCCAACATCTTGTGAGTTGCTCTCAAAAACCAACTGGCCCCACTTATTGTAAATGAGCATTCGAAATCTTTCTACCCCTTCAAGGCGCGGCAAAAACACATCATTGATTCTGGATGGATCATTCCCATTCGACCCTACATTACCACCCGTTGGGCCATTCAGGCTTGGCGTAAAGGCATTTGGTGTGTTTACCTGACCGCCAGAGATGGCCTCTATTTCTGCTGATCGGAATAGCGTGTCAACGCATCCAAAATCATTCGAAGCAATTAAGGTGATATCATAAAAGCCTTCTTCGGTATAGGCATGGCTTGGACTTTCTTCAGTGGATGTTGTTCCATCACCAAAATCCCACTGAAAGTTGGTAGCATTTTCACTTAGGTTTCTAAATACAGCTTCCTGATCCGGTATGTACACCACCCGGGCAGAAACCAGGAAATCGGCGAAAGGTCTTCCATAAACATCTATGTATTGCTCTTTTTCAATTTCTGAGGTTTCTCCCACCTCGTTTTCTCCTCGCAACCTTACGGTAAAATTTCCATCCTGAAAAAATGTATGTGTCGGATTATCAGACCTGGATACACTACCATCGCCAAATTCCCATAGATATTCGCCCGGTGCTGCAAACTGTGAAAGGTTAGTGAATTGCACGGTTAGGGGTGCACAGCCTTCTAACACATCCGCCTCAAAATCAAGAACTGGAGCAGTTGGAAACACGGTGAGTGATTGAGAAGTCTCTACCGTACAGAAATCATCCGTTACTTCTAACGTGATTTGGTAGGTGCCGAAACGGTTATACTCATGGGTTCCTGGGTTCTGATCCGTAGAAGTGTTGCCATCTCCAAAATCCCATAGGTATGTTATCCCAGTTCCTGAGGTGCTGTTGTTGGTTATTGTGATCGTGTTATCTGGAAGCTGTAGTTCGGTTGGGTCAATCGTAAAATCTGCAACAACCGCAGGACGCTCTTTCTCAATTGTTTCATTTACTACCTCAGGATCACTTTCACATGATGCAAGATTGGTTGTGATTAAAGTAATTGTGGCATTGAAATCTGAACCGGAATTCGCCTCCCGGTTAAATGAAACCTGAACTTCATCTCCCGCATCAAAGGTGGCGTCTGGTACTGGGTTGAAAGACCAGTCATAATTTGCCAGCCCCTTTTGAGTTGCTTCAAGCGTAATATTTACTCGATCGCATTCATCTTCACGGGTTAACGTAAACGCTGCATCTGGTTGTGGGCTGATTTGGATGTTGAACGTGTCATTGGAAATGCAAACCCCTGCTTTTTCAGCTTCAAGTACCATCCGGTAGTTCATAATCGTACTGCTTGTGTTGACAATCTGATAATCGAATTCATTGAAATCAGGATCTGAATCCTGTATCGTTACCGGGTACCCTGCCAAAACGCCATTCTGGTCCATGAGCGTCCAGGTGTATTCATCCGCATTTAGACTCGCTGTTTCCGTGTCAACGATCATGGTACTGTTCCACGGAGAGCAGTTGGTAGCAAAGAAATCGTATGATGGATCTGAGAATTCAGCTTCCTCGTCTGGAGACACTTCTATGGTTTGGATAGGACTGAATGTAACACAACCATCCGTAGTTTCAGCTCTTATTTGAGTTTGATACGTTCGAATGGTATCGTCCGGATTATCGAACGCAAAATCAAGGCTCGCCAAAGGAAATGGATCGGACGAGGAATATCCGGATGGGGGATGAGCCACCTCTAAACTGTAATTGGTCGTAAGGCCCACATTGCTCGATAAGTTATCAAAGGTTACAATATCACCAGGGCAAACCTCCGCGCCCACATTATGCGAAAATTGAGCGTCAGGATTAGGATTTACCACCACTGGCATGGTTATGATATCTGTACATCCCCCGGTTTCTGTCGTCATTCGTAAAGCCACGGTATAGGTACCATCAGATGAAGTAGCAGGTTCCACTCCGGTGGCAATGTCAGTGCCGTCAAGATACCAGTCAAAATCTGTGTTATCTGTTCGAAGCAGTTCAATGTTGAATGAGCCATCATAGCTGAAATCCCATTCCCAGGTATCTACTTCATCATTATTCACCTGAGTGGTGAGGCTAGTAGCATTAGCAATGTTGGTAAAGGAAGTGCGCTCTCCGGCACACGCTTCATTGGTGGTGAAATCAGGCAAAGGCTGCCCATAGACGAAGATGGTGTCTTGAGATATACTTCCGCATAGGGTCGATGTGTTTCTTGCAATCAATCGAACGATCACATATTCTTCGTTGGAATATGATCGTGTGAAATCAGGAATATTGGAAGAGGTATACACCCCACCGGGTGGCTGGGTATCATCTGGCGTTCCGCTAGAGGGCGGATTTCCTTCAACATAGAATTCATAAAGAAGCTCCGTATTTGGTACCAGAGTGGTGTTGTCCCTGAATCCCACCGTGAATGTATCTCCTCCTGTCTGACAAAAGTCTGGAGCAATGGTTGTCGTAAAGCCAGCATCGTAGAAATCAAAGTCTGCAATGGCGTCAGGAGAGAGGCTTATAACATCATCATATATTACATCACATACACCATCAGCATTCGGGTCCGTTGCAATCAGCCTTACCAGCTTGGAACCGCCTGTACTGAAATTGTAAGTAGGGTTAACAGCTGTTGATGTATTCAAAAGTAAATCGGTATCCGCTGGTCCGTCGTAGAACTCCCAGGTGTAATCATACGGTCCACCTGCAGTAAGATTTTCAAAATAGATATCCGAATCGATGCAAAACTCAGTTAGTACAGGTCCGCCAGGTCCACCATCACGCGCTTGATAAGAGGGCGCAGGCGGTGGAATGATGGTGAATTGGACAATTTCAGAAACCGCATCTTCGTAGTTTGGGTTAAGTGGGTCGCCATTGTATGGATTACAGGTATTCCAATTGAAAAGCGTCACTTCAAAAGTAGTTCCCACTGCATTGAGCGCATTGGCAGGAGCAGAAATAGGCAATGAGACATTGTTTGGGACATCCGCTGGAAATGGCACTTCGAGTACCTGTCCAAAATAGGCCGCTGTGACCATTAAGCCGGCAGTACCACGGGTATCTGGTGCGGCGATATTACCTGCTCCGTCTGTCAGCACCTGTGTACCGCCATCTTCCAGCGTTACATCTCTAATCCTTCCAACAGCAGGGGCAGGATCTGTTCCATAAACAAACTGTGTCCAACGCGAAATCTGATTAGGATTGTCCGGGTGGTCGGCAATGTTACAGTTGAAGGTAGATCCATCTGTAAAGGATACGTTGTTGATCGCCGTATTCTCACAGACATTGTAGGCTCCCGGATCGATGGCGATGATACCACCGTTCTGATCATCGACATTCCAGGAGGGAACAATCTGTGTCTGCTCGGAAGATTCACATTCATCTCCAGCTACGATGATAAATGCCTGGGCCTCAAAAAAGCATTCAGGCCCGGTATCTGGATAGGGGAATGGTGAGGCTGTAGCCTGGTATGTTCTATCCCCATTAGAGACAGTCAATCCAGCACCAGAAATGGTCTCTGTCGTATTTCCAGGATCATTCCATCGAAATTCAATCTGAATATCAGCTGGATTTTGAGGGGCATTGAAGGTGTATGTCACCTCAAACGTATTTACTGTTACAGGCGCACAAGTCCCGTCAGCACTAAAATCTACACTGATGGTTGTGCTAAGCAGGCTACACTGGCCATAGGCCAGCATTCCGAAAAATATGAGGGCTGTGGTGAGTGTTAGATTTAGCCTCATAGTTAGAATGGTAATTTTGGAAGATTAAATTTAATTCTTCCAACTAAGGTACACAGTTATAATGTGTGATTTTCCTAAATATTGTGAGAACCACGAAAAAGAGTAAGGATTATTTTAATCTGCAATAGATCAAACACCTTTTACCATCTTCATCAGTCTACCAGCAAAAACAAAGTCGTTCAATTCTTGTACATCAGAGTCTCCGATATCATCACTTGGCCCAGTCCAAAGGATTCTTCCCTCGTGCATGAAGTTTACTTTGTCTCCTATCTCCAACACAGAGTTCATGTCATGCGATACCACCACCGTAGTGATGCCGTATTCATCAGTGATATCCTTAATGAGATTATCGATTTTGATGGATGTCTGAGGATCCAGCCCGGAGTTGGGTTCATCGCAAAACAAGTAGTTGGGTTTGGTCACAATAGCTCGTGCAATGCCCACACGCTTTTTCATACCACCGGAGATTTCAGATGGCATTTTATTGTTGACATCTTCTAGTCCCACACGCTCCAGGCAAAAGTTCACGCGCTCAAGTTTCTCTTCATACGATTGCTTTGTCAGGACATTGAGTGGAAACATTACATTAGCCTCCACATTTAAGCTATCAAACAAGGCACCTCCTTGAAACAGCATTCCCATTTCTCTTCGAATCTCGGTTTGAACTTCTTTTGAAGCGTTGGCAAAACTCCGGCCATTAAATTCAACGGTACCCTCATCTGGTTTGATTAGGCCAACAATACACTTAAGCAAAACGCTTTTTCCTGTGCCGCTTGCCCCAATGATCATATTGGTTTTGCCAGTCTCAAAATCGACATTGATATCAAAAAGTACCTGCTTGTCAGCAAATGACTTAGAAATATTTCTTACTTCTATCATGGTGTCAATAATGGGGCTAATAGATAAGCTAATAGATAATCTCCGGCCAGTATGGCTATACAGCTGCTAGTCACGGCGTTTGTACTGGATTGACCTACTTCCAATGCTCCACCCGATGTAAAATATCCTTTGTATGAGCTAATTGCAGCCACGAGAAAGCCGAATACCACTGCCTTTATCAGTGCGAAGGTGACCTGGAATGGAATGAAATCCATCTGGATCCCAAGGATGTAATCGTTACCTGATATTACTCCAGTAATTTGAGCGGTCAGATATCCACCGTAAATAGAAACGAATCCTGCCATGATCACCAAAACCGGAAACATGAGGATAGAAGCAATTATTTTAGGAAGAACCAGATAAGAGGTCGCATTAATCCCCATCACCTCCAGTGCATCCACCTGTTCGGTTATTTTCATCGTACCTAGTTCTCCTGCGATATTTGATCCCACTTTACCTGCATACACAATCGCTGTAATGGTAGGGGCAAGCTCTATGAGTGTCATATCCCTTACTACCAAAGCAATCACAGGATCGGCGATAAGTGGTGAAATGAGGTTATACGCCGTTTGTACCGTTGTTACAGCACCCATAAAGGCCGAAACGATCACAACAATGAATACTGAATTGTAGCCAACTTTAATGCTTTCATCAACGATACGAGTGACGTACGTCTTGAATGATTCCCTTCTGACGAACAGTTGACCTAAAAAAATGACGAATTTCCCTAAACTCTTCATGAAGTTGCGTGCGCTAAGATTGTTAGCTTTGTCAAACATAACACCTTAAGGAATAATCAAAAAAGAAACATGCATAATTCAGAGAGATTGGTGGTAATTACCGGCGGAACGAAGGGAATAGGTAGAGCACTTGTTGAACGATTCGCGTCAGAAGGCTGGCCCGTGGCTACCTGTAGCAGAAATGAAGATGATCTTGAGGTCCTAAGAAAAGAAATCAACGAGAAATATAAAGTACTCATACATACTTTCGCAGCAAACCTTTCAAAAAAGGAGGGTGTGAAATCTTTTGTGGAGTTTGTAAGAATGACTGCTAAGCCGGTAGAGATCCTCATAAATAACACGGGCGTTTTTAATCCCGGTTCGGTATTGGAAGAAGAAGAAGGAGCATTGGAGCAAATGATTAATACCAACTTGTATAGTGCATATCACCTTACACGCGCTTTAGCACCGGCAATGAAGCAAAATAAAAGTGGTCATATCTTTAATCTTTGCTCTGTGGCCAGTCTAAAAGCCTACCCAAATGGTGGATCGTATTCCATTTCCAAGTTTGCGCTTTATGGTTTTTCGCAAGCGATCAGAGAAGAGTTGAAAGAGTTTGGTGTGCGTGTGACATCTGTTTTAGCAGGAGCCGTGAAAACACCGAGTTGGGATGGGGTGGATATTCCGGAAGAGCGATTCATGAAACCGGAGGATATTGCCGAAACCATCTATACCAGTTATCGGTTGAGTGAGCGTAGTGTCATAGAAGAGGTAGTATTAAGACCTCAATTAGGAGATATTTAATTGCTTCACACCCGATTAAGACTTGTCATATTGAGTGAAACGAAATATCTGTCAGGTATGAAGTGGAGAATAATCTAGGTTTATGAAAATGTAATTGAAATGAATATTTCTCCGATTGTCGAAAAGACAAGTTTTAAATTTAATGTTGATCAAAACCGGATTGATCTATGAAATTTAAGTACTGCAACAGTCTAACACAGTATTCCCGGCGAAAGACACGGGAAGTGTACATTGGAAATATTCCATTAGGAGGTGATAATCCCATTCGAGTACAATCCATGACCACTGTGGATACGATGGATACCATGGGGTCAGTGGAACAAACATTGAGAATGGTAGAGGCAGGTTGCGAGTACGTTCGTATCACGGCTCCCAGTATCAAGGAGGCTCAGAATTTGGAGAACATTAAAAACGAACTTCGAAAACGAGGATGTGATGTGCCGTTGGTTGCCGATATCCACTTCACACCTAATGCCGCAGAACTTGCAGCCACCATTGTGGAAAAAGTACGTGTGAACCCTGGCAACTATGCCGACAAAAAGAAATTTGAACAGATCGAGTATACGGATCAGACCTATGCAGATGAAATTAAACGCATCGAGGATAAATTTTCTCCGCTCGTAGAAATCTGCAAAAAGCATGGAACAGCCATGCGAATTGGAACCAACCACGGTTCTCTTTCTGATCGGATCATGAGCCGGTATGGAGATACCCCACTGGGCATGGTAGAATCAGCCTTGGAGTTCATACGTATCTGTGAGTCGATGGACTATAATGACCTGGTCATCTCCATGAAGAGTAGCAATCCGCAAGTGATGGTGCAGGCGTATCGATTGCTGGTGAATAAGCTGGATGAAGAGGGGTTGGAACCATACCCATTACACCTTGGGGTGACTGAAGCGGGAGAGGCGGAAGATGGCCGGATTAAATCAGCAGTGGGAATCGGCACCTTGCTGGAAGATGGGCTAGGCGATACTGTTCGAGTGTCACTTACAGAGGAGCCGGAAGTAGAAGCACCGGTCGCTCAGATCATGGTGGATCGTCTTCAATTCAAGGAACAACAAATACCAATAGAACCAGCCAATGGCTGGCCAATAGATCCGTTTGAATACAAACGCAGAGAGACAGAAGAGGTACTGAATTTTGGAAAAGAAAATGTACCTCGTGTGATTGCTGATTTCTCCAAAGTCAGCAAAGTGGAGATGAAAGATTTAAAGTCAATTGGGCATTCCTATTTGCCGGAACTGGACAAGTGGGGGATGAATGATCTGGGAGCAGACTACATTTATACAGGTTCAAATCCGATTGAATTCATGCTTCCGAATGGCCTGAAAGAGGTGATGGATTATGAGGTTTGGCAAAATTGCAGCGATAAAGTAAATAAATTCCCATATATCACTGATATAGAAAAAGTTGAATCATTTGATGAGAAGTTAAACTTTATAGAAGTTGACACGGATAATTACAACCAAACAATCTTTGGTTTGCTGGAAAAAACAGCCAACGCAGTGCTTATACTGCGTTCTGATCAGTCTCATGCTACTGCAAGTGTCAGAAGGTTCGTTGTAGCGCTCATGAGCCGTGGGATTCATGTTCCGGTAGTACTCAATCAGTCATACGACGAGCGAACACAGGATGAATTGATTGTGCATGCTTCAACTGATGCAGGTACATTGATGATAGATGGAATTGGTGATGGAATCATGCTGTCACCGACTTTTACTCCTTCCATCGACTTAGTGAAATTATACAACAATACTGCCTTTGGAATTCTGCAGGCAGCACGTACCCGAATCACTAAAACGGAATACATCTCTTGCCCATCCTGTGGCCGAACCCTCTTTGACTTACAGGAAACCACTGCAATGATTCGCAAGCGAACAGACCACCTCAAGGGAGTGAAGATCGGTATCATGGGATGCATCGTAAATGGTCCAGGAGAAATGGCCGATGCAGACTTTGGGTATGTAGGTTCCGGGAAAGGTAAGATTACGCTATACAAAGGTCAGGAAGTCGTGAAGCGAGGCGTACCCTCTGAGCATGCACTGGATGAGCTCATTGAGCTGATCAAGGAGCATGGTAAGTGGGTAGAGCCGGAAGGAGTGGAGGCCTAGTAATTGCCGGCAAACCTTTGAAGTTTTCAAAACCTCGAAGGTTTAACAGCTTAAGCTAGCTTATAAGTTATTAGTTAATTTGGGGTATCAATCAAATTAGCCCATGCAATACTACGATCCCAGAACTCTCTCATTCCTATTAAATGATGTTCACCAACTAGAAAGTTTACTTAGGCACGACCGTTTTACTGCTTTTGATAGGCAGTCCATTGAATTGCAATTGGACGCAGTAAAGGATTTTAGCGACAGCTCCCTTTTTCCTTACATCAAAGAAATGGACGAAAAACCATCCGTTTTCAAAGACGGTAGGGTAAAGGTGCACGAGCAATTTGGCCCAATCTTAAAGATGGCTGGTGAAATGGATTTGATTGGTGGGTTTATGGATCAGGAAGATGGAGGTATTCAGCTTCCTTTGATGGTGTTCAATGCACTTTATTTCATCATGGAAGCTGCCAACAATCATGTAACAGGTTACATGGGATTGACAGCCGGGGCGGCCAACCTGATCGTCACTTTTGGGACGGAGGAGCTAAAGAAGAAATATGTTCCAAAAATGCTGGAAATGAAATGGGGTGGCACCATGTGTCTGACCGAACCTCAGGCTGGCAGCTCACTTTCAGATATCACCTCTTCCTCAAAACCAAAAGGAGATGGAACCTATTCCATTAAGGGACAAAAGATTTTTATCTCTGCCAGTGACCATCAGTTTTCGGACAATTTCATTCATCTGGTGCTTGCACGTGTGGAGGGTGCTCCAGCTGGAACCAAAGGTGTTTCATTGTTTGTGGTTCCTCAATATCTCGTGAACGACGATGGAAGCATTGGTGATTATAATCATGTAGATGTAGTTGGTGAATTTGAAAAACTAGGACAAAGAAGCTACTGTACCAACCATCTTGCCTTTGGGGATAGTGGGGAAAGCATTGGATACCTTGTAGGAGAGGAAAACAGAGGTCTGACGTATATGTTTCAGATGATGAATGAGGCCAGGATTGCCACTGGAAGAATGGGGACAGGGATCGCTTCTGCAGCCTATTATGCCTCATTACAGTATGCCAAAGAGCGACCACAAGGTAGAAAACTTCAAAGCACGGGAAAGAAAGACCCGAGTGAAGAGCAGACACTCATCATCAATCATCCGGATGTGAAGCGAATGCTATTGCATCAAAAGGCGATTGTGGAGGGAAGTTTGAGTCTGATCCTTGAGTGTGCCAGATATGTGGATATGCAGATGGTTTCTGAGGGAGAGGACAAAAATCACTATCATCTCCTTGCGGAAATTCTGACACCAATTGCCAAAACGTATCCATCAGAAGCCGGAAAAGATGCCGTGGATACCGGATTGCAAATTTTAGGAGGCTATGGGTACATGATGGACTTCATTCTGCAGCAGTACCTGCGGGACATACGGATCATTTCTATTTATGAGGGAACCACTGGTATTCAATCTTTAGATCTGATGGGGCGTAAGGTGACGATGATGGAAGGAGCAGCTCTGAAACTTTTGGCTGGAGAGATTGAATCTACGATTAAGTCGGCTATGAGCCATGATGAGCTTAAGTCTTATGCGATGACACTGGGTGAGGGAGCTAAGCTGATCGAAACATGCCTGGTTCATTTGATGCCACATGCGATGAAAGGGAATCATGAGCGCTACCTTTCTGACGCAACAATCTTCATGGATTTATTCGGAACTGTTGTCATCGGATGGCAATGGTTGAAAATGGGAATAGCAGCCTTGGATCAGAAGGAAACCTTCAAACAAAGTAAGCTCCACACATTAGACTATTTCTATAAATATGAAATGTCGCGTTGCAAAGGACTGCAAAAAACCATCTGTCAGGAGTCGGATGTGACGATCAAGATGGAAGCGGAGATGTTTTAATTGGCCTTCTTAACAAACTCAGATTTCAGTGCCATTGAGCCAAATCCGTCAATCTTGCAATCGATGTTGTGATCTCCGTCGGTGAGGCGGATGTTTTTCACTTTGGTGCCTGCCTTTACTGGTTTAGGAGCTCCTTTTACGGGTAGGTCTTTAACAACTACTACCGTGTCACCATCCTGTAATACATTTCCATTGGCGTCTTTAATCGCCTCACTGTCTTGTTCTGAAGGCTCATCTGGATTCCATTCGTGTCCACACTCCGGACACATTAGCAGGCTATCGGTCGGGTAGGCATAGGGTGATTTGCAGCTAGGACAGGGAGGTATTTCAGTCATTCAGTAAAAGTAGCTAATTGGAAACTACCCTGCATTCTCAACCTTATATTTCATCAAACTCGCAATCTGTTTCGCTCGGCTGATTGCTTCTTCTGCTTTGAGGCCTTCAAAGTGATTTTTAATGGTTGCTTCCCAAAGCTCCAGCCATCGTTCAAAATGGTGAGGTTCTAACATTCTTTTCTGGCTGAGCTGAATGTGCTTGAGCATGGGATTCCCTTTGTAAACCATGTTGTCCAAAAGGATTGTTTCCCAAAAATTGTACATGATTGGTATGTGAACCTCCCAATCCAATTTCACAACCTCCGTGAAAAACTCACCGATGCTTTCATCTACAATGACCTGCTCGTAAAACGCATCTACAAGTAGCTCAATGTCCTTTCTGTTGGTGATGTCTGACATAATTAAATATATAATAAAAAAGGGGCTAGAAGCCCCTTTTAAAAGTTACTCTGTCTAATTAAAAATCAAAAAATGATGCAAAATCAATGGCTACAAATTCGCCTGATACCTCCTTGGTCGCCTCATCATTAAATGACTGAACTGTGGCCGTAAAAGTTCCTGAGACGGTTTTATCAGTTACCTCTGTAATCCGAATTTCATAGTCGGAATTATCTGTTTCCGACCCAAACACATCAGTAGTGTAGGTAGACCCGTTTGATGGGGATATCGAAATACTTGCCTCATCACCATTAGATGATTTGGTATAAGTAGCTACATTTAAGTTTGGCACTCTCACCGTGAAGTTCAACGTATCTGTACCATTCACCACATCACCTCCAATCGAAAAAGAGGTTTCATCATTCACAGAAAACTCAATGTAGGCAATTTCATTATCGCTAGGTTTCTGGTACACTTTTCCATCAAACGTGACAGATGCACTAGATTCTGGCGTGTCAGAATCATCACTTCCACATGAAGTGATGATTAGCAAAGCTGCAAATGCAGCTATGAATGATAGGTTCTTAATCATTTTCATTTGCTTCTTCAATTAGACAGCAAAATTGATTTATTCTTTCATATTTTGGAATATACCTAAGTATAAAATCGCTTTTTTCTTCCAGGTGGAAAACCTTTGTCACCCACACAATTAAATGCAATACTGTTGCAATAAATCAGGTTAAGATTTAACTTGCAATAAAGTTGCATAAATGAAACTAAAGATAACACCTGATAACCTTGGGATTTGTGTCTCTCTTCTTTGCGTATTTCACTGTATCGCGATACCATTTTTAGTAATATTTGGGCTAGATCTGTTTCTGGGAATCGTGGATCAGGAATGGATAGAACTAACCATCATTGGTGCGGCACTTTTGATTGGTATCTTTTCATTTCTATCCGGCTTTTTAAGACACAAGCAACATTTTATTCCCATTCTTTTTGTAGCAGGATTCTTATTGATCATTAATGGCGAATCGGTTACTCATTTGTGGGTTTCCGCAGGGCTTTCGATAGCCGGAGCGTTGGTGATCATCTATGCGCATGTTCAAAACCTCAAATGGAGACATCATGGGTATGCTCATTAACCTATTACTTACCTTATCCATAAATGCTCAGGTTTCAGGCTGGGAAGCTTTTGCTGACACCCGTTTCAAATGGAAATGGTCAGATGAGTATGGAGCGGAAATAGAAATCCCCATTTTCACCAAAGAGTTACAAGGTCTGGAAGGAAAGGAAATAACACTAACCGGACACTACCTTCCATTTAAGCTGGAAAATGAGCGGATCATCATCTCTCAACTTCCATATGCTGCCTGCTTTTTCTGTGGTGGGGGTGTAGGACAAGAGTCTGTGGCGGAGATCGAGTTCAACTCAGTTCAACGACCGTTTAGGATGGATGAGGTAATTACTGTGAAAGGTAAGCTGAGATTAAATGTAGATAACTATGAGCGTCTGGTTTTCATTTTGGAGAACGCTAAAGTGGTTCAACCATGAGAAGATTAATTGTAATCCTTTTTATCGTCTCGTGTACAGCTTCCAGTGAAGAAAAGCTGCATCAGCAGAGTGTAGAAACACACGATTTAGCTATCAAAATTGGCGAACATGTGAAAGAGAAGATAGAACAGATATATGCACAGGCCGATCAGCTAGAAGATCCATTAAAATCACTGCTTAAAGATTCTGTTCGGACACTGACCCGAGATTATGAATACTGGAAATCTACCATTATGGAGGTGCCGGGGCATGAACACGAGCATCATGAACACGATCATGCCGGTCATAATCATGACCATTCACCAGAAGCAGATCTAACCCCTGAAATGGTATTGGAAATACAAAAAGACCTGAGAGATCGGGTGGTATTGCTAAACATCCGTGCACAAAAACTACTGGACACTTTAAGGAAAAAGAATGAAGATGAACCTATTAAAGAAAAAGAAAAAGCTTCCAGTAACGGTGCTTAGCGGCTTTTTGGGAGCCGGAAAAACGACTTTGCTCAATCACGTGCTTAATAATCGTGAAGGATTAAAAGTGGCAGTGATTGTCAATGACATGAGTGAAGTAAATATCGATGAAAAGCTTGTTGCCAATGGAGCGAAGCTTTCGAGAACAGAGGAGAAGCTGGTGGAGATGAGCAATGGCTGTATCTGCTGTACACTTCGAGAGGATTTAATGATTGAGGTAGAGAAGCTCGCCAAGATGAACAAATTTGACTACTTGCTCATCGAAAGTACGGGTATCTCTGAGCCGATTCCTGTTGCACAAACCTTCTCCTTTGCGACAGGAGATGAGCTGTATGATCTCACGCAATTTAGCCAGCTAGACACCATGGTTACGGTGGTGGATGCTTTCAATTTCTTCAAAGACTTTGGAAGTGCTGATACGATTTTAGATCGAAAGATGACCGATGATGAGCAGGATGACAGGTCGATTGTAAACCTGCTGACTGATCAGGTAGAGTTTGCTAATGTGATCATCCTAAACAAATCTGATCTGGTCACCGAGGAGCAGTTGGGCTTACTAGAAAAAACACTGCACAAGCTTAATCCAACCGCTAAAATTATCCGAACGAGTCATAGCAAAATCGATCCTAAGGAAATACTCAATACCGGTCTGTTTGATTATGAGATTGCGGAGCAGTCTGCAGGATGGCAGAAGGAACTAGAGCTAGCTCAGAAGGGGATCAGCCATAGTCCGGAGACGGAAGAGTATGGAATTGGTTCTTTCGTGTATCAAAATTCCAGACCCTTTCATCCACAACGATTCCTCGAATATGTAAGTCAGGGTTTTCCCACCAGTATCATTCGAAGCAAAGGAATTTTCTGGATTGCGTCCCGTCCCGATAATGCCATCCTCTGGAGTCAGGCAGGTGGCTCACTAAAAGCTGAGGTATACGGTCGCTGGTGGGCCAGCGTGCCCATGAAGCAACGCGCCATGAACCCCGCTTACATGGAAAATCAGGATCACATCCAGGCTAAATGGGATAAAAAATGGGGCGATCGGATGAATGAACTGGTATTTATCGGGCAGGACATGGATAAGGATAAGATTACTGCTGATTTGGATAAATGCCTGGTTACCGATTTAGAGATAGCCGGAATGAAAGCAGGTAATGGATTTCAGGATGATTGGCCGATATGAATTTAATGAAGGCTTTGCCAGACATCACCTTTTGGTTTCGCAACCCGAAGCAAATCATTAGTGATTCATGGTCGGAAAGAAACGTAATACTTGAATCTGATGTCAATCTATTTAGCTGGAAGCGTAAGACTAATCAGCAAATCAGTAGCTACCTGCAACATGTTGTATCAT
The DNA here is from genome assembly GCF_965247405.1 of Ekhidna sp. GTDB lineage: Bacteria > Bacteroidota > Bacteroidia > Cytophagales > Cyclobacteriaceae > Ekhidna. The sequence continues at coordinate 3,831,454 of NZ_OZ252014.1, forward strand.
CGGATAAAGAGCCAATTTCTTTTTTTACCGATGTGAATGACCTGGAAAAGTGGATTTCAGAAATTCGAGGAATTTGGGATGGCGAAAACAAAACAGCAGGTGATGCTTTTTGGAAGGACGTTTTTATTGTGGTTCGTGATTTCCTCACTTTTTCACCAAGCCAGTCAGGCACGGTCATACTGAAAGTGATCCATTCAAATCAATGCACAAAATTTCATACGGATGGATACCCGCTAAGATTATTTACTACCTATTACGGGAAAGGCACTGAGTGGCTACCTGAAAAGGCTTTAAATCGAGGTGCTTTGGGAAAGAGGAATGATCAAATTGTTAAAAACCCCTTTAAAATACAGAGGATGGAAACGTTTGAGGTCGGGATTTTAAAAGGAGAGCTTTCCGATAGGATGAATCCAACACCGGGTATCGTACATCGTTCGCCGGAAATAGAAAAGACTGGAGAAAAACGCATCATTCTTAGAGTGGATATTTGAAAAGGAAGCTTCAAAATATTTTATGGCCAGTAATTTCGGTTCTTATTGGAATAATCCTGATTGTTTTTTTTCAAGTCAGAGAACACCGAGAGCAAGAGGAGTCCTTTAAGATTCCTGAGGTTGATTATTGGAAGCAATTTGCACAGATATCAAAAGAGCGAAAATACTTTGCGGAATTAGATACATACTATAGAATTCCTGTTTTCACATCAAATTTGATTGCACAAGAAGGTAAGGAAATCAGTCTCACAGGGTTTTATCTTCCGTATTCTGAATTGGATTCAGTTATAATCGTTTCCCGGTACCCAAATGCAAGCTGTTTTTTTTGTGGTCAAGCCGGTATCGAATCGGTGGTTATGGTGGAGCTAGGCAAACCATACCAACCAAATACCTACCGTGTAGATCAGATGCTATTGGTCCATGGGAAATTGCAACTCAACGCTACCGATGTGAACAAGCTGGCTTTCATAATTACAGATGCCAGGATTAAAGCACTCAGACTTTAAAACTTGATTCGAAAGCATGCCACTATATGGTGAAAAAGGGAAGAGCTTTTGCCCTCCCCAACCTAAAGTAATGCGATCGCTGGGCAAAGGTAGACTAATATTTCATAAGTGCAACACAGTTGCAATTAAGGGATCATATACACCATAACCATTCATATAAATTAAATGCAACACTATTGCATTGAATGTCTAGAGCTTGTAGATTGCAATTATGTTGCATAAACGATTTTCACACTAATTGACCAAACTATGCTGGAAGCAATCAATCTCTCAAAGAAATACGGTGAGCATGAGGCGCTTACCGATTTAAATCTAACAGTATCACCAGGCGAAGTATTTTGCCTGTTGGGCGCGAATGGAGCTGGAAAAACAACCACGATCAACTTGTTCATGGGTTTTATTCCCGCCAGTGCCGGGCAGGTTAAAATCAATGGGATAGATGTTTCGGAACAACCTTCAGAAACCAAGAAATACCTCGCGTACATTCCTGAAAACCTGATGCTTTATCCAAATCTCACGGGTTTGGAGAATCTGGACTACTTCTGTGGTTTGGGTGGTAAAAACAATTCCAGGGAACAGCTCGAAGAATTGTTATCCGGTTCCGGATTGCAAAAAGAGTTTATTCATAAACGTGTAAGTAGCTACTCCAAAGGGATGCGACAAAAAGTAGGTATCGCTTTGGCGAAAGCACGTGAAGCGAAAGCCTTATTGCTGGATGAACCTACTTCTGGGTTAGATCCACAAGCCAGTAATGAATTTTCAGCATTACTTCAGGATATGAAAGATAGGGGTGTAGCCACATTGATGGCCACTCATGATTTGTTCAGGGCAAAAGATGTCGGGACGCATATCGGCATCATGCGGGAGGGCAAACTGGAGCATGTACTAAATGCGGAAGCGATTTCCCTGAAGGAACTCGAAGAATTGTATTTGGAGACAATGAAACTTACCCAACCTGTACTGTCATGATCCGAAAAATAGCCTTAAAAGAATTTAAAGAGAACCTCCGGGAAGGAAGATTCACTGTGTCTATAGTGATCGTTTCATTATTGATGCTCATGGGGGTATGGTTAAGCTATAATTACCTCTCTTCTGTACAGCAGCAGCATGCTGAGGCAAAGCAAAATGCACGCAATATCTGGGAGAGCCAGGATGATAAAAACCCACATTCAGCTGCACATTATGGTACGTATGCATTTAAGCCAAAGTATCCATTGTCCCTGATCGATCCGGGAGTTGATAAATATTCAGGAATCTCGATCTTTCTGGAAGCACATAAACGAAATGAGGCGCAGTACATGGCAGCTTCTGATCAGACGGGATTGGCGCGATTTGGAGATTTGACTCCTGATTTCATCATGCTTTTTATCATTCCATTGCTCATTATTCTTATTGGGTACAATTCGTTTACCAGGGAGAAGGAGCATGGTACATTGAAGTTTCTAAAAGGGCAAGGAATCTCATCATGGAAGCTTGCATTAGGGAAGTGGACTGGAATATTCCTACCCGTATTAATTCTCACCACAAGTCTGTTTGTGATTGCCTTTATTCTGCTTTCCAGGATCGATAATTTCGGGGAGTTAAACTATGGAGTGCTACTCCTGTTGTTTGTGGTGTACTTGGTTTACTATGCAATCTTCATCAACATCACACTCATTGTATCTGCGGTATCGAAGCAGTCTGGAATTTCCCTTGTAAGTCTCTTAGCAATATGGATTGTGGCTTGTCTGGCTATGCCAAAAGCCTCCAGTAACCTTGCTGATTCGATCTATCCGTATCCAAGTAGACAGGATTTTGCCTCCAGGGTAGATAAGGATAAGAAGGCAGGGTTGGATGGGCACAACCCATGGAGTCAGGCAGCTAAGGATTTTGAAAGGGAAACCCTGGAAAAATATGGTGTAGATAGCCTGAGTCAGCTTCCTTTCAACTTTGATGGCTATCGTATGCAGAAAGGCGAGGAGCATGAAGCTCAAGTCTATTTCAAGCATTATGCGGAGCTGAAAAATACCTTCCAAAAACAATCAGGAGTTTATAAAGCAGCAGCAGTCGCTTCTCCTTTTTTACCCACCCGTTTTTTGTCCATGGCTTTAGCCAGAACGGATTATAGTGCACACTGGGATTTTTCAGATGCTGCGGAAAACTATCGGTTGAGTCTAGTAGACACGCTGAATATGCACTTTGCAGAAAACTCTACTTATGGAGACTGGGCTTATAAGGCAGATCGGTCTCTTTGGAAGAATGTGCCGGATTTCGAATACAATCCTCCGTCGTTGGGTCAAATCATGGGCCGAAACTGGAGCAATATCTTGGTTTTGGGACTATGGTTTTCAGTGTCATTTTTTGGTTTAAAAATCTTATCACTAAGGGTATGAAAAAGAAATCAAGCTACATCAATCGATACGAGTTTATCTCTCTGCTTCGTCAGAGATGGCTGCAGTTTTTAATCTTTATCCTCACAGTGCTGGTGCTATTTGCTGTGATAAATGGAAAGCAAAGGGTAGATCAGCGGATAGCGGATATCCAAGCTGCACAGGAAACAGTTGCGGAAAAAGACTCCATTGGGGTTATTCTGCTGGACTCAATAGAAGCAGGATTTACGGTGAATGTGCCGCGATGGTTTATGCCAGATCAGCCTAACGTGATGGGTTATAGCTACCTGAGGGTAGCAGCCATGCCTCCGGATGAAATGGCCATTATCGCAACAGGTCAGAGTGACATCTATACCCACTATGTCAAGCCGAATATGTACGGAGAAAGCTTTGAGCTAAACTATACTGAGCTTTCGAATCCTGTTCAGCTCATGTTTGGAACATTTGATTTGTCTTTTGTGCTGATCTACCTGCTACCACTCATCGTAATCGCATTCACTTACAATATTCTGTCTCAGGAAAGGGAGCAGGGTATCCTGCAGGTGATAGCCAGTCACCCTGTGTCTGTGTTTCGGTGGTTGCTGCAAAAGGCATTTATGAGATATGTGTTGCTATCAGGCATTCTGGTGGTGCTGTTGGTCACTATTCTATCTTTTGCAGGCGTGTCGTTGGTTGAAGATTTTGGTAAAACATTGACCTTCATCTTCCTAACTCTGGGCTATCTCCTGTTTTGGTTTGTTTTAGCCTGTCTGGTTAATCTCAAAGGACAATCATCAGCCAACAATGCAGTTTGGCTAATTGCCAGTTGGATATTGTTAGTGCTTTTGGTGCCTTCATCCGTCAATCAGATGGCTAATAGTCTCTATCCGGTACCATCAAGAGCTAAGCTGATCAATGAATTACGTGTGGTAAATGAAGAGGCCGAAGAAAAGGCCGATGAACTGTTAGAAGATTTCCTGAGAGATCATCCCGAATTGGCCGGATTTGAAGGTGGCTCTGTAGGATGGCAGGAATATTTTGCTACACAGGACTTGATTAGAAGTGAAATAAAGCCGGTACTGGATGAGTACGAAATTAAATTAAAGCAGCAGCAAGATTGGGTAGATCAGCTACGGTTTATTTCTCCAGCACTACTACTCCAAAGTTCATTCAATGAAATTTCAGGTACATCCACTCGGCATTATGAAGATTACCGACGACAGGTAAGTGATTTTGCTTTGGTCTGGAGGGATCATTTCCTTCCAATGATTTTTCGAGGAGAAAAATTTACCAAATCAATGATGCCGGATCTGCCTGAATTCGAATATCAACCTTTAACAACCAATAGACTGAGCTCGGCTAATATGATAGCCTTGATCATTTATGGTATGGTATTGCTTTTTGTCGGCGTACTCTGGTCCAGGCAAAGCAAAACCAATCTATTAACTCACTAATAATCACACAATAAACTACTATGAAACTATCACTAACATCGTTACTCATAATCGCCTTCTTGTTACCTATAAGTCTTTTTGGACAGACTTCAGGCCAGGTGGAGGGCATCATTTATTCAGAAAGCCAAGAGCCTCTTTTAGGAATCAATGTTTCCCTTGAGGGTACCAATGAGGGCGGGTATACAAATCCTGAAGGGCGATTTGTCATTAAAAATGTACCTGTGGGGAGTTATGCCCTTGTAGTTTCCGGAATCGGTTACTCCGTAGAGAGAATTGATATCCAGGTAAACTCACAAGAAACTACCCGAATCACTATTACGCTGAATGAAACTTCTCAGCAATTGGAAGATGTGGTTGTATCTAGTGAAAGGTATATTCCTTATTCAGAAAATATCACTTCGCTGGGTCTGAAACAGAATGTAGAAAGACTAAATAATCCACAATCTGTTTCTGTGGTCAATCAGGAAATCATCAATGATCAGGTCATTATCGATTTCAACCAGGCTGTAAGAAATGTGACCGGAGTGGTTCCACATTATCCGGGAACCACGGTGCAGCTGGCGCAAAAATCCAGGGGATTTGAAGTAAGGCCATCTTATAGAAACGGATATCCGAATTTGATAAATGCTCCGAGAGATGTAGCAAATATTGAAGAAATGGTTGTGCTTAGAGGGCCATCCGGTACCCTCTATGGTACATCAGGAGGGGATTTAAATAGCCCAGGTGGGTTGGTAAATGTGGTTACCAAAAAACCTACGGATGCATTCTTTGGATCTGCCGGGCTCACGGTTGGAAGTTGGGGGCTTTTGCGTTCGACTCTGGATGTAAACACGCCATTGAATGAAGATAAATCAGCCTTGTTTAGAATCAATACCGCAATTGAAGGTGCTTCCAGTTATGTTGACCTGGAAAATACCAGTAGGGTGTTTGTCGCACCTGTATTGACTTTCAGACTTTCCCCGTCCACTGAATTAACGCTGGATGGAGAGTTCCTTCGAAACAGAAGTACAGATGTTCAGTGGCCATCCATCAGCGAGTGGAATTATGTACCTGATGAATTACCGAATTTATCCAGAAGCTTTAATCCTGCACCATCAGATGCATTCAATCTCACGGAAGTTGCTACGATGCAGGGAACACTTAATCATCAGATCAATAATACATGGAGACTCAATCTGAATTTTGGATATGGCCGTGTAGCCAGAGAAAGCTGGATCGCCTATACAGAAATGGCGTCTGATTCGCTGGCTGACAGATACACATGGGCAAGAGATCGTGTGAATAATACATTCGGCACGCAGTTGAATTTGAATGGTGAAGTGAATACTGGTTCTGTAAAGCACAGCTTGCTTTTTGGTGCGGACTACCTGCACCGGGAAAGTGACTTTGAAAAAAGAGGACAATTTGTTTATGTGGATCAGGTCAATGTGTATGAGGCTATTCCTGCTATTCCGGATTCTGCACTTAACGAAAGCAGAAACTGGGGGCGGATCACCACTTCTGCGGATCAGTTCACCGGATTCTATGCACAAGATTTGATCTCACTTACTGATAGATTAACCGTGGTGTTAGGTGGTCGACTGGATTATTTCAAACAAGGAGACAATCGAAATATAACAGCTGGAAGTACTTCAGAAGGGTATGATCAAACCGCTTTTTCACCACGAGCAGGCATTGTCTTTCAGCCAATAAAGGACATGGTTTCAGTTTACGGTAATTACTCTACAGGCTTTACCAATCAGGGTGGAGAAGATGTAAATGGCGAAAGATTTGACCCAATCGAATTCACCCAAATGGAAGCCGGGATCAAGGGAGAATTGTGGAATGGTCGGTTGATTCCGTCTATAGCAATCTACGAGATTGTAGGTACCAATATTCTGGTTGCTGATCAGGCAAACCCGGGGTATTCGATACAGGAAGGAGAGCAAACAAGTCGTGGTTACGAAGTAGAATTGATTGCCAATCCTGCAAACGGATGGAATATCCTTACCGGCTATAGCTACAATGAACCCGAGTATTCAAAATCTGACTTTAACGAAGGAAACCGTCCAAATGGATTACCAAAAACATCATTCAACCTATGGACTTCCTATAGACTGACCAGCGGGACCTTGAGTGGATTAGGTATGGGCGTTGGTTTGAACTATGTAGGGGATGTGTATTTAATGGACAACAATGAGTTTTCTCTTCCGGAGTATACTATCTGGCAAGGATCAGTATATTATGAGCAGCCTAAGTACCGTGTATCTCTGAAGGTGGATAATATCACCGATGAAATCTATTTCCAGGGAACATACGGTGCGTTACGACCTGGTATGCCTAGACGTGTTTTGATGGGTATGCAGTTTAGATTCTAGTAGGTAATAAAACTATAAATATGGTTTTATGCTCAACCTAAATACTTACAGCCTTAGAGGCTACACCCTCCTTACGTTTTTCCATTTAAACGCAATCTTATTGATCGCCCAGGAAGACCAAAACTTTCCACCACCAGATGAGGCTCCTGTTGTTTCAGCATCAAAAGCAGTCGGACCAATAAAAATAGACGGAAAACTGGATGAAGCAGACTGGCAGAATGCAGAATTAATAGATGAATTTTTCCGGATGGAACCACGTCAAGGTGGGGACTATTTGTATGACACATGGGTGAAGTTGCTATTTGACGAAAAGAATCTCTATGTTGGAACATTCTGCAAAGATTCCTTAGGAAAGAAAGGCATTCGGGTTCAGGATCTTCGACGGGATTTCGCTTTTGGGGAAAATGACATCTTCTTCGTTCAGCTTGATCCTCAGAACCTCAAGCAATACTGCGTATCATTCCAAACTACCCCATATGGAAATCAGCGGGACATGCAGGCATTCAACGATCAGAACTATGATAACGATTGGAATGCTTTGTGGTCGGTACGAACGCATCGTACCGATTCCGGTTATTATGCAGAGTTTGCCATTCCTTTCAAATCCATTCGGTATGAAGAGTTGCCATCTGGTGAGTCGCCTACATGGGGGATCACATTCAGCCGTTTGGCAAGAAGGGATTACGAGCAAACCGTTTTTCCTGCTATTCCACAATCGTTCTCTCCGTACCGTATGACATATGCTGCACAACTGCAGGGCTTAGAGTTGCCTGAGCCGAGTGCCAACGTGCGAATAGAACCTTATTTGCTTTATCAGTATGATAATATTGAGGAAGGCGAAACGGCCATGTCAGATGGCGAAGTAAAGCTGGGTGGAGATGTAAAATGGGCGATCAATCCCCGATCAGTGTTGGATTTGACTTTCAATACCGATTTTGCTCAGGCAGATGTGGATCGGGCAGTCAATAACCTGGAGCGTTTCAATATCTTCTTTCCCGAAAGGAGGCAATTCTTCCTGGAAAATTCCGGCATTTGGGCAGGGGCAAACAATAGCTCAGTGGTACCCTTTTTCAGTCGAACCATTGGTTTGCAAGGAAACTTCAATGCAGAACCGGCACGGATTGATGCTGGTGGGCGCTATACCATGCGTAACGAGAACAGGGCGATTGCAGGCCTATATATTCGTCAGGCTGAGACGTCCAATTCCCCGGCTGCAAATTTTGGGGTGGCTCGCTATCAGCGGAACTACGGAAATGAGAACAATATCGGTTTCATGGTCACACATCGTCTCGATGAACAATCAAATGAACTTAGCATACAGCAAAGCAACAATACAACAGTGACTGTAGATGGATTTATCCGACCGACAAATGAGTGGACCGTGTCTTACATGGTTTCGGGGAGTAGGGATAATTCGAATGATACCACAGGAGTTGCCGGTCGCTTTTTTGCGGGAAACAGTACCAACAAATATTACCTGGGCTGGCTCACTAATTTTGTTTCTGAAGACTACAATCCGGATATGGGATTTGTTTTTCAAAAGAATGTAATCCAGCACAATCCCGGTGGCTATTACATCTGGCGACCGAAGAACATTCCCTGGATCCGGAGGTTTGATCCGGGCGCATTTTTCAACTATTACCACGACTTCAGTGATCCGGAGAAATTTCAGCAAGCGAGTATTTACTTGTTTCCTGTTTACGTCTTTTTCACTGATGGTAGCTTTATTCAGTATGCGATATTTCCTACCTGGCAAAACATCAACTTCAACTTTTCGCCATTGGGCGTGCCTATTGCCCAGGACGATTATTACTACACCCGTCAGCAGGTGAATTTCAATACGGATCGGTCAGCTAAAGTTTCCTTGTCAGGTAGTGTAAACTGGGGTTCATTTTACAATGGAAAAAGGACAACAGTAAGGGGAGGTTTACGGATTGCCCCGATTCCACATGCAGCTTTGACGGTAGATTACGAATACAATGACCTCAACAATTTGGGAGAAAGCAGGCAGGATTTAGACACTCATCTAACCACCATCGGTTCTCGCTTCGCTCTTAATCCCAGGGTTCAACTTTCAGCATTCTATCAGTACAACACATTTGATGAACAGGGTAGGTGGAACGTGAGAGCCAGCTGGGAGTATCAGCCGCTTTCTTTTGTCTATTTGGTGTTTAACGATACAAGAAATGACGGATTGGAAAATCCATTTCTGGAGCAACAGTTTATCGGGAAGATCACGTTTTTGAAACAGTTTTAAGTTAAAAAGTATGGAAGAGCAATATGACGTTGTAATAATTGGAGGTAGCTACGCAGGGATGTCTGCTGCTATGGCACTTGGACGATCAAGAAGGAAGGTTTTGATTGTTGATGGGGGTGACCCTTGTAACAAGCCAACACCACACTCACATAACTTCTTGACACATGATGGAGCTACTCCTTCTAACATTTCGGCTATTGCGAAGGATCAGGTACTTCAATACCCCACGGTTCATTGGCATGATGGTAGCGCCTATGACATAATGGGACAAAAGGACTCCTTTGAAGTAGCCATCGATGGGGGAAAGGCAGTCTTTGCCAGGAGAGTGATACTAGCGGGTGGCCTGAAGGATGTTTTACCAGATATTCCTGGATTTAAGGAGTGCTGGGGCAAAACGATTATTCATTGTCCTTACTGCCATGGATATGAATTTAAAGACCAGAAGACCGGCATCTTAGTACCCGTCAAGCAGGCATTTGATATGGTGAAGCTGATCAGTAATTGGACAAATGATCTAAAGCTATTTCTGATTGGAAATGAACCCCTTGATGCAGCCCATCTGGATGAAATACTTGATCATGGATTTCAGGTGATCAGTGATTCAGTGGTGGAAGCTGTGCATGAGAATGGTACTCTGAGGCATGTGATTCTGGAGGATGGTTCTATCGAAATCATGGATGCACTTTATGCAAGATTGCCATTTGAACAGAAAGTATCTTTCGTTAAAACAATTGGGTGCGCCATTATGGATTCCGGCCACATTGAAGTAGATATGTTTGGAAAAACAACTGTGGAAGGCATCTATGCAATTGGGGATTGCGCTCATCCCATGCGGTCTGTTGCAACCGCAGTTTATACAGGCAATATTGCTGGAGCGATGCTAAATAAGGAGTTGATTGAGGAAAATTATTGAACTGGTTTGTTCATGAAATAAAAAAAAGCCACTCCGAAGAGTGGCTTAATATCAACTGACTTAAAATGTTAAACCAATGTTATATCTGAGAATGATTAATCAGTCGTTGATGTTTATAGTGAAAGTGATATCTACGTCCGTTCCTCCAACAGTCGCATCAGAGGTGCCAGTTTTCAATCCAGGCTGATGCTTAAGGACAACCCTGAAATCTCCATCTGAGGAAGCTGCTCCGGTCGTCCAATTGGTTGACAACCCTACTGGATTACCCGAACCGTCTTGTGCTTCAGAATCTTCATCATTGTAGTTTAATGCATCAGCTCTATTATCAATGTTTCCGTCTCCAGTCGGATCAGAGAAAATACCGGAAGTAAATCCAAAGAAGAACATGTGTTCATCATCCTCAGCTTCAATTTCTTCTGTTATATCTTCATCCGGGTCTACGAGCGTATTAGCTAATGTTATTGACATCTCATACTCAGTATTTGCGTCAAGTTCAATATCATCAATGGTTGGTTCCCCAACACCCTCACCGTCTGCATCAAACCAGGTAGCTGTAATTGCAGCTCCGCCTCCGGTAGGTGTGAATGTTAATACAACTTCGCTAATCGTCTCTTCTTCTTCATTTGGATCTTCTACGATATCGATCGGGAAGGTTATATCTACGTCTGTTCCACCAACTGTTGCATCTGAAGAAGCTGTCTTAAGATCAGGTTGGTGCTTCAGAATTACTGTAAATTCTCCGGTAGATTCAGTGTGTGCTCCTGCCGTCCATGTTGTGGAAAGACCTATTGGAAAATCATTATCGTCCAGATCATTATAGTTTAATGCATCACTTCGATTGTCTACATTTCCATCACCAGTAGGGTCAGCAAAAATATTTTGAGTGAATGCAAAAAAGAACATGTGCTCTTCGGCCTCTTCGTCGATTTCCGCGGTAATATCTTCATCCGGATCTACCAGTGTGTTGGCAAGCTCCATGGTAAGTGTATATTCAGTACCCTCAACCAACTCAATTTTATCGATGGTTGGCTCTCCAGAACCTTCCCCATCAGCATCAAACCAGGTAGCAGTTACCACATCGCCATCTCCTGTGGGTGTAAATGTTAAAACCACTTCACTAATCGTCTCTTCTTCCTCATCATCATCCATTGATGGTCCATCGTCATCAGAACAACTGATTACTACCGCTAAACTCATCAATAAGGATAAAAAGAATATCGTCTTATTCGTCTGCATCATACGTTATTAATTAATCTCTTTTAATATTATTAATTGCAATACTATTGCATTAATAATAAACATGCAATATTGATGCACTTAAAATTTGTATTCTAGTGCTATCGAGAAATTTATTCCGGGAGCGTCAGCAAAGTACCTGAGACGGTCAGTGTATTGACGATAGGAGGTGTTCAGCAAGTTATTTACCTGCAGCAATGCATTCCAGTTGTTTTTCTTGTAGCCAACCTCAGCATCAATCAGCAAAAAATCTTTAGGAGGTGACATAAAATCAAATATCTCAGATCGATCTATTTCTGCGCTTCCTTGCTGAAATGAAGCTGGTTCTATAACTGGTGGTGCATTCCATTGGGTGGCAGTGTATTCAAAACCAATGCCATAGGACCAATTGTTTTTTGTTTTATAATCCAGCTGATAGTTAACATTGAAAGGGGGCACTTCGAGTAGTGCTTGTCCTTCCTTGGTTCCGGTAGCATAGACATAAGATACTTTGATTTCGGATGTAAGTTGATCTGTGTGTTGATATTGAATGTCCCAGTCACTGCCTATAAATAGTGCATCTGTTTGGTCATAAAAAAAATAGGGGAAGGTTCCCGCAATACCCGTACTAATTCCATAGGGTCTTTGAAAAATGTAATTATTGATTTGATTTAGGAATAAAATGAACTCTGCCTTTATTTTCTTTCGCTTAAGTTCGATTCCCGAGACCCACTTAAATCCATGCTCAGGGTCCACCGGGCGATCGTTTTCATCCAATACGGCATTCCAGGGGGTTGCCAGTGGCTCAAGTTCATACCTCCAAAGTCCAAATTGCAATCTGGAATTGTGGTAACCAAAGGAATAGAGCTCTGCAACGTTGGGTGCCCGCCACGCTGACCCTAGGTTTGTAAACAGCGATAAGTTATCATTAACCTCTTTTCTAAGTCCGAAGGTAAAGGTTCCATTGGCATAAGTGACGTTGTTTGAATAGGTGAAACTATCTCTGACTACATCTGAAACATCCAAAGACTGATAATCAAAACGCAAGCCCAACTCCAGCGTGGTACGGTCGAATGCCAATGATTGAACGGTGAATGCACCAATGTTAAAAACGTCATAGTCAGGAACAAAGTTGACCGGGTTTGATCCGGGTCTATTTACACTATTTTGTGTGAAAATCTGGATACCCGAACTCCCATTCCAGTTCCCTTTTTCCGGTTGAGTCCACTCAGTATCTATGGTTTGTGAAGTTAGGGTGAGATCGATGACCGGACGATCATTTAGTTCGCCTCTGCGGACATCAAATTCTTCCCGGGTATTATGCTGAAAGGCATATTGAATCTTGATAGCGTGATCTCCCACGAAAAGCGATAGGTCAGACTTAATCACTCCATGATTGGTCTTCTGCCTGGGATTTTGGATATCATAGGTAGAAGAAAACGTTGGACTGGGTGTACTCCGCTCAATTGCCCGCTGTAAATCGTCCAAATTCCCCACAATGGAACCTCGTAAGATTCCTAGGTCTTGATGGAAGTAACTACCTGAAACCTGAAGGTCGAAAATCGGTCGATGGAGCAAGGTGTTGAAGCTAGCTCCATACTCTCGTTTCCCTGTGTTGGAAAGCGTATAGTCAGGAGCTTCCAAATCACCCTGGTATGTTCCAAAGCCCCCAACATCCCATGCAAACCGGTGGAAACCTTGTCCCAGACTTACCTGACTGGTAATGGATTTTCCGTTCGTTTGAAAGGAACTTGAGACTGATCCATTCAATTCCTTATCGAAAACGGGTTTCTTAGAATTGTACAGGATGACACCTCCAAGTGCATCAGGTCCATATTTCACTGTGCTGGCTCCTTTCACGATTTCGATCTGATCCACATGAGAGGGGTCAATTTCAGGGGCATGTTCCTGACCCCAAACCTGGTATGCATGCCTGACGCCATTATTGATTACCAATACCCTGTTCGAGTGGAGGCCATGCACCATAGGTTTTGAGATATTCGTTCCTGTCTGAAGCATTGAAACCCCGCTAATTTCTCCAGTAAGATCACCAATGGATGAGCCTACCACGGATAGTTTGTCAATATCCTTTCGGTTTACAGAGATGGATTGTAGTTGATCTTGCTTGACTTCCTCAACGATTACACTTTCTAACATGGTTTGATCTGATGCTAAATATATCATTGGACTCGCATGATGAAAGTCATGGTGATGAATAACCGTTTTGTATCCAAGGAAGCGCACCTCTAAATGAACCTCCTCTTTACAAATATTTTCAATCGTAAATGCTCCATTTTCATCAGCCACAGCACCTAGATTGCTGCCCTTTATTTGAATAGTTGCAAATGGTAGAGGTTCATTAGTGTTAATATCCAGAATTTTACCTGTAATTGAACGATTGCAAGGACGCTGATCCTGACCCAAAGAGGTCATAGCCACGCAAAGTAAGAAACCTAGTATCAGATATTTCATCCTACGCACAGTTGGCACATCTGCCATCTACAATGAGATTAACCCCCTCCGCTTCATACCCTTTAGGGAGTGAAATGTTTGGCATGGACTGTTTTTCATCCAGGCATTCGATCTGTCCGCAATTATTGCACTTGAAATGAATGTGGTTGTGGTCGTGGTGATCGGGAGAGCAGGTGTCATGACACAGTCCGTAGGTAGCACTGCCAGTTTCATTGGGAATTTTATGTAAGATGCCGGAATCAAGAAAGCTGTTAAGGGTTCTGTAGAGTGTTACACGGTCGTATTCTGAAAATCTATTCTCCAAATCACCTTGAGAAAGCGCATTCTTCTCATCAAGAAAAAATTGCATTACGTCCAGTCGACAATCCGTAATTCTCAAGCTGTGATTTTTCAGTATCTGCTTCAGGTTTTCCTGCATAATGCAAATATAATTTGTGCAACCGAATTGCATTAATTAAATAGGAAACACTTTGCTTAAGTTTGTGGTTTCATTGGTGTATGGAAAATCAAGAGCAGAACAAAAAAGAAGAAAAAGTCAATTATTTTGACTTTACAGAGGTACTTACCTATTTCTTTCGCAAAAAAGATCCGAATCGACCTAAGAGCTTCAATCTAAAGGCCATGCATACAATCAATAAGATTTCCATCCTGATGTTTCTTGGAGCTGTGATCGTGATGATTGTCAGGGCCATCTCAAGAGCATAAAAAGATTTAGTAAACCGATTACTCGAAGTAATCGGTTTACTATTTTAGCTCCATGAAAAAGTCACTAATCTTCACTCTTTTACTGAGTACAGTAGCCGTTTTTGCTCAGGACTCAGATCCCATTGTAACCGACAGACCTACCCAATCAGCCGCTTCTACGGTGGTTCCGCTCGGTACAGCCATCATTGAGTATGGGTTTATTCATGAGTCGGCTGGTGACATAAAAAATACTACATTGGCGAATCTTCTTGCCAGGGTGGGGCTTTTAAAGTTTGCAGAGCTGAGAATCACACAAAACATCCAACAGGTAAAAAATGATGTAACCGACTCAAAAGTGAGTGGGTTAACTCCGATCACTCTAGGAACAAAGGTCCATTTGGTAACTGAGAGAGGAGCCATGCCTCAAACAAGCATCATTGGCCAGGTGACATTGAATAATGGGAAAGACGAATTCAGACCCGGGAAGGCCATTCCGGAGGTTCGACTAAACTTTTCAAACACGCTGGGCGAGTTTTGGTCATTGGGCTACAATGTGGGAATGCAGTTTCCTGAGGATAACACGACTACACTCTATTCAGCTGTTTTGGGTTATTCGTTTCTTCCCGGCTGGACGGCCTTTGCAGAACCCTATGGCTTCTTCTATGAGAATGATGCTGATCACCGATTCAATGCCGGGCTGATATATCTCGTGAGCAACAATTTTCAGGTGGACATCAGCGGTGGGATAGGCCTTTCAGATATCTCACCGGATTATTTTATCGGATTTGGCGCTGCGGTTGGATTTTAAAGGCTACTGCGCACCCTTCAATTCCCTAAAGGGATCCAACGCATACATTTAATTTCCAAACGAGAACTTATGCGTCCAAAAATACATAAGACATCCCTTTAGGGCGGTCCGACGTTTCGGATGGGGGTAGGCCATCGCTTACCCTTTTGTTCCCTAAAGGGACCGTCCTTCAAGATTCTAAGGCACCCCTTTAGGGGTCGGGGGATTATTTCCATCGCTCACCCTTTTTTATTCCCTAAAGGGACAATCCCGCAAGTTTCTAAGACATCCCTTTAGGGGTCGGGAGATTATTTCCATCGCTTACCCTTTTGTTCCCTAAAGGGATCGGACACACTGAAAATATTTATCACAAGTTCTCTTTTTTGAGTTAGTGAAACCGTCAGGCTAGGCGGATTCTGCTCTACCATGTTGTCATTCTGGAAGAATCTCTGAAGATCGAAGCACTGAATGTGATAGATCCTTAACAGGATGACATTGAGGAGAGCTTAGCCTGACGGTTTCTTTTAACAATCAGTGAACGATAAAATTATTACCTCGCCATGCTCCAGCTAATTCCTATATATACCTCACGGCCGTGAATGGGCGAGTAAGCATAGGCCGTATCGAAGCTGTCACTAAACCCAAGGTTGGCATTTGGATCATTTGTCCCGGTAAGCGGAGACCATGGCTGCACATAATCAAAGATGTTTTGTAAACCTCCGTAAATGGACCATCCGTTCCTAAAGTCTTTGGCCACCTGTAAATTGTGGATTGCAAAGGTGGATGATGTAGTAGGACGCGGGTTTGGTAATGGATTTCCATTTTCATCTAAATCATAAACCTCAGGAAGCGCCATCGGGCCCGTTAGCCTAGCCGTGTAGGCCAGAGTTAAATCCCAGGGCTTGTGACGGTAATTGGCAGTGAATATACCTGTCCATGACGGGGCAAATTCGATATCCCTTTTTTCACCGTTTTCCTTCTCAGTCACATCCTGCAGGTTTATCCCCGCATTGAAAGCCAAAGGAAATGCCAGCTCCTGCTGAATGCTGATACCAATTCCTTTGCTTACTGCAAACCCATCCGTATTAGCATACCGAATTTGATCTTCATTAGAATAATCCGGAGTGATCTTATTGGTGAAGTAGGTATAAAAGGCATCTATATCCAACATCCCCTGACTGGCTCTTAGCGTGTACACATGATTGAGGTTTAGCGACATGTTATACGATTCTTCCGGCTGTAATTCTTCTTCAATAACCACTTCGCGCTGGCCTGTCACGAATGCATGATCTTCTGTAAATAGATTGACGATTCGAAAGCCGGTTCCAAAGTTGGAACGAAGAGTGGTCCATTCTCCCTGTTTGTATTTCAGACTTAAACGTGGAGCAGGGATCAATCCATGATCTTCATAGTGATCCAGCCGCAAACCAGAGAGTGCGGTGAATCGATCCGAAATGCTCCATTCATCCTGAACAAAGAGCCCGGGAATGTACTGATTGTCCGGTTGATTTTCACCATTCGATTCTGTGGCGATGGTGTTGTCATCATAGGTCTGATAGCGTGACGTCAGCCCTGTGGTCAGCTGATGATTCTTTAGTGACTTATCCCAAATCAGATTCGTAAATAAAATATCCTGAGAGGCCCGATAGTAGTCAGCACCATAATAGCTGTCCTGATCATGTGTGCTTAATGAGTAATCGATCCGGATGTTCTCTGATGTAGGTAGTTGATAGGTTCCGAACACTTCATACCTATGTGTGTAGATACTTTCTCCATACACCTCATTGCTTCCACGCAGATCCCGATAGTTTCTATCTTCCAGAAATTCCATCACCCCATTTCTTCGATCTTCATAATAATACTTTCCGGAGATGGTAAAGCGTTTGCCGGAAGGACGGTAGATGTCCCATTTCGAAAAAAGTGAAATTCGATCCAGATTGATGTTATCCCCAAATCCATCATTGTTCCGATCATCAAAGTCATTGATGTACGCATAGTTGAGCCCGATGAACCCAGAACTCTTACCAATCTTCGGTGCAAGTGATAAGTTACCAAATGATTCATAGTGCGAGGTACCCATAACGTCAGCCGAAAAGAGGGGCTGTTTTGAGGGATCCTTCGTGATGATATTGATTACCCCAGCCACAGCCTCTGATCCGTAAAGCGTAGAGCTTGGACCTTTGATAACCTCAAACCGATCGATGATCATGCTGGGAATGCCATTGAGTCCGTAAACAGAAGCCAGGTTTCCGTAAATGGGGGAGCCATCCATGAGAATAGCTGTGTAAGGGCCGGGAAGTCCGTTAATGGAGATACTGTTAGTAAAACATACGCCACACGCCACCACTTCCTGGATTCCATTGACTAATGAAATGCCTTCCACTACGCTGGTAGCTGCTGCTGGTGTGTAGGTGTTTAAATGTTTGGCTGTGATTACTTCCACTTTGACTGGCGAGCGGGAGACAAAAGTAGGTTGCATGGTGCCTGTTACTACCACCTCGTCCATGGTGAGCGTACTTTCTTCCAGATTGAAGGTAAGTGGCGAGTAGAGTGGGACGCTAATTTCTTGCTTGATGATCTTAAAGCCCACAGAGCGGATTTCAAGTATGTAGGTTCCATTGGGTACATCCGTCAGTTTGAATGCTCCATTTGCATCAGTTACTGTACCGTGCTCGGACTCCAGCACCTTGATGGTAGCACCGGGAAACCCTTCATTATCTACAAGTACTTTGCCCTTGAAGCTTGACTGCCCCATCGCCCATACCGGAAGTATGAATCCCACCAACAAACTGATCCGCATCATTTTACTTTTTCTTACGACAACACAAAACTATTGATTAGTTTAAACAAAACAAAAAGTTAGATTAGTCTAAAAATATTAATAAACATTACCGTTATTCCGCCTGCCTGCCGGTAGGCAGGAGCGAAGCGAAAGGAATCTTATTAAAGGAGTAGGCATGCATAAAATTGAGATTGCTTCGTCACTCATTCTTCGTTCCTCGCAATGATGGATTTAACCCTATCTCTACGCCCTCGTTTGTGTTGCCACCGACGAGTCCTTCATACGCCGAACGACTTTAAAATGGTTATTGGTCACAAGACCAACAACGGCGAGATAGTATCAAATCCCTCCTTTAGGGGGCTAGGGGGTGATTTGGAAGGTCCGACGTTACCGCTAGGGGGTGACTAATACATTCGTTAATTTTCCTCCATGAACATCGAAGAATTTCGAGACCACTGCCTGGCTAAGCCCGGTACCACCGAACACACCCCGTTTGGTCCGGATACGTTGGTGTTCAAAGTGATGGATAAAATGTATGCCCTCACCGGAATTGATTCCTTTGAATTCATCAACCTCATATGTGATCCGGAGTACGCCATTGAACTTCGAGAAAAGTTTGACGGTTCCATTCGTCCGGGCTACCACATGCACAAAAAGCAATGGAATTCTGTCGATACCGATGGATCAGTTCCTGATTATACCATCAGGCACCTGATCAATCACAGCTATGAACTGGTGGTCAGCAAACTTCCGAAAAAGCTAAAAGAAGAACTAAAGCAATTAAGTGATGGACATTGAGATACAACACGAAGAGTCAGAATCCAAAGGTTCCTATTTTGTAGAAGTAGAAGGAAAGAAAGTAGGGGAAATGACCTATTCCAAAGCAGGAACAGATCGAATCATCATTGATCATACTGAAGTAGATGACTCTATGCGCGGAACAGGGTTGGGGAAGAAGTTGGTGGTCAAAGCAGTGGAGGATGCACGCAAAAAAGAAATCAGTATTGTTCCACTATGCCCATTCGCTCGCTCGGTTTTTGATAAAAACGATCATCTCAGAGATGTTTTGTAAAGACAGAGGGTGATTTTAATCACCTCCTGATTTAGCATAGGTCATTACATAAGCTTCTCGATATCAATAGGTTTACACATCATCCATTCAAATCTATTGATCATGAAAAACTCCGATGAACTACATCCTCTGACAGCCATCGAGCCGGTTGTTTTGAATGAGCTTTCTACAGTCAATGAAACGATTGTTCTGAAAAATAAGGAAGTAGAATTATACAATGACCTGCTAAAAATCAAACAAGAACGCAAGGATAGAGATCTGCGACTTAGGCCGCTATTTCTAAATGTTGGCATGGCTGTGAGTATACTAATGGCAATCATAGCCATAAACTGGAAAAGCTACGATACGGGTGATATCGTAGATTTGGGTGAAATCCAGGGTGATTTGAATGAGATCATCGAGATTCCAATCAGCAATCAACCGCCACCTCCACCACCTCCGAAGCAGGAAGTTTTCAAGATTGCTGAGGTAAAGGATGCGGAGATCATCGAGGACATAAAAATCAATCTGGACGTGGAGGTGACAGAAAATGAAGCAGTGGAAGTGGTGGATTTTACACCCCCGGAAGAGGAAGAAGAGGTTGTGGATGAAATCTTTGTGGTGGTAGAGCAGGAACCTACCCCAAAAGGAGGAATAGGAGAATTTTATGCCTATCTGGCTGGAGAGTTACGTTATCCACCCACTGCATTGAGATTAGGTATCTCCGGAGCAGTTTATGTTCAGTTTGTCATTGAAAAAGACGGTAGTATCACAAATGTGCAATTAGCCAAAGGCATAGGAGCTGGATGCGACGAAGAAGCTATTAGAGTGATAAAAAATGCTCCAGCCTGGAATCCGGGTAAGCAACGTGGCGTGCCAGTCAGGGTGAAAAAGATCATCCCGGTCAGATTCATATTGGAAAAGCGATAGTGAATGGGGGATTAGTTGAGGATTTCATGCACGAAATCTTTAATTTGCATAAAATCCCTAATCATGCGTTTTGTATTTATTTTATGTGTATTGATCGTTTCTTCCTGTGCCACCCAAAAATCCGAGTCCATGGGTAAGGATGGGTATCTTTTTCTCGCTCTGGGTGATTCCTACACCATCGGCGAAGCAGTAAATGTGGATGAGCGCTGGCCCGTTCAGCTTGCTCACAAATTAAGAGAAGACTCCATAAAGGTCGATCCGGTTATAGTGGCAACTACAGGATGGACAACCGATGAGTTAATTTCAGGGATTGCAGGCGCGAATCTGGAAGGACCTTACGATTACGTTTCCCTTTTAATAGGTGTAAACAATCAATACCGTGGCTATCCGGTTGATCAGTATGAAAAAGAATTCAAGAAGTTATTAAATCAGGCAATTGAGTTTGCTGGTGGCAACCCTTACAATGTGATGGTGATATCCATCCCAGATTATGGCATGACGCCATTTGCCAAGAAAAAAATCCTTGATGAAGAGAAAATTGCTACAGAACTTGACAACTACAACGCAATTGCTGAGAAAATATCAAAGCTTCGTGACGTAAAGTTTTTTGACATCACACCCATCTCCCGGGAAGCAAAAGAAGATCCTTCATTGATCGCTTCTGACGGGCTGCATCCTTCGGGAAAAATGTACGAAATGTGGGTAGATAAAATCTATGATCACGTGTTTAACAACTTATCATCCAGATAAATCTACTAAAAGTTCAATTTCGTCGTTGATTCATAGGTATATAATAAATTAGGCCTATTTTTGATCCAAATCACTGCTTGTCACAACCAATCTCTATGAAGAGGCTGATCGTCCTTTTGTGTTATGCATCCTTGATCTCCTGCCAGGATAAGGTGATATGCTCTGCGTATCAGAGTACATACATTCTGGATGATTCTACCCGAAATGCCTATTTTTCTTATGTCTGGCAGCTGGATGAAAATACCCGTTCTCAATTTCTGGCTGAGCAACGTGGAGAAGATCCAGATGACTCACTTGGAGTGGTGGCCCAGCCAAAGACTGACTATTATGCCTATGCTGGTGAAAAAGTGGTTCCATGGCGGATTCAGAATAGGACCAAGTATGGTATCATCAAGCCTGCCTGGAAGCCAATTAAGAAATACCAGATGCGTACAGCTCCTATGGAGAACGTGTTGGCACCAGAACCAATCTCCAATGAATTTGTAGCATCTGATTTTGCAGATTCACTTGGCGTAGACTCCTTGTCTGTGGCTATGGATTCCCTTGCACTCGATTCCGCGGCGAATCAGCCTGTGGCAGTTGCTGAAGAGGAAGAAAAGAAAGACAGGTTCCTGTATGGGTATGACCCGGCGGACAATTTCAATGTTGAGCAGCTTTATTATAATAAGTATTTTGCAGAAAGACTGGTTGATAACCGACCACCAAAACCGAAACCGGTCGCAGCAGACAGCCTGTCTGGTAACACTCCGGATTCCTTACAAACGAAGGAACCCTTCTTCAAAGGGCTTTTCAAAAAGAAGAAAAAAGATAACGTAGAAGAAACAGAAGAGGGATCACTACCCGAAGAAACAGTTGAAGAGCCATCAGAGGGGACAACAGAAGAGGAAGAAGAAGGGGGCAATGGTTGATACGCCACTCGTATCAGTTGTGCTTCCGTTTTACAATGCTCCGTTCCTTAAGGAAGCCATCGAAAGCATCTTACAGCAGTCCTTTAGAAACTTCGAGTTGATTTTAGTAAATAATGCGGCTACTGATGCATCGGCTGAGGTGGCAAAATCATTTGCATCACATGATAGGGTCATCCTTATACATGAAGAGCAAAGAGGGGTTGCTCATGCAGCAAATGCGGGAATCAGAGCGTCAAAGGGGCAATTCATCGCCCGTATGGATGCAGACGATATTGCTTTTCCAGAACGATTAGAGCGACAAGTGGAAATGCTAAAATCGGAAGAGGAGTTGGGTGTTGCTTCCGGTTTGATAGAGTATCTGGGTCCGGCAGAGAATGAAGGCTTTATCCACTACGTCAACTGGCTCAATTCCATTACCAAAGCGGATGAAATAACCTTAAATCAGTTTGTGGAGTTTCCAATTGCCAATCCTACTATAATGATTCGGAAATCCCTTTTTGATTCATACGGTTTGTTTGAGGACAATGAATTCCCAGAAGATTATGAGTTCTTTCTACGGCTTCAGTCTCACGGAGTGAAAATAGAAAAAGTAGATCAACCCGTTTTGAAATGGAGAGATACGGAAAACAGACTTACCCGGACAGATAAACGATACACTCAAGATGCTTTTTTTAGAGTGAAGGCTGTTTATCTCAGCAAATGGCTTGAGAACCACAGCCCCTTTCATCCGCATGTATGGGTGTGGGGAGCTGGGAGAGTATCACGAAGAAGAAGTGATCACCTTAAAAAGGAAGGCATTTCAATAACGGGATACATCGATGTGAAGGAAAGCAAGGGTGTTCGTCATTATGAAAATCTCCCTGATAAAGAGGAAGCGTTCGTAGTTTCTTATGTTTCAAATCGTGGCGCACGTGAGGAAATCCGCTCGTTTTTAATAAATAGAGGTTATGAAGAGGGGAAGCATTTTATTTTAGCTTCATAAAAAGTCTAAAAATTTTAGTATTCAATATTTTTTACTAATTTTATCATCAAATGCTTATTCATGCAGGTAGCAAAGGATTTGATATTAGATGATTATTACAAACTGAGAATTACTTCTAAGAAGCTCCATTCCGGTCGGTATCAGGTCAAGTTTTTTGCAACCATCAGGGAAAGCAAACAACTGTATGGATATGTATTAGTAGAAGCTGATGAGACACTGCGATCTGTGATCCAGAGAATCAAGAAGCGCTTGAATGAACTGGAACGAACAGTGGAGTATCGTCACCTTCATTTATTCAACGTAGGACAGGATGCACAACCAACGAACCTTATGATCTTCGAATAATGGCACGAATACCTAATAACATCAAACACCTTCGAAAGAAGAAAGGATACACTCAGGAAACCTTTGCTCAAGCCCTGGGAATAAACCGACCATCTGTCGGAGCATATGAGGAGGGCAGAGCGGATCCACGTCTCACTACCTTATCAAAAATGGCTGAGCTGTTTGAGGTTTCGGTGGATGAATTGATCAACGAAGATCTTACAAGAGAAAACCGGATACCGAAGCAAAATGTAAAAGTGCTCGCTGTTACGGTGGATGAGAATGCAGATGAAGAATATATCCAACTGGTCCCCACCAAAGCTGCAGCGGGTTATACCAATGGCTATGCCGACCCGGAATACCTGACAGACCTTCCAAGGTTTCACTTACCCGTACTACCGAAAGGAGGCACCTATCGTGCTTTTGAGATTGCCGGTGACTCGATGCTACCAATCGCTTCCGGGAGTATCATTATTGGTAAATATGTAGAGCAGTTGGATCACATCAGAAACGGAAATACCTACGTGCTCGTCACGGAATCTGAAGGAGTAGTATACAAACGGGTTTTTAATTATATCGAGGAAAAAGGAAAGCTGTTCCTGGTTTCCGATAATAAATCTTTTAGTGCTTATGAGCTTGACCCTGCTGAAGTTGTGGAGGTCTGGGAGGCGAAGGCCTACATATCTGTTGAATTCCCGGATCCGAATACCACCAACGAGCTTTCTATGGATCAAATGATGGAAATGATTGGGAATCTAAGAAATGATGTAGAAAGATTGAAGAAGAGCACAGACTAGCACTTAATTCCACCGCAATCAAATTAACTTTGATCGCTCATGTGGAGATTCATTTTTTTGATGTTATTTCTTGTCGCCTGTTCTTCCCCAAAGAACGATAAGATTGTTGTACCTGAACTTCATGCTGGTTTTTACAGCGAAGCACTTGAGCGAATCAATGACAAGCTAGCATCTGACCCTGAAAATAGTCGATTAGTAGATCAAAAGTTGTTTTACTGCGAGCAGTTGGAATGGCCGACTACATGTATTTCGGCGCTGGAGGCCTACCGTGAGGTACACGGCATGACGAATCAGTTGGTGAGACAATACATTGCGTACTATCATGAACATCAACGATACCAACTTTTGGTAGAAATTTTTGATCGTTGGGATGAGGAGTATGGTTTAAAAATGGAATTCTCCCAACTCTATGTGTTATCATTGGTGCAGGCTGATTATAACAAGAGGGCTTCTGAAGAATTAAAGTGGTATTTAACCAAACATCAAGCATTGGAGGATATTCGTTTTGCTTCGGAGCTATTCCTGCTATTGAACGACACAACGCTTGCCGTTTACAATCTTGGTAAACTGCATGAGCTAGATCCTCAGAATGAATTAATGTGGCAGTATGGAAATATCTTAAACCGGTTGGGTTATTACGATTTGGGTTTTCGCGTCATTGGTGACTATGCCGAAAGAAACTCGAATGATTTTAGCATACAGCTTGCATATGCATGGATGCTGGAAAATGCGAACAGGAGAGTGGAAGCTCGGCAGGTAATTAAACCTTATACTAATCGTGATACCATTGCTTATTTGCTGGCTGATTGGTATCGAAAGGATTTAATGTGGGATTCTGCCAGCTACATACTGTCAACGGTTATAGCAAAAGACTCCACAAACAGAAAACCTATTTGGAAGGCAGGGAATTTATATGATGAGCGGGGATGGTTCACTACTTCATTGAAATACTTTGAATACCTCACTCAATTAAATCCAAATGATACATTAGCACAACAAAGAATAGACCTGATACAGCGAAAAATTGCATATTTGCAGCGCTTAAAATTTGAGGAAGAAAAGATTCCTACAATAGAGTTACAACCAAAAAAAATAGAGAATTAATGAGTGATCAAATCACCATTACATTGCCGGATGGATCCAAAAAACAGTACGAAAAAGGTAGTACTGCTTTGGATGTGGCCATGAGTATAAGTGAAGGGCTGGCCAGAAATGTGCTGGCAGCCAAAGTAAATGGAGAAGTGAGAGATTCTTTTCGTCCAATAGAGGAGGATGCGGAGTTACAGTTGCTGACCTGGAATGATGATGAAGGCAAATCTACCATGTGGCACTCTTCGGCTCATTTGATGGCGGAGGCACTGGAGGCACTTTATCCGGGAATTAAGTTGGGTATTGGTCCTCCCATTGAAAATGGATATTATTACGACATAGATTTCGGTGATCTGGAATTTGATGCTGAGAATCTTGAAGCTATCGAGAATAAGATGCTTGAGCTTGCCAGGGAGAAGAATGAATTCACCCGAAAGGAGATTTCAAAGGCAGATGCCATCAAGTATTACGAGGAGAAGGGAGATGAGTACAAGCTTGAGCTCATAGACGGTCTGGAGGATGGAAGCATCACCTTTTACAACCAGGGAAATTTTACTGATTTGTGTCGTGGACCACACATTCCACACACTGGATATATCAAGGCGGTTAAAATATTAAATGTTGCGGGAGCGTACTGGAGAGGGGATGAAAACAGGAAGCAGTTGACAAGGCTTTATGCCATATCGTTTCCAAAGCAAAAAGAGCTGAAGGAGTATCTCGAACTTCTTGAACAGGCTAAGCAGCGAGATCACAGAAAAATAGGTAAAGAGTTGGAGTTATTTACCTTCTCTGAGAAAGTAGGTAAGGGATTGCCATTATGGTTACCTAAGGGAGCGGTGCTTCGTGAGCGTCTTGAAAACTTCATGCGTAAAGCGCAGCTGAAAGCAGGATACGATCAGGTGGTTTCTCCGCACATTGGAGGCAAAGAACTATATGTAACCTCAGGTCACTATGCGAAGTATGGAGAAGATTCTTTTCAGCCGATAAAAACACCGGCTGAAGACGAGGAGTTCTTGCTTAAACCAATGAACTGTCCGCATCACTGTGAGATTTATAAGTCACGTCCACGATCGTACAAAGACCTTCCTATTCGATACGCGGAGTTTGGAACGGTGTACCGGTATGAACAAAGCGGAGAGCTACATGGGCTAACACGTGTAAGGGGCTTCACTCAGGATGATGCACACATTTTCTGTCGTCAGGATCAGGTAAAAGAGGAGTTTGCCAAGGTGATCGATCTGGTACTTCACGTTTTTGGTGCGTTGGGCTTTGGAGACTTCACAGCACAGGTCTCACTTAGAGACCCGGAAAATCCTGAGAAGTATATTGGAAAAGACGAAGATTGGGATCGTGCTGAAAGAGAGATTCAGGAGGTTGCTGATGAAAAAGGACTTCAAACGGTAGTGGAATATGGAGAAGCTGCCTTTTACGGCCCGAAGCTCGACTTTATGGTAAAGGATGCTTTGGGTAGAAAATGGCAGCTGGGAACGATCCAGGTTGACTACAGCCTACCTGATCGATTTGAGCTGGAGTATGTTGGCAGTGACAATCAAAAACACCGGCCGGTTATGATTCACCGTGCACCTTTCGGATCTATGGAACGCTTCATTGCTATTCTGATCGAAAATTGTGCTGGTGAGTTTCCACTATGGTTGGCACCTGAGCAGATAGCCATTCTTCCAATATCTGAGAAGTATCACGATTATGCGAAACAAATCTATTTGGATATGCAAGAGCAGGATATTCGTGGGTTCATTGATGAAAGGGATGAAAAGATAGGAAAGAAAATTCGTGATGCTGAGGTAAAAAAGATTCCTTATATGTTAATTGTAGGAGAAAAAGAAGAAGCCGATGGGGCTGTTTCTGTTAGACAGCACGGAGAAGGAGACATTGGATCGATGAAAAAAGACGAATTTGCTAAGTTTTTCCACGATAAAGTGGCCGAACTTATCGGATGAGTTTTTGTTAAGACTAAATAATCGCGATATTTGCGTTTTGTTTTTAATGTTCAACTAAAATAAAGGAGTACAATCGCTAAACTAAGAAGAAGAGGCCCTTCCAGAATCAGAAAAGAAGAGCCTTACAAGGTAAATGAGAAAATCACTGCGCGAAAGGTAAGAGTGGTTGGAGACAATGTGAAGGTTGATGTTTACCCAATAGAGCAGGCAATCAAAATTGCTCAAGAGCAAAATCTGGACCTGGTGGAAATTTCACCAAATGCTGATCCGCCTGTATGTAAAGTGATCGATTACTCTAAGTTCAAGTACGAACAGAAGAAGAAACAAAAGGAGATCAAAGCCAAAGCTCAGAAGACGGTAATCAAAGAGATACGGTTTGGTCCCAATACGGATGACCATGATTTCAACTTTAAGTTGAATCATGCGAAGAAGTTTTTGAAAGACGGAGCAAAGGTGAAAGCATACGTTCACTTCTATGGAAGAACAATTGTTTTCAAAGACAGGGGAGAGATCTTGCTTCTTAAGTTTGCGCAAGCACTTGAGGAGTTGGGAAAAGTGGAGCAGCTTCCAAAGATGGAAGGTAAGCGAATGATATTATTCGTAGCGCCTAAGCAACAGAAAAAGTAATTAATAGTAGAACAGAATAAAGTAGAGATGCCGAAACTTAAAACAAACTCCAGCGCCAAGAAGCGATTTAAGCTAACTGGAACTGGAAAGATTAAAAGAAAGCACGCATTCAAAAACCACATTCTGACCAAGAAGGAGACCAAGCAGAAACGTAATCTTCGATACATGGCAGTAGTGGATAAGGCGGATGAACCAAACATCAAACGCCTTTTGAATCTGTAATTTCGATTAATTAAATCCGTTAATTAACGGATGGTTAAATGTAAAACCCGATTATTGGCTGAAGTTTCCGTGAAAGGCGGAGCGCCAATCGTCAAAAACAAAACAAAATGAGATCAGTAAATCATGTAGCTTCAAGAGCTCGTCGTAAAAAGATGATGAAGCACGCCAAAGGGTACTTTGGTAGAAGAAAAAATGTCTGGACTGTTTCTAAGAACGCCATTGAGAAAGGGTGGACGTATGCTTACAGAGACAGAAAAGCGAAGAAAAGAGAATTTAGATCACTGTGGATTCAGCGAATCAACGCTGGCGCACGTGAGCACGGAATGTCTTACTCCGTATTTATGGGTAAGCTGAAAGAAGCTGGAATTGAAATCAACAGAAAGGCGCTTGCTGACCTGGCGATGAATGAACCCAAAGCTTTCAAAGCAGTAGTCGACAAAGTGAAGAAGTAATTTCTTTCTTTAAGACCTTAGGAACCCTCACCAGAAAAGTGAGGGTTTTTTTGTGTCTGACATTTGTAATGGACAAAATAAAACCCCAACCAAATGGTTGGGGTCTTCCTCATACTTAATAGAATATTCTTATCTGATAACTAGTCGCTTGATTGTGCTCACCTCAGGTCCCTGCACGCGTATCAGATACATGCCAGCTTTTAAGCCAGTTACATCAAAGGTGTGTTTATTCATTCCTTCCTCATAAGTGATAGACTTTAGTACTGTACCACTCAAAGTGATTAATTCAATGGAGGTAGCCAGACCTTCATTTATGATCACATTCGCACGATCATCGGTTGGGTTCGGATAGATGCTGATTGATACATCTTCGAATGCTCCAAGGCTTACACGCTTGATTTCAGAGTACTCAAACTGACCGTCATAATCCACCTGTCTCAATCGGTAGTAGTTGAATCCTGACTGAAGATTATTATGTGTGAATGCATATTCTGAAACTTGATTAACGGTTCCATTTCCTTCTACCTCACCAACTGTCTCAAATGTAAGACCGTCGTTGGAATACTCAATTTCAAATCGATCATTGTTGATCTCCTGAGCAGTGACCCATGTCAGATTTGCATTCTTACCTTCCAGTTGTACTTTAAAACTGATGAGTTCTACAGGTAGCGGTGAGGAATCATTGTATAAATAATCTGGTACGCTTGCGAATTCACCGGATTGTCCTTGCGTGAAATCGTTGAAATAGTTACCATCACCGTCTGTATCTTCAGTTATTGTCAATGCACCGTCATTGTCATCATCATCATCTCTGAAGTTTGGTAGTCCATCTCCGTCTGCATTTGGCAGAGCCGCACCGATACCTCCCTGGTTAGGGTCAAATGCATCAATGATTCCATCTCCATCCAGATCAATGTTTCCTTCGTTGGTATCAAGTATTAAGTCACCGTCATCATCCCATGAAGGCGTGCCGTCGAAGTTGGAGTCATGGCCTTCAAAAAGATCGCCAAGTCCCGGACTACCCGCACTGTCTCCGTCTGAGTCTGTGTCTAAATAATCAGGGTTTGCATCTCCATCAGTATTGATAATGGATAGGGCAGAACCACCATTGTCAGGATCTACTGCATCATTCAATCCATCACCATCCGTGTCAACAAAGTTGTCCAGAACACCGTCACGGTTGGAGTCTGTACCATTATTTTCAGCCACGTCTGTGATTCCATCATTATCAGAGTCCCGATCAAGGTAATCAGGTAAATTATCATCATATCCAGTACCAAAGTCTGAATCCGGATTTGCAAGAGCAACACCTCCGTTATCCGTATCTACGTCGTTAGCATGCCCATCATTATCTGTATCATTGGCTGAAACGTAAGATGATAAGTAAGCTCCCTCTGCAGTCATATTGGCTGGCAGAGAGCCACTATTTGCTTCTACAGCATCAGGGATACCATCATTGTCAGAGTCTAAGTCCCGATGGTTTGGAACCCCGTCCAAATCCTGATCAAAATTGTCATTAATACCGTCTCCGTTTACATCTTCATACCCTGAAATGTCAGGATCTTCAAAGTTTAAGGTTCCATCTCCGTCTGCGTCTGCTGTTGGATCAGTTCCATTTCCTTCAACCGTGTCAGTTAGTCCATCGTTATCACTGTCTTCATCGGAATCATCCTGAATACCATCATTGTCAGAATCAAGTTCACAACCGGTAAATTCTAATGCATCAATTGCGATGGTACCAGATCCTGTTGCAGGTGAAAAACGAATGTATCTAATACCATCAGTTATTGTTGTGTATGTAAATGTTTCAATGGCTGTGTATGCAACACCACTTGTATGAGTAATAAGATCACCATAGGTTACGTTATCATCTGAACTTGTAACATCAACCTGATCTCCGATATTTGCTGAGGTAAAATGTATGGTAATAACCGTGCCAGCATCAAGGCTATACCCTAGGTCTAAATCAAGCTCATCGGCATCCGCATTTAACACTGAAAGAGGATTGGCTCCACCTCCTACAACATAATCGGGAGCACCTAAAGAGGCCGTTGCTCGTGTAACGCTAGAAGAAGACTCAACGGCTGAGGCACTAGCTGTAACTCCTATCATACCTGGCCCACACGTATTTCCATTAGATTCGAGATAGTCTGGTGTACCATTTGCAGGATTGACATCCACGCTTTCATCAGCTGTTGGAGTACCATCACCATCATCATCACTATCTCTCCAGTCTGATTCACTATCTCCATCCGTATTTTGAAGCGCTACCGGAGTTGCATCAAAATCATCATCGACTCCATTATCATTTGCATCTGTACCGGATGGTGTATCATCTTCTACACCATCAGCATTGTTGTCATTGGCTTCAATCAGATCCGAAATGCCATCATTATCGCTATCTGTATCTTGAAAATCCGGCGTGCCATCTCCATCATGGTCATTTCCTGCAATTGCCGTACCTCCATTGTCAGCATCAAAGCTATCATCAATACCATCTCCATCCGTGTCTGTGCCTGATGGTGACCCAATATATCCTGCGGTTGCTTGCCCTTCTCTCAAATCGAGGATACCGTCTCCATCTGAATCCGCATCCCGATAATCCAGGTTTCCATCACCGTCAGTGTCTGTAAATGAGTCAGGAATGCCGTTAGCGTTTGTATCAGTACCCACCGTTTCTATTGCATCAGGGATGCCGTCTCCATCAGCATCAGCATCCAATGCATCCGCTAATCCATCTCCATCAAAGTCACTGTTAGCTAAAGCTGTTCCACCCGTATACGCTCCTCCGGTATCATCAATATCATCAACCAGTCCATCCCCATCAGAGTCGTTTGCTGTAGCATACGCTGATGGGTACTGTCCATTCTCATCCATGTTGGCTGGTAGTACGCCATCATTGGCTTCATAGGCGTTTGGAATGCCATCCCCATCAGAATCAAGGTCATAACGATCGACAATACCATCTCCATCTGTATCAGTAACATCAGACTGCTGAGTATCCGGAATACCGTCGTTATTGTCATCCAGGTCACTTGCATTATCTATTCCATCTCCATCGGGATCATTGGTAAAGAAGAGGTAGTCTGGGGTAGGAGCGCCTCCCTGAGTAAAATCGTCAGCAAAGTTGCCATTCCCGTTATAATCCTCAGAAGCGGTTGCAACCCCATCAGCATCATCATCAATATCTCTGAAATCTACCGTGGAATCGATATCTGTATCTTGCACTGCTGCACTAACACCTCCATTGTCCGGGTCATAATTATCGTCAAGTCCGTCATTATCTGAGTCAGCACCAGCAGACAATTGATCGGCCACACCATCCGCATCATTGTCTCGGCTTTCTATTGCATCATTCACTCCATCATCATCTGAATCTGAATCTCGGTAATCGCTAGTAGCGTCATTATCCGTATCTACAGGAACAATGGCTACTCCTGTGATTGCTCCACACGGGGCACAATCAATGTCATATGAATCATCTAAGCCATCTCCATCTGTGTCATTGCCTGCAGGCGAAACATAGCCTGAAATGGATTGTGCTTCGATATCATCAGTAATACCGTCTCCATCCGTGTCTATATCGATGTAGTCAGGGAAGGAGTCGCTATCTGTATTTCTCGCTCTCTTGGAAATACTTCCATTTAATAATGTAGTTCCAAAAACATCAGGGTCATAATCATCATGAAATCCATCATTGGTAGCATCGGTGAAGTTATCGATCATCCCATCTCCGTCTGCATCATCACCTCCAGCTTCCACAAGGTCAGGAATGCCGTCTCCATCTGAATCCAGATCCCTGAAATCATCGATACCATCTCCATCCGTATCAGGGTTTGCAAAAGCAACCCCGCCTGTTGATGTATCCACATCGTCTACAATGCCATCCCCATCAGAGTCATTTGCCAATGAATAAGCAGGAGGGAAGGCTCCATCCTCATCCATATTAGATGCTAGAAACCCACCATTGGCTTCAACAGCGTCTGGTATGCCATCATTATCTGTGTCTTTGTCCAGGTGATCCGGAATTCCATCAAGATCCAGGTCATAGTTATCATCTATTCCGTCACCATTAATATCATTTCCAAAAGTTCCATGATTGACTAAATCCGGATCTCTAAAGTCAGGAATTTTGTCATTGTCTGAGTCTACATCCGGATCCAAACCACCAGTTTCTACAATGTCAGCAATGCCATTATTATTATCATCTGTATCAGCAATGTTTAATATTTCATCATAATCGGAATCTACACCACACCATGAAAAATCATCCAGCCCCACTAACTGGTCGTCACCATTAATAGCGTTTCCATATTTAACAGTAAGCGAATCCACGGATTGCAGTAAGCATAAACGCACATTTCCGAAATATTCATCATCAAATGAGGCAGCTGTTCCAACGATGAAATTATTAGAATTGAGCTTTGTCGCAGATCCATTAATGATATTGGTGCCGTCCAGGACAATGACATCTCCATCTCTGAAAATATTGACCGCCATAGAGTCAACATGACTACCAGCACCATTATCAATATCCAGGAGATCAAAGCAGAAACCTTCAATAGGATTATCGAATTTCACTCTTAAGAGAGTAAAGGTAGAAGTACTACTTACGATTTGGCTAACGCGTACATAGTTTTCTCCCTGGATCGAATTATCAATATCATAATCCTGAGTGGCGTTAGATGGATCCGTGAAGTCAAATTCAATGTTTACTCCATCAACACTGAAGATAGGTCCGGGTGTAGATCCTAATCCAAAAGCACTAAAATCTAAATTTGAACCGTTTGCGCATCGAGATATGTAATCAGGGATATTGTCTAAATCTCCTCCGTCAGCAATCTCGGCACTTGTCAGGATTCCATCACCATCATCATCTGTGTCTCTATAATCCTCAATCGCATCATCATCAGCTAAACTCGCAGCTACGACAGCCGCTGAACCTGTGAGGTTTCCTGTTTCGTCAATGCCATCCACGGTATCCAGATTATCATCAATGCCATCTCCATCTGCGTCTGTACCAGCTAAAGAAATGTCTGCAACTCCATTGAAATCTATGTCATTTCCCTCTATGAGGTCACTGACTCCATCTTCATCAGAGTCATCGTCCAGGTAATCGTCTATACCATCATTGTCCGTATCTTCAGGGAAGCCTCCTGTTGCAGGAAGATTTTCAATCGCATCAAGGATGCCATCATTATCAGAATCAAGATCTAATGCATCTGGTGCCTGATCAGAATCTGAATCAAATCGATCATCACAATTATCTCCATTTGCATCTATTCGTCCGGGAAAATCACTATCGTAACAATTGGGTATTCCATCGCCATCTAAATCCCCAGGTGAATAGCCTTCTTGGATATTGGAAATGCCATCTCCATCTGAATCAGTCTCCAGATTATCTCTGGTGCCATCATTGTCAAAATCGAAGGAGCAATAGTCAAAATTGCCAATACCTAAATCCTGTTCACCGAAATCAGAGTCTGTATTGGTCCAGATGATTTCAATTCTTTGAATTGGGACAGCAAAGCATATATCAACGTTGGTTGCTTCAAAATCACCGAAAAACCAGTTGTATCCAATTCCCTCAAACTGATTACCTCCGTTGTATTGTGTTGCTCCTGCATCATATATAGTGTAACTTCCTTCAGCAGCGTTCCCAAGATCAAGTGGAGTAACAGAAAGGGCACTTGTATATGCATTTACGGTGACAATATCATTACCCACAATTGAGAATCCAGTTATATCCTGGTCAACATCTAAGAGTGAAAAGCAGAAATCATAGAGTACATCGCCATTGAAGCTAAGAGTTATGGTGTTTGACTCTGTTCCATTGTTTAGATTTTGACTAATCTCCCATGAATTAACCGTATTAAAGCCATTTAAATAGAGATTATTATTAACATCATCGTTTGTGATGCCTCCACTTCCAGAAATGGAAAAGTCGAAATCGACTGTTTCATCGGAATGAGTATCTCCATCTACTGGTGCTACAGCGGTGTATTCATCCCAGTCAAAATCGGCTCGTGCAGCACAGAGGTCTTGTGCGTTGATGTTGTTTGCTAAAAATATGCTTGTCAGAAAAAGACAAACAGTAATGAAAAGTCTCATATTGCTCTGTCAGGTTTCGCTTTTTATAACCTAGCTACGATGAATTGCGGTGAATTGGATTTAGCACAGATTATATATTGCGAAAATAGCTTTAAAAAATTATCATTTGATAAAATTTTCGATGAATTGCTTTAGCTACAGGTTATTTGGGAGTTTTTTGAGTCTAAGCGAGTTTGTATAGTTGCAGGTGCATCTATTAGAAAGATAGGGCAAAGGCGGAGTGGAAATAAGAAACCCTCTCAGAAACTGAGAGGGTTTCAGCGGTCCGGACGAGACTCGAACTCGCGACCTCCTGCGTGACAGGCAGGCATTCTAACCAACTGAACTACCGGACCAATTTTTTATGAGACTTTCATAGAAAGTCGTATTCTTTTGATCTTTCAAGAATCTTTCTCTTTTTATTGCTTCAGACTTCAAATCAAAAGTTTCAAAGTAAACAAGTTTCCAAGGTCTTTTGGTACGTGTATACCTAGAATAACCAAGCTGATGCTTCTTTACTCTGTTTTCGAGATTTGAGGTATAGCCAATATAAAAAGAACGATCTTTTTCGCTTCTTAACATGTAAACCCAGTATCCCATTTCTTATTTGTTTAGAACTTGCGACCTTCCCGAGTACTCGGGACAGGCATTCTAACCAACTGAACTACCGGACCGTGCTATAAAAGCGATGCAAAGCTAAAAGCTTATTTCTTTTCAAACAATACCTGATCGTGAATTTTCTTAATAATATTTTAAAGGCGTTTAAACCTTTCGCCGTAAGTTTGTTGCTGCAAATTCAATCCTATGTTATTAGACTTTGAAAAACCTATTTCTGAGCTAGAGTCCAAACTTACCGATATGAAAGAGCTGGCCAAGACCAGCGATGTGGATGTTTCAGATGCGGTAAATCAATTGGAGAAAAAAATATTGAAATTGAAGAAGGAGACATTCAGTAATCTCACTCGTTGGCAAAGGGTGCAGCTATCTCGTCATCCGGAGCGTCCGTATACGCTGGACTATATCTATGAGATTACAAATGACTTCATAGAACTGCATGGTGACCGCACAGTCAAGGATGATAAAGCGATGGTAGGTGGTTTTGGTACAATAGGTTCTGAGACCGTGATGTTTATCGGTCAGCAAAAGGGTAGATCTACTAAGCAGCGCCAGATGCGTAACTTCGGAATGGCGAATCCTGAAGGATACCGGAAGGCGCTGAGATTGATGAAGCTGGCTGAGAAGTTTAATAAGCCAATTGTAACGCTTATCGATACTCCGGGTGCTTTTCCGGGTTTAGAAGCAGAAGAAAGAGGGCAAGGCGAGGCTATTGCCAGAAATCTGAAGGAGATGACAATGCTCAAGGTGCCGGTTATATGTATCATCATAGGAGAAGGAGCTTCAGGTGGCGCACTTGGGATTGCTATAGGTGATAAGGTATTTATGATGGAGAATACCTGGTACTCTGTGATTTCTCCGGAATCATGCTCATCTATTCTGTGGAGAAGCTGGGACTACAAAGAGCAGGCGGCAGAAGCACTTAAGCTTACAGCAGATGACATGCTTAAGAATAAGCTCATCGATGGGATCATCAAAGAACCGCTTGGTGGTGCACACACTGATTTAAATAAGGCATCAAGTGAACTAAAAAAAGTAATCTCAAAGGAGCTGAAGTCCCTTTTAGCAAAATCTCCGGAGGAAAGGATCAACGATCGGATTGAAAAATTCTCTTCGATGGGCGCTTATAAGTAGAAATGAAATCGATAAACTGGTTCGATCATCTTTTCAATTTTCTGGCTGTCATTCTTGGCGTCTCATTGGCATTTTATGTGAACAGTACTGCAGAGGAGAAAAGGTTGAATACAGAGACTCTGCAAATTATCAATTCTTTTACCGAGGAACTGGCTCGAGACCGGAGGGTCTATGAAAATTATCAGCTGGTAGAGAATAAGATGAGATTAGAGCGCCTGGATAAGGTTATTGATTTGATCTCAAAAAGAAAGACGGATAGCCTGGACTATCTCGTGATGCGATCATTACCTTTCACTAATTATGCGCCTCAGGCGGTTACATTCAAGTCAACGTCTGCGACTGGTAAGTTTGATTTGCTAAACGATTATGATTTACGGATGAATCTTTCTAAGTATTATACGGTGACTGCCAAGGAGGCTGAATACCGAGGTGCTGGACAGGTGGAGTTTTATCAGGATAATATCATGCCGTGGCTGATACAGAACACTGATTTCATTCAAAGAGATGCATCTGCACTTTTGGATAGAGAGTTTTTGAATATGCTCATAATTTACCGTGATTTGATTCATAACAAAATCAGACAATATGAGGTATTGGCAGAAAGATCTGCCGAACTGGAAGCGGAGCTGGATACCTTGAAAAGCACGTTACAATGATTAAGTGGATACTAGCCAAACTCTACAAGCTTGCCGGATGGAAGGTGAATGGCAAAAAACCTGATCTGAAAAAGTATGTCATTATTGTAGCGCCCCATACAAGCAACTGGGATTTCTTTGTAGGGTGGGGTGCTCGAAATGTCATTGGATTCTATCCTAACTTCCTGGCTAAAAGAGAATTATTTCAAATTCCGTTGGTTGGTTGGTTTCTGTCCTCAATAGGTGGTGTGCCAGTAGATAGAAAGAACAAACGTAAAAGCATGCAGCTGGTAGATCAGGTGGTGGAGTTATACAAGAATCGAGAAGAATTCATCATGACGATTACTCCTGAAGGGACACGCAGTTACTCTCCAAAATGGAAAACAGGCTTTTACCGAATAGCTGTTCAGGCAGAAGTTCCAATTGTTAAGATTGGTTTTGATTATGCCTCGAAGACTGTTTATGTGGATGATCCTTTTTATCCAAATGGTGATATGGAAAAAGAAATTGAAGAAATAAAGGATTATTTCAGGCAGTTCACCGGCAAAAACCCAGATGATGGGGTGAAATAAAAAAGGCTTCCATTTTGGAAGCCTTTTTATTGATGTTTATTTGACTACTTATTTTTTCGCCGCAGCTTTTTTGGTAGTAGTCTTTTTTCTCGTTGTTCGTCTTTTTGGCTTTTCCTCCTCAATCACATCTTCCACGTCAGAAAGAATTCTTCCACAATGCTCACAAACGATAATTTTCTTTTTCTCTCGGATCTCAGCCTGCTTCTGAGGGGGTACGACGTTGAAACAGCCGCCACATGCGCCTCTTTTCACAGGAACAACTGCAAGACCATTTCTCATGTTCTTTCTCACCTTGTCGTAAGATTTCAACAATCGTTCCTCAACGTTTTTGGCTGCTTTTTCCCGATCCTTCTCAATCTTCTGCTCATCAGCTTCGGATTCTTTGACAATCGTAGCAAGTTCTTCTTTCTTGCTTTTTAAATCTTTCTCTCTCTCGCTTAAAATAGCCTTGGTTTCGTCGATCTCACCTTTTTTAGCTTCGATCTTTTCACCGGCTTCCTTAATTCTCTTTTCGAGAATCTGGATTTCAAGTTGCTGAAGTTCCATCTCTTTAGTGATCGCATCGTACTCACGGTTGTTTCGTACGTTCATCTGCTGCTCTTCGTATTTCTTGATCAGCTTCTCAGCATCTTTGATTGCTGTTTTGTTGGCAGAGATGGCTTCTTCTAATTCCTTCTGTTCTTCACCTTGTTTTTCGATACGGGTCTGATACCCTGCTATCTCATCTTCCAGATCCTGAACCTCTTCAGGGAGAGCTCCCCGAATCTTTTTTATCTCATCAATTTTTGAGTCTAGTGCCTGTAGTTTTTCTAAAGCTTCAAGCTTTTTAGCTACTGTATTTTCCATTCAGTTTTCTATAGATATTTGATTGGATTCGTGTCTACCTGTGACAAACGGAACGCAAACTTAGTGAAATTTTTAGTTAAAGCATCCTGTATTAATTCTTTAGTGAACACTTCACTTTCATAGTGCCCAATATCGACTATAATGATCTCTCTATTAGCTTCAAAAAAGTCATGGTATTTAAAATCGCCAGTAATGAATATATCGGCTTGCTTTTTTTGAGCAGCACCCAGAAGGAAGCTCCCTGATCCTCCGCAAACGGCTACTTTTTTAATTGATGGGTGTACAATGTCAGTATGCCGGATCATTTTGAGTTGCATCTGCTCTTTCAAATAGGATAGGAAATCATTTGAATCCATCTTTTCTGGAAGCTCTCCAATCATTCCTGCACCAACTTCCTGATTTGTGTTGGACAGCTGAGTAATGAAATGAGCTACTTCTTCATACGGATGAGATTTATTCATAGCGAAGAGGACCGCACTCATTCGGTAGTTGGGGACCAAAACTTCTACTCTGGTTTCATTTACTTCCTCGTCCTGTCCTTGTTCTCCAATGGTGGGATTGCTATTTTCATTGCCTCTAAAAGTGCCTGTGCCTGGGACCTGGAAACTGCAATGGTCATAGTTTCCAATGGTACCCGCTCCTGCTTCATACATAGCATGCAGCACTTCTTGCATATTATCTGTAGGTATAAAGACCGTAAGCTTTGAAAGGGTTTCCTTTTTAGGTTGAAGAATCGACAAATTTTTCAGACCGATTTTTTCTGCAATTTTTTTGTTTACGCCAGTATGCACGTTATCCAGGTTGGTATGGATGGCGTAAATGCTGATGTCGTGTTTAATGGCTTTCCTGATGCACCGGTCAATCCAGTGGGTGTTTCCGATTCGTTTGATGCCTTTGAATATGAAAGGATGATGGGCGATGATGAGATTTGATTTTGTTGCTATTGCCTCATCAATAACATCTTCAGTGATATCGAGCGTTATAAGAATTTCAGAAACCTCAGTGTCTTTTTCACCAATCAGCAAACCGGAATTATCATATGATTCCTGTAGTGTGGGTGGAGCCCATGATTCGAGGTAGCTGATGATTTCTTTGATTTGCATGAGTTATTATGATGTTGCAACAATGCAATATTATATCATAAGAGATCACTATTTCGGATGTTTTTATTGATTTTCAATCTTATTCGGAATGCTTTTTGTAAATGCATGGAAAATGCAGCCATTCAATAAAAGCAATCATTAAATTTGCCCGTGCGATTATTTTTATTCTTTATAGCGGTTTTATTATGCCTGACAATCAGTGCTCAGATAGTTGATGATTCAACCAAGTTGGTCTATGGACCGGAGACCACTTCATTTACCACGGAAGCTCAGGTGTTGAATAACCAGGTGAAGTACCAAACCGTTGATACTTCTATTTATAAGTTTGAAAGGAAATCGTTTTACGACCAATCAGGTAGGAAGTTTCAGAACCTGGGCAATTTTGGAACTGCTTTGTTTCCAATTTTCTACACGCCGCAAAAGCTAATTGGACGATCTTCAGGGTTTAATGCCTACAGCAGGTATGCTTTCCAGCCAGAAGAGATAAAATACTATGATACCAAGTCGCCCTTTATCGAGTTGCAGGTGTATTTGGGAGGAGGAAACAGAAACCTAGTGGATATTGGGTTTTCACGTAATGTAAATGAAAACTGGAACCTGGGATTTGATCTGCGAAAAATCACGGCGAATAAGCAGCTTGCTCCAGAAAGTCAGACAGACAGGCAGGTGGTTGGTACGTCTTTTACCGGCTACACGCATTACAAACATGCAACATTACCATACCAGGCAATGGCCAGCTATTCGAGTATGAGTCACAAGGTGGTGGAGCAGGGAGGTGCTCGCCCTACTACTGACTCACTTCGCACAGACTTTTTCCTGTTTGATAATGCTTTGGTACGTTTGGATGAAGCACAAAGTATTGTGAAGGTTTCCAGGTGGCATGTGTATCAGGATGTGAAAATCGCTGATCAGTTTCAGTTATATCATGTATTTGACTACAGGAAAGAAACTAATATCTACCAAGACTATGAAACCAGTACAGGGCCGGGTGGCTATAACTATTACACGGATTTCTACGATGAATTTCTGATTGATCCGGACTCCACTCATGAGCGATCGGTGTTTACTTCACTCTCTAATGAAGTGGGATGGAAAGGAGATATTTCATCGGTTTTTTATCGTTTTTATGCAAGAATAAGATCGATTGACTGGAACTACTTGCTATATAATCCGGGTGAAAAGACAGTAGAAAAATACCTTGGAGGGTATGCCCGATTTGATTGGAAAGAAAAATTTGCTGTAACTGCCAATGCTGAATATCTGGTTGGAGGTGAATATCAATTTGGTGGCAACATTTCTAGTGATCTGATCAATGTCAGTTACAAGTCGATGAAGTTTGCCGTGCCGTTTATCTATTCTGACTATTTTGGCAATCATCATGAATGGCACAACAATTTCAAACAGGTATTTTCTAATAAGTTGGACGGTCAAATCAATCTGGATTTTAAATCATTCGAAATCAGACCGAAGGTCAGCTTAACTTCATACAATAACTTTATTTACTTTGATCAAGGTATCGAGCCTAGGCAAGCCAGCGATCCCGTACTTATTTCCTCCTTCGGTGGTGATTTTAACCTAAGGTTTTTTAATGATAAGGAAGAGGGATGGCACCTGGAAAATGAAATATTGGCAACTAATGTTTCAGGAGGTGCATCATCATTTGTCCGTGTTCCGGATGTGTATTTCAATGGAAGATTTTTTTGGAGAGGTAAGTGGTTTAATGATCTTATACCGGTGGAGTTTGGTGTTGACGCACACGGTCGTTCTTCGTATTTTGCCAATGCATATGCCCCTGAAATTCAGCAGTTTTATCTTCAGGATGATCAGGAAATCTTTGGATATACCGCAGCTGATCTCTTCATTAATATGAAGGTTGATAAGTTTTTCTTTGCCATAAAATGGACACACTTTAATCAGCCTCAGGACGATGGGTATTTTGTAACGCCAAATTATCCGGGACAGCCGAAAGTGATTGATTTAATTGTAAGATGGATGTTTTTTGATTGATGGAACCAAACAAAACGACATTAGGACTGGAGCTACCAACCGATCCCAGGTGGGTTAATATAGCTGAAAAGAATATTGAGGACATTCTGGTAGATCATGCGTATTGCGAGCAAAAGGCCGCATCTTCTTGTATTTCTTTAATTATCATGTTTCCGGAGCGTGAAAAGCTTCTTGATGTTTTAACACCGGTAGTTGCAGAAGAGTGGGCGCATTTTGAAATGGTAATAGAGCACTTGAAGAAGCGTGGGTTTAAGCTGGGCAAAGCGAGAAAAGACGAGTACGTTTCACGCCTGAACGGTATAATGAAAAAAGGTGGTACCAGAGATGAGCAACTGGTAGAACGCCTATTAATGAATGCATTGATAGAAGCACGTAGCTGTGAACGTTTCAAGCTTTTATGGAAGAATATTAAAGATGAAGAGCTACAAAGATTCTACTATGACCTAATGGTCTCAGAGGCTGGCCATTACCACAATTTTATAGATCTGGCTAAGGAATATTTACCGGAAGATAAAGTTGAAAAACGTTGGAAATATTTCCTTGCTGAAGAGGCGAAGATCATGAAAGAGCTAGCACCAAGGGCTGATAGGATGCATTGAGGGTTTTATTCATACATAGCTAGCTCCCCAATGAAGGACATTCCAATATGCGACGGTTCGTTGCTTGAAGCCAACACTTTGATGTTAGAGGAGGTGATTTTATAGGTATTATTTGAATGTTCAATTTTAATTATTCCAGAGTGCAAAGCCCCGCTAAGCACTGCATTTTCAAAATCATAGTCCATATTCGTAATTGTCACATCGCCTCCTAATGAATAAAAACCGCTTGTGGATATTGTGGATTTGTTAGAAAGTTCTCCATTCTCATCTGCCTCTATATTTAATGTTATAAAGTTGATCGAAGTAAAAGATCCATTATAGTCTGGAGTAAAGTTTTTGTTACTTAGTGTTAATGTAAAGACTGGTTTTCCGTTGAATTCCCCTTTTTGAATGAAGCCGCTAGAAAGTGAATAATTCGGAGCTATTGAAGCGTCATTTAAAGAAACTTGACCGTTTACAAAGCGATCATTCGAACTGACTGT
The DNA here is from genome assembly GCF_965247405.1 of Ekhidna sp. GTDB lineage: Bacteria > Bacteroidota > Bacteroidia > Cytophagales > Cyclobacteriaceae > Ekhidna. The sequence goes on from NZ_OZ252014.1 coordinate 3,873,893, forward strand.
TCCTAAAAATGATCCAGATACTTCTTCATCAAGCAAATCTGGTGAATGAAAAGTAAATTCAATGTTGGTCATAAAAGACTTTTTAATGTTGATTATTGCTTCTGTAAAATTGGACCAAACAACCTCAGCATCTTCTCCCGTTTCATTTTTTGAATACTCTTTGCCTATTATAACATTGAGAAGATTGCCTTTTGATAATGAATACTGTCCATCTGGAATTTTTCCTAACTCATCAGTTAAAAGAACTAGATAGATGAAATCTACTTTTTCTATTTGTTCGCCTAAAGAAAAAGCCTTACTTGAAAGCGTAAGGGTGACTCTGAATTGATCATTTGTAAAATATGGTCCTTGATTTTCAACATCTGCGAAAGGAGTTTCTATAAATTCCCCTTCAAAAGTGAAACCATTGGTTACTGAGGTGTCATTATTATCGCATCCAAAGATTAAGATGGGGAGTAAAAAGAGAAGTAGTCGTGCTTTTAGCATTAAACAAAACTAAGTCTTCTGCTTCTTTTTCTTAGCTGCCGGAAACAAAATGTTATTCAGAATTAACCGATACCCGGGAGAATTTGGATGAAGGTTTAAGTCGGTAGGAGGTTCATTTACAAAATGTTGATAATCTTCCGGATCATGTCCGCCATAGAACGTCCAAAATCCTCTCCCTAGCACTCCATGAATGTATTTGGCCTCACTGATGCTAGGCGTTTGGCCCATGACAATCACATCACCTTTAACCAGTTGATTTTTGAAGCCGGTGGTTTGTCCCATGAATCCATGGATTATCTGCTGATGGTTTTGTGTTAGCATTGTAGGAATTGGGTCCCACTTGGCAGAAAACTCGAATAACGTGAAATAATCGTTCTTTTCCACGAGCCCTCTTTCATTAGCTTGATTATCGATATTCGAGTATTCGTAGCGCATCGGGTCACGCTCGATGGTAAAGTTTTCGAATGCCATCGTTTTGGAATAATCCAATTTGGATTGAGCGCGAGGGTCTGCCGGGTCCCCATCATAGATGCTCTCCACAATGTCCAGGCCTTCGGCAGCTAAAGCAATGTCATAGGTGTCTGTCGCAGAGCACATGGCAAAAAGGAATCCCCCACTTGCTACGTATGCTTTGATACGTTTGACAGTCTCGAGTTTTAATTGAGATACTTTACTAAAACCATGCTTCCTGGCAGACTCTTCATATTCCCGTTGTTGCTGTTGATACCAGGGAAAATGATGGTAAGCACGGTAGAATTTTCCGTACTGACCGGTGAAATCCTCATGGTGGAGATGCAGCCAGTCATACTTGGCAAGCTCATTACCCATGATCTCATCATCGAATATGACATCATAAGGAATCTCGGCATATGTAAGCACCAATGTCACTGCATCATCCCAGGGTTGCTTGCTTTTGGGGGAATAAACGGCAATTTCAGGATACTTCTCCAGCTTCATTACATCCATATTGGAGGAGGGACTGGCAATCATGTTCAGGATGTCATTTGCTTCCGCATCTGAGATCACCTGATAGGAAACACCTCTAATGATGCACTCGTTTTCAAAAGCCTGCAGGTGCTTAACCATAAAGCTTCCACCTCTATAGTTTAGCATCCAATCAACTTCTACTTCCTTAGTAAGAATCCAGTAAGCAATCCCGTAAGCCTTCAGGTGATTCGTTTGGGTCTCATCCATTGGGATAAGGATATATGCCGCCTGGCTGGCTATGCTTACATTTAAGAAAATTAGTAACAATATTCCCCTCATATGCATCACTTTTGTATATACAACGTTAATCAAAACCGTGTGTTTTACTAAGGTCAATTCATGAACATTCGCGAAAACATCAAAGAGGGCATCAAGTCCATTAAAGCAAATAAGCTTCGAACATTTTTGACTGCAGCTCTTATTTCAATAGGTATTACTTCTTTGGTAGGTATCCTTACGGCTATAGACGGGATCCAAAACTCCATCGATAAAAGTTTTTCTAGTTTGGGAGCCAACACGTTTGATATTGAAGACAGGAGGAGAGGACGAGGATCATCAGATGGGAAAAAAGAAAAATCATATCCGAAGGTCACGTATGATCAATTGCTGACTTTTAAAGAGAAATATGAAGGGCCTGGAGTAGCCTCCATTTATACGGTGATAACCGGGCAAGCCGAGGTAAAATATGGATCAAAGGTTACCAATCCCAATCAAATTGTACGAGGTGGGGATGAAAACTATTTAACAGTAGATGGATACGATGTGGCTAAAGGACGACCTTTTTCTGCAAATGAAAGTTTAAATGGAAGCTACGTAGCACTGGTAGGAAGTGATGTTATTGATGAGTTGTTTGATGACAACACCAGCCCTATTGGAAAGAAGATTAGTTTGTTGGGATCTAAGTTTCGAATTGTTGGCACCATTGCAGAACAAGGCGGAGCTAGTGGAACATCAAATATTGATCGAACCATTATCATTCCTATGCAAACAGCCAGGATCATCGCACCGGAAAGAAACTTCGGTTATGAAATTGCTGTGTCTGTACCGGATCCATTGGAAATGGAGAACGCAATGGAAATTGCCAGGGGCTTAATGAGAAGGATCAGAAAAGACCGTCCGGGCCAGGAAGACTCTTTTGAATTGTCAGCCAGTAAGTCCTTAGCTCAACGAATAGGTTCCATTACTGGAGATTTAAGGGTTGGGGGTTTTGTGGTAGGTTTCTTAACCCTTTTAGGCGCTTCTATTGGGCTAATGAATATCATGATGGTGTCTGTTACGGAAAGGACCCGAGAGATTGGAGTTCGGAAAGCACTAGGGGCCACACCTTTGAAGATTCGTCAACAGTTTTTGATTGAGGCAATCGTAATCACCCAGATGGGAGGAATTGGAGGTATTTTGCTAGGAATGGGCATTGGCAACCTAACCTCAACCGTACTTTTTAACTCTGACTTTATCGTCCCCTGGTTGTGGATGTTTGTTTCTGTACTGATCGGAATTGCAGTAGGATTGATTTCAGGTTACATCCCTGCGCATAAGGCATCCAAGCTGGACCCGATTGACTCTTTGAGGTTTGAGTAATCAGGCCTCAACGGAATTCCCCAACTCTAAAAGAAATCGATCCAATAGTCCCTGGGTTACATGATCCATCACAACAACTTTGTACCAGTTGGGGTTGTCATCATGTGTATCTGGCACTAAAAGAAAATCGTCGGCGACTTTCGGATCAATATATTTTGCCTTAATGGTCACAATGTTCATGTGAGGGTGACGGTAAAATTCGACTCCTCTTTCTTTTAGGTTATCGCACAATCGTTCAGTTTTCTCCAACAACTTCCGAATCTTCATTTTCCATCCTTCAGAACCATACGTTCGCATAATCATCCATACCGCTATGGCATTTGCTCCGGACCTACTTCCGATTAATGTATAGTCTTTACCCTTGACATAGTTGGCCTCTTCAGTAAGTGCATATTCCATGAATCCTTCTCTGGTGATATAAATACCCGTTCCATACGGAGATTGGAGCATTTTGTGTCCATCGAGCGTAAAGGAGTTGATCTTAGAGTTTTGAAAGGTAAGCTTACTGTTGTCATCCGCAAATGGATAAATAAACCCTCCAAATGCGGCATCAAGATGAATTTTGTAATTTAGTTCCAGTTCATCCATCCATTCGGTAACATCGTCAATGTTGTCAACCGAACCAAACATGGTGGTGCCCATATTGAGCACTACGATGAAGTGCTTTTTACCAGCTTCTTTCGCTAGTCTCAATGTATTGATCGCATCCTCAGAAATCGCTCTTGACTCAGGATCAACCGGAAGTACAAAACGATCCAGGTTTAGTAGCGAACCTGCTTTAGGCATGGAGTAGTGAGCGTCTTCGGTGTATACTAATGCAATGTCTTCGCGATTGGCGTTGAATTCCGTTTCGTAGTAGCGTTGCAGAATCCAAATGGCCTGGATGTTTGCCTCTGTTCCACCTGATGCAACATACCCGTCATAATGGGTGTCATTGCCCTTGAAAATCTCTTTAGCACATAAGTCGATAAGTTCTGCTTCGATCTTTTGGGTGCCTTCGAATGCCGCTTCGGATTCATTGAGTGTATGACATCCGATATGATTAGGATTGGCGATCATAGCTGAGAGGAATGGAGCATCTTTCAGGAAAGGCGCATCCTGGTAAAATACTTCCGTATCGAGATAGGATGCAGGAAGACCAAGCACAGGCTTGTGCCTGTAATCAAGGTTTTGCTCCAATGCATCAAACACCATTTTTTTAAGCTTGCTATGACTGTATGATTCCCAATACATAATCTATGAATTTTGATACGCAAATTTAGTTGTTAATGCAACTAAATAAAAATGGAATGAAAAAACCCAGCGTATGCTGGGCTCATTTTTAAATATTAAAGTGCAATACTCACACCAAAATATGGCATCACATATTTAGTAGCTTCATAACCACCCTCTGCTGTCGGAGTGAATAGCCAGTAGTAATCGACCCCAGTAGCCAGGAATTTATTCATGTGATAGATGAATCGCATTTTAGCTAGTGAGCGTTCATCGAAACTGAACGCATCACCTAAATCATCCAGATCGCCTTTTACATAGCTGCCATGGAATGAAAATTTGTTTGCCAGTCTTTCCATGTCTGCAGACAATTCCACAAATGCTGGTGACGCTGCTGAAATATCATCAGGGATCATCAAGCTTCCTCCTAATGACACTTTTTTCATTACATGGCCCCTCAGGGAACCATAAATCCCACTCTTACCCTCAGTACCGATCAAGGAAGCGATACGGCCATCTTTGTTTATCTCATAAGTAGCATTAAAAAACTGAGGAATATAATGGTCGGAGTTATTTAAACGTTCGATGCGGATATCGGTACTGAATACATCAGCAATAAAGTGCATTCTAAAATTCATTCCTACAGACATACCAGATCCGGTTTTAAAGTCCGTTTCTCCTAATGCGCTAGCTAACTGTGTAAGTGTATCACTAGCGATGTTAAGTTTAGAATATGAAGCAAATAGATCAATTTGAATAAATGGACTACTTAAAAGTGTCAATCCCATATCCATGCCAAAGCCCTTAGCTCCAGACTTTGTGAATGCATAGGTAGTGCTTGTAGAATCACTGGTTATAATATCCGTTTGATCCTTATCTATGATAAAAGAAGTTCCTACCTCCAGGGTGTTGATAATCTTCAAAGGGAAAGCTGAAAGCGGACGGATATAAGGTCGTGCTGCAAATAGGTTGAGTGATTGAGGGTTAAGGTCACTGTACATCAATTCCAATCCAATAAATCGATCGTAATTGAAATCTGCATGTATTCCTACCTTTCGTTTTTCATAACTGGTGGTGTTGGTGTAGTTGTTCATTAAACCTCCATATCCCAACATCAAACCAGAAATTTCCCCTGCTTTCACATACACAGGATCACTCTTTTGAACACCGTACCTTACATACCTTATCAGTCGGGCTACACCTACGCCATCCTTAAATATTTCCGTTCTGATGGATTTATCGTCCAGGCCATAGAGAATGGGGACATTTAAACCAACCCCGACTTTACCAAACTTGAATTCAGGCGATAGGACCAATCCTACATAATCTTTACCATCAATTTGCGTGTACGTCATGCCGCCATTAATGCTTCCGTCTTCATTTGGGAGCACCATCGGTTCCCTAAAATCACTAATTGGTGGACGTTCAACTCGCTCTCGCTTTGGCTTTGGTTCTTCAGCCAATGCTTCATCTGTTTCCAGTGAATCCGCATCGATGTTTGATGTGTCTGGAAGCAAGGTATCTGCAACTAAAAGAGATGTCTGGTTCAGGCTATCGAATAGCAACGAATCTGTAGCAACCTGAAGCGTATCAATTTGTGTCTTTTTTGATCCCTTCTTCTTTTTGCGCTTTTTTTTCTTTTTATCATCGTCATCATCCCATAGGTAAGAATAATCTGAATAGTCATCACCTGTATCTTGCGCAAACCCGGAAAGGGCAAACCCTGCAAAAAGGAAAGTAAATAGTATAGCTGCTCTTATGTTCATACTTTGGTAGTCATCAGATATAAAAAAAGCCCCTAAAAGGGGCTAAAATTATTTGAGATAAACTTTCTCTTTCTTGTTGTATTTATTTCTGTAGGTGAGACGGCAACCGTCTTTCCCCCACTTCTGAATTTTGTAAACGTAGGGGACTCTTCTTCTTTCTTCAGTAAAAGAATCATACGTTAAAATGAGCTTTTTTCCATCCAAGGTCCACTCACCACCCAGTTTTGCATAGTTGTTTCTATCGTGGTAAAACTTACGATCTATTCTAATGGTAAATGTTTCTCCAATTTCAAAATAGGGCCTTTTAGATTTTACATCAATCACCGACCACTTCTGTTTTGACTGAAGCAGTTCCTCCATTTTTGACAGCTTTTGTGCCTGGGTGGAGAACCCAAGGCAAATAATAAATAGTGTTATGTATGCATTTCTCATAGTCATTGAGTTTTTTAGCTGTTGTGTTTTCAAATACTGTGCCTCAATTTTAAAACCTATTTATTTCTAATCGATGAATCTCCGCCAAAGAATTATTGACTCCATTCGAGATGTGCCTGATTTTCCCAAACCCGGGATCGTTTTCAAGGATATTACTCCACTATTGAAAGATGTGCAGCTAAGTGCAGATATTACCGATGCTTTGGCGGATTATTGGAAGGATCATGAACTGGATGCAATAGTCGGGATTGAATCTAGAGGGTTTATATGGGGGAATGCTTTGGCGCAAAAGCTGAATATACCGTTTGTGCCTGTCAGGAAAAAGGGTAAACTCCCCGCAGAAACGCATTCATTTGCTTACGATCTGGAATATGGCTCGGCAGAGTTGGAGATTCACAAGGATAGTATTCTAAGCGGTCATCGTGCACTGATTCATGATGATTTGCTTGCTACTGGTGGAACGGCTGTAGCGGCAGCAGAGTTGGTGAAGATGGCAGGAGGGGAGGTAGCAGGATTTTCGTTTCTGGTGGAATTAGGATTTCTTAATGGAAGAGCACCATTAGATAAATTCACGGCTCACATTCACTCCATTATCTCTTATTGAGGCTCTCTGAGCATTACCTGAACCAGATTGGCCCGGCCTATCGCATTGAATCGAATGGATAGAAACTCGATGGTCTCGTAGCTCCCGCAGGTGTCTGGTGGAGTAAGGCGATAGTGAAAAAACTTCTGATTACGTTCATAGAGCTCATGTTCTCTTGCTTTACCAAGGAGACTTTCCACTTCATTTTGGGTGCCTTCCAGGATAACATGTTGATTTTCAATGATTAGATCAGTGATTTCCAATCGATAGGTACTACAGTCCTCGTCTGCATTGACCCATTTCTCTTTATCGAAACCATCGATAGTAAGGGATTTATAACAAGACGATAACGTGAGTAAAATAAGTAGACCGAAAAATTTATTCATTTTTTTAACCTTTCAATTGTGTAGCAGATGGCGAAAATAACACCCGAAACGGTCACCATTGCTCCTGCGATCGAACCATCAAGTAAATAGCTGAGCCAATATCCAAAAAAGGAACTCAGCACCCCGAAAAACGAGCTAAGTAATAACATAGACTTGAGCTTATTTGTTATCAAGTATGCTGATGCAGCAGGTGCTATCAAAAGTGCAACAACCAGGATAGCACCAACAGATTCAAATGAAGCGACAGTGGTTAGCGAAACCAAACCCATGAGCGCATAATGCCACTTTGAGGTGGAGATGCCAATAGCCTGCGCAAAAGAGGCGTCAAACGTGGTGATGAAAAGCTCTTTATAAAATAATACCACGAAGAGAAGTATCGTGATCAGAACAACCGATAGTATGATCACAGCTTTAGGCCCGATAGGGTCACCGTCAGAGGTGTACATGAGATCTATCGGAACATAAGCGATCTCGCCATGGAGAATGCAATCTTGATCAATGTGTGCGTTTCCGGCATAGTAGGTAACCAGAATCACCCCAAGTGCAAAAAGCCACGTGAAGGTCACACCAATTGAAGCGTCGGTTTGGAGCTTTCCTTTCTGATGGAAGAATTCAATGAGAAATGTGGTCAGCACACCCAAAATACCCGCACCCACAAGCATCCACACGGACTGCATACTGCCAGCTATGAAAAAAGCGATCACAATGCCTGGTAGTACTGAATGAGATATAGCATCACCCACCATCGACATTTTTCGAAGGACAAGGAAAGAGCCTAGAATGGCACAACTTACTGCCACCAAAGATCCGGTCAATATGATCCAAAAAGCGTCCATTTATTTCAATTGGCAATGAGTAATTGACAATTACCCAGATGACTCCATTATTTTCCATAAAATTTTAAGGATTTGTTCACAATCCTCCAACAGCAACTCAGCTTTGCCTACTTCTATGTAGTTAGTATCCATCAATAGTCTAAGCCAATATTTAGTTTCTCTTGCCTCTTTATAGGCAATACTCATCTTATACTTAAAATCCTTTTTTGTATATCCACCATTCGCCTCTTCCACATTGGCACCAATCGATGTACCACTTCTCAGTAATTGTTTAGAAAGAACAAATTCTTTTGCTTCTGAGGTTAATGTTTTGTAACACTCAATTATCTCGATAGCGAATGAGTAAGATTTATCAAGTATTACATTTTCTTTCTTCTGCTCCATTTTATTAATTGTTCATTGATAATTGTTAATTATTTCTTGGAATATCAGATGAATGTGGGTCAGCTGTTGGATATTCCAACAGCTTTTCCAGCCTTGCTTCCAATTCCGGAGTGATGACGTGCTCAATGGTATCAGCATCCTCGTGCACATGATCAGGGGCAATGCGCAAATATTTCGTTAAATAGAGCTCCCATAGTCGATGAAGCCTAGTGATTCGTTTTCCTTTTTCAAATCCCTCGTTCGTGAGGTGCCAGGTGCCATTATCGCCTTGTACATAGCCATTTACACGCAACTTACGTAATCCTTTGGCTAGCTGGGCAGGAGAGAAGTTTCTAATTAGTTGGATGTCGTCGATAGCTACATGGCTAAAGTGATCACCGCTGTTTTCACCAATGCGGTAAAAGGCTTTTAGAAGGTTTTCTTCCAAAAGCTGACGTTGAATAGAAAACCGTCTCCACTGCCTGATCACAATTCCTTTTCCTGGCGCAAAAAAGAAAGAAATAAGTGCGATTATCGAAAGTATCATTACCATCCATGGGCCTGTGGGCATAGAGGGCGCACTGTAAGAGATGTACGCACCGCTAATTCCAGAGAAGGCACCAAAAATGGATGCCAAAAGGATCATTCTTGATAGCCTGTTGGTCCAGAATCTAGCTGCGGCAGCTGGCGTTATCAGCATGGCTGCCATTAAAACAACACCTACGGCTTGTATACCCGTAACCACCGCCAGTACAGTAATAGAGGTTAGAATCGTTTCGAGTCGTTTGATTGGTAGCCCTATGACGCGCGCAAACTGAGGGTCAAAACTGATCAACTTGAATTCTTTATAAAATAAGAATACAGTTATCAATACAATTACGGCGATCAGGCTGAACGCCATCAAGTCTTTACCAACAAGTGCAGCAGCTTTTCCAAACAAGAAAGTATCCAGGCCACTTTGAGACGCATTTCCTGAATGTTGAATGTACGTCATCAATAAAATGCCAATACCAAAGAATACTGAAAGAGAAAGCCCGGTGGCCGCATCTTCTTTAATCTTAGTGTTTTGGGTGATGGCATCCATGACAAGGATGGATATCCACCCTGAGATAAATGCACCTATGATGAGTAAAAAAGGATCTTTACTGCCAGAAGCCATGAATGCAATACAAATGCCGGGTAAAACCGCATGAGAGATGACATCCCCAACCAGTGATTTCTTTTTGATAAAGGTGAAGCAGCCCACCACTGCTGAGCTAATGGAAAGTAATATGGTACCAAACACCACATATTTGATGTTAGGATATTTGAAAGAAAAGAATTCGATCAAGGTCTCCATTATTGTTTTTCCCGTGCTTTGAATTCGCCTTTTTGTACCAATTCCCCAACCTCAGTAAGCAATGTAAGCTTGCCGCCATAGGTCTCTTCCAGCAATTGAGGGGTGAATACATCTTTCGTTGGGCCCGAAGCGACCAGTCGCAGATTTAGCAGAATTACCCATTCGAAGTAGGTTTCCACGGATTGCAAATCGTGATGAACAACAATAATAGTTTTTCCCTCTTTGGATAGGTTTTGCAGAATTTTAAAGATGGCTTTTTCCGTAGCAGCATCCACTCCCGCAAATGGCTCATCCAAAAAGTAGATATCTGCATTCTGAGTCAATGCTCTGGCAAGAAACACTCTTTGCTGCTGTCCACCGGAGAGTTGTGATATCTGACGCTTGTAGAATTTATCCATTCCCACCATTTCCAATGCTTTCATAGCCGCATCTCTGTCTGCTTTCCTTGGATTTTTAAAAAGCCCCAGGCTGGCATACCTCCCCATCAGCACCACATCAAGTACAGAAGCAGGAAAGTCCCAGTCTACTGACTCTCGCTGGGGTACATAGCTTACTCTTTTTCGAACATCGTCCAACTGTTGATCAAATAGTTTGACATATCCGGAATTCATGTCAACCAAATCCATTATCGCCTTTATCAGTGTGGATTTTCCAGCTCCATTTGGACCAATGATCCCACAAAGCGATCCCCTTGGAACGGAGAGGTCAATACCCCACAAAACTGGTTTCTTGTCGTAGCTGACAGTTAAATCGTGGATTTCAAGTGCAGGATTATCTACTTGCTGTATCATTTCAATGCCTTTACAATTGTTTCCACATTACTTCGGAACATGCCGATATAGGTCCCTTCTTCAGTCCCCAGTTCACCCATGGCATCAGAGTAGAGGTAGCCGCCGATCTTCACTTCATGTCCTTTTTCCTTACATCCTTGTACAACCGCATTGATGGACTTTTCAGAAACACTTGTTTCCACGAAAATGGCTTTGATATTATTTTCGATTATCAGGTCAATGATTTCAGCGATATCCTTCAACCCAAAATCAGCTACCGTTGAAATGCCTTGAAGTGCTTCTACACGAATACCATAGGCATCACCGAAGTAGACAAAGGCATCATGAGCAGTGACAAGGATGCGCTGGCTTTCTGGAATTTCGCTGATTCGACTTCTAACGTATGCATCTAGGCTATCTAGCTTTGAGAAATAGGTTTGCATGTTGGTCTCGTAGTATTTCTGATTAGCGGAATCCAGTTTGACAAGTGCATGGCTGATTGCCTTAACAGCGTACCTCCATCGCTTCACATCGAACCAGATGTGTGGGTCGTAAGCATCTTCATAGCCAATGGCTGATTTGAGCATTTCCCTTGGAACAGATTCAGCAGCAGCTATTGTCGGTTTCTGCCTGCCGAGCTTTTTGAGGATTTCACTCATTTTCCCTTCCAGCAAAATGCCATTATAGACAATTAGGTCTGCCCTGTTGAATTTCGCCAGATCACCCTGAGTAGCTTTGTATAGATGAGGATCCACACCTGGTCCCATAATCGCCTCAGCAGCCACCTTGTCTCCTGCGATGTTAACTACTGCATCATATAGCATTCCAGTAGTTGCAACTACATGTGGCTTCCCATCGTTGGTTGATTCTTTGTTTGTCGACGAGCAGCTGGCTAATAAGATTATGATAAAAACGAAAATTGTTATTCTCATTTCTTTTCAGTTAAAGTGATCATTAAGTTTTCAGCAACTGCTTTGGAGATAAATTGTTTCGGACCTTCATCGATGGTAACAGAAACGGAACCATCGAAATCCATTCGTTCATCCACATGAATTCTGGAGCCAAGTTTAACTCCAAGTGTATCGAGGTGCTGGAGTAGGAGGGTGTCGTCGTTATTTACTGCTACCACGATTCCATTCGATCCAACTTTTACATCAGAAATAGACGCTCGGACGGTCTCCTTCATTACTCCGTCTTCGTTCGGAATTGGATCTCCGTGAGGGTCCATGGTTGGGTAGCCTAAAAACTTATCCAAACGCTTGATGAGACTAGGTGATTTGATATGCTCCAATTGCTCAGCGATCTCGTGAACTTCATCCCATTTAAAGCCCAACTTTTCAACAAGAAAGACTTCCCACAATCGGTGTTTTCTAACAATTGTCAAGGCGACTTTTTTTCCTTTCGATAAGAGCGTGGCTCCCTTATACTTTTGATATCCGATCAGATTTTTTTGTGCCAATCGCTTAACCATGTCATTGGCTGAAGCAGGAGTAGTGCTCATGCTTTCTGCCAGGGAATTGGTATTTACATTTTCTTTCCCTTCGGCAGAAAGGTGGTAAATGGCCTTTAGATAATTCTCCTCGGTGAAACTTAACTCTGAAATCATGCCTTCAAAGTTAATTTATTTTTAGATTACTCTAAAAAAATATTTAGAATTATATTTTATTGTTAGTATAATTAATTGTAAATCAACAGAGTTAATTATTATGAGTTAATCTATTCAATGATGTTATAATTTTAGATGATTCATGCTCCCATGTGGCATTCTCCGGATATTCATTTTTGAATAATCTATCGGGATTTCTGATCATTTTGAGGATTTTTTCCATGGAAATATGATTAAAATCTACAGGGATTGAACCTCCGAGGGTCTCTCCAACAGTATTCCATAAAGTGTCTTGCTCTATCAGATATGGTAGCCGGTATCGGGAATACTCATACAACTTGGTCGGGATTTTATCTTTATTGACTTGGTTCGGTGAGTACCCAATTATTCCTACGGATGCTTCTGTTATGGCTTGAAGAATTTCATCATGTGGGATAGGATCTAATGAAATATGAAGACTCAGATCTGGTAATTCTTTGGCTTCATTTTCTAACTTCATTTTTAGCTTTGGATCGTGTACCTGACCAACGATTCTTAAAGAGACATCTGGTTCTGATTTCAGCAGTTCTTTGTAAAAATTGATCGCTTTGTCTATTCCTCCATAGTGAGAAATAGTACCAGTGAAAAGCACCTGTATTCGCTTGTTTTCTTTACGATTGATGAAGGTATCATACGCCTTGTTTTCAACTACTACATTTTTATTTTTTACGAAGGGTAACTGTTTATCATAACAATTTTCGGCAAGCCAATATTTGGAGATGAATGATCTACTTACGGTCTCTTTAAGACGCACCATACGGGCATATATCAGTTTAAAAATATTGGGCTTAATGCTTGTGAGATTCAGGTAGTAATTTTCCTGAACATCATAGATGATTTTACACCTGCTAATAAGTTTTGCAATGAGGGAGACATAGATCAACTCATGGGTGGTGATAATCAAAATGGTCGGCTTAATCTGTAGGATTTTTAGAAGAATTTTAATCCGTACGATCCATCTTTTTATCCATTGATTTCCACGAATTGAATGAGGATAAAACTTTATGTTCTCATAATATGGTTCTTTTTTCGAGGCATTTCCTATGATATTAACTTCATATTTATTTGTTTTCGCTATTGATTGAGAAAGCTTCCAGTAAGCACGTACATCATCGATGGGTTTGAGGACCGAAGCAATCACAATCTTTTTCTTCATATCACTGTAAATATTGATTATTAGATGGAATTAAAAAACCTCATAGAGGCGGCATGGGAAGATCGATCCCTCGTTAACAAGAAGGATGTATCTGTGGCGATTAAGACAGTCATAGAAGAATTAGATAATGGAAAACGTAGAATTGCAGAACCAGATGGTGATGACTGGGTGGTGAATGAATGGCTCAAAAAAGCCGTTATTTTGTATTTCCCTTTGATGAAAATGCAACTCATTGAAGTAGGTCCTTTCCAGTTTCATGACAAGATTAAACTTAAATCTGGATATGATCAGCTGGGTGTACGTGTGGTGCCTCATGCAATTGCACGATATGGTGCATTCATACAGAAGAATACAGTTCTGATGCCCAGCTATGTAAACATCGGTGCGTATGTGGATGAAGGAACAATGGTGGATACCTGGGCAACTGTGGGAAGCTGTGCGCAAATTGGAAAAAACGTCCACTTGAGTGGTGGAGTGGGTATTGGTGGAGTGTTAGAACCTGTACAGGCTGCTCCTGTAATCATTGAGGACAATGCCTTTATTGGATCCAGATGCATCGTGGTAGAAGGTGTTCGGGTTAGTAAAGAGGCAGTACTTGGTGCAAATGTCGTTTTAACTGCCAGTTCTAAAATCATTGATGTTACCGGATCTGAGCCTAAGGAATATATAGGATATGTTCCACCAAGATCGGTAGTTATTCCAGGCTCAATACCCAAGAAGTTCCCTGCCGGAGAGTTTCAGGTTCCATGCGCATTGATCATCGGGCAAAGAAAAGAGAGCACCGATAAAAAGACCTCATTGAACGAAGCTTTAAGAGAAAATAACGTTTCTGTATGATAATGGCACTCATGTTGTAGTGATGGAAAGTGTACCAACGTTAAAAGTCATGAAACTTGCACTCTTATTATTGTTGGGAGCCTTTAGCCAGGCTCAGCCAATCATGGAAAACAAACCTGTCAGTAAAGGTGAGGTTTTAAAATTTAAACTTTCATATGGGTGGTTCACCGTAGGAAGAGGAACTTTCAAAGTATCGGATGAACATGTCATCCGCGATGGAGCAGAGTGTATAAAAATAGATGTAGAAGGCCGAACAGCCGGCCTTGCAGGGGTTTTCTCTAAGGTGGATGATAAATGGGGGGCAATCATTGATAAGAATTCGTTTCTGCCCTATTATTCCTACCGGGATCTTTCTGAAGGAGATTATGACCTTGAAGAAGAAGTATTCTTTAATTATGACTCGATGAAGATCAGGTTTGAGCAGTCTTCTAAAAACGACAAAGAGCCCAGGCCAACTCGATATTTTGATATAGATGAGGGAAATGTTTTTGATATGATGGGCGGGCTCATGTATGCCAGAAGTATCGATTACAGAAAATTAAAGAAAGGCGACACAGTTCGTATGGATGCTTTCTTTGATAAGAAATTCTATGATTTTGAAATGATCTACCATGGCATTGAGATGGTAGATACCAAAGTAGGGGATATCTACTGTCACAAGGTGATTCCGATAATGGAAAAGAATAGTGTTTTTGTTGGAAAAGATGCGATTAAATTTTGGGTTTCAGCTGATGCTAATCGTTTACCCCTCAAAGTTTCGGCCGATATGAAGTTTGGAACGGCATATTGTGAACTAACCGGATATAAAAACGTAAAAAGCGGCATTGATTTTGATTAATCAGTCTACTTTTGCCGACTTTATACGAATTGCATGAAATACATAGTATATACGCTAGTCCTTATGTTCACTGTAGCTTGTAATACACAAGACTCCATCAGTGGTGATGATTATTTTGATGATGAAGAATATGCACAAGCTATTGAAGCGTATACTTCGTATCTGTCGACTCATCCTGATCATGTGAAGAGTCTTTACAATCGAGGGAGATCTTACGAAGAAGTTGGAAAAACAGAAGAAGCAATCGAAGACTTTGAGGCGATCATTGACCTGGACCCTAAGAATATCAATGCTTATTTAAGCCTTGCCAAAATCTCTTACAATATCAGAGAATACAGCAAAGTATTAGTCTATGCAGGTGCTGCAATTGACCTGAATGAAAATATGGCTCAGGCTCATTTCCTGGCTGGAAGAGCTGAACATCAACTGGGTTATTTTGATCAGGCTCTTGAATCTTACAATAATGCCATTGCTATTAATCGTGATTTTGGTGAAGCCTATTTATACAGGGGAGCAGTTAAAGTAGGGAAGGAGCAGGTTCGTTCCGCTTGTGAGGATTTCAGATTTGCCAAATCGTTGGATGTGCCCGAAGCTGATAAAGCAATCAAAGACTACTGTAAGTAATCCGTGAGTTATACAATGAATCCAGTGATGAGGTAGCAAACGATTGCCAACCCACCGGTAAAAAGCGCATATGGAAGCTGCGTTCTAACATGATCAATATGATCACATCCTGATGCAACAGAGGCAATTAGTGTGGTGTCAGAGATTGGTGAACAATGATCACCAAAGACTCCACCGCCCAGTACCGCGGCGATCACCAAATAAAGATTTGCATCGACTGCAAAGCTTAATGGCACACCAATTGATATCATAATTGCAAAGGTTCCCCAGGAGGTACCGGTGGCAAAAGCGATAAAACTGCTGATGACAAAGATCAATGCGGGTGCTACCTCTGGTATCAACCACGAAGAGGTCACCCTGGAAACGTAAATGCCCGTCCCAAGCTCGTTACATAGATTACCGATGGCAAAAGCCAGCACCATCAGTATGGCCATCACAAGCATGTCACTCATTCCCTTGAATGACTGATCAATGAATGTCTTTATGGTGAGCATCTTTTGGAAAGCATACATAATTGCAGCTGTCAAAAAACCTGTAAAGCAGGCATTAAGCACAGCTTCAGAGCCAGATCCATTACTGATGCTATACCATATTTTGTCTGAAATCCCACCTGTGACCGACGCATCCCAACCTCCATAGATTAAGAAAAGTGGCATGGTTAGCACCATCACTGCGATGGGCACAATCATGTTTAAGGGAGAAGTTGATTTCCCGGCTGTAGGGTCAGCCTCATTCGCTTCCTCATTCGGTAGCTGTTCAGCTACTTTTTTCATCTCTCCAAATTCTTTCCCGGATAGCGATAGCCAAAACACAAACACCAAGGTGAGTATGGCATAGAAGTTAAATGGAATAGAGTATACCAGGGTGGTAAAAGGATCTACATTTGGAAATGCAACAAGCAGCCCCATTACATATGCTCCCCATGCATTAAGGGGAAACAACACACACGATGGAGCGGAACTGGAATCTGCCAAATACGCAAGCTTTTCTCGTGGAATTTTATGCTTATCGAATAATGGTCTAAAGATGGTTCCAACGGTCAGGATGGAAATGTTTGACTCTACGAATATCAGAAACCCGGTGAGAGCAGAGGTGGCCTGTATTTTACCTTTGAAATTCTTCTTTCCCGATAATCGTTTTTGCACCCAGTTGATAAATCCATTGATGCCTCCGGAGAACTTGATTAGTTGGATCAGTGCCCCAATAATGAGTGTTAGAATAATTGTCCGGGTATTACCCAGGCTTTGAAATACCTCCACAAACGCGCTAATGGTCGATAGAAACCCTTCAAAAAAATCACCTCCCTGGATGATCAGATAACCAACAAAAATTCCCAATGAAAGAGAAAATACGACCTGTTTGGTTTTTATAGCAAGGCCAATTGCGAGGATGGGTGGTACCAGGGACCAAAATCCGTAATCTGTCATTCCGTGATTTCTTTCTCTTTACTTCTCAATGGTTTTTAGTGACTCATCCTGTTGACCTGACAAGGCACGATAAGGATAAGTTGTGAAGATATAACCTACTGCCCGATTGATAGCCTTGGAAACTTTTTTTTCTTTCTTCTCTTGCTTCAGGTCATAGCTTCCTTGCCAAACTAGTTTGTTGTTAGAGTCAAACAATTCCAACAGAAGAATCGATTGGTAGATTGTTCGGGTTGTTACCGGAAAAGGTTGATAGAAATAGGGGTTCACCTGATTATTGTTGATTTCTACTCGAGTGTTGGAGGTAACTTCATACCTCAAGGTCAGATCAGGGGTGACGTTTGAAATTTCATAACCGCGTCGGGTCATTTGTTGATGTATATTTTCTTTAATTAGGTCAAAGATGGTAGTATTCTCAGGCGTTACATTTTTTGATTCGGACTTGGCTGAAACCAAACGATAGGTCTCAAATTGACCAAATTTTGCTCTCTCATTCACATAGGAAACAATCTTGGGACTGCAGCCAGTTGCAACAAGATAAAGAAGTAAGAGCCACCTTTTCATTAGGAGGCTAATTTATGAATTTACCTGATCATAAATTGAGGAAGAGTGAATTTGTCCTTGCGATATTTAGCGCGTTTAGAATCTTATCAGCCACAGAAACGGTTTCCCTGTTGAATTCATAGAGCACCTCAAAGCGATCTTGATTAAGACTCCCAGTTGCTATCGATTTATAGTCAACATAAGGGCCCGCCTCATAGATTTGAGCATCAGGATTGAACCATATAAGAAGCGTATCACTCATGATATTATGATCTTATACAGCTGGTTGAAATGTAAAAATATGAATAAATAATCTTGGTTTAATTCAAATAACGAATTTTTTAGATGGGTTATTACGTGTACTCATCGAAATAATTGATACTTTTCACATCGATAGCACCATGTTTGGAGTGATAAAGAGAAAAATCTAAAATGAGTAGAGTAGCGTATTTCTTCGCACTAGCTGTTTTGAGCTCAAGCACTGTTTTTTCTCAGGTAGCATCAAAAAATGAAACCAATCTCGCTGGGGTATTTCAGGGTGAGACACTATTTATTCAAAACCCATTTGATAGAACGGACAGAAAGTTTTGCGTGGATAAGGTATTTATCAATGAACGTGAAGTAGATATCAATTACAATCTTAGTGCACTTAAAATTGATTTTAAAGGGTATGATCTGTACACCCCAGTGAAAGTCCGCTTGGTACACAAAGACTCTGTTTGCGCACCCGCTATCATTAATCCCGAAGCTATTCTCTTTCATACAATTTTTCGATTTGTAGATGTTTCGCTCACTGATAGTGCCCTTGTTTGGAGCACGAAAGGAGAGTCTGGAGCGGGAGAGTTTGAAATAGAGAAACTAATGAATGGGGTGTGGGTGGATCAGGAAATCAGAGAAGCACTAGGTCGATATGAAGGTGCTCAGTATACGTATTATCCGAATTTGGATGAAGGAGCCAATAAGTACCGTGTTCGTTATAATTTTCCTCCCGGAAGGAGAAATGATTATTTGTATTCGAGAGAAGTAGAATACGATCACTACCCGGAACCGGTAGAGTTTCAACCAAAGTCAGCCAAAACAAGGCTTTATCTCTCCCGAGTCACCCATTATGAAATCTATAATGATGGACAAAAGTTAGTCTTGGAAGGCCAGGGCAAAGAAATAGATGTCACTGTTCTACGTCAGGGACGATATGTTATCTATTTTAATGGCAGAGATCCGGGTACGTTTATTAAAGAATAATCTAGAAGAAGTTCACCCCGAAGAATCTTCCAAGGAAAGTAAAAATGAATACCAGTGTTAATAGAACCGGGCAGAGGTAACTCACCGCAAAATCAATATACTTTTCTTTCCAGGTACCCTCCAACTTAGGATTTCCCTGTCTAAGTTCCTCAATTAGATTATGTTTCTTCCACACGTATGCGGCAAAAATGGTGATCAACACTCCACCTAGCGGAAGCAACGTGTCAGATCCTACGTGCTCAACAAATGTCATGAAGCTTGCAGGGGCAGAAGCTCCTACATAAGTAATGAAGTTTGTAAACAAGTCTGAGTATCCATTTGAAATCAGTGATGGTACTCCAAGTAAGAATATCAAGGTTGCAATTAACCACACAGAAGTTTTTCTGCTTGCCTTGTACTCGTCTACCACGTAGGTTACCGGAACCTCAAGTAGTGATACGGTTGAGGTAAGAGCTGCAAAAGATAAAAGAAGAAAAAACAGTGAGCCTACGATCATTCCAAGTGTTGAGCCCAATGATTCAAAAACGCCAGGAAGTGTGACAAAGATCAACCCGGGTCCTCCCGAGAAACCCTCCATTGTTCCATCTGTTAGATATGCTACAAAAGGAAACATCATTAAACCAGCAAGAAAAGCTATCCCTACATCTGTAAGGGTGATATATGCCGCAGATGAAACAATGTTATCGTTTTTAGAGATATAGCTTCCGTATGTGATTAAGGCACCCATCCCCAATGAAAGCGAAAAGAAGGCTTGGCCAAGTGCATTATAGATAACCTCAGGAGTAACCTCACTAAACTCAGGAATCAGGTAGTAAGAGATACCTTTCATCGCGTTAGGTAATGAAGAGGCGTAAAAAGTCAGTAAAAGGATCATGATGACCAGTGAAGGCATTAAAAACTTAGCTGCCTTTTCAATACCTCCGGAGATACCCTTAGAGACAATAAAGGCTGTCACACCCATAAATACCAGACCATAAAGGCCAACAGTGATCACATCATTGGTGAATTGAGAGAAATTTTCTCCAATTCCAAAGTTTCCTCTTACCATCTCCAGGAAGTATCCAAACGCCCAGCCGGCTACTACATTGTAGAAGGAAAGAATCAATACACCACTCAAGATCCCCATCAACCCTAGAAACTTCCAGTTTTTAAATCCAAGCGAGGCGTAAGCTCCTACAGGATTTTTCTGCGTCTTCCTACCGATGGCTATCTCTGTAACCATTACAGGGAAGCATAGAATGAATGCAAAAGCCAAGTAAATGAGAACAAATGCAGCACCACCACCATCAGCAACCTCGAAAGGAAATTTCCAAATATTTCCAAGACCGACAGCAGAACCTGCTGCTGCTAAGATGAATCCAAGTTTGCTGGAAAAGTTTCCGCGCGTGCTCATATATTGACTTTTAGGGGTTAATTAAAGCGCCAAATATAGCAAAAGGAAGATACCCACAAAGGGCAATTTTACAACCGGTTAAATCATGTCCTCTTCGTCCACCTCAATTTGATATGGGTAGTTGAAGAGGTGGTTGGCTTTGATCGCCTCAGCCACTCTGTTAGGCACCATTTCTTCCCAGCCTTTTTCATCATTTTCGATCATATCCAATACCTGATCTGAGATGATGTGGAGGTTTTCGGTTTTAGCATCAGGAATACTTAGGATTTTATGATTTTCAATAAAGTAATAGAATAAGCTTTGGAGGTGTCGTTCCGGTTCAAAATCATTTCCGGTCCTGATATCCCCAGATTTAGAATCAATGATAGGGTAGACGAAGAGTTTAACGTTACTTCCGAAAAGTCTAGCAAAAGATTCCAGAATACCGCCATCCAGGTTTTTGTAGTACTTCTCATCAAATATCTGTGTCAGGTTGTTCATGCCGATGATGATACCTAAAGTCTTGTCTTTGATGAACTGTGATAAGTATCCTGCCAGTTTGTAGTGCTCCTGATAGTTGGAGATCATTACATTTTGTCCAAGTGAACAAAGCAGATCTACCCTGTCCAGGTAATCCTGCTCATCCAGCTCTCCGGCAAGTGTCAGATCTTTGAGTGTTATCTCAACCACAGACACAATATCTTTTGCATGACCAAGCTCTTTCTTGAAGGCTCGCATGCCGGTAATCATCATATCTACATTTACGTGAGTTACCGGTCGGAATCTACCACGAAGAACAATCGCATTCTTTCTATAAATAATATCCGATGGAAGAATGACATTTTTGTCAGGGCCAAACATCGCCACTTCAGTCAATCCATTTTTGACAAGCTTTAGTGTCATCAGACGATTATCCACATGATGGAAATCCGGTCCGGATATACTGAACATGTCTATTTCGAGACGGTCTTTTCTTACATTATCCACTAAGGAGTCGATAATTTCTTCGGGAGTATTGAAAGTATAGCAAGAGTGGATCAGGTTTACACCTACAATACCAAGCACCTGTTGCTGCCATTCTGCGTCACGGTCTTTTAGGGTAACGTGAATGATGCACTCGTTTGGTTTTGTTTGCGAATGTTTTTGAAACCGAATGCCTAACCATCCATGCCCTACATTGCTACGGTTATAGTTGATTGTTTCTACAGTATTGGCGAACGCAAAGAAGGTGCTTTTTTTGGCTCTTTGTGTCAGGCGCTGGTCGAGAAGAGAATACTCACGATCAAGCATGCGGTGTAGCTTCTCTTTAGAAACGTACCTATCACATTTCCCATAAATCGCGTCACTAAAGGTCATGTCATAGGCAGACATGGTTTTGGCGATGGTACCAGATGCAGCACCAGCTTTGAAAAAGTATGCAGCTACTTCCTGACCACCTCCAATCTCGGCTACCGTTCCATAGATTCGAGTATCGAGATTTAGCTGTAAAGCTTTCTCTTTGGTGGTTAACTTCTTATCAAACTCTTCCATCATTCCGGGGGTGCTGTTGCCTTTGACACAAAGCTATTTTGAAATGCGTCTAAAACAAACCTGAATACAAAAAAACCGACCAATGGTCGGTTTTGTTAGTTACGTAATTGAGTTTGCTTAGTTGTATAAAGAATAAGGGTATTTATTTTCCTTAATCATTACATCCGCGATTGCATGTCTTAGTACTTTGGTATTGATCGGATCCATCTTTGTAAATCGTTTCATTCCCATCAGCATTACACGAAGTTCATCTCCTTCTGCAAAGCATGCTACGGTTTCATCTCCTGCATTTTTGATTTTTGTGACAGCCTCATACAGATATAGCTTAGCCATATTTTGGTATAGTGTGCTTCCCTCTTCACCATATTTCTCCATCAGCTTCTCTGTTCTTAGCAGGGTAGACTCAGCTACGTAAACCTCAATCAGCATATCAGCAAGACCCATTAATACTTCCTGCTCCTGATCCAGCTTCGGCCCAAATTTCTCAGCAGCTTTCCCAGCTGCCATCAATACTGCTTTCTTTAGGTTCTTAACAACTTCCTTCTCTTTGGCCAATGGAACAGAAAGGTCAGGTGCTTCAAATGAAGGAACACCTGTCAATTCTTTGCCTACTTCCATGGCAGGTCCAAGTAAGTCGATCTCACCTTTCATTGCCTTCTTCAGCATCATCCCCACGATCAACATGCGGTTAATTTCGTTGGTACCCTCATAAATACGAGTAATTCTGGCATCTCGATAAGCTCTGGCCATAGGTGCTTCTTCTGAGAATCCCATTCCACCATACACCTGAACACCCTCATCTACTACATAATCCAGTATTTCGGATCCATGTATTTTCATGATTGCACATTCAATGGCATACTGCTCTACACCTTTAAGTTTGGCCTGGGTTTCATCCATTCCATCTGATATCAACTTGTCGATTAGGTCTTCGATGTTTTGACCTGCTCTGTAAGAGGCAGACTCTGTTGCGTAAGTCCTGGTAGCCATTTTAGCCAACTTTTGCTTGATGGCTCCAAAGCTGGAAATGGATACGCCAAACTGCTTTCTTTCATTGGCATACTGGGTAGATTTGGTCGCTACGTCTTTGCAACCATTGATACACCCGGCACCAAGTTTTATTCGGCCAATGTTCAGGATATTTACGGCAATTTTAAATCCGTTCTCTCTTTCAGAAAGGAGATTTTCAACCGGAACCTTAAGGTCGTTGAAGAACACCTGACGAGTAGATGAGCCTTTGATTCCCATCTTTTTCTCTTCATCATTCATGGTGATGCCGTCCCAGCTTCGCTCTGCTACAAATGCTGATAGCCTTTTGTCATCATCGATTTTGGCAAAAATGATCAACACATCAGCGAACCCGGCGTTCGAGATCCACATTTTCTGTCCGTTGATCACATAGTGCTTACCGTCATCAGAGAGGACGGCTTTTGTTTTACCCGAATTAGCATCTGACCCTGCATCAGGCTCAGTAAGACAGTAGCAAGCTTTCCACTCACCAGTTGCAAGTTTTGGAAGATACTTTGTCTTCTGGTCTTCTGTTCCGTAATAAAGAATAGGAAGCGTACCAATTCCTGTATGTGCACCATATGCCGTGGAGAATGATCCTGCTGATGCCATCATGTCGGCAATCAACATACCTGTATTGAAACTCATGCCTAATCCACCGTATTCTTCCGGGATAGTCACACCTAATAGTCCAAGCTCCCCAGCCTTATCCATCAAAGAAGGCATTAGTCCTTCTTCCATGTTTTCGATTCTTTCTGTATTGGGATTGATCTCCTTGTCGATGAAATCCAATGTGGCTGCTGCCATCATTTTTTGTTCCTCGGAAAATTCCTCTGGAATAAAGACATCCTGTGCTTGTGTCTCTTTGATAAGGAATTCACCACCTTTCAATGCGGTTTTTTCTACTGCTGCTTCCATTTTATTCTAATATCTATTTTCATTTTTGAGTTAAAAATACTCTGCATGCATAACAAATATAATTAAAATACTCTGCATGCATAACATTTTTTCAAAATTTTTACGGTCTGCTTTTGCTAATATTGCTTTTCTGAAATGAGATTACAATTCAACCGCATTATTTGACAATTGAGTAACAGTAAATTGATGTTGGGGTGTGTGAGTGTCAGCTTTGAAGAAAAAAGAAAAATGAAAAGACTATTCTTAATCTCCGTATTTTTTTTAGGGTGCCTTTTGGCTTTTTCTCAGGTGGAGTGTGAACTGATTGTAAAAGTTGAAAACATCAAAAAAGTAAAAGGCTCACTGAAGATAGCTATCTACAACCATGAAGATCATTTTTTATCCAAAGAAGTGATGAGTGATGGTAGACCTATTGATGCTAATTCGATGAAGTTTTCATTTAAAGGTTTAGGCCAGGGAGTATATGCGGTCTCAATATATCAGGATGAAAATGATAACGGTGAATTGGACGCTAATTTCATGGGGATCCCTTCTGAACCCTATGCCTTTTCCAACAATGCCAGAGGCATGTTTGGACCGCCTAGCTTTGAAGATTGCCAATTTGAAGTAAAAAGAGGGGCACAGGAAATAGTCATATCACTGTGAGAGGATACTGGAAGAAACATTGGAAAAAGCATCTGATAGGAGCTATTTTAATATTTCCTTTTGGAGGTGCAATGAATATGGTTGTTTTCTGCAACAACTGTTTGGAAGAACCTTTTCTCTTTTCATACAACTTTTGGCTGAGTTTTTCATATAGCGGACTGGCTTGGATCTTTTTTTGGAAAGGCAGTGAGCTACTGGTGGATTTTTGGGATTTTTATATTCCATGGGTTAAAGCACCAATCAAGCGGTTTCTGGCAAGTCTTATTTCTATAGTGATATTCGTGTACCTGACAGTCTGGGGACTTGATCTGTTTTTCGATCTCATTGTTTTAGGGAAGACATGGGCCGAAACAATTGATGCGACTGGGGCTCCTTTTTGGAATACATTATGGATTACTTTAGGTATCAATGTATTTATGCATGGCAGAGGATTCTTAATTGCATGGCGTCAGGCTGCAATAGATAATGAACGACTGAAAACAGAGCAGGTGGCCTCTCAATATAATAGCCTGAAAAATCAGGTTAATCCTCATTTTCTGTTCAATTCCTTGAATGTGCTAAGTACATTGGTTTATGACAATCAGGACAAGGCGGTTGAATTTATTCGTAAACTGTCACAAGTGTATCGGTACGTTCTTGAAAGTAAGGATGAAGAGGTAGTCCCAATTGAAGAGGAGATGGGTTTTGTGAGAAATTTTGCATTTCTACAAAAAATTCGATTTGGCGATAATCTTCGAATCGATATTGGTCAGATAAAGAGAGAAAGATATGTACCCCCACTTGCCATTCAAATTCTGGTTGAAAATGCGATTAAACACAATGTAGTTAGTGAAAAAGATCCACTTACTATAAAGGTCAATTTTGAAGATGAAACATGTTTGATCTGGAATAATCTTAAAGAAAAGAAGGTCAAAGATTCAACCGGAATCGGGCTAAATAATCTGATTGAACGCTATCAATACCTGACGGATAAGAAAGTGCAAGTAAATAAAGGAGAAGAATACTTTGAAGTGAAATTACCGCTATTAACACTTGATAAATGAGATATATAATCATTGAAGACGAGCAACTGGCTGCCAAAAGGCTGAGATCATTGATAGAGAGCATACGGGCCGACTATGAGTTTGTAGCCAAGTTTGACTCTGTGGAGTCTGCTTCGATTTCCTTGCCTGCGTTGACGTATGACCTTTTATTCATGGATATTCAACTAGCTGATGGGCTATCATTTGATATTTTCGATCAGATTCAAATCCAGAAGCCCATTATCTTCACTACTGCCTATGATGAGTTCGCACTTAAAGCTTTCAAAACCAATAGTGTTGATTATCTGCTAAAGCCTATTGCTGATGAAGAGCTTGCCAATGCAATAAAGAAGTTCGAGCAAAATTTTGACAAGCCGAAACCTGCCCCTGTAGTAGATTCAGATCTTGAGAAGCTGATGAAAGCACTGCAACCTAGTGGAAAAGAGCGGTTTGTGGTGAAGGTAGGGGAGCACCTGAAAACGATAGAAACTCCTGACGTTCAGTTGATTTATAGTCAGGATAAGGGCACCTATCTATTCACCAAAGCAGGCAAACGTTTTTTAGTTGACTATACACTGGACAAAGTGGAGGAAATGATCAATACAAACCAGTTTTTTAGGATATCCAGAAAATTCATAGTTAATATCAACTTCATCAAAGACATCATAGCATTTACTAACTCACGACTGGAAATTGTAATTGATCATTTTGAGGAAGATCAAATAATCGTGGCTAGAGAGCGTGTTGGTGACTTTAAATCCTGGCTCGACAGATAAATACAGCCATTGGTCAAATTATTTCCGTATTTCCAACGTTTGTTACTTAACTTTGAAAGAATACCATAATTAGATTATATGTCAGTAACAACTATGAGTCAAAGAGTTGTAAGATTTAAAAACAATTTGCACGAGGAGTTTAACAAAACCCTAAATCAAAGGGTAAACCACTACTTCAAAAACTCCAAATACGGAAGATATGCGAATTTTGAAATGGTCACAAAGACTTTCTTCATGTTCGCACTTTACTTCGTACCATACTTTATGTTCCTTTTGGGAATCGTTCAAAACGTTTGGGTTTTCTACCTAATGGCATTTTTGATGGGCTTAGGAAAGGCCGGAATTGGTCTTTCAGTGATGCATGATGCCAACCACGGAGCATATTCAAGAAAAAAATGGGTGAATAACCTGGTAGGCTATTCACTTAATGTAGTAGGGGGCAATGCCACAAACTGGAAAATTCAGCATAATGTGAAGCACCACACCTATACCAACGTAACCGGGATGGACGAAGACATTGCTCCAAAAGGAGGAATTCTTCGATTTGATCCTAATACCCCAATAAAGAAGCACCACAAATGGCAACATATTTACGCATGGTTCCTATATGGACTCATGACGATGAGCTGGATTATTGTGAAAGACATAGTTCAGCTTGCTCAATACACGAAAGATGGAATGCTTAAAAAGCAAACCAAAAGTATTTCAAGAGCATGGATTTGGTTGATTATAACTAAGCTGTTTTATTACTCGTACATTCTTGCGCTACCAATTCTATTTAGTTCGATGGCGTGGTACCACATCGTACTAGGATTCTTCTTAATGCATTATGTAGCTGGGTTTAGCTTAGCGATTATTTTCCAGCCTGCGCACGTTATGGAGGATCATGCCTTTGAGGATGTTGAAGATACCAACGTGGTAGAGGAGAACTGGGCCGTGCATCAGTTGAAAACCACGTGCAACTTTGCTCAGAAAAACAAGGTGCTTTCATGGTTTGCTGGTGGGCTGAACTATCAAATTGAGCATCACTTGTTTCCAAATATTTGCCACGTTCATTATAAGAAAATCTCCAAGATTGTAAGAAAGACTGCTGAGGAGTATAATATTCCATATCGATCCTACCCGACGTTTATGTCTGCATTGGTTTCACATGGTAGAATGCTTTACTCGCTGGGTCGGTAACCGATGAAAGATCTTTTGAATGAAATAGGGAGCTGCACCGTGTGTAGCTCCTTTTTTGTTCACAGCCCCAGGCCTGTTGTTAATGCTTCCAAATCGGCAAAGTTGCTGATCATCGGGCAGGCACCCGGCAGGAGGGTACATGAATCCGGAATCCCGTGGGACGATGCGAGTGGAAAAAATCTTCGAAACTGGCTGGGACTCTCAGATGGTGTCTTTTATGATGAGAAACGGGTAGCCCTGGTTCCTATGGGGTTTTGCTATCCCGGATCCGGAAAGTCTGGTGATTTGCCTCCGAGACCAGAGTGTGCACCTTTATGGCATGAGAGACTCTTACAAGCCTGTGAATCCGTTCAGCTGACGCTATTGATTGGTCAATATGCACAGAAATACTACTTGAAGAGCAATGCAAAGTCCAACCTCACTGAAACTGTAAAGTCATACACAGAATATCTTCCTCATTATTTCCCTTTACCTCATCCATCTCCCAGAAATCGTATTTGGATGAAGAAAAACCCATGGTTCGAAAGCAATATGATGCCTGAACTTCAGAGGAGAGTACGTAAAATCCTATAGGAAAAATTACCATAAAATGGGTATTGATTTTTGCTTCCGAAGCACGGAGATTAGCATATCTAATTTCAATGAATATGAACGTATCAATAATATCTACATACGGAAGGATGGAAAACAGAAAAGAATCTGGTCTTAGAAAGATCAGAAAAACCCTATTGGAGCTGGCAGAGAACCATTTGAACTCCCCAGAAACCAGTCACCTGATCTCCCGAGAGGGAGTTGAAAAACTGAAAAGAAAACTCGCATCATAAAAAGAAAGGCCTGAAATTCAGGCCTTTTTTAATTATTGAGGATACGACTCGCTTTGAATGATCTCCTTGATTTGATCTGTATGACGCTTTGTGTGCCCGGATAAAAACAAGATACCCTGATAAGAATCGATGAGACCAAATGGGAATTGCATGTAGTAGTTTCTAAGATTGAGATCGGTTGACTTTACGAACTTCATGGTCGATTTCCTTCGCTGCTTAAATATTTTTATTGTTCCTGAAAAATCACCGAAACTGTTTGTTGGTTCGAACTCCTTCCTGGTTTTCACCTTTTGTTCACGACTTGTGATTAAACCAAGCAACTTATCATCATCCATAGCTATCTCAGATCTTTTCATGGGATCAGGGTCTCCTTGAATGCTATTTTGGATCATACCCATCAGGTTTTGCTCGGAAATAGCAATATGCTCCAGGCACTCGGCGATTGACCATTGGTCTTCCTCTTGCTTATGATTCACCTGCTCGTCACTAAGTCCCTTCACTAGGTTCGTAAGTTCGTCACTTGTCTGCTTTAGGTGACTCAATGCACTTTTTCTTTCCTGATCTGTAATGCCCTGAGCACATACCGAAATAATGAGAAGGGAAAAAACTGGAATTGATAATACTTTCTTCATGATTGTAGTTGTTAATACTTTAATCAATAACGAAAAAAGGCTGCCCTAATGGACAGCCTTAGATTATTGTTTTTGACTGACGAGATATCCTATGGAAAAATTGGAATCCCGATCAAATATGTATGAAAATGTAGGTTCCAGATAGAGTGCATTGTAGATGACATTCGCAGCTTTTAGCTTTTCATTATCGATAGGGTATTCATTTGGTGGATCAAGTACAAAATACCGGTCGTCACTGCCTTCGATTTCACCTTTGACGAATTCAAAGATCATTCCCCCCAACATAAAGCACAGGTTTCTGTTTTTTTCCGGCACTTGTAACAAGGCATCTCTTACTTCTCTGAAAACAGTGGTATCCTGAACTTCGCTCAAGAAGTATTTAGATCCATGAATTTCCACGCTTAAAGTGTCTTCTCCCTCTACCCAAGCCAATTTGGTATTGCCAGATCCTATGTCCACAATAAATGATTCCTCTACGAATTCTTTGGGAACGGTAGCCAGCAACGCATATCGAGCTTCATCTGAAGCATTAATACTTTCGATTTTGAGAGATACGTTGGTTAGCTGGCTATTCAAAGCAGGAATATCTTCAGACTTAACAACGCTGGAGCTTGCGATCAAGTGAATATTTTGGGGGTTAACACCGTAATTCACAATTTCAGATTTGAATGCTTTGATATTGGCAATGATCTCCGTATTGGTGTTAACACCATAGATAAAATTACTTCGTCCGAATGAAGACCTTTCCAATCGCCAACATCCATCGCTATCTATTTCAACAATGAAGTAATTAAGGCCCAAAGAACCAAGTTCAATAACGGCATTGAGTTCACCATTTTCAGGCACTCGAGGTTGATAATCAAAGGAACGTTTTTCAAGTACAGGTTGCTCTTTGGGTGGGCTGGGTTTTGTCTCTTCTTTGGAAGATTTTTTCACACCACAAGAGGTCAGAAGGATCAAAAAGATGAAACAAACTTTTATGAATAGCTTCATTTTTTTATTTGGGTTAAGCTAACTCTCGTAAATCTACAGGAACTACTTTAGAAACTCCCTGTTCCTGCATAGTTACACCATAAATTACATCTGTGCTTGCCATTGTTCGTTTGTTGTGAGTTACAATTATAAACTGTGACTCCTTAGAAAATTTTCGGATGATCTCATTGAATTTATCAATGTTAGCATCATCCAATGGCGCATCTACCTCATCAAAGATACAAAATGGTGCCGGCTTTAATAAATAGATTGAAAATAGGAGTGAGGTTGCTGTGAGTGTTTTCTCACCTCCAGAAAGCTGATTGATCGTCAGCGGTCGTTTGCCTTTTGGTTTCGCAATGATGTCGATGGAGCTATCCAATGGCGAGTCAGGGTCTGTTAAAGTAAGATCACAATCATCTTCTTCAGTGAAGAGCGTTCTAAATACCTTAATGAAATTGTCTTTGATCTGATGGAAGGCCTCCATGAACGTTTCTTTGGCTACTTCATCGATCTCACTGATTGTGGTCAGAAGTGTCTCCTTCGCGTTTATCAAATCTTCTTTCTGCTCGATAATAAAAGTATGTCGCTCCTGAATTTCCTCAAACGCCTCCATTGCCATTGGATTGATTGGACCCATATTGTCCAGCCTGTTTCGTAGCTTATCTACTTTGGTTCTAAGCTCTTCTTCTGTGAATTTCTTGTAGTCAGATATGTCTTCATCCTTGATCTTCTCCAAATCAATATTAAACTCCACAGATAGGCGGTCTTTCACAGAGTTTAAGCCCATCTTGGCTTCATTGAGTTTATTCTGCCACTCCATAAGTGCATGATCGATTCCTTCACGCTTTCTCTGGGTTTCTCTGAGGTTTTTTTCCTCCTCATCAATGATACTACGAGCTTCGTAGTATTCCTTTTCTGCTTCATTTACGCCTGTCTCCAATGCTTCTTTTTCATCATACATCGAAACAAGCTCATCGTCGCTAGCTGTACTCTTTTTTACAAGTTCATTCAGATTGGCAGTTGCACTTTCCAGCTCTTCACGGTTCTTTTCTATTCTTTCTAATGAGCCTTCATAAGACTCCTCTTTGAATGAAATCTCCTGCAGAATGCTGTTTAATTTATTTTGCCGCTGATGGAATATCACATTCTCTTCATTAAACGCTGAGGACTTTAAGTCTAATGCTTCCTGAAGCGTTAGCGCTTCTTCCTTTTTAGCTTCAACACTCTTTTCAAGTTCCTTTAGTTCCTGCTGTTCTTTCTCAGCCTGAGGTTTCAGGGTTTCCAGCGATTTCTCAAGATCTACAATCTGCTGCTGAATGTCCTCTCTTCGATTCTTGTTAGAGGTAAGTAATTCAAGAAACTGTTCCTGCTTGGTTTGTACAGAGACTTCTACCTCTTTGATCTGTGCAAGCTCTTCCTTTAGTTCTTCCAGTTGTGGTGCTTTGGAAGACTGTCGTAGTTCATCAAGCATGGCCTGCTGCTTGGCAACAGAGCCTTCAGCCTCGGTTTGCTTTTTTCTTAGGTCTTTGATTTCAACCTCTAGCTTTTCGAGGTTTTTCGCTCTACCAATGCGCTTGCCTTCGAACAAGCCAATAGAACCACCTGAAATACTGAATTTGCGAAAGGTAACCTTGCCTTCCTTATCAAGCAGTACCACATTGTCATTTCCAGGATGAGTGGGGTTGGCTGTGATGTACACATTCCACAGAAGATGTTTGATCAGGTTCTCATACTTCTTATCAAAATCTATCAGCTCTAATGCAGATTTACTTCCATGAGGGGCTTCTACTTTTCCTGAAGTGTACTCAGCCAGGTTTTCAAGAATGAAAAAATTGGCTTTCCCCTGCGTTGACTCACTAAGTAAGTTGACAGCCTTCAGTGCATCATCCCTGGTCTCTACGATATAGTAGTTCATGAATGGCTCAAGGAAGTTTTCAATCGCTACCCGATATTCCTCCGGACAACTTAATACATCGGAAAGAAGAGGAGCGTCTTTCCATTTGGGGTTCTTCTTCAGAAACTTAATGGCTTCTGGAAAACCTTCCAGATTATCCACTAAAGACTTAGTGAGACTAAATTCATTTTGTCGGGCATCAAGGGTACGGTTAATTTTAGTGAGTTCTTCCTTGTGCTTAGCGATTTTCTCTTCAGTGTCAGCGATCTGCTCTTTCAGTGTTTCCTCGCTCTGCTTGAGCTTATCATAAATGCTCTGCTTAGTGCTTTTCTCCTGAGTAATTTCATTTAGCCGATTCTTGAACTCTTCGATATTAGCGCTTTTCTCACTGGTATCTTCACTGGTTTTGCTGAGCTCACTCATCATGGACTTCAGCTGGATGTCCTTTATTTCAATTTCCTTATTTAGCTGAAACTGATGATCCTTCTTTTCAGAAAAATAGGTGTTTAATGAATTGAGTTTTTCCTGTGATTCAGTAGTTAGGTTTTTTTGAGATTCATAATCGCTTTTCAGGGTTTCTACTTTGGATAGAATAGCCGTCACATCTTTTTCGACTTCCCGCGCCTCATTTCTCAGTCCTTCCAGAGATACTGCAGCTCGTTCGCTGCTTTGCTTATCATGACTGATTTGCTCTTTCAGCGTCTCGATTTTGTCATGCAAAAACTTCTGGCGCTCATTCTTGATTTTCTTGTCGCTTTCATACTGACGAATCTTACTCACATGTTCATTGAGTGTTTTCTGTCTTGAGGAAAGCAATTTTTCTTTATTGATTAGATCAGCCTTTGCTTTTTCAATAGCAGCCTCTTTTTCATTGACCAGGGAATTCAGTGCAAGCTTCTTGTCATTCTCCTCCTGAATGGATTGCTGAATGCTGTCAAAGTGCTCTTGCTGATTGTTCATTGCCTTTTTGGCCAACGCAATGCTTGAGTTTTTATACTCATCCTTCAACTCATAGTACTTTTTCGCCTGAGTTGCCTGCCGCTCCAAAGACTTAAGGTTCTTTTCAATCTCGAAAAGTAAATCTTCCACACGTTCCAGGTCCGCATCGGTATCACTCAGCTTTTTAAGTGTTTCTTTTTTTCTGATCTTAAACTTGGAAATACCGGCAGCTTCTTCAAAAAGTGCTCTTCTGGAGTTGTCCTTATCATTCAGGATGTCGTCGACCATTTTTAGTTCGATGATCGCATAGCTATTAGAAGCTATACCTGTGTCCAGAAAAAGGTTGGTGATATCCTTTAGACGGCAGGTCACCCCATTCAGCAAATACTCACTTTCACCTGAGCGGTAATATCGACGGGTAATGGTAACCTGTGAGTATTCAGTAGGGATAAGGTTTTTAGTATTGTTGAAAGTAAGTGAGACTTCTGCGAGCTGTGTTGGTTTTCTGGCTTTGGTACCATTGAAAATAACATTCTCCATCTTATCTGACCGGAGCACACGGGACTTCTGCTCACCAAGCACCCATCGGATTGAATCAACTACATTGGATTTCCCACAACCATTAGGTCCAACAATACCGGTGATTCCTTCATCGAAATTGATAACCACCCGGTCTGCAAAACTTTTAAAACCCTTTATCTCTAACTTGGTTAACTGCATGTAAAATCAATCGGCTAAAAAGGTGAAGCGGACAAAAATATAAGATTCAGCTGCAAGTAGAGGAAAGGAATGTTAATTTGTTTAAGTGATTTATCCACCATTTTTCCCCAGTTTCGTATTATCATCTTACAGATGGATCATTCATGTAATTATTTGAAAGTTTAATCGAATGATAGGAGGGAAATTAAAATCTTAGTTGCATTATTGTAACATCTGAAAAGCAAATCAGCTATTAACTTAACTTTTTGATAAAAGTCACTTATTTTTAATTGACCAGATAGCACGAAAAGCAAAATATGGAGAAACCGACCATTCTGTATGTAGATGATGATCAGTTTAACATCACCCTGTTTGAATTTAACTTTAAAAATGAGTTCGAGATTCTAAATGCTACATCTGGCTCAGAAGCGCTTGAGTTAATTAAGAAGCACGATGAAATCAAAGCGATTGTGAGTGACGTTCGAATGCCTGAAATGGACGGTATCGAATTCATCGGAAAGGTGAAGGAAACGAAAGCGGATTTGCCGTGCTTTTTGCTGACCGGGTATGGTGGAGCGCAAGAGGTGGTGGATGCCATTGATCAGAACCTGATCGTTGGATATTTCAGTAAGCCTTTCGATAAGGAAAACATCATCACTACGCTTAAGTCCACCATCAACGACTAACTGGAGTTTTTACGCTTTAATTCTCCGTACTTTCCCTAACTTAGCTACATGGACGATTTTAGTTTTTGGTGGTATATAATCGCTGCAGTCATTTATTTCCTTACCAGGGGTAAGAAGAAGAAAGAGCAACCAAATTCACGTCCGGGTTCAGAAAACAGACCACCTCAAAATCAACCTAAATCATTTGAAGATCTTTTAAGGGAGATTACAGAAGGGAGACAGGTAGAAGAACCCACCATCGAGCAAGAGCCTGTGGTAATACAAGATGAGAAGAGGAGTGAAAAGCAGGAGATGGAAGATGCTACCCGTCTGGAGGGAGAGCGAAGGACGTTTGCTGATGATGAAAGCAGGCGTGTTTATGAAGAGTCGATCAAGATGGCTGAAGGCGCTGATCTGGAGTTTGATCCGGATGAGCATTATCGACAGCCAAGACTATTTAAAGGTGGAGATGCAGAAGAGGAAGAGGAGTGGACCATTGCTGATGAAATCCGGGATGGACTCAATTCATCAGAAGCAAAGAAGGCGGTCATCTACAGCGAGATACTTAATCGGAAGTATTAATCTTTATTCAGTTCAAAGGCATAGGGTAGCAGGTCATCAGATTGATGAGTGTTTGATTCATCTCCATCACAGAAACTTTTCACTTCCGGGTTTCCAAATTCATGAATGACCTGTCGACATGCACCGCAAGGTGGAGTTGGCTTTGGTGTTGGGGTGTATACCACTATTTTTTCGATCTCAATTTTACCTTCTGCTATGATCGCATTGGCAATGGCATTTCTTTCTGCACATACGGTAAGTCCATAAGAGGCATTCTCTACATTACATCCGGTATAGACATTCCCTGACTTGGTCAGAAGAGCAGAACCAACTTTGAAGTTGCTATACGGGGCATATGCTTTGGAGGCAGCTTCAATTGCCTTTTTTTTGAGTTCCTGTTCAGACATATAGCCAATGTTAATGAAATCCTAATTAATATGTTCAATTTACACGAGCGTTGTATTTTTAGTAGTTTACATTTTTTAATTAAAAGACGCATATGAAATATTTACTGACGTTAACCATTGCTGGACTATTGTTTGGATGTACCACTCCGACAACAAACCCGGTGGTTATCACCGATGATGACGAAGAAACCTTAAGAGAATTTAAAACGGTACTGTGGCCAAAGGCATATGCCGAACAAGATACAGCCCTGCTGAATCAGCTATTGCATGAAGATTTTCAGCTGATAGATGATAATGGAGACAAATACTCCAAAGAAGACGAACTGGCTTATATCGCAGAATATGGCACGACTTACGATGAGTTTGATTTCGAGATCACGAGGCTTGACATATTTGACAATGGAACTGCCGTGGTATCAGGAACCGGGACCATGAAAGGAGTGAATGGATCAGAAGCTTACATCACAAAATACCAATCAAGCAATGTCCTGATAAAAGTTGAAGGAGTATGGAAAGCAATTAACAGCCATGTAAGCGGGGTGAAAGAAGAGACCTTTCCAATGGCTGGAGCTGAAGAAGAATAAAGTAACTAGAATCAGAATCCTTTGAAAGGTTTGAGATCCCTAAGTCTCGCTCCTTTGTCGAGCAATGGAATAAAAAAAGCTCTGACACGGCTATGTCAGAGCAAGCGAGCTATGTAAAGAATCATGAGAAGACCAGAGTGATTAAGTGAGAAACATCTTCATTTTCCTTAATAGCATTACAATGATACGTGCAAATTGGGAGCAAACGATAGAAATCCTCACTCAATGAATGAGCAGTAAGTTTGAGAGGACGAATGGTATGATCCATTGAATGAACGAAAAAACCCTGACCGGAAATGGTCAGGGTTTTTGGGTAAATTCAGGAATAATCTAGTGTTTGATCACCAGTTTCCTTTCCTCAATTTGACCAGATTCTAACTCTATTCTCATTAGATAAATTCCGTCTTTTAAAGAAGAAGAATTAAGATTCAAACTTGTATCCTGATCATTGGCCTCATGCAATACCTCTTTTCCATTTAAATCATACATGTGAACAACAGCTCCCCGGATGTCGCCTATTAAATGAATTTCTTCATTCGCCGGGTTGGGGTAGAGGGTGAGTTGAACAGATGAACCTTCTTCTGATAGAATCACTTGTTCTAACTCTCTGGATGTCATTGGATCAGCTGGTGGAGTAGGATTACAATCCAAGCTCCATTCGGCATTCTCGTCTTTATACCATGAGCTAACATGATAATCTAGTTGATCTTCATTTACTTGAATACAGTTTAGGTTAGGATTAAAGTGGACTAAAACATTTGTAAGGTTAGTGTTTTGAGATAGGTTTAATTCTGTTAAATAATTATTCCAGCAATTGAGATATTCAAGTGATTCAAAACCTTCGATTCCTTGCAGACTTGCAATTTGCACTGAATTTAGATTTAGGTTTGTTACATTTTTAATTGTGCTTAATGACACATAATCATCTTGTCTGTTGTCATACCCTAAATCAATTAATTTTTGTTCGAAATTATTGTCAGGGATATATATATCCTCACATATCTCAGTAGATAGACCAGTAAATGAATCTGTATACCAAGAGACACTAGAAAGCTGTTCTGGATTGATCAATATACATGTAAGACCGAAATTCCCATGAGACCAAACAGTCAGAAGGTTGTTATTTTTTGATAAATCTAAGTTGCTGATACCATTATTTTGAATATTCAGATACTCTAGGGATGCAAAATCCTCTATCCCTGTCAAATTATAAATGTATTTATTCGAAATAGATAAATAATCTATTTTGTTAATAACATCAGTTACAACATAGTTGTCTCCTTTATTATCATAACCTAATTCTATAAGAGCAGCCTCAAAATTGCCTCCTGGGATGTAAGTCAAATTCTGATTTGAACAATCTAATGAAAGGCCTGCATGCAAATCTTTTTCAATGATAAGTTCTAGGTCATTTATTTGAGCATCATTCACTTGAATACATGTAAGCCATTTGTTTTCTGTTACATGCACTTCGTCTAGCATCTGAAGGTTAGATATATCTAGTTCATCTAGGTTTGCCTGTGACAGGTCTAGATACTTAAGTTTTGGAAGATTTTCAACAGAATTTCGGCTATTATTACTAAGGGGGCACCCACTACATTTTAGAATCTCAAGAGATGTGAAATCTTCAATTCCTTTCAAATTATTGATAGAATAGTCAGATAGATCAAGATTTCTAATTAACGATACCACCGCAGTAGATACATATTCACTCCCATCATAAATAGCCCATTCTTCATCATATAATGCTTTTCTAAATTGATAGGCTGGTATATGAGTCTGTTGGTCACACATAGTTGTACTAATAGCGATCCACTTATTTGTTTGCCAAAAAATATCTGGATCACTTAACTGCTCCTCAGAAACGGTTATGCAGTCTAAGGTTCTTGAAAAAACCCTTATAGAATTTAAATTTGAATTATTTGAAAGATTTAATCTTGTAATACTGGAGCGTGAATCATTAATCTCTAACTCCTGAAGTGATATAAAATCTTCGATTCCAGTCAAATCTGATACATGAGAATCAAATAGAATGTCCAGACTGGTTACATTTTCTATTTTGTCTGTATTTACCAAACCATCAAGAATATTATCATAGCCCTCATCAATAAGTATTGTTTCAAATTGACCGTCAGGTATTTCAGTTCGAGGTATACTTTGACAATCAAGGGATAAAGAGATGTAATCCTCAATATTCCAATCAATTGAAGTACTTTCTAGCATTTCTTGACTAACCTGAATGCAAGATAATTCGTCTGGTAAGTCTCTATTATCTGTGTAATTATAATAAGTAAGATGCTTTAGTTGGATGTTATTAGAAAGATCAAGAGTAGAAAGGTCATGACGATGTAAATTAATCCTTTCTACTGCTAAGAAATCTTGTATTCCTTGCATGTTTGTAATTGTAAGTGGATCATTATAATTGTAAACATTAGGAATATATAGAGCTTTCATAGTATCTATTGAGCTCGTTATTACATATTCTCCATAGGTATCCACATAAGGATAGTTCCTATTGAGATACCATCTAAATCTATTATCTGGTATATGAGTCATCCGTTCGGTTGAAGCGTTTACTATTTGTAAGCCTGTAGATTTCTGATCATTTACTAAAGCCTGCACCCTATAATACCAAGTAGAATTAATTTCCAAATCACTATCGATGTATTCAGAGTCCGTACTACTAACTGTATGTATTGGTACATATATTCCATTCTCTTCATCCGACCTGCTGATTAGAAATCCGGTTTCATTTCCCTTAACCCCAGACCAGCTAACTTTAATTGAGTTATATGATACAGTGTTTGCAGTAATTACATCTGGCTCTTTGGCTCTATATGAAATTACTAGGTTCTCACCCCAACAGCCATCCGCATCAATTCCTCTTAAATAATAATTTTTATCCTGAGTCATTAAGTAAGTTGGGGAGCTATTCGATTGACTTTCGCCAGTTGCTGATGTATGCCAGTACCATGTTACTCCGCTAGGAGGATTGTTTCGTGTTACTGTGGCTCCATTGAAGTCATAGGTAATCGAGCTAATAGATGGCTGGGCAGGGCCATTGTTAACAGTAACATTGATAGAACGGCTGCTACTCCAACATCCTTCAGGGCTCCTAGCCCTTAAGTAATAGGTACCACTTTGATCTACATTATAATAAATCAGATTATTAGAGGTGGACTTGCCATTAGGATTAGTCCCTTGCCAATACCAGTTATTCGATTCCGCAACATCAGATTTATAAATCGTTGAGTATCCACAATGATTACTGACACTTACGATTGCCCAAGAGGGCAAATTAGGGTATGGTTTGACAGTAATATAACCTGAACTTCTACTAGATGAACTCCACGTTCCACTGTTATTATCTCGAGCCCTCAAATATCTTCTACCGGAACTAGTAAGGGTGTAATTTTTGGATGAGTTAGATGTGGAAGTACCACTCGAGCTTGTTTGCCAATACCATGTTACACCACTTGGAGGGTTTCCTCTTGTTAAAGTTTTGTTTCCGCAAGTATTTGTAGATACAGAAATTGAGGAGGGAGTTGATGGTGCCGGATTGGAAACCGTAACATATCGATACCTTGTAAATGAACCCCCACTAGTACTTGCTATGGCTCGTACATATCTGCGGCTACCTACGGAAGTCCATCTTACGCGCACCTGAGTTTTGCTTTGACTTATTATTGAGCCCCCGTAAACATAGTAACTCGTAGAGTAGTGAGAGCCACCACTTACATTTACATAGTAGTAGTCATAGTCATTTTTATTTACAGAACCTGGGCCTGAGATCGAGACGTAAACCTGGTTCCCACCACAGTCATCGATGTATAAAGATTTGTATCCTGTTGCCGGACTTAATACTTCCTGAAAACACGGTTCAATAGGGCGCAGTTGCTGAGCATTGACAATAGAACATGTGAAGCAAACTAATATTGCTCCCAGAATAAAATGGGAAAACTTTCTCATGATTAGGTGATTGAGGTGAAT
This sequence comes from Ekhidna sp., assembly GCF_965247405.1. Classification (GTDB taxonomy): domain Bacteria; phylum Bacteroidota; class Bacteroidia; order Cytophagales; family Cyclobacteriaceae; genus Ekhidna. The sequence continues at coordinate 3,913,563 of NZ_OZ252014.1, forward strand.
TTTAAGTAAAAGTAACTCAACCCGTTATCGTCTACAAATCCAATTGGTCTTACATAGATATTTTAAATGACAAATGAATGAGCAGTAAGTTTGAGAGGACGAATGGTATGATCCATTGAATGAACGAAAAAACCCTGACCGGAAATGGTCAGGGTTTTTATCATTTTTGTGTGAATGTTACCGCTTATCTCTTCGAAACATCGACGTAATCACGCTCGTTTTCTCCTGTGTACACCTGTCTTGGTCTTCCGATTGGCTCGCCCATCTCTCTCATTTCTTTCCACTGAGCAATCCATCCCGGAAGTCGACCTAAAGCGAACATTACAGTGAACATATCAGTAGGGATACCAAGCGCCCGATAGATAATTCCTGAGTAGAAGTCTACGTTAGGGTATAGCTTTCTGTCAACGAAGTATTGATCTTTCAAAGCCTCTTCCTCAAGTCCTTTTGCGATATCCAATACCGGATCATGTACACCCAGTTTATCCAGGACGTCATCGGCTGCTTTCTTAATAATCTTCGCTCTAGGATCAAAGTTTTTATATACTCTGTGTCCAAAGCCCATCAAACGGAATGGATCATCCTTATCCTTGGCTTTAGCCATCCATTTCTTGGTGTCTCCACCATCTGCTTTGATGTTTTCAAGCATTTCAATCACTGCCTGATTTGCGCCACCATGCAGTGGGCCCCAAAGGGCATTGATGCCCGCTGAAATAGATGCCCATAGACTAGCCTGAGATGATCCTACAATTCTCACAGTTGAGGCTGAGCAATTTTGCTCATGATCAGCATGGAGAATCAATAATTTATCAAGCGCTTTTGCAACGACCGGATCTACCTCATACTCCTCTGCAGGGAGGGCAAACATCATATTCAGGAAGTTGCCACAGTAATCCATCTTATTGTTTGGGTAGATCACCGGATGACCTACTTTCTTTTTGTAGGCCCATGCGGCAAACGTTGGCATTTTAGCAAGCAACCGAATGATGCTTAGCTCTGTTTCTTCCTTAGATCTGTTTGGATCCAAACTGCTAGGGTAGAAGGCCGTTTGTGCAGTGATCAATGAAGATAACACGCCCATTGGGTGTGCCGCAGAAGGAAATCCGTCCAATATCTTTTTAATGTCTTCATTCACCAATGTGTGGTGCGTGATATCACCAGCAAATTTGTCGAAGGTTTGCTTGTTAGGAAGTTCACCATGGATCAGCAAGTAGGCAACCTCCAGGAATGTCGATTGATCCGCCAGCTGCTCAATCGGATAGCCTCGGTAACGAAGAATTCCTTTTTCTCCATCCAGAAAGGTGATGGCACTTTCACAAGAGCCAGTATTTTTAAATCCTCTGTCTAGCGTGATCACACCAGATTGACCTCTGAACGAGCTAATATCAATGGCTTTTTCTTTTTCACTACCTTCTGTAACCGGCAGCTCGTAGGTTTGACCATCAATGGTTATTTGGGCGGTTTTTGACATATTATTTACTCTTATTTGCTGATTTAAAAATTTCCACGAAAATAACGATTTTAATCCAGATTTTGAAGGGTTAGTTGCCATTCAATATCAGCGGCAATCCATCGTCACCACCACCAATTACAATCACTTTGGAATTAGGTGAATTGGCAATATCCATAGTCGCTTCAATTCCACGCATTCTTAATAACTCAGGAGTCAAACTACTGTTTATGATTTTATTAGCGGCAGCTTCACCTTCTGCGGCAATTCGCTTTCTTTCTGCTTCACTTTTTTCTTTATCTAATCTAAACTGATAAGCTAAAGCTTCCTGCTCTTGCTTCAATTTATTCTCGATAGCTGTTTTGATTTGTTCCGGAAGTTTGATGGATCGAATCAAAAGACTTTTCATTTCCACTTCATTTCCGGGAGCTCCCAAAACTTGCCTGGTTTCTTCTTTGATCGATGCTTCTACTTCGGGCCTTTTGGTGGAGAAAATCTCTTCTGCTGTATATCGACCCATCACCTGGCGTACGATCGATCGTGCCTCAGGGATAACCAGTCTTTGAATGTAGTCTCCTCGGAAGTTTTCCTGAATGGTGCCAATAGCATCATATTTTGGGTGAAAACGCACGGTCACGTCTACGCTGATGTTCAGCCCGTTTTTGTCAAGGACATCCATGGTTTCTTCAATTTTATTTTCTGAAACTTCATAGATATAAACCTCATTCCACGGTGCTTTCATGTTCCATCCCGGGCCTATGATATTATCTTTCTCTAGGGTGCCGCTCAGGGTTTTGAAAAGAACAGCCCTTTCTGACGCCTCTATTCTGAAGAAAATTCTGTTTGCTGCTGAGAACAGGATAATGATCGCAATGATCCCAATGATTAAAAAAGGTAAATACTTTCTGTTGTCCATATGTTTAGATTAAGGTTGTCACTTTTAGTTGTGACACAAAGGTAACATGACAATGATACCTCCGGTTCAGTCTTTGGATGTCAATGTGATTTTATTATTTGATTGTTTAATCAAATCATGATCCATGATCATTTTTCGAAATTCTCCTTCCACAAACATTTCTGCCTGATCAGCATAAAAAGGACTAAAGTAATTTCCTGATTGTCCTGTAGGTAGGATACTCCAGCTGTTATTCCTGATATCCGAGAAATCAACGATTCTTCGTGTGGAAGGTCCGAATCTGATCGTTTGATTCTTGCCTTCACTGTACGTATAGCCAATATTATTCAGTACCTCATTTCCTCCGGAAACCGGAAAATCACCCACATTCAAAAAGCTAATTACTTCACCCATGGCATGATTGTGTCTTAATGCATGTGCATCTCCCCAGTTCCAGAGGGTGTAATCGTCTCCCCAGTGGTTTTTCAAATCTGAGATGGAAGTTTCAAATGCCTGCCTGATGATATCATCTCTCGTTTCAATAGCCTCGGTAGTGTCATTATCCCACCATGCGGAGTTCTCGTTTTTTAACAAGTGCTCGGTGGCGACCTTATACGTGTGTGTGCGCTTATACATCGGCCAAAGCTCTTTACCAATCTCATCTTGCTGCGCAGCTTTCAATGTTTCATGAATCCATTTTTGGAAAATGAGTGGACGGAAGTCATCCTTATTAAAGTTTCCATTCCATCTATCCAGCTCTTCCTTAAGTCCCTGATTTTCTGCATCTCGAATAGCGTCCATTAAAATATCTTTAACCTCACTCATCATAATAGATTTATCATCGAGGAGCATGTTTTTCATATCCTCCACTGATAAATCTGAGCCCTGATCCAATATCTGCGTGATTCGCTCTCCACGGTCATCCGGCAGGTAATATCCAGAGTACAGTACTCCATTCACGGTATCTGGTTGATTATTGGCACTATGAACATAGTCCCAAGGAGGGTTGATTGCGTGCGGATTTTCACTAAAGCTATAGGTGCTATCCGGATCATCTATTCCTGTGGAGCCATCATAAAACGTTTTACTGGTTCGTTCATCTCTACGTTTGACGAGTTTACCGACTGCCCACCAGGCCACATTTCCTGAGGAATCTCCGTACATAATATTCAGTCCCGGACCATGAATGAGCGAAGCAGCTTGCTCAACTTCCTCCATGTTTTTAGCATAGGAGAGGCCATAAACTGCCTCCATCATGTAGCTGGGGAAACTGGTCGTGACCCAATGCATGCTCACAATATCTTCGAGTGGTTCATCATTTAAAATGTCTGAGACAATAGGGCCGTGAATCGTTTTTCGAATATGGAATATTACCGGCTTCTCACCTTTAACATTGATCATCTCTCTGTTGATTGAAATGTCTTTCCATTCACCTTTATGCATGTATTTGTTTGAATCTTCCGGGTGAATTTCTTCAACGTAGAAATCCATGTCGTCATTTTCAAACATGGTGAGGCCAGTGGCATGCACCTCTGAGTGCATGAGCAGAGGGAAAGGAGCTCCCGGCACATGGTAACCATAATATTCTCGTTCAGGAGAAAACAGGTGTGATTCATACCATACAGAGGGTTGTGAAAAGGCAATGTGCGGGTCATTAGATAACAGGACTTCTCCTGAAGCTGTTTTTACAGGTGAGAGAACCCAGCTATTACTCCCGATAAATTCCGGGACACCAATCGACTCTAAAACAGCCATTGTTTCTTTCGCTTGAACACTATATCTATCGTCGAATGAACGAAGCGTGGACTCACCTTTGTAATGATAGATATTCAGGTCTTTTAAGTAGGTGGAGTCCAGCTTGTTGGAAAGCTCCGTCAGAACCGGGTCAGTGATATGAGCATTTGAGAAACTGAATGCCATGTATGTGAGAATCTCAAAGGCATTTTGAATTTCGAATGGTTCGATTTCTAACCCTAATATGGTATGCTCTAATGGTTTGGGGTTGTCGCGGATGTATTCGTTAATACCATCAATGTACGCTTGTACCAGGGGTAAGCTTTTATGGTTTCTTTCAATATAGGCGGCAGCAGATTCACGGGCATACTCGCTGATGCCCATGGTTCGAAGGAACTTGTCATTTTTGATCATGTCTGGACCGAACAGTTCTGATAATCTTCCGCTTCCCACATGTCTGAGCAAATCCATTTGCCATAATCGCTCCATGGCGTGTATATATCCCAAAGCCTTGTAAGTATCCTCCTCAGTCGCTCCATAAATGTGCGGAATACCATGAGTAGTGAAATAGACATCAACTTCTGCGGATAATCCTGTGATCACTCGTGTACCCGAGTAGGATGGGGTGAGCTTTGATTTGAGATAAATTAGATAACCAGTCACACCTAGGATGATTAAGAGTAGAAGCAGGCCAAGGATCTTGAGGAATTTCATACGGATCAATTTGAGGCAAAATAAAAAAAGCCGCCTCAATTTGAGACGGCTTTTCTTATTACTCTTCTTTTATTTCTTCATAGTCTTTGAAAGGCGAGGTGTCCAGCCCCTCCACCTCTGATCTAAACTCCGGCCATTTTTCATTGTAATAGCCGTTGACCATATCCATGGCCTCTGCCAGATCCTTCTCGAATTTATCGATTAGCTTTTGTTCGGTTTCACCAGGGGCATGTAGCGCACCCGAAGTGTACCAGTATGCTGTTCCATAAGAGTTGCTCACGCTATTTGGTGTGCCTCTCGTAATACCCTGACGATCATCTTCTTCGCCAAGGAATACGTCCATCATGCTGTTCAGCGTATCGATGGTGGTTTTACACAAATCGATTTGCTCTTTATAACCTTCTTTGTCTTTTTCCTTGAGGTCAGCTTGAATGCCTTTCGCAATATCGATGCTTTCCTTGAGACGATCTACGGCTTTAACACCCATGGAGTATTTGGACTCAAGATTTTTAAGCGCATTGTATTTCGCTTGAATAGCAGTATTAGAAAGCTCAATTCTAGGATCGTATCTTACCTCTACATTGGTAGAGTCTTGCTGATCACCAAATGTGAATCGCACTTTATACGAACCTGGCAATACAGTAGCACCTCCCGGTTCACGATTACTTCTTCGATCTCTTCGGCTCATTCGATCAGTTCCTTTCTCATCCATGTACCAGAAGGTTCGGTGGATACCATTCTCCTCTGGTGCTTTAGACTTCAGCGTTCTTATGACCTCTTCTCCTTTAAAAATTTCAATGGTTAATGAATCATAGGATACCTTTTCTTCCTCTTTCTTGTCGTCTTCTTCAGGCTCGCCTTTTTTCTTCCTTTTCTTGTCTTTCTTATCATCATCTGCTTCTTCTTTCTTTTCCTCCGGGCGATTGATAGAATAAGTCAGCATGGCTCCATATGGCCTGTTTTCTCCATTATATAAAGCATCACCACCAAATCGTGAGCCTTTGGGCTGTTGGTTAGAAGCCACATATGCTACAGGTGGATTGTACACATTCAAGGTTTTATCCAAAGTAGATTTTCCACTCTTTGCCAGCTCTCTTAGAGGACGAATATCGTCCATTACCCAGATGGATCTTCCGAATGTACCAATCACTAAGTCATGCTCCTCTGGATGAATTATCAAATCGTAGGCGTTGGTCGTTGGGAATCCCTCAGAATCCCATTTGGTCCAGTTCGCGCCAGCATCTATCGAAACGTAAAGGCCATCATCTGTTCCAAGGAAGAGTAAACGTGACTCTTCCGGATCTTCTACGATTGAAAGAGCGTAGCTAACCACATCATTACTGTCTACGATACGCTCCCAGGTTTGTCCATAATCCCTAGTACGATAAGCATATGGGGTGTAGTTGAACCTACGGTAATCGTTTGCTACAAGAAGTGCTTCTCCTTCGTTCTTGTTGGATGCTTTGATCTGCGTAATCCATGTGCCTTTAGGTAGTCCCGGTAGCCGATCGCCTACGTTTGTCCAGGTATCACCACCATTTCGGGTAATTTGAACATTGCCATCGTCTGTACCTACCCAAAGCAGTTCAGAGTTAAATGGAGATGGTTCAATGACAATTACAGTGCAGTAGTTTTCAGCACCCGTAGCATCCATGGTTAATCCGCCACTTTCACCTTGCTTTTGTTTCTCAGGGTCGTTGGTAGTCAGGTCAGGGGAGATGATTTCCCAGTTCTGACCTCCATCCGTGCTTTTATGAACGAACTGGCTGCCGAAATAGACCGTGGAAGGATTTTGTGGATCTCTGGCCATTCCCACATTCCAATTGAATCGTAACTCTACATCACCTTCCGGGTAGGTTGGTCTTACATTCTCATTATATCCTGTTTTTCGATCATAGATGGAAGCATATCCCTGCTGAGAGGTGGATATACCATATCTGCTGTCTCTGGGATCAGGTAGCACATCGAATCCATCACCAAAGGAAATCTCCTGCCAATAATGGTTTCTGATTCCCTGAGCTTTCCACACGTATGCCGGACCTGCCCATGAGCCATTGTCTTGCATACCTCCATACACATTGTAAGGAGTTTCATTATCAACATTAATATGATAGAATTGGCCAACCGGTAGGTTTTCAACAAATCGCCAGGTTTCACCTCTGTCGCGGGTGATGTTAAGACCACCATCGTTTCCATCCATCATGAAATTAGGATCTTCAGGATGTATGTACCACGCGTGGTGATCCGGGTGAACGCCATTATCTACGCCGTATGCACCCATTAATTGAGTAAAGGACTTGCCTCCATCCACAGATACGTTTACATAAGTGAAGATGCTGTATACTCGGTTTTCGTTAATCGGATCAACATAAATCTCATGGTAGTAGAAAGGTCTATTTCCAATATCACTGTTGTCATTGATCTTTTTCCATTTAAATCCTCCGTCATCTGATCGATAAAGTGCATTCTTTTTAGATTCCACCAAGGCATACACCACATTCGGTCGGGAAGGGGCAATAGCCAGTCCAATTCGTCCCAGATCTCCTTTCGGTAGTCCATCCTCATCGGTTCGCTGCTCCCATGTCTCACCGCCATCGTGCGTTACATAGATTCCAGAACCAGGTCCACCGGATTTGAAGAACCAGGGATCTCTTTTATGCTCCCACATAGCTGCAATTAGCTTGTTTGGGTTGGTTGGATCCATTACCAGTTCTGCTGCGCCAGATCGAATATTGGTAAAGAGGATTCGATCCCAGGTTTTACCTCCATCTGTCGTTTTATAAACCCCGCGCTCTTCATGCTCACCCCATGGTGAACCGATTGCGCCGACATATACGGTATTCGGGTCATCCGGATGGATAATGATTCGGTGAATGTGACGGGTTTTTTCTAGCCCCATTTTTTTCCAGGTCTTACCACCATCAAGGGTTCGGTATATGCCATCACCACCATTTAGTGAATTCCTTGGGTTTCCTTCACCGGTACCCACCCATACCACGGATGGATTTGATTGCTGAATGGCGACTGCTCCAATGGATGCTGTGGTCTGATCGTTGAAGATTGGCTCCCAGTCAATGCCGCCACTGGTTGATTTCCAGACACCACCAGAGGCTGATCCCACGTACATTACGTCAGGCTCGTCAGTCACCACGTCAATGGCTGTAACTCGACCAGACATTCCCGCAGGGCCAATGTTTCTTGGTGCCATGTTTTTGAAAGCTTCCATATCTAGCTTCTGAGCGAGTGCCACAGTGCTGAATGCCAGAAGCATAGTGAGTAATTTGTACTTCATATCTTTTTTAGGTTTCTGTTAAAAGAGTTCGATAGTAATTTAAAAAGGATCGTGGAGAAGCAAAGAGCTAAAATGATGAATGGCAGATTTGTAATATAAAACCACGAAACAAGGAGTGATAATGACCGTTTATTTATTATTGTGAGAATTTCTGCCTTCATATTATTTGCTCTCTTCACACTTTTCTCTCAAGCCCAGGACCAACCCGAGGCTTACATTCTAAAGAGCATCTATTTTGGTGGAGGAAGCTATTATGTAGATGAATATCAGTATGAAGAATTGAAACATCTGGTTGATTCGGTTAAAGATATTCGTGATTATACCATTACTATTCATAGCCACACAGATAATATCGGAGGTGCTGCCTACAATGAATGGCTATCGCAAATGCGTGGCGATGAGGTGATCCAAAAGTTGCTGAATCTGGAGTTTAAATCCAACCAGATAGAGAAACGAGATTTTGGTCAGTTCAATCCTGTCTACGACAACAATACCTGGGAGGGTAGACGCAAAAACAGGAGGGTGGATATCATTTTCTGGCCGGTGGTGATGTAGCTATTGCTTCGGCGGATTAATCATAATATGAGCACGATGCGTACCCGGATCCATGATCCATGGTGCACCGGGAGCTGGTGGGCTCAGGGGCATCCCTGTGCTTTCCTCTGTCGCGTATGGAATATAGATTACATAACGAGTGTATAGATTGTCGATCTCACCTGTTTCTTCATTGGGATCACCTGTTGTTACGTAAAGTGTAGCTTTATCTGGCATTTCCAGTGTTCCTGCTTTCACTTCTTCTTCTCTTTTGTCAAATACCTGTTTAAAGTCCAGCCCTTCAGCTTTTAACTCTCTACCTCTGGCCATAAATGGTTCCAGTCTTTTATGGTAGGCCGCCACACTAAACCCTTCTTTGTTTGGGTCATCTGCAATGCAAATGAAATCGTTGGTGCCCTCTTTTAAAGTAACGAGCTCGCCATCTTTATTAAAACCCATTATAGTAGCTTCTGTTCTTTGATGTTCAGGAGCAGCCAGCACAGCCGTTTCAAGCTGGTAGTCTTTATCAGGAATTTCTTGACCGGTGCAGCTAAGCAATATGAAAAAGAGTGAAGTTAATGAGGTGAGATTTTTCATGACTGATTTGTTTGAATCTGATTAAAGATAAAAGTTTCCTGATTGAATTCAATTATTTTGCAGCTATGAGTTCACAAATGGAAATGGAACGCTCCCTAAGACACATTAAAATCATCCTGATGATATTTTTGGGGATAGCCACGCTGTACCTGATGCGTGAGTTATCGAACTTATTAGTTCCATTGTTCTTTGCTTTGTTTTTCGCTGTTCTGTTTCAGCCGCTTGTGCAGTTTCTGGAAAGGTTTTTCCCGGTTTCGGTCAGTATTGCATTGACCACTCTTTTCACCATGACTATATTCTTTTTCATAGGATTTGGGATTTTCAATGTTATTCAAGCCTTGATCGATAATAGTGAGACCATTTTGGATAGTATCTCCAATGACCTTAGGCCCTTTATCAATGATTACACGGTATACCTGGGTATAACCTTTAAAAAAGGGGAGTTGAGAGAGCTGGTAGTGGAAATGATTCAAACCGGTCAGTTCTGGTCAGCATCCGGTTCTTTTATTAACAGCATAAGTGGCATGGCAGCTGAATTACTCATGACCATTCTGTATTTCGCAGGACTTCTTGGAGCTATCACTCAATACGATCAGACGGTATCCTACATTGTAGGAAGTGACAATAAGAATAAGGAAAAATCACTTAAAGTGTTTAACCGGATCAAAGACTCGGTTGGTTCCTACATCAAGGTAAAGACATTAGTCAGTATTCTGACCGGAATTGCCATCGGGCTGATTTGCTGGTTTTTCGGAATTGACTATGCCTTGCTGTGGGGTTTCCTTGCTTTCGTTTTGAACTACATTCCGTATATCGGATCGCTTATTGCCATTATTCCTCCGCTGGTTTTGGGTATCATTGATTCGAGCTCTGTATCTCAGGTGCTGGTCATTTTCGTTTGCCTGGAAGGAGTTCAACTAATCATGGGGAATGTGATTGAGCCAAAACTCATGGGAGATTCCTTTTCCATGAATACTGTGTCTGTGCTTTTCGGTTTTGTTTTCTGGGCCTTTTTGTGGGGTACAGCGGGGATGCTGCTGGCGGTACCATTGACCTTCCTTTTCAAAGTGATTCTTGAAAATATGTCAGATGCCGGAGTAGTGGTCAGGTTAATGGAGAAGAAGAGGCTGAACGGAAATGTTTAAACCTCACTAGGCATTTTCTTAGATTCCTGCAATCGTTTCTTGGAGCAGTCTGGAATAACTAGTGCTTGTAAGTGAGTGTTAATTTGGTTTCTTCTTAGGGTCTTGACGACTGTCGAAGAATGTCAATAAGCTGATATAATTTTTGTTAATTCGGTAGAATATTCTGGTTTGCTTTGAGATTTGAAATCCATGGATGTTCTTGTCAGGGACTTCCAAAGTACCAAGTTCAGGAAATCTTTCTAGGAGTTCTAAGAAGCCAAATACCTTGTCTTTGAACTTTTTGGATGACTTTTCTCCGAATTCTGTTTGAATGTAATTGTAGATTTCAAGAAATCGACTTTCTGACTTCTTCGTCCAGTATATTCTCATTTATATTTTCTAAGAATTTCTGAGTGTACAGTTAGGTTTTCGTGACTCTCAGATTCTTCATAAGCATCCATTACTTCTTTCCTTTGACTTTCAGTTAGGCTGTTCCAGAGCGTTCCTGCTTTTGCATTCTTCCTTTCAGATAGGAGATCGTGAAGAGATTCCAGAAGTTTTGTGTTCTGAATGTCATCAATTAGTTGATGAAGATTTGATTTTAGCTCAACCGTACTCATAGGTCAAAGATACGTAGAATATTAACGAAAGTTAGCAATCAAATAATAACGTCTCGCTAAGCGGCGTTTGTCCACACTTAGCTTGAAAGCACTAAAAGTAACGAAGGTGCACCACCCCTCAAAAGCTTCCCCGAAGAAAATGCGTTGTGAAAGATAAATGCCATAAGCACTACAGTTGCTAAGGCTTCTCAACTTTCAGAAGGTGCGCCGAAGTGGGACAGTTGCAGATCAAGCAGTTAATAGCACGCTGACAAATGCCGCTTAGCAACTGTTATCAGCTTTTCCCCAAAGCAATTCGTATGTTCTGAGTTAACAAGTAGCACATTCCGGTTACAATCAAAAAGTTAGGCAGTTCAGATATGTAATTAAGTTCAGGTACTTGAGTTAGGATGAACACAAATGTTAGGACGTTAAAGAGTTCTATCATTATAGCTAGAATGCGGAGATATGGAGTTTCTAAGTTGTCATTTTTGAGTTCTAGAATTCCCTGCTTAATACAATATGCGGCATAAGATATTGTAACTAATAATCCAAAAAGTTCACCCGCCCAGCCAAGTTGGTCTAGCTCTGAGAAGTTAGTTTGAAGAAGTATTGCTGATAACATCTTTATAACAGCATATTCATGTTATCTACCTTTCAAATAACGCAAAGTGCGCGTTTATCTCCAAATGGGATTGATAACAGGAATCTGCTAATCGCTTTAGCAATTCATTTTTTTCTACAAGGCGTAAGGATGTTCAGCTAACTACACCACTTTAATCAGGTAGTAGTTTTTCTTGCCTCGCTGTGCAAGTAAGTATTTGTCTTGTAGCAGGTCAAAATCTACTGATTGGTCAGGAGTCGTGACCTTAGTTTTATTAATACTCACTCCACCGCCCTGGATCATTTTTCTGGCTTCTCCCTTGGATTTAAAAATGATGTTTTGGGTGGTCTCACTCAGAAAAGTGGTCACATCTTTTCCTTCCAGTTCGCTTTTTCTCACGTCTGTTTGTGGCACCCCTTCAAACACCTGAAGTAGTGTCTTTTCATCGAGACTTGCCAGGTCTTCGGTTGTTGATTTGCCAAACAGGATGGAGCTTGCCTTGATCGCCGTGTCTAAATCTTCTTTCGAGTGTACACGCACAGTAAGTTCATCTGCCAGCGTACGCTGAAGCAAACGCTGATGAGGCGCTTCTCTATGCTCAGAGATCAATGCTTCAATCTCTTCCTTTTCCCTCAGACTGAAGATTTTGATGTACTTCTCCACATCTTCGTCAGAGGAATTGATCCAGTATTGGTAGAATTTATAAGGTGAGGTTTTCTCGGCATCCAGCCAGATGTTGCCACCTTCAGACTTACCAAATTTAGAACCATCGGCCTTGGTAATAAGAGGAGTGGTCATGGCGAATGCCTCGCCCTGCTCTTTTCTTCGGATCAGCTCTGTACCCGTAACAATGTTCCCCCATTGATCGGAACCGCCCAACTGCAGTTTAGCGTTTTTATGCTTCCACAGGTAGTAAAAGTCATATCCCTGCACTAGCTGGTACGAGAATTCTGTAAATGATAGACCAGTTTCTAATCGGGACTTTACAGAATCCTTTGCCATCATGTAGTTGACGGTGATGTGCTTGCCAACATCCCTGATAAAGTCCAGGAAGTTGAAGTCTTTGAACCAGTCGTAGTTATTCACCACTTCAGCAGCATTATCACCTTCAAATTCCAGAAAATTCTCAAGTTGCTTTTTCACACATGAAAGATTGTGATTAAGCGTGTCCTCATCCAGCAAGTTCCGCTCCGCAGACTTCCCGGAAGGATCACCTACCATCCCGGTAGCACCACCAACCAACGCAATTGGTTTGTGTCCGCATTTCTGAAAATGAACAAGCGTCATGATTTGAACCAGGTTTCCGATGTGGAGTGAATCCGCAGTGGGGTCAAAACCAATATATGCAGCGGTCATGCCCTTATTCAATTCCTCCTGCGTTCCCGGCATGATGTCGTGTACCATACCTCTCCATTTTAGCTCTTCTACAAAGTCCTTCATTATGTTCATTTAAATAAGGTCGCAAAAATAGGAGGGTTGTTTGTTTGCGTCAACTAATTATTCCTTTATATCCCTCCATTCTTTCATTTAGATTTAAATTAAAGTTGAATTAAATGATGTGGGTATGATCTGTATGACCTCATATATTTGCCTGTAATCAATAGGGAACCAAAAAGTCACAACATGCGAATTGTAGTATTGTCTCGCAACCCCAACTTATACTCAACCAAAAGACTTGTAGAGGCTGGTGAGCAAAAAGGTCACGATATGCTTGTGGTCGATCACTCCAGATGTAACATTGAAATCGAAAAGAAGAAACCTAAGGTTTATTTTAAAGGCGAACAAATAACGGATGTGCATGCCATAATTCCTCGTATTGGTGCTTCGGTGACATTCTTTGGAACAGCAGTGGTTCGTCAATTTGAAATGATGGGTGTGTTTTCCACCACTGAGTCAGTAGCTCTTGTACGTTCACGAGACAAGCTAAGAAGTTTACAGATTTTAGCCAGAGCCGGACTTGGACTTCCAAAGACCGTGTTTACTAATTACTCAAAGGATGTTGAAACACCCATTAGTGCTGTTGGGGGTGCGCCTTGTGTCATTAAATTATTAGAAGGCACTCAAGGTTTGGGCGTGGTACTAGCTGAAACTAAAAAGGCAGCTGAATCAGTGCTTGAAGCTTTCAATGGATTGAAAGCTCGTGTGATTGTTCAGGAGTTTATCAAAGAGGCAGGGGGTGCAGATATTAGGGTATTCGTTATCGGAGATCAGGTAGTGGGAGCCATGAAACGTCAAGGAAAAGAGGGGGAGTTTAGATCTAATCTTCACAGGGGCGGATCAGCTGAGATTATCAAACTCTCGGATGCTGAAGAGCGTGCAGCCCTTAAAGCAGCCAAGGCGATGGGGCTGGGCGTAGCTGGCGTGGATATGTTACAATCCAGTAGGGGACCATTGATTCTGGAAGTGAATTCTTCCCCTGGTTTAGAAGGCATTGAAGCAGCAACAGAGAAAGATATCGCCGGCGAAATCATAAAGTACATTGAAAGGAATGCTGATTACGAGGATTGATTAAAGTGCTGATATACAGTATTTTAACCTGCAATATTCGTCTTCCAAATATTATTTTGACATGAATATTTTATTATCATAAATAATTAAAAATCAATTAGTTAATATCATTCACTTTGATTAATAATTAAAGATTTTTAATTTTCTGCCTAAATCAGTAAATTCATACTTATGCGGGCAATCTGGAAAGGACATATTCGATTCTCAATGGTGACCATCCCTATCAGGATTTACAATGCCATTGATACCGCTCAGAAAGTGCAGTTCAACCTGCTTTCCAAGGAGACCAACAATCCTGTGAAGTATGAGAAGCGTGACAAGGTAACAGGAGATGTGTTGCGACAAGAGGATATTGTCAAAGGCTATCAATATGAGCCCGGTCAGTTTGTGATCATTGAACCAGAGGATTTTGAGAAGGTAAAACTCAAGAGTACAAAAGTTATCGAGATCGAAGGTTTCGTAGATGCCAGCGAAGTGCATGAGATGCTATACGACTCTCCATATTTTGCAGGTCCTGATGGTGATGTGGCGAGTAAGACATATGCATTGTTGAGTCAGGCATTGCGAGAATCCGGAAAAGTAGGTGTTGGAAAAGTGGTGTTGAGGGATCGTGAGAGCGCGGTGCTATTGACACCTCATGATCGGGGAATCATGATCCACAAGCTCCGATATCCAAATGAAGTAAGAAGCATTAAAGATGTACCAAATGTTCGAATTGAGGAGGAAGCGGATGAGGAACAATTGAAACTGGCTAATATGCTCATCAAGTCAATGACAAAGAAGTTTAAGAAGATAGAGCTGGAGGACAAGTACAATGATGCCTTACGAGAAATGATCGATAACAAGATACAAGGCAATGAGGTTGTTTCCTATGTGGAAGAAGAGCCGGAAGTGGTGGATATCATGACCGCTCTGAAAGCAAGCATTGAGCAAGCCAAAGACACCAAGAAGCCGATGAAAAAGGCTAAGAAAGGGAAGGAAGAGGAAAAAGAAGTAAAGAGAAAAGCTAGTTAGCAATGACAAAAGTTGTTCAATTTCCAGTTAATCCCCCTCAAAAACTCGGCCCCAAGAAGGCCAGGAGAAGGAGGCGACCTAACCTGGAAGATTATGGGCAGCTTAATATTTTTGATCAATTGCCTGATACTCCAATTGTGTCGCTTCCGAAGGCCGGATCTTTTTTTGAAGAGGCACTTACTTTGGATGAAGCAGGTAAGGATGAAGCAGAAAAATACTACTTGCTGGCAATAGAGAATGGCCAATCTGAGGAAGATTCCTATTGCAATCTTGGCATTCTGAAGTCAGGTCAGGGAGATTTAAGTAAGGCGATTGATTATCTCACGCAGTGTTTAAAGAAGAACCCGCGACACTTTGAGGCACATTATAATCTTGGAAACGTATATTCTGATTTAGGAAATCTGGATTTGGCAAAAGTTCATTATGAACTGTCCACGCAGATTGAGCCTGAATACCCAAACAGCTATTATAATCTTGGATTGGTATTGATTTCCTTAAAAAAGTATCAAGATGCCATCCAAAGCATCAATAAATTCGTTGAATTAGCTCCAAGCTCGGAGCATCAGGTAGCAAACGAACTCATCAAAACCTTAAACGCCATAGCCAAATGACCAAAGACAAGCACCCAGTACTCAGCGAGCATTTCGAACGGTTGAAAGAACTCATGCCAGAAGTATATGCCAAGCATTTCAAGGAAGAGCGTGAAACACGAAATCAGAAGCTGTTTCGGATGTTGAAGCATTCATTGGGTGTGATTGAGGCGGTATACCTTCAGAACAATGATAATTTCTCCTTATCAAAAGCAGAAGAGTACAGTAAAATCATTGAAGAGCTTCAAGAACTTGGATATAGTTATTCCGGTCAGCCCGAGTTGCTGAACCTGGCTGCTAAATTCATGATTATGAAGGCCAAGAAGCCAATGGAGAAAGCCAAGGGTCGTAAGAAGAAAGATAATCATGACCGACAGGCCATGTGATTTGAATAGCCTCGCATACAACTTCTGTCTTTTTTACGTAACTAGCTGAAAACCAAATTGTGTTTATCAGCATCGTCATACCAACCATCAATGAGGAGCAATGCATTGGACATTTGCTTTATTATCTCCAAAACCATCCTTTAAAATCACATTTTGAAGTGATAGTGGTTGATGGAGGAAGCATTGACCAAACCAAAGAAATTGTCAAAACCTATGATGTTACGTTGCATGAATCAAGTCGGACATCCAGAGCCCATCAGATGAATACAGGAGCCGGACTGGCAAAGGGAGAGGTTCTTTATTTTGTTCATGCCGATGTACAACTGGTGGATTCATTCGTCCAGGATATCCAAGATTCTATAGATCATGGGATACCGAGCGGCTGTTATCGATTCAAATTCAACACACCCAAAAATCCACTATTACATATTAATGGATTCTTCACACGCTTTCCTTTTAAATGGTGCAGAGGGGGAGATCAAACCTTGTTTATTAAAAAAGATGATTTCAGCAGAATTGGAGGATTTGATGAGAGATATGTGATTATGGAGGATTATGAGATTCTTGATCGATTAAAGAAACATCAGGTTCCTTTTAAGGTGATACCTAAAAGTGTGAAGGTGTCTTCACGAAAATATGATGAGAATTCATACCTGAAGGTACAATTAACTAACCTGAAAGCGATGAGGATGTACAAACGAGGAGAGGATCCCAAGTTAATCAGGGAGTACTACTGCAATGCGATTAATGGAAAGTATAAGAAGGATCGCTTATTTTTAGGTAACTAATTCCTCATGAGCGAAATTCGGGAAGACCAAATAGAAAGCTGGCTAAAGAAACTTGAACGTGAAAGCTGGCAATTAGAATTACTTGTTTCTGCATTCACGATTTTCCTGTTAATAGGAGCCAATGCTGAGTTCGACACTTTTCTTGCAGGCCTAAGGTATGAGTACAACATTTCTGGCCCCATTCTTTCCATTGGTTACGTCTTTCTCATCCTGATCCAAAAATCGATTTCAGCACTAACAATCTGTCTGGTGGTGCATCTCATGTTAAGAGGATTCTGGATTGGTGCAATTGGCTTAAGATCGGTACAATCAAATATCGATTTCAGTAAACTCAATTACAATGATTTTTTTACCGAAAAACTGAAGAAGAAGGTCATCAGTCTTGATCGCATGGTCATTCTGCTTGATGAGATATGCAGCGTGATTTTTGCATTTTCGTTTCTTATTATCTCTGTTTTGCTCGCATTTGGAATGTTCTTGGCATTTCTGGCGGTGAGTGGAGTCGCACTGTCTTCGCTTATTGGTTTAGTTTCTGCAGGTACTATTAAGACCATTCTTAGCCTTATCGTCGCATTTGTATACCTGTTCTTATTGTTGATGGGGATCACTTATGCGATAGATTATTTCACACTAGGGTTCTTTAAAAAAATCAAGTGGATGGCCCGGTTTTATTACCCTTTCTACAGGTTTTACAATATCATAACCTTATCCGGTCTGAGTAGAAGTATCTACTATTATTTGATTAGCAAGTTTTCAAAAAAGCGTATTCGGATTGTCTATGCATTTGCAGGAGTCCTGGTGTTATTATCCGTGATTTATTCATTTGATCAGTATCAGTACTTTCCAGAAAAACAAAATTCATCCTTTATATCTGTCAATTGTTATGACGATCAGCGCCCTGAGGATGACTATGTTGAACGAGCAAGCATTTCATCCAGGTATGTGGATAGACCCTTTTTTCAATTGTACCTAAGATACAACCCTCAAGACAATGAGCTAATTAGAAGTCAATGTCCTGATTTTGTTCCTTTGAAAGATGATGGGTTGAACCGTAAGCTGCGGCTAATAACTCAACGCGGAAATCTTCAAATTACTGAGAAGGATTTCACCTTAGAGGATGTTGATAAACTCCTAGATTGTCAGCAATCGATTTATCAAATAAGTATCAATGATTCGATATATAATTCATTGAATTACTATTTTTATATTCACCCTCAAAAGGAGCAAAAAGGGATTATCACTACCATCTCAACCGAGCGTTTGAATATAGGTGAAAATCAATTGATTATTCGAAAGATCAACAATGATTCAACCGCCTTCTTTGATGATTATGCACATATACCTTTTTGGTACCATCCGAACTAACCTAAATGAGATTTAATCCAACTCTCAGATTTCGTCATTAGATAATCCATCACCTCTTCTTTCGTCTTACCGCTTTTCTTTGGAACATTAAATGAGTGATCTCCATCCTGAATAACTTCCAATTCAACGTTAGATAGCTCACCAACCACCTGGTTCATCATGTCAATGTTTGCCAATTTATCTTTAGATCCCTGAAGAAATAGTTGAGGTACTTTAACCTCTGAGAGGTGAGAAGCACGATCCATCGAGTCTTTCCCCGGTGCATGGAGTGGAAAGCCATAGTAAATGATCCCTTTTACTTTATCACTGGAATTTTCAGCCATGAGGTGAGAGGCCATTCGACCACCATATGACTTCCCTGAAATGAAGATGTCCAACCCTTCATAAATAGCGGCAATGTGCTCCACAATCAATCGCCATGTTTCAATGTTTGCTTTAGGAGATCCGGGAGATTTTCTTCCTTGTTCCATATAAGGAAAATTGAAACGAACCGCATGAATGTCTTTATCACCGATTCCTCGTCCTAATGTGCTCATAAATGGGTGATGCATTCCGGCTCCTGCACCATGAGCGATGATCAGGACAGCCTGAGGGCGGGAGGCTTTATCAACTTCTACATTGATTTTTCCGAGTTTATCATTTAAGAATAGCTCCATAAGGTAAATTTACAAGTCACATAAAAAAGAATCGAATTTTTATGGAATTGACTGTACTAGGCTGTGGTGATGCGTTTGGGAATGGTGGGCGAAACAACACTTCATTTCTTTTGTCGGAAGGGGACGAGCGAATCTTGTTGGACTGTGGAGCCAGCACACTGATCCGCTTAAAGCACGAAAAAATTGATCTGGAATCGATTTCTACTATTGTGATATCTCACTTTCATGGAGATCATTTTGGAGGCATTCCTTTTTTCCTCATCAGCAGCATGTTTGAAAATCCACGAAAAAAACCACTAACAATTGTGGGGCCGGAGGGAGTTGCCAAGCGCGTATTTGATCTTCAGGAGGCTATGTATGCTGGTACTGCTGCAAAGACTCTCGAAATGGATCTAACCTATCATGAATACGAGGAAAGTGAACCTTTGATACTTGTTGACAAAACGATCACCGCATGGAAAGCTGAGCACAGTCCTCCATCTATTCCTCATTGTATCAGGGTAGAGTGGAAAGGGAAAACCATAGCATTTTCAGGGGATACCTCATGGACAGATAATCTTATTCCGTTGGCTGACGGTTCAGATTTGTTTATATGTGAGTGCAATTTTCTTGACAAGGTGAATTTTGGTCATTTAGGATATTCTGAACTTTTAGAGAAGCAAACGCTTTTCAATACCAAACAGATGTGGCTGACCCACATGGCTGATGAGGTGATTGAATCCTCAGATTCGTCTTTTAACAAACTCACTGACGGCTTAAAAATCACTATTTGATTTTGAATAATACAACTATTTGGTTTGTCCCCGCTGTTGCGGTTACACTGGGAATCTTTCTTTTATCTACTTTCCTGGCTATTCCTGTTCAGGTTGAGGAGATTGGCTACTTAGATAAACTGGAACACTGTTTCGCCTACTCAGCGCTAATCATTAGCTTTTTGATAGCGTTCAGAAAAGCAGATTTATTATCTGTAAGAAGATCTTATTGGCTTCTGCTGTTTGCGTCCATATATGGGCTACTCCTTGAGTTAGCACAGTATACTTTCTTTCCAAATCGCTTCTTTGAATGGTTAGATGCTGCCTCCAATGTGGTGGGTGTGCTTATCGGATTTGGGATATTCAAATTGTTCGACCGTGGCTAAAAGGAAACTTTATTTTATCATCCATAAGCCTTACAAAGTGCTAAGTCAGTTTTCCAATGAAGGAAATAACATTGGGCTAGGAGAGGTTTTCAAAGATTTACCTAAGGATGTGTATCCAGTAGGTAGACTTGATTTGGATAGCGAAGGTTTACTGATTTTGACGAATGATAAGTCATTAAATAACAAGCTATTAAATCCGAAGAACAATCATCAACGAACCTACTGGGTTGAAGTGGAAGGTAAACCAACCAAGCAAGCAATTCAGGAGCTTGAACAAGGCGTAGAAATCAATGTAAGCGGTAAAAAGCATCGTACGAAGACTGCCAAAATTCGGATCATAAACCCTGATATCCCTGTGCGAAACCCGCCGGTCAATTACAATAAACACCCTGAAAGAACCTGGTTGCAAATTTCTCTTACAGAAGGTAAAAACAGACAGGTACGTCGAATGACCGCCAAAGTGGGATATCCGACTTTGAGGCTTATTAGAGTGGCAATTGAAGGCATTAGGTTGGAACCACTTAAGGCGGGCGAAATCACCCAGATCAGTGAGAAAGTGATATATAAAAGACTAAACCTTCTTTAACTTCCAATCCAGCGAGTATTTACCACTTCCTAGTAGAAATATTACAAGAAAACCGAAAAAATAGAGTAGTGGGAATTCCATTTTTCTCCACGGATCATCCGCATGAACAATAAAGGCTGCAACCAACATAGTGATTGCGGGTGGAATGGCGTTAATCCTGGATTTAAATCCAACAATCAATAGGATTGGGCAAACGAATTCTCCAATAACTGCAAGCACCAGACTTGGAGCCTCACCAATACCAATAGGGTCGCTGAAAGAAAGATTACCTGAAATTAACCTGTTGAACTTGCCCCATCCATGGGTAAGCAGCATTATTCCAAAACTTAACCTTAAAATCAGAGATGCAAGATTTGAGTATGTCATCATGAATCTGTCGCTTTTTTTATTTTCCTAGCTCGGTGATAGACCCTGGGTGAGCTAATTACAATTAGAAATGTATCCCAAAATCTCACCCAGTTACTGGGTTTGCTCTCGTCCTTTTCCTTGGATTCGAAGAATTTAATGAGTTTTTTCAGTGAGTTATCCAACAAGGCCAGGTAGAGCAAAATTGTCATAAACCAGATGAAGCAGATATTGAAATAAAAGGTAGGTATTTCATATCCAGCAAGGACCTTCATAGGTGCATAAAAATGAGCTCGACCAATGTTAGAATATGGGCGCATATATATGGGATCTTTTTTCTGTATTAGCTGATCATCCCCACGGTACACCATATCAAAATGAGCCCGATTCATAAGTAGATCCGCCAAAAACTCATTATGATATTTTTGCTCCAATTCTACAAAGCCTTCACGACCTAATTCATCTACCAACTGCTCGTATAGCTTGTCTCTTTTATTCTGAGCCTCAATGTATGCTTTGGCAAAGTGGTCTTTTGTATATAGCAGGTAATCATGGAGTCTTCGGCTAATGGATGTACTGAAATAATTCTCGTTGATTTGATCCGTGTACGAGAATGCCCTTAGCCCAAACACTTCATTTAGACTTCTAACTTCATTTTTCAATATCCGAAAAGATCTTTTTTTACTGTTCCAGTCTGCACTGTCACGTAAGATCTCATTATTGATGCTGATCATTTCCGGAACCATAAACGATCGGTAAACTGAATTTTTACTTATTTCCTGATTGACTTCAAAGAAATGCTTCTCATAATCATTATATCTGAATTGCGCGACAGCCAGCGCTTCATATGCCCATCTGGATGCCATCATATCTCCTACGATAGGCACATTCTTTTGATTGTTGAGTGAATGATGCAGCTCATCAAACTTAATCATCGCTCCACCTAATAAAAGTTGGGGAACCAGTATAAAAGGGATTAGGATATAAATATTGATTACAGAGTTAAGTGCCGAAGAAATATTCAGGCCAATCAAATTGGCAAAGCATGAAACAGTAAACAGGACGACCCAATAATAGAGTGTCATTCCATGAATTTCCAGTATGTAATTTCCGATTAGCACAAAGGAGAGTGTTTGAATGGCCGACAGGATAAACAAGTAGACAACTTTAGAATTGATGTAGCTAAGACGTGATAAATTTAGAAATGACTCTCTTTCAAGTATCTGTCTGTCCTTATAAATCTCCTGCGCACTCACGGTGAGTCCCATAAAAAGAGATACCACGATAGACATGAACAAGTAAACCGGTAAATTGATATTTTCTGAAAAGGCATAGGTATTCTCAGGAGAGTATTTTGAAAAATAGCCAAGAATAAAAGCAAGAACCGGAGCTTCTAACATATTTATCAATACATACTGCCTGTTAGAAATCTTAGATAGTAGGTTTCGCTTGCTGAATATTTTGAATTGATTCCAGCCGTCTGGTATACGGAAGTTGGTGGGAGGGAGCACAGAATCATACTTAAGCCTTACCAGTTTAGGAAGGATATTTTCTTTGTATTTGGAATACCAAACTGAAGGATTTACACGACGTTTTTTCGTACTTCTACCTCGTTCATCTATTTCTCTGGCCTCAATGATCTGAAGAATCTGCTCAGGAATGACATTGCCACAGCGAGGGCACTCGCTCTCAGCGGCATTCACCTGAGTATTCATGGTTTTAAAATAGACCACCGCATCAATCGGGTTCCCGTTGTAAATTGGATAGCCACCTTTGTCCAGAATCCAAAGCCTGTCAAACAATTTGAAAATTTCAGAGGAAGGCTGATGAATAATCGCCACTACAAGCTTACCTTTTCTTGTAAGCTCTTTAAGTAGCAACATCATTTTTTCCGAATCCATAGAGGAAAGGCCAGATGTAGGCTCATCCACAAAGAGCACAGAGGGCTCCCTCATTAGCTCTAATGCGATATTTAGTCGTTTTCTTTGGCCGCCAGATATGGTTTTATTAAGTGGATTGCCAACTCTCAAATCCTTGATGTCCTCAAGATCAAGATCCTCTAAAACCTTATTGACTGTTCTGTCAATTAAGTCTTCTGAAAAGTCACTGAAACACGTTTTCGCATTGAAGTAGAGGTTTTGATACACAGTTAGTTCTTCAAATAGGAGGTCGTCCTGTGGCACGTATCCAATAACTCCCTCAGTAGTGGCCTGTTCCAATGAGAATCCATTTATGTGTAGACGTCCATTGTCAATTGGAATCTTACCATTAAGGATATTCATCAGTGTGGTTTTTCCCGTACCGCTTCCGCCCATGATTCCTACCAATCTTCCTGAATCTTCAGAGAAAGAGAAAGGTTTCAGGCCATTGCTGCTATTCTTAAATTTGAATTCAATCTTATCGCCAGCCAGAACTACAGGTGTGGTGGATTCCTCCTGAATGAACTTTCTAGTGATCTCGGACTCATAAATAGAGGAGATGTTAGGTCCTTTGATTATAGAGCCCGGCCTAAGGATATATGATTTAGCTGGAATGATTTTAACCCCTTCTAAAAACAGATTTAAGGGACCATCGTATCGAAAAACAAACGTATCCACACTCTTGAGATAGAGGACGGTAATTTTTCCGAAAAGATTCTGGACGAATAAGTGTCTGACTTGATTTTCTTTTTTCTTCTTTCGGATAATCCAGGCCATCTCTTCCGGCCATTCGGTCTGTTTATTGTCGATGATCAGAATTTTATCCTTATTGATCTCTTTATCGTCTGGTTTAAGAATAAAACTCTTAAGATTAAGTACATCCTCCTGATCAAGGTTAAAGTTCAGCGCAACCAGCGCCGCAAATTCTTCTTCTTTCGCAGTTACTTTTTCATCAGCACGGATAAGTTCCATCAGCTGCATGAATACGATTAATCGTTCGGATCGAAGAAGTTCTTTATTAAGTTGATTACAGATTTTCGCAATCTGTAAAATACTGGTGCTATCTATGGTGACTCCTTCAGAATCTTTGGGTGCCGGCTGGTCTTTATAGAAATTGAGATAATCATAAAAAAGCTTGATGTACTCAGCGGTGAGTGTCTCGTTGTTGAGGTTTTTTTGAAGATAAGGACGAATGACCAACTCTCCGGAATCAACTACCATAGTATCTTCTTTAGCGCTCTCTATGATTGCGAAAAGATGAACTAATGCATTAAGTATGGATTCGGTCATAGTTGTGTATAACGTAAAAAAAAGCCCCAACAAAGGTTGAGGCTCTAAAAATATATTTTCAATTCAGATTATCCAACGATGTGATCTCTCATCTCTTTCACATTGTTAGCAATATCTGTAAACTGACCCTCAGTCATTTCTGTTCCTTCGCCCAACTGATCATAAGTTAAGCTGATAAATCTTAAGTTTGGAAGCACTTTCTGTACGTTTTCATCATCTTGGTGATTCTCCATCAGTTCCACCAATTTTATAACCTGCGCTTTTTGGTTGGCTAAAACGGCCATTAGTTCGCCTTTGTTTTCACTCATTTTTACAAGTTCGCAAGTGATGTGAAGTCCTTCAATTACACTTCCGGCTATGACCAATATAGAGGTCTTTTCTTCTCCGTTTTGATTCAGGTAATTGTAAGTGTCGTAGAATGATTCGGTCACGATGAAAATCAAGGAATCTACATTATCCATATTGTTTTCAATTCGTTGAGCCATGGATTCGTTAAAGGCAGAGGTAATGTTTAAATCCTCAATAAGCTTTTTGGATACATCCAGAAAATCAATGGTCTCCTGTGTTTTATCAAAGGTTGCCGCATAGCTAAGATCTGCTCCGTAGACCCCCAGGTTGGCAGCTTTTTGCCAGGTAGCCACATACTGATCTACTTTCGTCGGATCATTTACAATGTCTGGCGAGTATGAGGTATTTGCATTGCTAAGCATTTGAGAAACCTCGAAAGCAGTAGGCAGAGGATAGGTAAATTCTTTCTCTACAAAGCTTTCAATTTCTTCTTTCTTTTCTGCGGTTGACTCTTCAGATGCTTTTTTTCCTCCACCGCACGAAATCAAAAAGAATGCGGAAGCAAATAATGAAAAGTGTATAAAGTTCTTTTTCATGAGATTGGTTTGTTTATCGTCAATTCAAATTCAAGATTAATCTAATAATTACATTCATCAAACACTTATCGGGCCAATTTACCTTAAAACAATTATTTAAGGCCAAATTTTGAGGTATGCCAAGCTCTTTCGTGTAAATAGTAAAATAACATTTTCAGTACGCTTTCTATTAATGCGATTCCTGTAGCTTTTTCGACAGCACTTGGATCTTCCCTAAAGATAACGAAGGCGATGATAAAGGTTGTCACGGAAGCAGTAACACGCCACGTGATTGTTTTGAAGAAGTGACGCAATGCACTTTTTACACGCAACTTTACATTGTACCAAATTCTTTCATGGTAATAATAAAGGGCCATCTTTAATATGGTCTCTATAAGCGCTACCCAACCTGCTTTTTCAGTTGCATTTGGATCCTCTCTGAAGAAAATCATCGTTAAGATAAATGTAGTTCCTGTTGCGATGATGCGCCAGGTTATCGTCTTGGCAATATGTCTTTTTCTGCTTCCGGGCATTCGATATTAAATTGATGGCAAAAATAGATGCCAATATTTACCCATTGCTATTTTTTTAAAAAACTCATTAATACAGTCAACTTCGTATCTTCAACAAGGATCATCTCATCATTTTACCGATATACTTTTAGGTAAAAGTCATTCGAATTTAGTTTCTTAGAACATTCATTTTTACGGTGAGAAATTAATTCATGGCCCTGGGAAAAAATCTTACAAAACAACAAAGCTCTGAGAATCCTGATGAAGACCTAGCTGTTTCCGAGGAAGGTGTGAAAAAAGAGGGCAAGGGAGAGCATAGTGAAAGAGAGCACAGTGAATCTATAAATCAGGAGGGTGAAGGGGTTGTTGTAAAATCCTATCAGCAGTTTTGTGTGTTTAAGTCCGGAAGGGAAGAGTATGCGGTTTCAATCAACCTGGTTAAGGAGGTAGTCCCATTTCCACCCCTTGCTTATGTGCCACAGATGCCCGATTATATCAAAGGAATGGCCAACGTACGGGGAAACATATATGGAATTCTTGATTTAGCTGATTTTTTCAAGATCGAAAATACTACCCAACCAAAATATTTATTGGTTTTGGATGTAGACAACTATCAGATGGGTATTGCTATTCCTGATGTACCCGATACATTGATGGTTTCAGATGATATGATTGAGTCACTATCAGCCTCAAGACTAAAATCAACCATTGGCCAGAAATACTTAAAAGGAATTATTAAAAAAGATCGCCGAATGATCATCCTATTCGATATATTAGGAATGATTTCGAGTGACAAATTCACCGTAGTAAGCTAAATGCTTTGTTTTCAGAATAGTTAACCAATTCTAAGATGCTTAAAAATTTTACCATTCGCCGAAAAATGATGCTGTTCATATTGGGACTAACAGTCATCATTTATGTCATTACAATCGGATATATAAGCTACAACCTTCGTAAAAATGCTATTGGGGAAGCTGAAAAACTCGCAGACTCCTACGCTCAGCAAAAGGCAAATGAAATAAAAGTAATAATTGACGAGGACCTAGCAGTGGCAAGAGTAATGGCTGAAGCCGTAGAAGAATACACCTACATGCCTGATAATCAGCGTAATGAGCTAAGAAAGACGTTCCTTGAAAAAGTATTGATGTTATATCCCAAATATGATGCTACATGGATGAGCTGGCAATTAGAGTTTATTGATCCAAACTGGGATAAGAGCTATGGACGCGAGCGATTCAATTCGTACATGGATGGGAATGAAGTGAAGTCTTCACTGGAATTAGCGGAGCTTGATGGAAGCAAAGCAAGCTCAATATATGAAAGGTTTAAAGCGGAAGATGATCTCAATGAATTGCTAAGCGAACCCTACTGGTATTTAGATTATGATTATTCATCAGATTCAAGAGATTCTCTCCTTGGAATTTCTCCGACAGTTCGGATGGAAGTAGATGGAAAGTTTGCTGGAGTAATAGGCACGGATATGTCTGTCGACGACTTTCAAGGAATTTCTGAGGTGGACTTTTATCAAAATGCTTATGCGCTTTTAGTTTCAAGTGGCGGAGTAATCACGGCACATAAAAATGCGCAACTCTTCAACCAGTCAATGGACACATTAAACATCATTCGAGATAGCCCACTAAACGTAGTTGAGAATATGAGATCTGGCAATCCATTTTCATATCGGGCTTATGATGAATCGCTGGAGGATGACGTATATGTTTCGTTTGCTAATATTCCAATTGGAAGGTCTTCAGACTCATGGTGGGCCGTTTTCGTGGTTCCTGTCTCTGAAATCACTGCGCCATTTAATGCAACCTTCAGGTGGACCATAATTATTGGTCTAATAGGGTTGGTTTTACTTTCCTACACTATTTGGAAGCTGGCAAACAGGATAACCGATTCTTTGGACCAGTCAAATACATTATTGAAAAGTCTGGCAAAAGGAGTGTTGGATAATTCATTGATAATTAAAAAAATATCGAAAGATGAGCTGGGTGAGATTGCTCAGTCGGTGAATGTGTTGCTTGAGGAATTAAGGAAGAAAGCTGAATTTTCAAGAGAGGTGGGTGAAGGAAATCTTAATGCTGATTTTGAGATTTCCGGTGAGAATGACGTGTTGGGTGCTTCCCTGATCATGATGAGAAACAACCTTCGTTCTGTAATTGATGAAACGAATGAAGTGGTTCAGCATGCGGAGGGAGAAGGCGACCTGACCTCCAGGATCAATCCTGATAATAAATCAGGTGCCTGGAGAGAGTTAAGTATTTCTATTAACAGTTTGCTGGAATCAGTTTCAAAACCATTTTCTGTATTGAATGAAATGGCAAACAGAATGGCTGAGGGCGATTTAACTGTGAGATATAATGAAGAAGCAAAAGGCGACATCCTTAACCTAAAGGATAATCTGAATAAAGCACTTCACAATTTGGATGAGTTGCTTGATGGGATTGTAAAGAATGCCAATATTATCGGAGACAGCTCCATGGAGATGCTATCTGCAAGTGAGGAGATGAATACAAATACCGGTGAGATAGCATCGGCAATTGCTGAGATGAGTAGTGGAGCACAGACACAGGTAAGCAAGGTGGATGAGTCTTCAAATCTTGTTGAGAATATTCAACGTGCTGCA
This sequence comes from Ekhidna sp., assembly GCF_965247405.1. Lineage (GTDB taxonomy): Bacteria > Bacteroidota > Bacteroidia > Cytophagales > Cyclobacteriaceae > Ekhidna. Next base: position 3,941,695 of record NZ_OZ252014.1, read on the forward strand.
ACCAGCATGAGTAATCAGGCAGAGGAAATCAATGTGGCAGCTCATAAAGTTTCTGAGAGTTCGGAAAATGGATTGAAGATGGTAAATAAAGTTGGTTTTAGTATGAAGGATATCAAAGCCTTTGCCAATGATACCAATAAATCGATCCAGGTGCTGACCGAGCGATCCAATGAGATTACGAGAGTATTAGGAATTATTACAGATATCGCCTCTCAAACCAATCTACTCGCTTTAAATGCAGCAATTGAGGCAGCACAGGCAGGAGATGCCGGTAGGGGCTTTGCTGTTGTAGCTGAGGAAATTAGAAAATTGGCTGAGGATTCCAGAAACTCCGCTCGGGAAATTGAGAAGTTGATAACCGACGTACAAAATGATACAGCTGCCGCTGCTAAGGTTATCGAAGTAATGAATGAGAGCATTCTGGGTGGTGAAAGTGCATCGAATGATGCATCTGAAGCTTTCAGAGAAATTGCCTCATCCTCTAATCAAAACCTTGAAATTTCGAAGCAGATACTGGAAGCAACGAAAGACCAGATGGATAGTATTAGAAATGTAGTTACTATCACAGAAGGTATCGTAGTAATTGCGGAAGAGACGGCAGCTGGAACCGAACAAGTGGCTAGCTCTGCTACAGAGCTTTCAGCTGGAATGGAAAGCTACACGCAACGATCAGAAGAAGTGACTGAGATAGCCAGAACACTCAAGGAACGTGTAGGTATGTTTAAGCTGTCAAAGAAAGGTGATGAATAATGGTGATATATTCCATTATAAATCAAAAAGGAGGTACTGGTAAGACCACCACAGCCATCAATTTGGGTGCTGCTTTAAATAGGAGAGCCAAGGATGTTTTATTGATCGATCTTGATCCTCAGGGGAACCTGAGTTATTCTCTTGGCATTAACGAATTTGATAAATCAATGGCAGATGTCCTTCTAGGTGAATGCAAGATTGGAGATACATTGAAATCAAGTGAGGGATTGGATCTGGCTCCTTCTGATAATGAGCTTGCAGATACAGAGCTTTCCCTGGCTACTTCCGGTGGGCATGAGCGTGCACTCGATACGATCCTTAGAGAGGTGGCCGGGTATGATTATGTATTAATTGATTGTCCACCATCGCTTTCAACACTTACAGTCAATGCACTGTTGGCCTCCGACAAAGTGATTATTCCCATGCAGATGGAAGTGTTAAGCCTTCAGGGTCTGGATCAGATCATGCAAACCATACAGAAAGTGTCCTCATCTTTTTCAAAGAAGTTGGTTGTTGAAGGGGTTTTACCTGTCATGGTCGATAAACGCCGAAAGCTCAGTCAGGAGGTGAAGGACTATATTCTTGAAAATTATGAGCTAAGGATTTTTGATTCCATGATTCGAAGCAATGTGAAAGCCTCTGAGGCTCCCTCTTTCGGGAAAAGTGTCATCAGCTATAAACCGACCTCCAACTCAGCGGTTGATTACATGCACTTTGGTGATGAAATCTTAGAGTTAAATAGGTAGAGAAATGGCACTGGGGAAGAATTTAAAACGAAAGAAACTGATCTCGGAAGAACCGAAGGAGAAGGAGCCTAAAAAGGTGAAAAAGAAGTCTCTGATTAAAAAAGAAGACGCTCCTCAAAAAGCAGCTAAATCGCCTAAAAAATCATCAACTAAAAAAGACTCCTCAACAAAAGCAAAAAAGAAGAAAACACCTACAACCAAACCAGCAAAAAAGGGAAGTACCAATCAGAAAAAACAAAAGCCAGAATCAGCACAACCATTTGATCCTGTGCTTTCCAACTACATCGCCAATGAGCTGCGGGAACGTAAAATAAGACTGAGAAAGCAGTACACCGCTGAGATTGCGGAGTTGCAGGACAAGAATATTCAGCTGGTAAGCTTTATCATCAACAATGAAATATACGCCACGGATATCCACATAATCAAAGAAGTGGTCAAATTCCCGGTGCTATCCAAAACTCCAAATACTCCCAAACATATTTCAGGGCTTGCCAATGTCAGAGGTACTTCCTACGTTGTTTTTGATTTAGCTGCTCGTTTTGGGATTGAGAGTGTATCGGATCCAAACTACCTAATGATATTCAACCACCATGAAATCAAGGCTAGCCTGGTTTTGGAATCTCTGCCAACCACACTAAAAGTGGAGGGAGGAAATATTTCATCCGAAATACAAATGATTGAGGATGCTACCCTTGATTTATCATACATCAAAGGGATCATTCATTTGGAAGAAAAATTAGTTTACTACCTGGATATTATTGAAATGCTGAAGAATGATAAGGCAGTTGTAATTCCTGACGAATTGAAGAATTAGATGGCTGCAAAACTCAAAATATTAGTTGTTGATGATTCCGCGTTTATGCGGTTGCTCATTACTGATTTACTTTCAGAAGACAAGGAGATTGAAGTTGCAGGCACTGCGATCAATGGACTCGAGGCGATAGAAAAGACCGCAGAATTAAAACCCGATATTGTTCTGCTAGATCTCAACATGGCTGAGTATGATGGCCTCTATGCTGTAAAAGGCATCATGCAAAAGAATCCCACACCAATATTGATACTTAGTTCTGTTGGAAATACCGATTTGCAACCGGTGTTTGAGGCGCTTAAAAATGGAGCAGTTGATTACATCAATAAGCCAGACAGGAATAAATCTAAAATGCGAGAGCTCCAAAAAGAGTTAGTGCAGAAAATCAAAAGTACCTCCCGGGCTAAGCCAAAAAAGATAGGATCTGCCAAGTCGAAGGTTAAAGTGGTGCCACGAAAGCGTTCAAGGAAATCAAATTACGATTTGGTAGCAATTGGCGCATCAACCGGAGGTCCCACAGCTATTGAGCGAGTCATCTGCTCACTTCCTCAAGACTTTGATATCCCGATAGTAGTATGCCAGCATATGCCGAAGGTATTTATTCCTCAATTCGTCCAACGATTAGGTTCTCTGACAGCTCTTGAGGTTGTTTCTGCGACAAAAGGAATGAGTCCAACACCTGGAGTTGTCATGTTTTGCCCGGGTCATGCCAATCTTATCCTGAAAAAGGAGAAAGGGAAAGTCGTTGTAGATTTCACAGATGATGTTTATCCCGAATACAATAACCCATCCATCAACGCCATGATGTTAAGTGCGGCAAAAGTGTACGGTAATCGAATGGTGGGTGTTATTTTGACAGGAATGGGTAAGGACGGAGTGAAGGGTATGATGGCAATCAATGAGGTGGGGGGCAAAACGATCGCTCAGAATAAAGAGAGCAGTGTCATTTATGGAATGCCTAAAGCAGCTTCTGAAGCAGGAGCTATTGAGGCCATATTGGATATAAAAGATATTGGTAATTATTTAGTTAACAACCTGTAAGTGTCGTCCAAAGAAGAAGAATATCGTCAGTTATTTCTCACTGAAGCTCTCGAAAATTTTGAAGAGCTAAACCGGCTTTTTGTGGAGCTGGAGAAAGACCAGTCCAGTAAGAAGGCCATTGCTAACATCTTTCGTATTGTTCATACCCTAAAAGGAAATGCTATGGGTATGGGGTATGATAAGATCGCAGATCTGGCACATACGATGGAAGATATTTTCGGAGCTATCAAGAATGGTGAAATACCCCTTGATAAAGAACTGGTGGACGGACTTTTCAGAGCAAATGATAAGTTAGGTGGACTTATAAATGCGGTCACTTCCGGTGAACGTGTGAGCTACCTGGGTATTAAGACAAAGCTGGCTGTATATCTAAAGAATGCCCGTGAAGAAAGCGAGGGCCAACCCGAAGACGGTCAGCAGGAAGCAGAGGTAGCTATTCAGGAAGAGGCTCCCAAAGAACCAGCCGAGGAGGAAACCGGCACTATCAAATTTGCAGATGTGGTTCAGATTCCTGTGAAAAGGATGGATGAATTACTGAACATGGTTGGTGAACTGGTAATTGAACGAGACCGGTTGATTGCATTGTTTGGGTCCGAAGGAAAAAGTACGCTTGAGTTTGAAAGGATTAAGCGAATCTCCTCCAATCTGCACTATGGAATCATGAATGTACGCATGGTGCAGATGGGGTTTCTGTTTAATAAATTTCATCGTGTGCTCAGAGACGCAGCTTCTTCTGAAAACAAATCTGTTGAGTTGGTGTTGAAAGGAACCGAGGTTGAGATAGATAGAAATATTCTTAAGATCATCAGTGATTCAATGGTTCATTTGGTTAGAAATGCTGTGGGACATGGTATTGAAAATTCAGATGAAAGGAGAAATTCCGGTAAAGACCTCACTGCTAAAGTGACTCTGGATGCCAAACTCGAAAAAGACAGTGTAGTGATTACGGTATCAGACGATGGAAAAGGCATTGATCAGGCCAAGATTAAGGAAAAGATTGTTCGGCAGAAGATGGTCACACAGGAGGTTGCTGATCAGCTGAACGAAAATGAGATCATTAGATACATTTTTGAACCGGGTTTTTCAAGTGCTGATAAAGTGACGGACATATCTGGGAGAGGAGTTGGTATGGATGTCGTGAAAAAATCAGTAGAATCCATTGGAGGACAGGTATTGGTGGAAACGGAATTAGGGATAGGAACGTCAATCCATTTAATCTTACCTTCCTCACTGGCACTGAAGGGTGCGCTTCTTTTCGAAGTAGCCAATCAGGATTATGCCATTCCTTTGACATACATCGATTCTGTTGCCTATATCACTAAAGATGAGATTCATCAAGTAGGTGATAGTCTGATGTTTGATTACCAGGATCATTCCATTCCTGTGGTTTTCCTCGAAGGGTTGATCGAGACCAAAAATGTTGATGACATTGACCAGGAAAAGATAGGGCTGAAATACATCAAGAAAATTGACGAATTGATTGAATTAAACGTGATCGTCTCCACGCATTCCGGACGATTATTAGGTTTGGTTGTCGACAAGCTCCAACGTCAAAAGGAAATTGTAGAGAAAAAGCTTCCTAAACCACTAGATAATAGCCGACTATTAAGTGGCACGACCATACTGGGATCAGGGAATGTGTGTCCGGTATTAGATGTAGCTTCCATTATGGATATTTTGTTTCAATCAGCAACTAAAAAAGTAGAGTCATAGCAACGATAACCACAGATATGATCAGTGATGAGGAGCTCACTGCACTAATGCAGGCGATTAACAATCGTTATGGGCTTGACTTCACGAATTATGAGCGTACCTCACTTAAGCGTGGGATCGTGCGTCTGATGATGAAGCACAACATGGATACCATTTTGGAGCTGTGGTCGCTTGTTTTAAAGGACAATGAATTCTTCCTGTCAGCCATCGATGACCTGCTGGTTAATTTGACAGAACTATTTCGAAATCCGGATGTATGGATGAAACTCAGAGATGAAATCATCCCATCAATAACGGGAAGATCGATCAAAATATGGCATGCAGGATGCTCAACTGGCGAAGAGGTCTATACCATGAATATTGTGCTGGAAACATTGAATATGCTCAACAAAAGCAAACTCCTGGCGACAGACCTGAGTACTACCGCTTTAAATAAAGCAAAGAAGGGAGATTACTCATTACCGACCCTTAAGCAATATTTGGTTCCGTTTCTGAAGTTTTTCCCTGACAGGCAGCTAGAAGATTACTTCGAATTTCATGATAAACATGCCAATATTAAATCAAAGTATCAGACGAATGTGACGTTTAAAAAACACAACCTGGTGATGGATTCAATGAATGACCAGTTTGATGTCATTTTTTGTAGAAATGTGATGATCTATTTTGATGAGTCGCTCAAGCACCGAGTTTTAGATCTTTTGCACTCCTGCCTTAAGGACGATGGCTATTTGATCATTGGCTATTACGATATTATGCCGGAATATGGAAAAACCAAATTCAGCATTCATGATGTAAAGACACGTATTTATAAGAAAATTTCAGACTAAACAATACGCTTATGCGAGTACTTATCGTAGATGATTCCACCTATATCCGCTCCAGTCTTCGCTCACTATTGGAGGAACAGGGATATGACGTAGTTGGAGAGGCAAAAAATGGTGAAATGGCCATTGATCTCGCTATGGAGTTGAGTCCGGATGTGATCACACTGGACAATATTCTTCCTGATATGACAGGACTGGATGTTTTGAAGACCATCAACACAGACGATTTCAAAGCAAAGGTGATCATGATAAGTGCGGTAGGACAGCAGTCGGCCATCGTAGATGCAATGTCAAATGGAGCCAAACATTATCTGGTAAAGCCATTTGACAATTCAGAGTTAATCGCTATTTTGAAGGAACTCGATGAAGATTCTTGATTGTTCGCCTAAAACTTTAATCAGATTGAAAATAAAGGACTATTTTGACCCCAAAACCAACAAACTTATTTTGAGAAACGTATGATTGCAGATTTGAATGAAAGTGAACTTAAAATAGCCACGAAGCTAATATTCGATGGTTTGTCTATGGCTAAGTCTTCTATGGAGCAAATCCTACAGAGTCCAATATCCATTGAGAAGATAGATTATGTGAGTGCAGATTTAGACTTGGATCGTTTTGGTGGACCAAATCAGGATGTTCACCTTATCAAAACTGAGCTAATGGGGGAGTTAAAAGGTACTAGTCACCTGATTTTCTCAGAAAAAGAAGTAGCTAAGCTATATGAGGCCTGTTTGCCTGAAAAAGTAGCAAAAGATGACTCAAAAGAAAGCACCATCATGAAGTTGGGTTTTCTTACCGAGATTGATAACATGGTTTCAGCAGCAGTTATTACTGAATTTTCTAACTTTCTTGATGTAGAGATATATGGAAATGTCCCATCATTAAAAGTTTTAAAAGCAACTGAATTGAATGATTTTATAGTTAAAGAATCCAGCGAATTTGAATCAATAATTCATTTCAAAGCAGTTTTTCATGGAAAAGAGCTAGATATTTGCCCCGATTTTATTTGGGTATTTCACAATAAGTTTGTGGATAAAATTAAGGACCTGGTTTAATTACTCATTATCACCCTAATCGTGCTAAATAGGAAGTGTTAAATAAAGTGATAAAACAGTAATAAAAGTAAAATGAGCAAGAAAGTATTGATCGTTGATGACTCTATTTATATGAGGTCGTTAATCAAATCTGCAATGGAAGGTGCAGGATTTGAAGTGGTGGGTGAAGCCCAGAATGGAGAAAGTGCCATTGATTTGGCAGTTCAGTTACAACCGGATCTAATCACATTAGACAACATCCTGCCTGATATGATGGGTTTTGAAATACTCAAAGTATTGAAGGATGAGGAAGTTCCGTCCAAAGTCATCATGGTAAGTGCCGTCGGGCAGCAGACCGTAGTGAACAAAGGACTTTCTTTAGGGGCTTCAGAATATATTGTTAAACCATTTACCGAAGAGGATTTACTCAAGGTAGTAGAAAAAGTGCTTGCATAGCTTATATGCAGTTTTGATGATAAAGAGACTTACCAACCTACCCATACGCCAAAAATTTGCGGTGATTATTATCCCGCTGATAGTTATTATTTTGGCTTTTGATTATCTACAAGTCAGGTACCACTACCTTGATTATTCAGATAGTGTTCGGCTGAATAAAGCAATCACCGTAGGTATTGAGATTAATCATGTTGTCCATGAAATTCAAAAGGAACGAAGTATCTCCTCGGGGTTCCTGGCCAATGAGGGAGAAAGCTTCGGTGTTAAGCTGAGTCAGCAAAGAGAGAAGACTGATAGTACACTTCAGCAATATTACAATGAGATATCCAGTGGTGATCTTGGAGAGTTGATAGAGCTACATCGTGGTGATCTGGACGAGCTTAATACGTTTTTTGATAAGTTAACGACGCTCCGCAAAAGCATTGATCAGCATCGAATTTCTTCAGAAGAGTCCATTGATCGATTTTCAGAGATCAATAATACCGCCTTGAATACCGTTATCAAACTTATTGATGAGACCAGAGATAAAGAAATTGCTCAACAGATACATGCAATCATCTACTTCTTAAAGTCAAAGGAGTTTGCAAGTATTGAGCGAGCCATTGGAACTCAGGCGTTTTCTCATAATCACATCGGTTTTGACCTTTACAATCGGTTCACAACACTGGTTGCTCGTCAGAATTCCTATTTGGATGCTTTTGAGATTATTGCAAACGAGGAATCAACAGCGTATTATGAACAAATGGTGCAGGGTGAGGAGGTACAGGAAGTTGAACGTATGAGACAGGTAGTATTTTTGAATGACACCCTCTCAGAAAGCCCGGATCACTGGTACGATGTAAGTACAGATAAGATCAATCGGTTGAAACGGGTGGAAGACTTCATGTCTGATAGGATACAGGCGCGCACCCAGGAGATTGCAAGTCAGTCTGTAAAGAATTTCTGGACTTTTCTGATTCTGGATATTACCATTGGAATCATTGCCTTTTGGTTGATGACCACCCTGGTGACCAATTTGCTGAAAAACGTAAGCATATTGGAAGCTTTTACTCGAAGGATTTCAGCAGGAGACCTTTCAAAGAAAGTAGTCATCCCAACAAAGGATGAGTTAGGACAATATGCCAACACCTTTAATAAGATGGTGCTGGAAATACGAAAATCCCAATTTGAGCTAAGGAAGCAAAGAGATAAGGCTAAGTTCCTATATAAGAATATCTATGGAGTTTCATTAGTTGTTTTCGAAAATATTGAGCAGGGAATCTTCTTGCTCGACAAAGAATTTAAAATCTCCAAATTCCATTCAAAGGCAATGAAGGAGATTTTTAATAATGATCGAATTGCCGGTGAAAATTTCACCAACTTCATGAGGCCTCTGATACTACCAAGAGAGTTAGAAGCTTTGGAAATGTTCATGCGGCACCTGTTTAATGAAGATATGGATGAAGAGGTGGTGAACCAATTGAATCCAATAGACCAGGTGAAGATTCATACGGAGCAAAATGGCATTGTTGCTACCAAATATATCAGGGTAGAATTTACCAGAATATTCAGAAAGAATAAGATTCAGAATATTATGGTCACGGTTTCTGATGAAACTGAATCAATCTTACTACAACAACACCTAAGCGAGGCGGAGAAGAAAAAACAGCAAGAGACAGAAAGAGTGCTTAGCATTCTTAAAATTGATCCTTCTATCCTCAGAGGCTTCCTGCATAACTCGCGTAAGATGCTAAAGAGTATCTCTGAGAGGTATGAGAAGAACGATGGTGATGAGTACTCAGAGCTGCTAAGTTTTACCTTCGACATTATTCATAATCTAAAAGGTAATGCGGTGGTTATCGGCATGGAGCTGATGGCTAATAAATTCCATGAAATTGAAGAGGCGATTACTGCATTGCAATCCAAAGAGGTAAGAGGTAAAGATTTTCTTGCTATACTTTATGAGGTAGATGAGGCAGATCGGATGATTGCCGAGATAGCCGAAATGCTTTACAAAATCATCAATATTTATAAGAAGTTTCCTGCTGAAGGAGACTCTGTCTCTAATATAATGGTCATCGATTCCCTTGAAAGAGGGGCAGAGCTCATCGCCAAGGAAGAAGGAAAGACTGTAAATGTGACTTTTGATAATCTGGAGAATGTCATTCTTCCTGAAACATACATTGGTCCTTTCAAGGATATGATGATTCAGTTGATCCGAAATTCCATCGTACATGGAATAGAGGCACCTAGTGTGAGGATGAATGAAGGAAAGTCTATCACCGGTGAGATTCTCATCGAACTCTCAAAGAGCGATCATGAGCTATTCATCAGATATAAAGATGACGGCAGAGGATTAGACATGAATCGAATTAAACAGCAGGCTGTCAAAAAAGGCATTTCCTCTCAGGATGAACTTGATCAGATGGAAGATTTCGAGATGGTTGATTTGATATTCAATGAAGGATTTTCTACTGCAGATAAGTCTGATGCAAATGCAGGAAGAGGTCAGGGTATGCACCTTGTGAAATCGCTATTGAATGAACATCGTGGAGCATATGAAATCACCTATGAGGAAGGAAAAGAGTTTCAGATGATTATTAAGCTACCAGTATTAGAATCTGGAAACGAAACGGAAGAAGCATGAAAGAGCGACTGTTGATTGTGGACGATTCTTCTGTGATGAGAAGAACCATTGAAAAAAATCTTGCAGATTACGATCTGGAGATAATTGGTCAGGCAGCTAATGGAGTGGAGGCCGTGCAAATGGTGATGGACGAGAAACCCGATGTGGTGACCCTGGATATTACCATGCCGGAGATGGATGGGATTGCTTGTTTGGAGGAGATTATGAAAATCAATCCAAACACAAAAGTGATGATCATTACGGCATTAGCTGATAAGCTAACTGGCCTAATCGCTTTAGACAAAGGTGCCAGAGGGTTTATGTATAAACCGGTAAATGCGGATGATTTGGCAAAGGCATTTGATAAATTACTGAAAAGGGATGGAGAGTAGGAAAGAAGAATTCGAGGCTACCTGTAATCTGTTTATCAATTCGGTGAGCAACTATTTTAAGCACCTCACCGAAATAGATTCTGATATGAAAGTGCCATACCTGAAGGAGTCTGAAGGATTGGTGCTCAAAGACTTTACCGGTATGATTGGAATATCCGGAAGTCGTCAAGGATTTGTATATATCTCTGCAAACAAAGAAATGTTCGCAGATTTAATAAATATGTTCATTGGAATAGAAGATCCTTCCGAAGAAGATATTCTGGATATGGCGGGGGAAATTTCTAATGTTGTTGCCGGAAATGTTAGAGCCAACCTTGGCGCTAATTTCATGATTTCGGTACCTACAGTATTCGAGGGAATGCCAGAGGAACTTCATATCCCTGAAAACGTTTCAATGTATGTTATTCCCATTAAGTGGAATAATCACGAAGCGTTTGTCGTGTTAGGTTTGGATTGATAGATAGCGTAAGTCGCAAAAGGAAAAGAACGTGAGCAAAGAATCTGACTGGATTGTTAACTTTGATCGGATTGAAGATAGTACACGGAGAAATTATTTTTCGGTGCTACCTCAAGAAGAGCGATTGATGGAATATTTTTCCGATGGTTTCGTCATGAACAAACCAAAAGGAAGAGTAGGAGGAGATGGCTTTTGGCTTCATAAGCACGACGATGATGTCTATCTGGCACTTTTTACTTGCGTTGGTGAAGGGCACCTGGCCAGCATGATGATTCGCATTTATATGAATGCGCTAAAGAAAATGGTAGATGGATACTCGATTGATTTTCCCGGATCTATCCTGTTGTTTCTACATCGTGAAGTTCAGGCACGCTTCAAAGACAAAAACAATATCCTTCTCAATACCAATGCCAATGTGGGCATTGTAAAGGTCAATACCAAAAGCAAGGAAATGGAGTTCGCCGGGGCTAATATGGATCTTTTGCAGGTCAACCGAAGGGGAGTGAAAATTATACGTGGTGATGACATTCAGGTAGGTGAGCCCAGGGAGCAGAGACCAGGATACAACTCCAATACACTATCGGAAACGAAAGAGTCCAACTTTTTTCTTTGTAGTACCGGAGTTTTTAATCTGATAGGTGGTCCTGAAGAAAAGAAGATCACCAAAGGACAATTGGGTGACTTTCTACGGGAAAAACGTCAAATCCGCATGGCAGAGCAGAAGCAGCTTGCTGAGCAATATCTGATGGCCTGGACAGGCGCCAATCGTCAAAATGATGATATCATGATGATTGGCTTTAAAGCATGACCTCTATTCGCTACGCCAAAATAGCTCTTTTCTTTTCCAAAAATTCATCATAAGAGCTCAGCGTATCTGTGTATCCATTAGGGCGTAGCTCCAGAATTCTGTTGGCGATTGTCTGCGTGAATGTATGATCGTGAGAAGTGAACAGAATCGTACCCGGAAAGTCTTTCAATGAGTTATTTAAAGCCGTAATAGATTCCAGATCCAAGTGATTCGTTGGCTCATCCAGTATAAGTAAATTGGCCTCCTGCAGCATCATTCGTGATAGCATACACCTTACTTTCTCACCACCTGAAAGGACATTGCATTTCTTCAGTGTCTCTTGCCCTGAAAAGAGCATTTTTCCAAGAAATCCCCGGATGTAAACTTCATCCTTATCTTCATCTTTGGAGTATTGTCTTAGCCAGTCTATCAAATTGTCGTCCGATTGAAAATATTTCGCATTATCATTCGGTAGATAGGCGTGCGTAATGGTCTGACCAAATTTAAATGATCCGGAAGTTGCTTCCTGTTCCTGCATTAATATCTGAAAAAACGTGGTAATTGCCAGACTGTCATCACCCACCACAGCGATTTTATCGCCTTTGTTTACGAATAGATCGACATCCTTGAAGAGCGTCTCCCCATTCAATTCCTTGGTTAGGCCTTTGGTCTCAAGTATTTGATCACCAGCGGGTCTTTCCTGTTTGAAAATAATGGCAGGATACTTTCTGTTGGAAGGTTGAATTTCTTCGATGTTGATTTTTTCCAGCAACTTCTTTCTACTTGTTGCCTGCTTTGATTTGGCAGCATTAGCGCTAAATCTCGCAATGAACTCCTGCAACTCTTTCTTCTTCTCTTCCGCCTTTTTATTAGCTGCTGATCGTTGCGAAAGCGCCAGCTGACTCGATTCGTACCAAAAAGAATAGTTACCAGTAAAGAGCTTAATCTGACCAAAATCAATATCAGCGATATGAGTACAGACTGTGTCAAGAAAATGTCGGTCGTGAGAAACAACGATCAATGTATTGTTAAACTCCAATAAATGATCCTCCAACCATGAAATAGTCTGAATGTCCAGGTCGTTTGTAGGCTCATCAAGAATAAGTATGTCAGGGTTGCCAAATAGCGCCTGTGCGAGGAGCACACGTACTTTTTCAGTTCCGTTAAGTTCCTTTACGAGTTTGTAGTGATCGGCTTCTGTAATTCCTAAGCCACTTAATAAGGCAGCTGCATCTGACTCAGCATTCCAACCGTCCATGTCTGCAAACTGAGCCTCTAATTCGGAAGCTCTATTACCATCTTCTTCACTAAAGTCTGGTTTCGCATAGATCGCATCCTTTTCTTTCATTATATCCCACAATTCCTTGTGGCCTATCATCACTGTATCCAAAACAGACGTTTCGTCATATTCGTGATGGTTCTGCTTTAAGACAGCCATACGTTTTCCTGGCTCAACTTTTACAGACCCGGAGTTTGGTGTGATTTCACCTGATAGTATTTTGAGGAATGTGGATTTCCCTGCTCCATTGGCGCCAATGATGCCGTAGCAATTCCCGGGAGTAAAATTGGTATTAACATCGTCAAAGAGGACTCTTTTGCCGTACTGAAGGGAGATATTTTCCGTTGAGATCATATGCTTTCTTAATTGAACCGCGAAGTTAGTGTTTATTGTAAGTATCTGAAAGTGTGGAAGTAATATGTGTGGTAATATTGTATTATTTTAATTATTTTATTGTGTGTTTAGAGGATTAGGCTTTATTCGGTATACCTACATCGGACGTAACATGAAACCCATCGAAAGGGACTGTTTTACAAGGTATTAACATGGTTATTTGACTTATTTTGTAACCATAGATTTAAGGAAATAGATACTCGCCTTGATCGTAAGTGGATGCAGAGAAAACCCTCAACATTTAATGAACTAAGTGTAAAAAAACTGGCGAAGCGCATCATTTTTGCGTTTATTGCTGGTGTTAGTGCCGTATTGGCAATAGTCTACATTTCAAATAACCAGGTTCAAAAATTCACTGAAATAAATAGTCAGTTAGATGTTGCATTAAACCTATGTGCTGAACAACAAACGCTTAGTCAGTATCTATCTAAAAATGTATTGCTTCTTGAGGATAGCAGTGATCCCTTATCGGAATCTGTTATCAATCGTTTAGACTCTTCACTTGGGTTATTTCAAAATAATCACCAGCTCTTGAAGATTACAAACAATAAGCTCCAAGCATATGATAGAATAGATCTGGCAATTGTTGATAGTCTTTATTCAGCGAGCAACATTCCACTTTCATCATTGATTAAAAGTAGCTTCGGAATTCAGGAGGGAGCAAGCACCCATATCTTCAAACGAAATGTGCTCATACAAGAAGAAACATTTCTGCCACTTGTTAATCAACTGACTGCTGAATATAAAAGATTGGATTCTCTGGTAAATGAAAGCCTTAATCAGGTGGTATCGAGGCAGTATTGGTTTATTGGACTCACGGTCATATTAGCTGCACTCTCCGTGCTGATTTTTACCATACAATTGATAAGTATTCGCATCAATTCACATAAAAACTATTTCTATGAGTTATTCGATTCGAAAAAGCGCTATGAAAATCTCATCAGCCATACACACGACGTGGTGTATGAACTAGATGGAAATGGGCATTATACTTTCATTAATCCCGCCTTTGAGAAACTCACTCAATACTCACTCCAGGAGGCCAACGAGAAAAGGTGGTTTGAACATGTGCACAAAGATTATCGAAATGAGGTTATTGAGTTCTATTCAAGTGCAGCCCGAACTATTAAACGCTCATGTTACTACGAATTTCCAATTGTAACCAAAACGGGTGAGGTCAGATGGATTGGTCAGACCTCTGATTTCTCCTATGATAGAAATGGGAACATTGCGCTTATTTACAACATCGGAAAGGATATCACTGATCAAAAGATAGCCACTGAGAAAGAGGAAAGATATAAAGATGGTTTAAGGTTACTTAATGAGCTGAACGCCAAAACAGAACTCAGTATTCAGGAACGTCTGGAGGATGGACTGAAGCTGTGCCAGGAATATTTAAATCTTGAGGTCGGAATTGTGAGTAAAATCTGGATGGATGAATATCGAATTGCAGCATTCTACCCGGAAAGTTGTGGCCTGGAAAACAATCAGAAATTTAAGCTTGGAGATACATATTGTGATATAACACTGCGTGAGAAGGGAAAAGTATTGAGTATTGATGATATGAATGATTCTGCTCATAATAGGCATCCATGCTTTGAGAACTTCAAACTGGAATCTTACATAGGGTCAGCTTACCGAGTAGACGGAAAAGTGGCGGGTACGGTCAATTTCACTAGTACCAATGCTCGTAGGCAACCATTCTCTGAATATGAACTAGATTTCGTAACTCTTGTATCTAAGTGGGTCGGTTCGTTAATGGAATTGCAAGAAAGCCATGAGAGGTTGGAAACGGAGCGAGAACTCCTAAAAACATTCATTTCGTCTGCCCCTGCAGCCATTGCAATGTTCGATAAGCACATGAACTATATCTCAGCAAGCGAGAAATGGTTGAAAGATCAGAATATAAAAGGAAAGGTTGTTGGTAAGTCTCATTACAAGGTTTTTCCTGAGATCCCTACAGAGTGGAAGAATATGCACCAGCGTGCACTCAGGGGCGAGGTGATAAAGCCTGGAATAGAGAAATTTGAAAGAGCGGATGGTTCGATACAATGGCTTCAAGGAGAGATACATCCATGGTATACGAGTAAAGATAAAATCGGAGGGATCATCATATTTATCAATGATTTGACGGATATGAAGCGTCAGGAGGTTGAGCTGAGAAAGGCGAAAGAAGAAGCTGAAGCCGCTGGTAAAGTGAAGGAACAATTCTTGTCCACCATGAGCCATGAGATAAGGACACCTTTAAATGCAATCATTGGTACAACCCAACTACTGGAGATGGAACATCCGGAGTTATCAGATAGCAACAGATTGAAGATGTTGAAGTTTGGAAGCAGCAATTTACTGGCTCTTATTAATGATATTCTTGATGTTCAAAAAATCGAATCAGGTCATCTGGATATCGTGGAAGAAGACGTGAACCTGAAGGATTTGGCCGAAAACATTGTAGAGACCTGGAAAGCTGTTCCAAGGGGCAGTGATGTAGCGGTTAAGCTCAGCTATTCTCCTAAGCTGGGTACATTTTATAAATGCGATGAGGTGAGACTTACTCAGGTGCTCAATAACCTGATTAGCAATGCAGTGAAATTCACTGAAAAAGGTTCTGTAGAGCTTAAGATTGAATTTTCTAAAGACAAGCAGATTCAATTCTCGGTCTCCGATACAGGCATTGGTATTCCTGAGGATAAACTCGAAACCATTTTCGAATCATTTAAACAAATTAATAATCCTCAGTCTTTAAAAGCCGGAGGTACGGGACTTGGTCTTTCAATTTCGAAACGCCTGGTTGACTTAATGAGTGGAGAGCTTAAAGTGGAATCGAAACTTGGTAAAGGAACAACTTTCTTTTTCCAGCTACCACTAGAGGTTTCGATGGTCAATCAAGACAAGAAAGCCAGACAGATATCAGATGCCAATCTGAAACTCCATGTTCTTTTGGTGGAAGATAACATTGCCAATCAGGAAATTGCCAAAGGTTTTCTAAATAGATGGGGTGTGAAGGTTGACCTGGCGAATCATGGAAAAGAAGCCCTGAAGAAAATCAAAAGCAAAGCCTATGACCTTATGCTCATAGATGTACGAATGCCGGTAATGGATGGGTATGAAGCGACACGCAAAATAAGAGCCATGAAGGGAGACTACTTCAAAAATCTTCCAATCATAGCCCTAACGGCCAGTACGTTAGCGGAATCTCGTTCGAAGATGGAAGATTGTGGGATGAACGAAATTGTTTCCAAACCATTTGATCCACCCGATCTTTTTGAAAAAGTCAGTCGTTTGGGCAGGAAAGAAATGTACCATTCAGGCAATGAAAAAACAAAAGATAAAGATTCGTCCAAAGGTCTTTATTTTGAATTCTTGACGGACGTTTTAGGAGGTGATGAAGAGAAGGTGATGATGATTGCCAATATGGCTGTACAATCAATCAGCGATGATTTAAAGGGGAGCAAAGCAACTTTGGAGGCTCAGGACAGAGAGCGAACCTATAATTATCTGCATCGGATGAAATCAAATCTTGCCAATCTGGATATGAGAGAGTTAGCGGGCAGGATGCCGGATTACAAAGCAGAGGATTTCTGGGAGGAGCTGCCCTCGTTTTTAGATGAAGTGGAAGTGGCGATGGAAAAATTACAGGTTCGTCTGATTGAAAACTAAAACTTAACCCCTTTAATTTTCTCAGGTTTTAATATTGTAATGGCACTGCCGTTTATCTCGATCCATTTATCTTTCTTAAACTCAGATAGAATTCGAATGACCGACTCTGTGGCTGTACCCACCATTCCAGCCAGATCTGCTCGAGATACATCTACAGTCACATTTTCCATTTCCCCGGAATAGGCCTCATACAATTTCATCAAAGAATCAGCTGTGCGCTTTCTGACCGTATTGTAGGCCATCTCCATGAGTTCTTTCTCTCTCTCTGAGAGGTTATTAGATAGCAATTTGATGAATTGACCAGAAATTTCTCTGTTGTTAAAGATCAACTGTTGAAAGTCGTCTTTGGGTATCAGCATTAATTCAGAGTCTTCCATTGCCTCTGCAAACTCAGTACGTGATGAGTCCTGAATGATGGATCGTTCACCAAGGAAATCACCTTCTTTCCGGATGTCATGGATAAACTCCTTTCCATCCTCATTAATGTGATAGGTTTTGATTTTGCCTCTTATAATCTTGAAGACAAAGTTGCTAAAGTCTCCTTCACGATAAATGATGTCCTTCTTTTTATACTGCTGTGTTTTACGTTCTTTTTCCAGATCTGCAATATTCTGGTAGTTAGAGGCATGCTGCACCAGTTCTTCTACCTCAGAAATACTTGAGAGTTCATCATATTTTTTGAGTCTTCGTTCAATGGCACCCAAGAGTTCCATTTCTTCAAAAGGCTTGGTGATGTAATCATCGGCACCCATATTCATTCCTTTCCTGAAATCGGTTTTTTCTGCTTTGGCTGTAAGAAAGATGAATGGGAGTGAGGTGGTTTCAGGGTTTTTTGAAAGGATGTATAGTACTTCATATCCATCCATTTCCGGCATCATGATATCGCACAGAATAAGATTTGGTGGCAAAGCAAGTGCCTTTTTAACGCCCTCTTTTCCATTCGGAGCAGCGTCCACCTCATAATTAGATAGCTCAAGAAGTTCAATGATGTTTTCCCGTACATCATCCTGATCTTCGATGACTAAAATGCGTTTTTTGCTCATGGGTATAGGTGCTTATCTGATCGTGCCAAATTACAAAAAAGCATGACGATAATCATTGTTGGTGCTAAGGAAACTCATAAAAAGTGAATAAACACTGAACTTAATTTGAGTAAAAGTAGAAACATGGAATACTGGTTATACATTTCATTATTTGCCGCAGCAGTAGCTGTTTATGCAATGATCAACATATTGATGGCTCGGATGCCCAATAACAAGAAAATGATATGGTTCGCCATAGTGGTAATCTTTCCTGTGGTAGGTCCAATCATTTATTTACTGAGAAGAAAGTCAATTGTTGAAGCTAGCTGAGTGGAAGCGATAGCGAGAATGTGCTTCCTTTACCCTCAGTGCTCGTAAAGGAGATATCTCCCTTTAGGAGGTCAGCATACTTTTTCACAATGTTCAAGCCCAAGCCCGTACCCTGAATGTTGGTGGCGTTTGCAGCTCGAAAAAACCGATCAAACATCTTTTTTTGTTCAGATTCCGGAATACCAATTCCATGATCCACAATATGAATCTTTAGATGTTTATCGTGCTCTATATTTATTTCTATTTTATCTCCTTCGGAGGAGTACTTGCTGGCATTAGAGATCAAATTGAATAAGATATTTTTCAGAATATGTTCATCCGTCTGGATGGTTGGAGCAGTGCCTTTTAAAAGAATTTCTTGACCTTTTTTTACGTTTTGACTCATCTCCTCCATTATTTCCTGTAGAAGCTCATTCAAGTCTACTGTGCTAAAATTCACTTTCTGAGCTCCACTCTCTAGTTTTTCAAGAGATAGGAAGTCGTTAAGAATGTTCGTTAGGTTTAGTACACTCTTTTTAATTCGATTGATGTGCTTTTCTCGTGCTACTTGCTGATCAGATTCCGTATATTTAGCAATCAAATTCGCGGATGAAAGAACAGTTGTCAAAGGCGTTCGAAATTCATGACTCGCCATGGATACAAACCGGGATTTTAGCTCACCCAGCTCTTTCTCTTTTTCGAGCGATTTGAGGATTTCCTGCTCGGCTTTTTTAAGATCTTCCAGACTTTGTTTTAATGCCGCTTCTGCCAGTTTTCGCTCTTGAATTTGGCTTTGGAGCCCTAGGTTCATATGTTCCAATTCGCTGGTTCGTGCTTTCACCTTTTGCTCCAACTCTGAGGTATATTCCTCCAGCTTTTTTCGTTGTTCTTCCAGCTTTTTTTCATTCTCTTTTCGGATAGAGATATCGGTAACAAATGCTACTACCAACTTCTCATTATTGTGCTGCATGTAACTTAGACTAATCTCAAGCGGAAAAGTAGAACCATCTTTTCTAAGACCAGACAGATCACGCCCAATTCCCATTCGTCGTGGTTCCGGGTGACTGATATATTCTTTACGATAACTCTGGTGTTTTTTTTGAGCATTCTTAGGAACAAATTTTTCCACCTTCTGGCCAAGCACTTCACCTTCATCATACCCAAACATTTCAGTGACACGAGGGTTTGCCATTACAACCTCTCCTTCCTTATTGAATAGCATTATGCCTTCCCCAGAGCTTTTAAAAAGGCTTTTTAATAACTCTATTCCTTCATCTGAAATAAAATCCTGACTACCTAATTTTATCATATCCGATTCACTAAAATAAACCTATATCTGTCATGTGACAAAATTCAATACCTACATTGACGAATGTCAAGTCACACGCAAATCCATCATTCTAGCTTTGAAACTTAAATGAATAGCGCGTGATCTCAAGTATATTGATACCTACTGACTTTTCTCCTGCGTCCTGGAATGCCGCCAAGGTAGGTCTGGAACTTTCAAAACTTAATGGAGATGCTACCATCTCCTTTTTGCATATTTATCCTGTTTCTTCAAAATACTCACATAAGAGCGGGTCATCTGCAAATAGTAAACAATTGGAAGAAGTGAAACATAGAATGAATCAATTGTCTCATGATATTTCTGATATTTCTGATGATCGAATTCAAAACGTAGTTTTATCTGGAAATGTAGAAGATACGATGATGCAGTTCATCAAAGAACATAACTTTGATTTAGTGATTGTAGGTATCAACAGTAATGGATATGATAATGAAATTGGGAGCCACACCGTCAGAGTGATCAAGGAGAGTGGTGTGCCGGTCATGATTGTTCCGAATCGCACGACGCATGGAGCTATTGCAAGCTGAAGACCTAAAGTGTCACCATTGTGGGGACCCTTGTGATGAATCCATTCAGGCGAATGATCATCATTTTTGTTGCTATGGATGTCGTGCGGTTTATGAATTGCTGGATCAAAGCAACCTGAATCAATATTATTCTGAAACCTCAAAGGAGAATAAATCTCTATCGGAGCTAAAGGCTGAACGCAAATATGCTTTTCTCGATAATGAGGATATCCAAAAACAACTACTCCGTTTTAAAAGCGATGACCTATCCGTGGTTAAATGGTTTCTTCCAGGAATCCATTGTAGCTCATGCATCTACCTGCTGGAGCACCTGCCCAAGCTGGATCAGACAGTGATCCGGTCAGAGGTGAATTTTGTAAAGCGTGAAGTAACCATCACGTTTGATCATAACCAGAAATCACTGAAGGAGCTGGCTGTTTTGCTGTCGCAATTGGGATATGCACCCGGAATTTCTCTCAGTAGCCTGGATAAGACCAAAAAACAAGTCTCCAAATCCAATGTAGGTACCAAGGTAGCTGTAGCAGGATTTTGCTTTGGTAATGCCATGCTGATGAGTATGCCTGAATACCTTGATAGGAATTTCCTCTTGACCGATGATTTCAAAACAGTATTCAACTGGATCAATTTCGCTCTGGCATTTCCGGTAGTTTTATATGCTGCAAGTGATTATTTTCAGAAGGCATGGAAGGGGATTAGATACGGTAATTTAAATATCGATGTGCCGATTGCACTGGGGATACTAACGCTTTTTGGACGTAGTGCTTATGAGATTATTTCCGGTGTTGGGATGGGGTATGTCGACTCGCTGGCAGGGTTGGTGTTTTTCCTTTTAATCGGGAAGTGGTATCAGGGTAAAACCTACCAGGCGCTTTCTTTTGACCGGGATTTCACTTCTTATTTTCCAGTATCAGTCACCTGTATTGTGGATGGTAAAGAAATCCAACGGCCCTTAAAAGAGCTCAAAAAAGATGATGTAGTAGTCATTCACAACGATGAGCTGATACCAGCGGATGGTGTGGTGGTATCCGGCCGGGGGAATATTGATTATAGTTTTGTTACGGGTGAGTCAAAACCAGAAAGCAGAACTGAAGGTCAGCAGGTATATGCCGGAGGTAGGCAAAAAGGGACCGAATTATCAATAACGCTAAGCCAGACGGTTAACAACAGTGAGCTGACCAGCCTATGGAATACTGATTCTTTCAAGAAAAAGAGGGAAGCAGATTTACATACTTGGGTCGATAAAATCAGTAAGTACTTCACCCTAACCATCATCATCCTGGCTATTACAACTGGTGTATTTTGGTGGGTCAATGATTCGTCGCTGGTTTGGAATTCCGTGTCTGCTGTCCTGATAGTTGCATGTCCGTGTGCCTTAGCGCTGGTATTGCCCTTTGCCTATGGTCATGCCATGAGAAAGCTGGGAAGAGAAGGACTTTACCTTAAAAATGCCGAAGTAATCGAATCGCTTGCAAAAGTGGACACGATCATTTTTGATAAGACTGGTACGCTTACCACCACTGAATCAGGAATCAATTATTGGGGTGTGGAATTGGATCAATATGATATCGAAATCCTACGGTCTGCGCTTGGAAATTCCGCACATCCGCTCAGCCGAATTATTTATCAGGAGCTGCCTGAAGGCATTAAGCATCCGATAAGTTCATTCAGTGAAGAGACAGGAAAAGGATTTACCGCAGAGGTTAATGGAGTGAAGATTCAGATTGGTTCTGCATCCTATCTAAACGAAACATCCAGAGAGCGAATCAATGAATCACAGGTTTTTATCAAAGTAGGTCAAAAACGAGGGTATTTAACCCTTTCCTCAAGCTACCGAAAAGGCATATTCAAGATGCTGGATACGCTTAGAAAAAACTACTTTCTCAGCTTACTTTCAGGAGATAATGATGCGGAGCGCTCCCGAATGGCTCCTCATTTTGATGATGTTTACTTCAAACAGCGGCCCATCGATAAGTTGGAGTACATCAAGGAAAATGAAGGTAATCACTTAATGGTGGGGGATGGGCTGAATGATGCCGGTGCGTTGAATGAGGCTTCAGTGGGAATAGCCATCGCAGAAGACATTCACCAGTTTTCTCCCGCATGTGATGCCATACTTACTTCGAAAAAGGTCACCCGTATCCCTCAGGTGCTCCACTTTTCGAAGCGTGTGATCCGGATAGTTTTTATTGCTTTTGGAATCTCCTTCCTCTATAACATCGTAGGACTTTCATTCGCCATGAGCGGACATCTGACCCCTCTTATTTCGGCTATTCTGATGCCGATCAGTTCGGTGACGGTAGTGGGATTTGTAACGTTGATGGTGGCTTGGATAGGGCAAAAGTTCAGCTAGTTTCTACGGGTAGCTCAGTAGATTGACCCCATTCACTCCATGACCCATCGTAGACTGTCAGATCATCGCAACCTACAATGTTTGCAGCTAAAAGTATTATGCAGGCAGTAAGACCTGAACCACATGTGAATACTATTTTTTTTTCTTCAAGGTTCAATGGATCTAGAATCTTATTAAGATCATCCTTTGCTTTCATTTGGTAGCCTTCAATTACTTCTGTAAAGGGAAGACTGATTGAGCTTGGGATGTGACCACTGCGGAGACCATCCCTTGGCTCAGGTTCAGTTCCTAGACCTTTTGACCGAGCATCTATAACTAAGATATCTTTATCATTCATGTGATTCAATACAAAGTTCTTATCTACAAAACATGAGGTGTTGAAAGAGGGAGAGAAATTACCTGTTACGTGAGGTTTTTTGATTCTTTCTTCAACGCGATATCTTTTATCAATCCATTCAGGCAACCCGCCGTTTAAGACAAACACTTGGCTAAGCCCCATTGATCTTAGCATCCACCATGCTCGGGGAGAAGAGTATACTCCATGACTATCGTAAACTACTACCGAGCTATCGTTATTGATTCCCAGACGCTGAGCTTCTTTTTCAAACTGCTCGGTATCACACATCATATGTGGTAGCTGAATGCTTTTATCTGAAAAAGCATGATCTATATCAAAATATCTAGCACCGGGTATTTGTTTAGTCTGATGAGGAATGATGCCTGTTGATTTAGGTTTTGCCAAAGTGGCATCAAGCACAATTACTTCAGGATCTTCAAGTTTGCTACTTAGCCAGCTGGCTGATACAAGCGGAGCGTTTTTCATTCAATGAAGTTAGGAACTTTTAATGGCCTGCTCCAACATGTGCTTGGGGATAGCACCGGACTGTCTCCAAACCTGCTGACCTTTTTTGAATAGAATAAATGTGGGAACTCCACGGACCCCATACTTTTGCGCGGCAGCCGGGTTCTTATCAATATCTATTTTGATGATCCTGGCTTTTGAGCCAATCTCATTTTTAAGCTCTTCCAAAATGGGTGCCATTGTTTGGCACGGCCCACACCATGTCGCATGAAAATCCACCAGTACCGGCTGGTCTCCATTGATTAGTTCATTGAATTTTGACATTACTACTATTTTTTAGAACCCTTCTGATTTTCGAGAGATTAAACATGATCATATAAGGTAAAAGTTTCCAGGTAGTCTGGGATTGTTACATTCCAGCCTCTTCCAATCAAACGTTCTCTTAACACATCAGCCTGATCTTTTTCTCCATGAATTAGAAAGGTCATTTTTGGTGGTTCGGGTACATGTCCGGCCCATTCTACCAGCTCATCCTGGTCTGCGTGTGCAGAGAGTCCATCAAGCACATGGATTTTAGCATTTACCATTACTTCCTCACCAAAAATCTTCACTGACTTTTCTCCATTGGCAATATCTCTGCCTCGAGTACCTTCAGGCAAAAATCCGGTAAACAGAACAATGTCTTGTGCGCGTGGCAACCGATGAAACAGATGGTGCAGTACACGACCACCGGTGGCCATGCCACTCGCAGAAATAATAATTGCCCGGTCTTTGATGGTGTTTAGGACTTTCGATTTACTTTGTTCCGTCACGTAGTGAACAAACGGCGCATCAAAAATATGGTGACCAAATTCACTATCACTTTCAAGCCGATGATAGTTGGTGTATGTCTTATAAAGGTGCGTCACACTGATAGCCATTGGACTGTCAATGTATACCGGTCTGGACTTCATATTTTGAAAGATTTTCCAGATATAATAGAGAACCAGTTGCGTCCTGCCAACGGAAAACGCCGGAATCAGGATACATCCACCATTTTTATCACTTTCCAGGATTAATTGTCGAAGCTCTTTTTCCAGATCTACATCTTTGTGTTTCCTTGCTCCATAGGTTGATTCCATAAAAAGTACGTCTGCTTTTGGAGGTTTTGCAGGAGCAAAATGAAGCGGATTGTGCATCGGCCCCAAATCTCCTGAGAAGACCACTCGTTTGATGCCTTGGCTAGAATATATAATAAGCTCAATGCTGGCAGCTCCTAAAATATGACCCGCATGAAAGAACCGGACTTCAATTTGATCATGAATGCGAAAGGTGTGATTAAAAGGATGGGCTTCCAGAACATTCAATGCCTCGATCGCATCTTTAACTGTATATAGTGGTTTGGCAGGATTGTGTTTGGAATATCCTTTTTCGTTGGCAAACTCTGCCTCCTCTTCCTGCAGCTTCGCACTATCCGTTAGCAAGATCTCGGCGAGCTCTCGTGTTGGTTCAGTGCAGTGTACTTTTCCATCAAAACCATTTTTGAAGAGTAGAGGGATGTACCCCGAATGATCAATGTGAGCATGGGTGAGTAACACACAATCAATTTCTTTCGGATCAATGGGTAGTTCATCCCAATTACGTAATCGCAATTCTTTTAAGCCTTGAAATAGGCCACAGTCAATTAACACATTGAAATCATCGACCGTAATCAGATACTTTGAGCCCGTTACTGACTTGGCTCCACCTAAAAATTTTACTCGTATATCCATCGAATTAGAAAAAACCGAAGTAAGTGAGTACAGCACCGAAAAGCAGAATGGCTACCGTCAAATACTTTCCATATCGAACCAGAAGAACTCCTCTAAAGGTACGTATATACCCCGGCATAATTAGCAATAATGCGCCTTTGATCAACGCAATCCACCCAACGATTGTGATGATAACCCGCCAATCATTAACCCAAAGATTATGATAGGAAACCATCGCCATGCCTCCGGCTACTGCAATAAATCCCCCCATCAGTACAAAATCTATATTTTCAGTAAGCCTGCGAAACAATACGATATAGCTTTCGCGGTGCAAAAACATGCCCAGTCCAACAGCCAAGTAGATGACCCCAAAGGTTCGTGACAGATACGTGGATAGATCAATATATTCAGGCAAGGAATCCATAGTATCCAAAAATTAACCCCAATGCGGTAACGATTGGTAGATAGTATCGCTGTATACCATCAGGGGTAAACCAATCTTCAAAATGCTTAATAAGTCTGGGGAACGCTAGCAACATGGATCCTTTAATAAGAACTATCCAACACACAATGGTCACCAGTGTTCTCCAGTCGCTGACCCAGATATTATGATAATGTACAAGTACTGCACCCAATACGGTGGCGATCCACCCTCCCAGAAATAGATAAGTAGAGTCATGCACGATCTTCCTGAATGCCTTATTGTAATAGGAATTACTGAAAGCCAGCCCAATACCCATTGACAGGTAGAGAATACTGATAACCCTGGCAATAACAATTGATATGTCCATACGCTTTATGATTTGTTGCTATCCAAATCTCCCTAATAGAAAGTGCTTATTTGCTGATGGATGTCAGGAGGGGGGATGATTAATCCCTCCTTAAAGGCAGTTTGGCGTTTTGTGGTGTGTAGTAATGAGGGATGACAGTGTAGTTGGTTAGGTTCCTGATTTCAGCTACGCTTCGTCAGGAATGACGTAACAAAAGAATAATTGCCACCGGCGGCTCACCGGCTGATAAAAATCATGTAGCTCACTAACACCTCTCATTAGACACCCTGTGTCACTCCGCTAATCTTGTGATCGGATTATGAGTGTCATATTTATTCTCATCGCATGTAGCCTCATTTTGGCAGGCAGCTTCCTTGCAGCGTTCCTGTGGGCGTCTCGTTCGGGGCAGTTTGAGGATGACTATACACCATCCGTTCGCATCCTCTTTGACGAGGAAGGACCCTCGGTCCAAACAAATAGTAAGAGTAGTAATAAACCTAGTGACCAATGTCAGAAAACAATGAAAAAGTAGGTCTGGAGACCTTTCACTATGACAACACCACGGTTCGAAACTTCCTGATTGCCACCACGGTATTCGGGATTATCGGCATGTCGGTGGGACTTCTTGTTGCATGCCAGTTTGTGTGGCCGGAAGCCAACTTCGGATTACAATACACCACCTTCGGGAGAGTAAGACCACTGCATACCAATGCGGTGATTTTTGCTTTTGTAGGGAATGGAATTTTCGCAGGTGTGTATTATTCCCTTCAGCGATTGTGTAAAACCAGAATGTACAGCGATCTGCTGAGCAAGATCCATTTCTGGGGATGGCAGATCATCATTCTGGCAGCAGCAATCACGCTTCCTCTTGGAATGACTTCCGGTAAAGAGTATGCTGAGCTGGAGTGGCCGATCGATATCGCGATTGCGCTGATATGGGTCGTGTTCGGTCTTAATATGTTCATGACGATCATAAAACGAAGAGAGCGTCACCTCTATGTGGCCATTTGGTTTTACATCGCCACCTTCGTGACAGTAGCCATGCTACACATTGTCAACTCTTTTGAGTTGCCCATCGATTTCATGAAAAGCTACTCTTGGTATGCAGGCGTGCAGGATGCATTGGTGCAGTGGTGGTATGGTCACAATGCGGTGGCATTCTTTCTAACCACTCCATATCTGGGTTTGATGTACTACTTCATTCCTAAAGCATCCGGTCGACCGATTTATTCATACCGACTTTCAATCATTCACTTCTGGGCACTGATATTCATCTATATCTGGGCTGGTCCACACCACTTATTGTACAATGCTTTGCCAGACTGGGCACAGTCACTAGGTGTGGTCTTCTCCGTGATGTTGATTGCACCATCCTGGGGTGGTATGCTAAACGGTCTCTTGACATTGAGAGGCGCCTGGGACAAAGTGAGAGAAGATGCCATTTTGAAATTTATGGTGGTAGCCATCACATGTTATGGTATGGCCACTTTCGAAGGACCGATGCTGTCATTGAAGAATGTAAATGCGATAGGTCACTTTACCGATTGGATCGTGGCTCACGTACACGTAGGAGGATTGGGCTGGAACGGTTTCTTAACGTTCGCCATGCTTTATTACCTCATTCCAAAACTTTACGGGACGAAGCTTCACTCACAGAAACTGGCGAATGTACACTTCTGGATTGGCACCATGGGTATCCTATTCTATGCCATTCCGATGTACTGGGCAGGCTTTACCCAAAGCTTAATGTGGAAACAATTCAACCCGGACGGAACGCTTGTGTATAGCAACTTCCTTGAGACGGTGACTCAGATTATCCCAATGTATGCCTTGAGAGCATTCGGTGGATTGCTTTACCTGAGTGGCGTATTTGTAATGGTGTTTAATCTTGTTAAAACTGCACGTTCTGGCAAATTCCAGCCTAGCACTGAAGCTCAGGCGGCACCATTGATGAAAGACTACAAGCCAGAGAAGAGTGAGCACTGGCACAGAAGAATTTTCGAATGGAAACCAGTACGAATGCTCGTTTGGAGTTTGATCCTGGTAGCTATCGGAGGAGTCATAGAGATCGTTCCTACATTCCTGATCCAAAGCAATGTGCCAACGATCTCGACTGTGAAGCCATATACTCCTTTAGAACTAAATGGACGAGATATTTATGTGAGAGAAGGTTGCTATACCTGTCACTCACAGATGATCCGACCATTCCGATCGGAGGTAATGAGATATGACCCGGCAGATCTTGAATACTCAAAAGCAGGGGAGTTTGTGTACGATCACCCATTCCAGTGGGGATCCAAGCGAACCGGGCCGGACTTACACAGACTAGGTGGAAAGTACCCGGATAGTTGGCACTTCTACCACATGCTTGATCCGACCAGTATGTCACCAGGTTCGATTATGCCTCCATACCCGTGGCTCTTTGAGCAGGATTGGGACAAAGAGCGAACGCCGGCTAAGATCAGAGCGATGCAAACACTGGGCGTTCCATACCCTGATGGTTTTGATCAGCATGCGGTGGCAGATGCTGAAGCTCAGGCGGCTTTGATTTCAAAAGGCTTGGAGCTGGAAGGAATTAAGATGAGCAGCGATGCAGAGATCATCGCCTTGATTGCCTACCTGCAGCGATTGGGTACAGATATTAAGAATGTGGAAGGCGTAGCTGAGGCCGGTGAATAACCTATAAAGATTAGAGTAATGCTAAAATTTATCAAACATCATATGGAGACCATCACAGGAATAGAAATCTATCCCGTGATCTCCTTTGTCATCTTCTTCGTCTTCTTCATTGCATTGACCATTTATGTATTGAAAGTGGACAAGAAGCTATTCAAAGACATTTCAAATATTCCGTTGAACGAAAACGAAACCGACCATGAGCAAGCTTAAATACGTATTATCGACTTTCATTTTTGCCTTACCTGGATTAACCCTGGCTCAGGAAGAAGCTTCGCAGCAATCTTTTTTTGAGCAATATCAGATCGAATTGGTGCTTGGGCTGGCTGTCGTGGTAGCTTTTGTCGCGATTATTGCGATGTTCACGTTATTGGTGGCCCTGAAAGTGGTTCTGAAGTTGAAAAGAGCGGAGATGGGAATCGTAGAGGAAGAAAAAGAATTGATTCCTGTAAAAGAAGGTGAGGAAGGGGTAGGATTCTGGAGACGATTCTGGAATCGTATCAATGATTCTGTTCCGGTGGCTAAGGAACATGAAGTAGCAACCGATCATGAATATGATGGTATCCGTGAGTTGGATAATCGTCTTCCGCCTTGGTGGCTTTATGGCTTTTATGTTTCGATCATTTTTGCTGTGGTTTATCTAATAAACTATGAAGTGCTAGGTACTGGACCTACTCAGGATGAGGAGTTTCAGGCTGAGATGATGCAAGCAAAAGAAGATGTGCAGACTTATTTGGCTTCTCTGGATAATTTGATCGATGAAAGCAATGTTACTTTATTGACTGAAACGGTTGATCTGGATGCCGGTCGAGCTATTTATGAACAGAATTGTTCGGTATGTCATGCTGCTGATGGAGGGGGTGGTGTAGGACCAAATTTTACAGACAAATACTGGCTACATGGAGGGGATATGACAGCTATATTCTCCACGATAAAATATGGTGTTCCTTCAAAAGGAATGATCGCCTGGGAAGCGCAACTTTCTCCTAAGAAGATGCAGCAGGTGGCGAGCTACATCTACATGATGGAAGGACAAACATCTGCTAACCCAAAAGAACCTCAGGGTGATCTTTTCGAGCGAGCACATGAGGCCGATGTAAGTCCGGATGCTGATGTATACCTGGAAGAGGCAGATCCAGCCCCTGAAACGAATCCGGATTATGTGGATGATGAGGCTGATTTGGAAGAGGGAGAATGTTGTTAGCTCGATGATCGGGTAATAGAATGGCTGACGTAAAAGACATATATCAGGAACAGGAGAGTGCTGAAGAAACGTTTCGAGATCACCTGTCCACAGTGGATAAAGAGGGGAAGCGTGTATGGGTGTACCCCAAAAAACCGCGGGGTAAGTACACCAACTATCGATCGTTGGTCAGCTATCTCCTGCTGCTGTTTTTATTCGGAGCTCCATTGATTAAGATAGATGGTCAGCCGTTTTTACTATTCAATATTTTCGAAAGAAAGTTCGTAATCTTCGGCCAGGTATTCTGGCCACAGGATTTCTTTCTTTTTGTGATAGGTATGCTGGCCTCCCTGGTGTTTATCATCCTATTCACAGTAGTGTTTGGTCGTATTTTCTGTGGGTGGATCTGTCCGCAGACGATTTTCATGGAAGGAGTTTTCCGGAAAATTGAATACTGGATCGAAGGAGATTATATGGCTCAGCGCAAGCTGGACAAACAACCTTGGGATAAAGAAAAGATTACTAAAAAGACGGTTAAACACATACTTTTCATTCTTGTCAGCGTGCTGATCATGCATACGTTCATGGCCTACCTGGTGGGAGTGGATGAAGTGTGGAATATCATTGACGAGGGTCCCGGTGAGAATACAGCGGGTTTCATCGCAATGGTCGTATTTACGGGGCTCTTCTATGGTGTTTTTAGCAAAATGCGAGAGCAGGTATGTACGACAATCTGTCCCTATGGACGGCTGCAGGGAGTGTTATTAGACAAGCAAAGTGTGGTAGTAGCCTATGATCATGTGCGAGGTGAAGAGCGAGGTAAGTTTCGTAAGGGAGAGGATAGGGAAGAAGTAGGTAAAGGCGATTGCATTGATTGTAAGCAATGCGTCTATGTTTGTCCCACGGGTATCGATATAAGAAATGGAACACAACTGGAATGTGTCAATTGCACCGCTTGTATAGACGCTTGTGATTCCATCATGGATCGAATTGGTAAGCCAAGAGGGCTTGTGAGGTATGCTTCGGAAGAAAACATTGCAGAGAATAAGCCATTCCGTTTTACTGCCAGGATGAAAGCATATACTGGAGTACTAATTGTATTGGTAGGTGTCTTAATTACTCTATTACTGGTTCGTTCAGATTTTGAAACAACCATCATGCGTACGCCGGGAATGCTATATCAGGAGCGGGAGGATGGAATGATCACGAACCTATACCAGGTGAAGATGGTGAATAAAACGAATAACGTCATGGATGTTCGTTTTGAGCTCATCGAGCCAAAAGGAGAGATTCAAATGGTTGGAGGAAAAATCAATCTGGCAGAGCAGGGAATAGGAGAAGGAGCGTTTTTCATCATCATGAATCCGAAAGACATTGAGAAAATGAGCACTATGGCAACCATTGGGGTGTATTCAGGCGATGAGTTGATTGAGACCGTCGAGACCAAGTTTCTTGGACCAACGAACTAATCAATGGACAATGGGCAATTGATCATTGAGAATTAA
Organism: Ekhidna sp.; assembly: GCF_965247405.1. Taxonomy (GTDB): domain Bacteria; phylum Bacteroidota; class Bacteroidia; order Cytophagales; family Cyclobacteriaceae; genus Ekhidna. The sequence continues at coordinate 3,972,859 of NZ_OZ252014.1, forward strand.
TTAATTTAAGATATGAACTGGGGAAATAAAATCGTAGTAGCATTTGTACTTTTTGCGGCCTTCATTGGCTACATGGTGGTGAAAGCTTTCCAGGAGGATTTTGATCTGGTATCGGAGGACTACTACGCACAAGAGATCAATTACCAGCAGAAGCTAAACAAGCTAGCCAATGCGGCAGAAAAGGAAAAGGCTGTGATTGTTAAACAGAAAGGCGATGAGATCTTCCTTACATTCCCTGACAGTCAGGCGGAAGGCCGTATTCATTTTTATCATCCATCGAGAAAGATGTTTGACAAAGAGTTTAAAATTGATTTAAAGGCTGGCAAGACACAGAAAATAGATCGATCAGAATTGATCGCTGGAAGCTATCGGGTAAATATCACCTGGCAAACAGCAGATCAGGATTATTATCAGCAATCCAGCATTTATATCCAATGATAGGAGCATTCATCATCGGCTTGTTTGGGAGTTTGCACTGCGTAGGCATGTGTGGCCCGGTGATGATGGCTTTTATGGGACCTAAACAATCCAAAAAAGGTTTTGCATTGTATCATTCTGGTAGAATTCTTGCCTACGTGCTAATAGGAGGCATACTGGGATTATTAGGTGCGACCATGGCATTGATGCAGTTACAAAAGTTTCTGGCCTTCTTTCTGGGCTTTGGGCTGATCCTGCTTTACGGCATCCCATCGATTCGTCATCGGTTGGAACGATTCTATTTCGAATCACGATTTTATCAGTTCTTAAAGACATTCCTATCCAAAAATCTTTCCGTTCGTCGGCGCTGGTTTCTAAGTGGAGTAGCCAATGGTTTTTTTCCATGTGGACTGACATATGTTGCAGCAGCAGGAGCAGTGGCTTTAGGAAATCCGCTTGAAGGGGCAGCCTTTATGATTCTCTTTGGGTTAGGCACACTACCGGCATTAATCACTTTATCTTTTGCGGGAAATATTTTCTCACAGCGCATAAAAACATTGATTCCCAGATCTATCCCAATAATCGCCATTGCTTCCGGGTTTTTGCTGATTATCAGAGGACTGCTTACCAGCTTTCCTCAGTTCAACCAACTCGTACAAGCCAATGCAGCCGGTTTAATTACCGTTTGTGGACTTTGAATTGAATTTTTATCAGATCAGTCCCCGTCTCTGAGGATTTTTAGACTAACTTATAGGACTAAATAACGATCGGTTGAAATCCGTATCCGAAATAAGGTCCTTGAGAAGGATATTTTTCCTTCTTATCACCACCCTTACAATTTCACTCGCTGGTGTTTTGGTGTATATCTACTCCGATACAAGACAGGATAGAATTAATGATTTGGGTTACACTACTTCTGTGATTAAGGGGTACTATGAACTGAGCTTTAGACAATGGGAGTTGAGCTTGTTAAGTGTTGGAAAGAGGCTGGCCGAAATAAAAACCATACAAGAAAAGGCAGCATTTGCAACTGATGCTCTTAAAATCTATGAAAGGGAATTATTGGCTTTTGGCTTTGCTCAGCCTGATGGACAAATTCTGGTTTTTAGTGGCAGATCACCCAATGATACACTTCCTAATTTGATGCTATCCGAAAAAACAAGAAGATCTTTTGACCTGGCAAGAAAAGGGGATGGTATTTCAATAGGCGAGTGCTATTACACGGATCTTGCAGGTGACTGGGTTATACCTGTTCGAGTGCCCATCAAAAATGAAAATGGTAATCTAGTAGCAGTTAATACAACAGGTATTAATTACAGTAATGTGACCGATGATTTAAGAAGGTTTGGATTCGATGAAAACTATCAAATACATCTGATAAATAAGCATTTCGGAACTACTCAAATATTGTATCCACTAGAAAAAGAAGAATACGGAAGGATACTGGGCAAGGATACTTTACAATACAATTTTGAGTTGAACAAAGGGGAAAAAGTTAATGAGCAATTGACATTATTTAGCAGTATCAATCCTTTTAATAATCAATCTTGTATAGCTATAGCTACGGATATCATTTCTGTCAATCACCAATTGGTGGTTAGTATGCCAAAATCATTCATAGCAGCGGAGGTTTTCAATCGAATCAAATTTATTGGCAGTGCATACGTGGGTCTTCTTACAATCTTTCTCTTTTTATATACATATCTAAAAGGCAACCTGGAAAAATCGATTGAGAATCTTAAGAAAGAAAAGGCCAACCTTAAATCCATTATCGAAAGCACATCTGATTTGATTGGACTGTTTGATACGGGTAGAAAATTGGTTGAATTCAATCGTGCCTTTAAACTTTCAGCCAAGATGACAGATGGCATGGATTTGCAAAAAGGCATTGATATACTTAAGGAACTGAAACACAAAGAATACGCTGACGATTTTGATAAATTATTCAAGCGAGCACTCAAAGGGGATAAATTTCATGTTGAAATCGTTTATCCTGGGACTAAGGGTGATCTGATATTTAAGTCTACGTATAATCCGGTATTTAATGGTGATCAGTTAGTAGGGGTAACCTTCTTTGCAGAGGACATTACTGAAATTAGAAACTATCAAAAGCAGTTAGAGGAGCTCAATACCGAGCTGGAAAATAAGGTTCAGGATAGAACGAAAGAACTAAAAGCCAAAAACAGAGAGTTAAAAAAAGGGTATGAGAAACTGCAATCGACCCAACAGCAACTGATACGGGCTGAAAAAATGGCTTCATTGGGAATCCTGTCGGCTGGAATCGGACATGAGATTAACAATCCCTTGAACTTTATCAAACATGGAGCGATCGCACTACGAGAAAGATTAGCGTCGGAAAATCACGCGGATGAATTGAATCCATATTTTCATGCGATAGAAGAAGGGGTGCGAAGGGCAAGTCAAATTGTACATGGGCTCTCTCATTTTAGTCGTGCTGGGGATGCCATGGATGAATCATGTGATATTCATGATATTATTCAGAATACTTTGACCTTACTTAGAAGCCGGCTCAGTGATAAGGAAATTGAAGTTAAAACCAAGTTCAATGCCGAAAGAAAGATTATTATCGGCAATGAAGGAAAACTACACCAGGTCTTCACCAATATTATTGCAAATGCAGAGCAAGCAATTGAGGAAACCGGGAAGATTAAGATCACGACCAAGAATATCGAGAATACAATCCTGATTAAGATTGAAGATACAGGAGTGGGAATGAATAAGAAAGAGATCGATCAAATGACAGATCCTTTCTTTACTACTAAGGAGCCTGGAGAGGGCACAGGGTTGGGGCTTTTCATCACTCAACTGATCATTGATGAACACGGAGGATCACTTGATGTGAAATCGAAGAAAGGAGAAGGAACCAAATTTATCGTTACACTGAAATGCGCGTGATAAAAATCAGATCTTCGTATTTCATTCATCAGTTTCAGGGCTTGAATTGACCAATAGCTTTGAGTCAAATTCTGATTCAAATGCAAGACCTGAAAAAGTACAACAAACCCGTTCCACGATATACAAACTACCCAACAGTTCCCTTTTGGGAGCCTGAGAGCTTTGCTGTTTCAGCCTATGAAAAGACGCTGCAATCTGCTTTCTGGGAAAGTAGCAAAGAGGTAAGTATTTACATCCATCTTCCATTTTGTGAGAGCCTGTGTACGTACTGTGCGTGCAATACCCGAATTACTAAAAATCATCAGGTTGAGGGTCCGTACATCGATCATGTTTTGAAGGAGTGGGAGTTGTATCTGGAAAAACTCCCTGAAAAACCAGCAGTCAGAGAAATTCATTTGGGTGGTGGAACTCCTACATTTTTTGCACCTGAGAATCTTAATCGATTGTTGACGGGGATTATAGAAAAGGCAACCTTATCCAAAGAATTTCAGATGTCGTTCGAAGGGCACCCGGCCAATACAACTGCGAAGCATTTGGAAACATTATATGAGCTAGGCTTTGATCGAGTCAGTTTTGGTATTCAGGATTTTGATCTGAATGTTCAAAAACTAATCAACCGTATGCAGTCTTTCGAACAAGTAAAAGCGATTACAGAGAGGGCACGAGCAATTGGTTACACCTCAGTGAATTATGACGTAGTTTATGGATTACCTGGTCAGACGATTGAATCGGTTAAAGAGACATTGGATCAGATCATCCAGCTAAAACCAGAGCGAATTGCATACTATAGTTATGCGCATGTTCCATCCATCAGACCGGCGCAGAAATCATATGAACGATACCTACCAGAAGAAGACAATAAATGGGAGTTTATGCAACTGGGAAAGGAGGCGTTTACAGCGGCCGGATATAAAGAAGTCGGAATGGATCACTATGTATTGCCAGAAGATGAACTCTTGGAAGCGCGAAATAATGGTGAGCTACACAGGAACTTCATGGGTTATACACCCTTTACAAGCAAGCTGTTGGTTGGATTAGGAGTCAGCTCCATCAGCGATAGCTGGTCCGGGTTTGCTCAAAATGAGAAAAGCATTCCCGATTATTACGAACGATTGGATAAAGGAGAATTGCCAATCATTAAAGGCCATATTCACACGAAACAAGATCTGTTTTTCCGTAAGCATATATTAAACCTGATGTGTGATTTTAAAACCACCTGGCATGAGTATGAATTCATGGAGCATTGCGTAGCACTTAACTACAAATTGCTGGATCAGCTGCAGGAGGAGGGACTCATTGTTTATGATGAAACCGGAATGAAGGTTTTACCTCAAGGTCAGGAAGTGATCCGTGTAATTTGTACTGCGCTGGATGCAAGGATGAGTATGAGTAATCGAGTGCCGCAGTTTAGTAAGGCAGTTTAAGGATAAAACTACTTCTTAATCGGCCTTAAGAAGATTAAAAGCTGGATTAGCACCCCAATAGCTATTAAAGCAGCAATTTCTAATTTGGAAATAAAATTACTGGTTCCAATGGTCTGTGTGGAGTTGTGAATAACCCTACTACCTTCTTTAAGTTGAATTCTGAATAAAGTGTCCAAATTCTCATATATGGCCTGAAAATGATCTTCTGTGTTGAGAGAAAACGGAGCTTCGGGCCTAATTGATTCAGTCTGAATTTCTCTGGTCTCAAGCTTTTTTAGGGATTCCCAGTTCCTTTGAAGGGACTTAAAATGCACTGACTCATTTTCTGTTAGTTTCGTTGAAGCAAACTTTTTAATTAGAAGGGTAATAGAATCATTAATCTGCTGATTCAGAGCATTCATCCCACTTCCAGTATCGTGCTTATAGATTTCCTTTTTCTGTTGAACTAACCTCGATATTTCATATAAATAGGTTTTGGTTAACAATCGATCTTCATAAACAGTGGTAAGGTTTTCTTTAACAATTCTAAAGTGATTTTTGTCAATCAGGTTTGTAGCTAAAATCAAAAGAAATACTACTGCCAACGAAGCACCCAACCTAATTCTTTGTGCTAAACTTAGTTTCCAACTCATGTATTAATTATACGAATTATGTAAGTTTTTGATCCTATTCATTCGGTAGGTTGGGTTAATCATTAGAAAAATAAGAAGCACAATAATCATTAGTGCGATTTCTAAACGACCACTAATGCTATTAGATGCCAATATTTTTTTGGAGTTGTCTACCAGGCTTTTTCCTTCCTGCAGCTGAATGTGTGAAAGCCCTACTAAATCACTATGAATAAGTTCATATTGATCGTCGAGGTGCTTTTGTAGTAGGATACGTTGCTTTGAGGCCTGGTTATGAAGTATCTGGTTTTCAAATTCATCAGCAAGCGTTAATTCCCTTTTCAGCTTCTCCCATAGCTTATTTTCTTCAACAGTTAGATCGGTTTTTTCAAATGCATCAATCAATATGTCTATTTCATAATTTAATAACGTCATTTCTTGAGATGCATTATGATTATTGGTTATCAGCCACTTCTTGTTCTCAATTTTTCGTGACAGCTCAAAAATATACTCATTGGCCACCAGCCTGTCTTCATAAATAGAAGTAACCGTTTCTTCCAGGTCTGACAGGTTCTTTTTATGCGTATAACCTATCATGACAATGATTAGTAAGATCGAGAACAACACCATTGACTCGTTTCTTTTTTTGTTTAGAATGTATTTCCATTTCATCTCTTTCATCGTTTTACGTTATTCAACCACTTTTCCTTTTAAGATAAGCCATTGTTTAAGCTCCTCCTGATCTTTGGGATTTAGATATTTAAGCCCTTTTTGATATTCCTTTTTTAAAAGCTCGTCGTTGAAGCTTATTTTGCTGAGCAACAACTTGCAGTATTCAAGCATTGTCATGGTGCTCTTAATTCTTGCCGTTCTTTCCATTTCATTTTGTTCTTTAATTTTTAAATAAATGAGGCCTCTTGCGTTTTCAATCGCGAGAGAGTCAATGCTCCCACACTTTTCGTCTTATATAGAAATGTTCTACATGTTTCTTTATTCGTTTCACCCTTTTCGTTAAGCGCTTAAGATATCGGTACATCACTACTTCTTGCGCATATACTTTACTTCCGTAGGAGTGACTGGCGAATCCGGCTTTATAGTGATCTGAAAACTCCTCAATCCTCGATTGAATAGAGCACTGGTCTTTGAAAAAGCTTGTGAAGTCATAGGCATTAAATTTCCTATCCAGATGATCCATATGCGTCAATATCCTGCTGATGGTTCTTTTAGAATGATTGTAGGTGGTAGCGTCTAATTCCTTTTCCAGCATGTCATGGTATTCATGGATTTGATCCAGCAAACTAAAAATGGTTTGTCGGTAGCCAGGGTCACTACAAAATGCTTTTAGATTATTATATCTGGACAAATTCATCATTTCAGCGTCCAGGTGGATGGATAGAATCAAAATTTTTTTCTCAACCTTATAAGGCTCAAAACCTGATCCATACAGGTGCAAGGACCCAAAGAGAAAAATAGAAATGATCGCTAATCTCATAGTTTAAATTAACGTCATATGGTTAGATAAGTAAGAGGTAATAAATCGTGATTTTATAGTGGGGGTAAATACCTAAATATAATAGAGGATTAATTAGTCCTTTATTATTTTGATTAGTATCTTTGCTTCAAAAGCAAGAGATGTTTTCAAGAGCCTGTGAATATGCCATAAAAATCATGATCTACATTGCTGGCAATGAGCAAGAGGGAAGAAGAACAGGTGTAAAGGAGATATCTGAAGCAATCAAATCTCCTGAAGCCTTTACGGCTAAAATCCTTCAACAACTAGCAAAAAATAATTTGCTAAATTCTTATAAAGGACCAACAGGCGGATTTGAATTGGCTTCTTATAAGGAAATTAAGCTAGTTGATATTGTGGTAACTATGGATGGAAATAAGCTAATGAAGGACTGTGTACTTGGATTTGAAAAATGTTCAGGAGAGAACCCTTGTCCTGTTCATTTCAAATTTGAAAAAATTCGTCATCAATTGAGTGAAACATTACTTTCAACTCGAATAAATGACCCTGAATTGATTAGTAAAGGAATGGACTTACACTAAATTTTATTTAATAAAAGATAAAATGATCTTAAAATCTTAAAATAATAATATAAATCATAATCAGGACTGAAGAAGATCATATTTCAGACACCTGATTCTTTAAAGCTTTGAACCATTAAATAGTAAATGTCATGAACAGAGTATTATCAATCACTTTAATAGCCGCTCTTTTTATCATCACGGCATGTGGTGGTGGAGGCGGAAAAAGCAAAATTGATCAGATCAAGGAGCAATCTAAGATGGAGCCTGCTGAAGCAGAGAGCAATGTCCCTGCCAGTGAACGTATTACACTGGATAATAAAGGAGTAGGACAGATTAAGGATTTGCCTCTTCCAGAGACCATTGATCAGGAAATGGTGGCCAGAGGAAAAGCAATTTTCGAAACCAACTGTAGCGCGTGCCATAAGGTTGATAAGCGCTTTATTGGTCCTTCACCTAAAGGAATCATGGAACGAAGAAGTCCGGAATGGATCATGAATATGATTCTGGATCCTCAGTTGATGGTGGAGCAAGACAGATGTGCCAAAGACCTTTTGGTTGAGTTTAATGGAGCTGCCATGGCTAATCAAAACATGACTGAAGAACAGGCTCGAGATATTCTGGAGTACTTCAGAACCCTATAACCAAACCTATAATATTATGAAAGATGAAATGCTAAAACCTTTGATCCTGTTGGTGCTTTCTGCACTGATATGGTCATGTAATCCTCAGAAAGAAGGTGACTCTTCTTCAGAGACTTCTGCTGGAACTGATAGCCATCCAATGGGACAGGCTTCCGTTGTGGATGACGTATCAGATCCAAACATTCTACAGGTGGCGATATCTTCAGAGCCACACAGCACATTAGTCGCGGCAGTTCAGGCAGCTCAAATTGAGCATGTGCTTGTTAATGCCGGGCCGCTTACTGTGTTTGCACCTGTCAACGATGCATTCGATGCATTACCGGAAGGCACCTTAGACAACCTTTTAAAGCCAGAAAACAAAGGAGATCTCGCAACGATTATCACGCGACATGCAGCTCCTGGGTCATTCGACATAGATGCTCTTAAACGAGAAGCTGAGAAGGGTAGAAAAATTTATATGGCCACCGGTGATTACCTGGAAGTGACTGTGGATGGAGATGAAGTGAGTGTTGCAGGAGCCAAAATAGTCGGAACGGTACCTGCTTCAAATGGAATCATCCATGTGATAGAAAAAGTGATTTTACCTTAAAAAAACCAACATAATGAAAACGAAAAATCTAATAAGTACTTTAATGATTAGTGCTGTTGCCTTCTTGATTTCTTGTGGTCAGGCAGGAAATAACGGAGGTAATGGCGCTCTTCAGAGCAATATTGCAGAAAAAGTTTATGTAGCACCTGGTGAAAGAGACGAGCAATACGGCTTTCTCTCCGGGGGCTATAGCGGCAACTTGACTGTGTACGGTCTTCCTTCAGGAAGAATGTTTAAAGAAATTCCTGTTTTTTCTCAGTTCCCAACTTCGGGTTACGGGTACTCGGAAGAAACCAAGCCGATGTTAAATACTTCGTTTGGTTTCATTCCCTGGGATGATTTGCATCACCCGGATATCTCACAAACCAATGGTGAACTGGATGGTAGATGGATTTTTGCGAATGGTAATAACACACCACGTATCGCAAGAATCAGTTTGACAACATTTGAAACAGAGGAGATTATTGAGGTACCTAACAGTGCCGGTAATCACAGTTCTTCATTTATTACGGAGAATACTGAGTACGTAGTAGCTGGAACACGTTTTTCTGTTCCTGTACCGCAAAAGGACATGCCAATCAGTGAATATAAAGCCAATTTCAAAGGTGCGTTGACATTTATTGCGGTGGATCCTGAACATGGTCACATGAATATTAAATTCCAGATACTGATGCCTGGCTTCAACTATGATCTATCGCACCCTGGTAGAGGTAAATCTCATGGTTGGTTTTTCTTCTCTACTTACAATACGGAGGAAGCAAACTCACTTCTTGAAGTAAATGCATCTCAGAATGATAAGGACTTCATTGCTGCAATCAATTGGAAAAAGATTGAGGAATATGTGAATAATGGTGGAGGTACAAAAATGCCTGCGAAGTATGCGCATAATGTGTATGATGAATCCACACATACGGCTACTTCAACGATGAAGAAAGAGGTGCTAACTGTTAACCCTACCGATATACCTGGTGCAGTGTACTTCCTACCAACACCAAAATCACCTCATGGCTGTGACGTTGATCCGAGTGGACAGTATATTATTGGATCTGGTAAGCTTTCAGCAAACATCACTGTTCATTCATTTGATAAAATGTTAGCAGCTATTGATGGGGAAAAATTTGATGGTGAAGCATACGGTATTCCTATATTGAACTATGACGATGTATTGGCCGGTAGCGTACAGAGTGGTGGCTTAGGCCCATTGCACACTGAGTTTGATGGTAGAGGAAACGCATACACCACTTTCTTTATCTCATCTGAAGTAGTGAAGTGGAAACTTGGAACATGGGAGGTAGTCGATAGAAAACCTACCTACTACTCTGTTGGTCACCTGATGATTCCAGGTGGTAACTCAAGAAAACCACATGGTAAGTATTTGGTGGCAATGAACAAGATCACAAAGGATCGTTACCTGCCTACCGGACCTGAAATGGAGCACTCTGCACAGATTTATGATATCTCCGGAGAGAAAATGGAGCTTCTTTACGATTTCCCAACTCACGGAGAGCCTCACTATGCTGCGGGATGTGATGCGGATCTATTGGTGAATAATTCGAAAAAAATCTATCGAATAGATGAAAACAATCACCCTTATGCCATTAAAACTCCAGCTGAGGCCAGGGTAGAAAGAGATGGAAAAGACGTGCACATCTATATGTCTACGATCAGAAGCCACTTCACGCCGGATAACATTGAAGGCATCAAAGTGGGTGACAGGGTATATTTCCATATCACCAACCACGAGCAGGACTTTGATGTACCGCATGGCTTCTCTATGATCGGGCAAGGCACCTCCGAAATCCTCGTGATGCCGGGTCAGACCAAAACATCACTATGGGAGCCTAAGCGAGTGGGTGTATGGCCTTTCTATTGTACTGACTTCTGCTCCGCACTTCACCAGGAGATGCAAGGATACATCCGTGTATCACCTGCAAACTCAAACATTGAGTTGAGTTACACCCTGGATGGAGATGACATCTAAAAAGCAATCTGTAGGGCTGATTTAATTATCAGCCTTACAGTTTTTTCAAATTTTCTCAAAAAATAATAAGCTAATGAAACGGGCTGGTATCTTAATGATCATTGGAAGCGCTATGCTCTTAGGTTTATTTGTATTCCCCATGTGGAATATACGCCTTGGCGCACCTCAATACCCTGAACCTCTCGGTATTGATATCCATGTAGATGGTTTAAGAGGAGAGAACGAATTTGATATTCAAAACATAGATGGGCTTAATCACTACATAGGAATGAAGGTCCTTCCAAAACCTGATGAAATGTGGGAGTTTTCTGCGTTTCCGAAAGTGGTAGGAATAATGGCTGGTCTGGGTATCGTTTTTGGCATCTTGGGCTTCATGAAAAAAATACCACCGGTTCTGTTTCTCCTATGGTTTGTTTTGATGGGTATTTTGGGAGGATTAGGGATTTATGATTTCAATTTATGGCTGGTAGATTATGGGACAGATTTGGATCCCAATGCCATACTAAAGCTGGTTAACCCCGATGGAACGCCTATGAAATACAATCCTCCACTACTTGGGCATAAAAAGCTCTTAAACTTTGATGCCTATTCGTATCCACGGACAGGAGGGATATTGCTAGGATTTGGTATGCTACTTACATTGGTGGCGTATTATATGGGTAGAAAATCACAGTTAGCAACTAAATAAATGGAGCAATGAAGAATCCAGTAATTATTCTTGTAATGGTTGGCGTGATGTTGTTTGCTTCCTCATGCAGTAGCGGGCCAAAGCCCATAAATTATGGCGCAGATGCATGTGACTTTTGCAGAATGACCATTGTAGATAAGCAACATTCAGCTCAGATAGTCATCAAAACAGGCAAAGCCTTTAAATACGATGCGATTGAATGCATGCTCAATGATATGAAGGAGTGGGAGCATCCGGAAATTCGACACTATCTCGTCGCAGATTATGCCAATCCCGGTGTATTAACTGATGCTTCAACAGCCGCATATTTGATTTCACAGGACATACCCAGTCCTATGGGTGAGTTCCTTACGGCATTTGAAAATGAGGATAAGCGAAACGAGACTGTGCAGGATGTATCCGGGACCGGCCTGGATTGGAAGGCTTTAAAGGCGGAATTTGAAATAGATTGAAACTATAATTCGATTTAAAATTCATAAAAAACTTGTCTTTTCGACGGTAGGAGAAATATTTAATAATTAAATGAAGTAGTCACATTGTGATTCCTCAAGGCTGAGTAGAAGATATTTCATTGCATTCAATATGACAAGTTTTTAACATTCTTCTAAGAGAATTGTGAATTCTAATAACTAAAAAAAAGACATGAAAAAGATATTATTTATCGTCACTATTTTGGTGATGACAGAGGCAACTCTTGCTCAGGATTTGATCAAAATCGGAACTGATGCTTGCTCACATTGCAACATGTTCATCAAGGATCAGCAGTTTGTTGCAGTGGCCATAGATCAGGATGGTGATACACAAAAATTTGACGCCATTGAGTGCCTGGTTAACTACCTAAAGGTGGAAGATGAAAGTAGCTTCACCAAACTCATGGTGGCGGATTATGAAAAGAACGGATCACTCATTGATGCTAAAACTGCGATCTATTTGAAGAGCAAGAACATCGCCAGTCCAATGGGTGCTTACCTTTCGGCGTATGGATCGAAAGAAGTAGCTGAAAAAGTACAAAAGAATAAAGGGGGCGAGCTTTATAACTGGGATGAGCTAAAGGCGAAGTTTAAAGATTCCAGGTTTGGTCTTTTGGATCACCCGACACATCATCACAGCCGTCCTGATGCATATGCGCCGATCGGAATCATGGGAGATCACCTGCACCACAAAGGAGGCTTCATGGTTTCGGCAAGATATATGACCATGGAAATGGAGGGAAACCTCTCCGGCACTGAAGAGGTGAATGACATGGCTGTTTTTCAAAACTACATGGTGGCGCCACAAGCGATGCGCATGGATATGCTGATGGTTGGAATCATGTATGCCCCCTCTGATCGGCTGACATTGATGTTAATGCAAAACTTTCAGCGCAACCAAATGGATCTTAGTAGCATGATGGGTATGAACTTCAGCACAGAGAGTGCCGGTCTTGGTGATTTAAAGATCAGTGCTTTATACGGTCTATTTAGTGAATCAGCACATTCATTACACCTGAATGCAGGAGTGAGCATCCCAACCGGAAGCATTAGGAACCAGGGAGATACCCCCATGGGAGAGGGCATGCGATTGCCTTACCCTATGCAGCTTGGGAGCGGAACGGTTGATATGACTTTCGGCGGTACTTACAAAGGTTCTGGTGAGAATATCAGTTGGGGTGCCCAACCACTCGCAACCATTCGTACAGGTGAAAGCTCGGAAGGTTATAGATGGGGAAATGAGTATGTGTTGAATACCTGGGTTGGCTATAATCTCACCAACTGGATGAGCGTGGCAGGACAAGTAAGTGCTAAAAAACAAATGGAAATGAGTGGGCGAGATGAAATGCTAAATCCAATGATGGTGACAACCGCTGACACAAAAAATACTGGTTTCACTAAGGTTTACTCTAATGTAGCCCTTAACTTTTCCTTTGGTGAAAATCCGGTGCTAAGAGACTTTAAAGCCGGGGTATCCTATGGACTGCCTGTCTTTCAGAAGGTAGAAGGAATCCAAATGAATGAAAAAGAATCTTTTACCATAGGTCTTAGATATTCTATCTGACATGAGACTACTGCTTATTGCCTTTTTTTCTTTGATGCTTTACCAGATCAGCGCGCAAACTGCGGTTTGCGCACGATGTGAAATAAAGAGTCTGCAGCAAGCAGTAAATCTGGCTGAACCACATGATACCCTTATTATCAAAAGTGGTGTTTATTCAGTCGTTGATCTGGAATTGACAAAACCCATCACCTTATTGGGAGAGAATGGAGCGATTCTGAACGGACAGAATAAAAGCTATGTGTTAAAGTTGCTCGCTGACAGCATCACCATCTCTGGACTGAAAATCATCAATGCAGGTAAAAGCTATACAAAGGACTATGCTGCAATCTATGCCTCTCGAGCCGATCATTTTCTTATTGAAAATAACACAATAGTCGATCCTTTTTTTGGACTGCTAATAGAGAAATCGAGTCAAGGTATCATCAGAAATAACCTGGTGTATGGAGAGAATGTAAAAGAGGACCAGGCGGGAAATGGCATTCATGCCTGGCATTGCTCCAGCCTTCAGATCTATGACAATGAAGTTTATAGAATGAGGGATGGCATCTACCTGGAGTTTGTGGATGAGAGCACTATTGAAGGAAACTACGCGCATGACAATGTCCGATACGGATTGCATTTTATGTTTTCCAATAATGATGACTATATCAGCAATCGATTTGAACACAATGGGGCGGGGGTAGCAGTCATGTTTTCTAAGTTTATCACGATGAAGAGTAATGTCTTTATTAACAACTGGGGGCCAGCAAGTTATGGACTACTATTGAAAGAAATTTATGATGCTGAAGTATTGGATAATGAATTCACCGAAAACACTACAGCTGTTTTTATAGATGGCACCAGTCGCATTAATTATGTAGGTAATGTATTTAATAGAAATGGGTGGGCCATTAAGGTATCCGGAGGTTGCTATGCCAATCGGATTACTGGAAATGATTTCACAGGAAACTCCTTTGATGTGTCCTATAATTCCAAAATGAATGATAACACCTTTGACGGTAATTATTGGGGAGATTATACCGGTTATGATCTGGACAAAGATGGCGTGGGAGATGTGCCGTATCGTCCGGTGAAGTTGTTTTCATATATTGTGAATAACACCCCTGAAACAATCATTTTACTTAGAAGCCTGTTTGTGGATATTATGAACTTTTCCGAAAAGGTTTCGCCTGTATTTACTCCTGACAACCTGGTGGATCAAACACCGGCAATGAACGCATTCAAATGATTCAAGTAACTGACTTACATAAGAGCTTTGGAAAATTAGAGGTATTGAAAGGTGTCAGCTTTTCAATAGACCGACCGGGTGTTTTTGCTGTCCTGGGACACAATGGATCCGGTAAAACGACTATGCTCAAAAGCATTTTAGGTATGGTGATTCCCAATAGTGGCGACCTTCAGGTCAATGGAAAGGCCATTAAGAGAAGCTGGGAATATCGAAAAGACATTGCTTACCTGCCGCAGATTGCTCGTTTCCCGGAAAATCTTACAGTCAATGAGCTGATCAAAATGATCCTGGATATCCGAAATAGGAAGGGTAGGGAACAGGAACTAATCGACCGATTTGGTTTGGAAAAATTTCTGGATAAGAAGCTATCTGATCTTTCCGGAGGTACCAGACAGAAAGTGAATATTGTGTTGGCGTTCATGTTTGATTCCAATATCTGTATCATGGATGAACCAACAGCAGGGTTAGATCCGGTGGCGCTCCTAGAGTTAAAGAAGCTGATTGATGAAGAGCGAGCGAAGGGGAAGACCATTCTTATCACCACGCACATAATGAGCCTTGTGGAAGAGGTGGCTGAAGAAATCATCTTCCTTTTGGATGGCAAGATCCATTTTCAGGGCACATTGGAAGAGATGCAGAAACAGACGAATGAAAAAGATTTAGAACATGCAATCGCAGCGATGTTAGTGCCTAATGGCACTCACAATTAAATATGAATAGGCTCAGAAAGAAATATACAGTAACAATACGACCAGGAGGGTGGGAAAGAAGATTTGGAGCGGTGGTGATGGCCAAGTGCGCAAAGGCTTTAAAATCTTCTTGACTTTTTTGTCACTTTTTTTGTCAAGAAAAAAAGTGAAGGGTAGAAAGAAATGAAATGCAGAATGAATGGAAATAAAAGAATTCTCAGATAGTGCGAAAAAACGCAATAGATAGATGAAGGAGTTTACATTTTTAATTTGAATTTAATGTCAGCAATTAAAATATTAAAATACAGCTTTTACGACTTGATGCGCAGCAGATGGAGCTACGTATATCTGGCTTTCTACATGCTTCTGGGATTCGTGCTGCTGTTCCTAAATTCGGATCTATCGAAGGCGACCATCACACTGATGAATATCATCGTGGTGCTCACACCTATGATTGGTACCATTTTCGGCATTATGTATTTCTACAACTCCAGAGAGTTTACAGAGTTGTTGCTTTCCCAACCGGTCAAACGTTCTACCATCTTTCTGGGACAGTATTTAGGTTTATCCCTTTCATTGTCAATGAGTTTGGTGCTTGGTTTGGGTATACCGTTTCTGCTTTATGGAATTACTCAGTCTGATGCGGTAGGCAATTTCATCACACTGCTTGCTTCCGGTACATTCCTCACGTTTATTTTCGTAGCACTGTCGCTTAACATTGGCTTGGCCAACGCCAACAAGATCAAGGGCTTTGGTTATGCCATCCTCATGTGGCTCTTTTTTGCGGTGATCTACGATGGACTGTTTATGATCTCTTTGGTAGTGTTCGGAGATTATCCGTTAGACAAGTTTGCCTTGGGAGTATCCCTTTTCAACCCCATTGATTTGAGTCGAATTATGATTTTGCTTAAGCTGGAGATTTCAGCGTTGCTGGGTTATACAGGTGCACTGTTTCAAAAATTCTTTGGCACGAACTCAGGGTTATTCATCTCGATTGGGGTGCTCTTACTATGGGTATTAATTCCCGTGACGCTCATGCTAAGGAAATCATTGAAAAAGGATTTTTAGAATTAAATAACGTGAGTGTTTACTCTCCCTAAAGGAGGGTGGGAATGAAAGTATGGCGGGCCAGTGAAGGCATAAGGGTTGATAGCTTTCAAACTTTCTTGACTTTTTTTGGCGGTTCGCCGCTGCGATACTTTTTTCGTCAAGGAAAAAAGTAAGAGCAATAAAGAAATATATGTCTGCATATATCGCCACTATACTTGGACTGATTACCATAAAATAAATTAATCATGGATACTATTAATCATTCGACAATCTTCACTTTAAAAGAATCGATCCAATATGCCGAAGGGGCTGTTGTGAGCAAGACGTTGACAAAAAACAAAAGTGGCAATACGACCCTTTTTGCATTCGACAAAGGTCAGGGACTTAGCGAACATACGGCTCCCTTTGATGCGATGGCGGTTGTTGTAGAAGGTCAATCTAAAATCACCATCGACGGTGAAGTTTTTGAGTTGAAGGAAGGTCAGATGATTGTCATGCCGGCCAACGTTCCTCATGCATTGGAGGCTGTCAAGCCCTTCAAAATGATGTTGATCATGATCAAAGAAGCTAAGTAACTATTCTTCGGCTAATGAGCAAACTGAAACTGGTTGCGATAGCAGTACCTATTTTTCTTGTTCTTGGGTTATTCACAGGCCTAAGTCGGTTTGGGCTGATCAACTTTCCACTTTCCTTTCACCACGGTGTTTTAATGCTCAATGGATTTGCCGGGGGTGTAATTACTGTTGAGCGCTTGCTAAGTAAGCCAAAAGACCCATGGATACTTATTGGCCTGATCTTACTTATTGCAGGGCTAATATCCTATCTGTTTGGTTTTGAATTCGGCCTGCTATTGGTAGCTGGCAATATTGGGATCTTGTTTCTCAAAGAAGCACTTCAGCTGGCCGAGAAGGAGTTACAAAATGGGTTGTACCAGCTGATCGGGCTTTTGTCATGGTTTATTGGCAATCTCAAGTTCTATCAAAACGGCTTTTATCCGGAAGCAGTCCCTTTTTGGATCGTATTTATCCTCATGTTGATTGTAGGCACCCGACTCAGTAAAATGGGAAAAAAGGATGTGATCAGCCTGATTCTTTCATTGGCTATTTTCTTTTCCTTCTGGCTGGGTTTTCATGGGTATGGTCAAACCATTTATGGGATCGGTATCATGGCATTAAGCATGCGATTAGGTTATCTGGAGATAAAAAATAGCAGTAAGCACCTTCTGGGATTAGTGGCAGCATATTTATGGTTGCTGCTGACAGGAGCCAGTTCGCTATTTTCAGATTATATCTTGTATAGCTATGACCTGGTGCTTCATGCATTCTTTTTAGGCTTCTTTTTCTCTATGATCTTCATCAATGCACCGGATGCACTGTTACAGAAACTAGGTCTTAATCAATTGAAAACGTATCCTGTCTTTTGCGTGCTGTTTCTCTCACTGGGGCTGATTGTCAGGCTTATCATTGGGGATTACCTCCAAATACAAACCGCTCGAAACATTGGTGGGATTCTGAATTTTCTGACCATTATCCTCTATGCGATGTATCTGTTAGTTCAATTGGTCAGAAACCACTTGGCTACCAAAGGCGCTGATCGTTAAAAGAAGAATTCCAATAGGCATTAGTGAAGAAACAGCCGTGAGGGTAGGAAAGAAGTCGGTAAGCCATAAAATGGATAATTGAGTAAGCACGGCCTTTCCGAAAAGAAGCCCTTCCGACAATACAATTCCAATGATTAACAGCCAGGTACCAAATTTTAAAAGTCTGGTCAATCTTATCCATTCATTACGGAAAAAGTAGGAGAGTAGAAATAGCGTGAAGAACCCCAGCATCACCAGGTGGATGAATCCGATGACCGAATAGGGGACTGTGTTGTTTATGAACTCCTGCATTTGGGGAGTGCTACCAGCCAGTTGAAATACTAGTTTTAAACCATAAGCAATTAGCGCTAGCCTGAGTAACATAGATGGGAAGGAATGAGTGATCTTATAATCCATGCCTTTTATCAAATAGGCAAAGACGATCAGTTGTAACAGTGCGCCAATTCCACTTAAGAAGTACATCAATGCCGGAGGATCTACCCAAAGCACAGAGAGTGCAAAAAGTGGAATTAGTGAGGCATTCATCAGGATAAAAATGCGTTTTCTGTTTGGGAAATTGTCTCTAACCAGGTAAGCAAAAACAACAAATAAGAAGAATCCATTGTATAAAAAATGCAAAAACCAATAAATAGAAAGGTTGTACCAGATCGAGTCGCCCATATCATTCGCCATGAAGTAACCAAGTGCATACGGACCGATGCTTGAGGCAATGAGGTAGATACCTCCCCACCTTAAAAAGCGTGATTTGGTAGATTTAGGCTTATCACTGGTATGCCTGAATATCAAAACAACCAAATAGTACGAGCAAAACACATATAGCGTACTAAAAGCGATAGAAACAGCCCCATATCCCTGGAAAGGAAAGGAAAAAAGCATGCCGATAATGCTGAGCTGAGTGATCCAGAAAAGTCGCATAAACCCTTTATTGTGCTCAACGCCCAGCAGGTTAGAAATGATGATGAAAGCTCCATTGTACACCCAACCAATCAAAGCTATATGCGAGTGGGTATGAAGCAGGTATTTATAATTCATCAAAGGAATTCCGGATTGCATTAGCCTTAGCAGCAATCCCATTGATGCCGCCAGGGTCAGAAATACCAGTGAAATCCGAACATAGCTTTTCATCAAGCCAAGGTTAGCTATGCATCGGAATAATCCCAATCATTCAGCGTAAAAAGAGGCATTAGGCTTCCTGCCCAAGCAAATCATAATGCTTGTTTTCCCATGTTTCTACCATGGTGCTATCAGAGCTTTCCACATCATATACATGCCATTCAGTGACAGGCTTGCGATAAATATTTAAGCTTACTGATCTTGCCTTGTTGGCATTGGAGTAACGATGTATGCCGATTTGACTCATATAAGAAAACTCATCTGTGCCCAACAGTACATTGCTTACCTTTTCCAATCGATCATCATCAACATTGATCTTAAATCGCTCTTCTCTAAGCATGCCTTCAATGGGATGTATCCACGCTTCCTGTGCATTGAAATCATGGATAGGAGAGGACTGACCTTTTTCCCAGCAGATCAAAAGCACCTCAAAATCATCATTCCTTGCCAGCACATTTCTGGCGTATTTTTCATCACTCCACGAATAGTAACGTTCAAACTCGGCTCGTGGAATCGCTACATTATTCATTACGTCGAGCACATGATTACCACACTCTTGGCAATTGTCAAGAGCTTGTACTAACTGTTTTACTGTTTTAATTTTTTCCATGACTATCTATTTTGATTCACAATTTAATTGTGATACCAGATTAAAAATGTGATGATTTTTAGTGCTGAAGCTGATCTTCGTCAGTAGGTGATGAAAATCAGAGGCTGTCCTTTTAAATATCATACTAAGCACTCAGCTGGATATTTACCTTTGAAGTAAATTAAAAGTAATACGACGACCGATGAAAAAGATATTAGTACCCGTAGATTTTTCCGACGTTTGCAAATCTGCCGTGCAGTTTGCCATTCAGGTTGCGGAAAAGAATGATGCGCAATTAACACTTTTAAACAGTGTTCACTTCGACTATTTTACTGACTATCAGTTTACCTCATTTGCTACAGCGAAATCCATGATGGATGAGGTGAAAGAGGCAATGGATGCCAAAATGAAAGATTTCATTGGCAAATTTGAAACACGATTGAAAATCAAATCATTGATTCATGAGTCCTCATTGATCAATTCTATTAAAGAATTGGTAAAAGAGGAGGGGTATGATCTTATAGTGGTAGGAACGCACGGTGCTTCCGGGCTTGAGGAAGCATTGATTGGATCCAATACAGAAAAGGTGGTGCGTCATGCGCCATGTCCTGTGATTTCTGTGCCTCGAAGAAGTAATGCAAACACTATTAAACGAATACTTATTCCGATAGACATCCGTGAGTTAAAAGAATCCTTTTTTAATCAGGTAGCTGGACTGCAAAAACAATTTGAGGCTAAGCTTGAGTTTTTATGGGTTAAGACCCCTCATAACATTGAAAACGAAGAGAGTGTGAGCAAAGAACTTAGCGAATTGATTAAGCAACACGGTATTTCTAACTTCGAGGTTACCATCGTAAGGAATGTGTTTCCATCCGATGGAATCTTATGGCACGCTGATGACACCAATGCTGACATGATTGCAATGCAAACGCATGCCAGAAGGGGACTTTCTCACTGGCTATCCGGTAGCTTAACTGAGGATACCGTTAATCATATTAAAGTGCCGGTATGGTCATTCAAGATGGATAAGAAAGAAAAATCCATTAGCTTAAACAGTGTAAAGAATGCTCACGGAATTCCGGAGTATAGGAAAATCGAGGTATTAACATCTTAAAAAACAAAACATACATCCTATGAAAAAGATAATTGTTCCAGTTGATTTCTCTGAGATGGCTTCTCATGCACTCAATTTCGCCATTGAGTTTAATGAAAAGGTCAAAGGAGAGATTGTGCTTGTTCACGTAATTGAAATGCCTGTAGGTCATTTGAGTTTCACCGGTGAGGTAAATACTTCTGGAATGGAGTCTTTTTACACCGGTGAGTTCATCAAAGCCACACATAATAAGCTGGATGAATGGTCCAGACGGGTGGCTGATGCCGGTCAGGAAGTTTCTGTGCACATGAAGTATGGGAATGCTTTTACGAACATAAGCAAACTCATTGCTGAAGAGAAAGCAAACTGGATCATCATGGGATCTAAGGGCTCATCTGGATTGAGGGAAGTTTTTATCGGCTCGAATGCAGAGCGCATGATTCGTCATGCCGAATGCCCGGTATTTATCATTAAAGGCGAGACTCACTTAAAAGATATGAAAAGCATGGCTTATGTTTCTGACCTAAGTCAGGAGCAAGACTTAATCACAGATCATGCCAAAGACATGCAGGATTTATTAGGATTGAATATGCATGTGGTGAAGGTTAAAACACCGTATAACTGGTTAGAGGAGTCACAAGCACAGAAGCAGTTGGAGCATTTTGCCGAAAGAAATTCGCTAAAAGATTATACCGTGAATACCATTGAGGCGGATTTTGCGGATGAGGGAGCTGTAAAGTTTGCAGAAGAAGTAAAAGCAGGAATGATTGTGCTGGGTACGCATGGTAAGAAAGGAATTGCCCATATCATTGGAGGATCCATTGCTGAAGATGTCGTAAACGAGTCCAAAATTCCAATCCTGGTTTATAAGATTCTTGATTTATAAAAGCACTGATAAGTCTTTTTCAAAGCCCCTTCACATCATGGAGGGGCTTTTTTTATAAAAACATACAGGCCATTTCATTGTTGGTAAAACAACAACTAACTTCAAAAAGTCTTTAGATTGAATTTCTATCTTTCACGAAATGAATAGAAACAAAACGCTATTAACAATCTTGCTGATCATCATTGTCAGTGTCGGTTTGATCTATTGGACCTTCTCCACAGAACCTGAGGCCGAACGAGAAAGCGCTACAAAAAAAACCGCTATGCTGGTGGAGGTTACTTCGGTTCAGAAAGGAAATTTTCGCCCGATGATTAGTGCCACAGGTACCGTCCAGCCATCAAAAGATATCATGCTCAGTCCAAGAATTACAGGAGAGGTGATTTACATCCATCCCAATTTTGTTCCAGGTGCAACGGTTGCTAAAGGACAAACACTTGTTAAAATTGACCCGTCGGATTACACAAACAATGTATCCTTGGCAGAAAGCAACCTTCAAATTGCTCAATCAAACTATGATCTTGAACTTGGACAGCAGGAGGCGGCAGAAAACGATTATCGGATGGCTCAGATGGACATTGATAATAATGTTAACAAAGACCTGTTGCTTCGTGCGCCTCAATTGAATATTGCGAAAGCTAATCTGCAGCGAGCAAGGGCACAGTTAAAGCAAACTCAATTAGACCTGGAACGTACCGAAATGAAAGCTCCTTTTGATGCTCATATTTTAAGCAGGTCAGTGAATGTCGGATCGCAGGTGTCACCGGGAAATGAAATAGCCAGACTTGTGGGTGTCAATGAATATTGGGTGAATGTTAACGTACCACAATTCAAAGTGAGCTGGATGAACTTTGACGAACAATCAATGGATGAAGATGTGATTATCAGAAATAACTCCTGGTCTGAAGGTCAATATAGGAAGGGAAGGCTGTATAAGCTCATAGGTACACTTACAAATCAAACTCGATTCGCACAGGTACTTGTAGCTGTTTCTAAACCGATGCAGGCTACAGAGAAGCAGCCGGCTCTGATGATCGGAACATTTGTGGAAGTAGAAATTCCTGCCAAGGAGCTGGTGGATGTTGTGAGGCTGGACAGGGACCACCTAAGGAAGGATAATAGTGTATGGGTGATGGAAAATGGATTATTGAGCATTAAGAAAGTCTCTGTTCTCTTTCAGGATGACGTGTTTGCATATGTTAGCGATGGACTGGATGGAGACAGTCAGGTTATAACAACCAACCTTTCAACAGTAGTAGAAGGTGCGGAGGTTCGTACGGAAGAAATCTCAAAGAACTAATTATGGCAGCTGAAGAAGGAGAAAAAAGGGATGGAATCATTGGTTTTTTTGCGAGGAACTCTGTCATTGCAAATCTATTGATGGTGCTCCTGCTGGCAGGTGGGGTTTGGACCATGTTCACCATCCAAAAGGAAGTTCTACCTCTGTTTCAGTTGGATATCGTTGAAGTAGATGTCACCTATCCGGGAGCGTCACCCAACGAGGTTGAAGAAGGAATTATTCTTCCTGTAGAAGAAGCCATTCGAGGCGTACAGGGCATCAAGGAAGTTACATCTACTGCCAGGGAAGGATCAGGCCAAATTTCCGTAGAGCTTGTGGTAGGTACCAACCGTATGAAGGCATTTCAGGATATTGATCAGGCCGTCAATCGCATTCAAACCTTCCCTGATGATATTGAACAACCCAGGGTTAGTCTTCAGGCGATTCAGCGGGATGTGATGGAGATTGGCTTGTTTGGGGATGTAGACATCTGGACCCTTCGAACAATTGCAGAGCAATTGAGAAATATCCTTTTGAGTAATGATGGAATTACCCAGGTGGAGATTGGCAATGTTCCGGAATTTGTGACTCATGTGGAGATTCCCGGAGACAAACTCCTGGAGTACAATATCACGCTCGGTCAGGTTGCTGATATCATTCGTCAGTCTAGCCTGGATGTGCCTGCAGGTGCCATTGAAACACAGGCAGGGGAAATCAACTTGAGAATGCAGGAGCGAAAAATATGGGCGAAGCAATTTGCGAATATTGATATTGTCTCTTCCCAATCTGGAGCTACCGTAAAGTTGGGAGAAATTGCAACCATTACTGATGGTTTTGAGGAGGAAGGCTTTCACGGCCAGTTTAATCAACAGAACTCCGTTGAACTCGAGATTTTTAGAATTGGCGATCAGTCTCCGCTTGAAATAGAGTCTATTGTAAAAGGAATACTTGCTGATTATGAGCCTCTTTTACCTCCGGGTATAAACGTTAGAATCAGTGGCAATCGGGCAGATGACTACCGTGAACGTCTTTCTTTACTCACCGAAAATGGATTGATGGCCATTGTCATCGTGCTGTTTATTCTCACACTTTTTCTAGAGTATCGCCTGGCATTCTGGGTCATGATGGGAATGACCATTTCGTTTGTTGGAGGTATTATTTTCTTACCTGTGATTGACGTCAGCGTCAACATGATTTCCATGTTCGGATTTCTGGTTGTATTGGGTATTGTGGTAGATGATGCCATTGTGGTAGGAGAGAATATCTACGAGTATCGTCAGAAAGGGTATTCATTTATGGAGGCCGCAATAGCCGGAACTAAGGATGTTTCCCGTCCGGTAATCTTTAGTATTCTTACTACCATCGTTGCTTTTATGCCATTGCTGTTTATGCCCGGCACCAC
The DNA here is from genome assembly GCF_965247405.1 of Ekhidna sp. Taxonomy (GTDB): domain Bacteria; phylum Bacteroidota; class Bacteroidia; order Cytophagales; family Cyclobacteriaceae; genus Ekhidna. The sequence continues at coordinate 3,997,117 of NZ_OZ252014.1, forward strand.
CGGAAAGTATTGGTGGCCCTTGCCGGCAGTAGTAATTGTTGTATTGGCTGTTTCGCTTTTTGAGGCACTATTCATCCTACCCTCACATGTGGCTCATAAACCGAAGAAGAACCCACTGAACATCGTGAAGAAGCTGGAATGGGTACAGGACAAAGTAGCAAAAGTATTTAATGCATTTATAGATAAACTTTACCGCCCTTTCCTATCTACTTGTTTATCAAATAGATATGTAACCTTAACTGGAGCGTTGGCGCTCCTTTTCATCATTGGAGGATACGGATATAGTGGGCATATGGGTATGGTATTAATGCCGGAAGATGCCGCTGATGAAATAGAAGCTGGTGTGCGACTACCCGTTGGCACCACCACCGATCAGGCTGCCGCAATAGCAGGTCAGATCACCACATCAACGATGGCGATGTTTGAAGAGCATGATCTGTATAAGGTAGCAGAGGGTGTAAAAACAAACGTGCGTGGAAAAAGCTTCATCGATGTAGAGGTGGTGATGAAACCACCAGACCAAAGAGACATGACAGCCCGGGAATTTATTCAATTGTGGCGAAACAATATTGGAGAGATAGATGGTGTTGATCAGATCACTTTTGAAGCAGAAAGAGGGCCGGGGGGGTGGCAGCAGGACATCAGTGTAGACTTAAGTCATCCGGACATAAATGTGTTGGAAAAAGCGAGTCAGGCTTTTATGGATCGAATGGAGCCTTACAAAGAGACAAAAGATCTCAATGATAATTACAACAAAGGAAAGCTTCAGTTTGGGTTTGAGTTACTGCCTGAAGCCAGGAGTCTTGGCCTCACACCAGGTTATGTGGGTCAGCAGATTCGTGATGCTTTTTTTGGTGCCCTGGCTATCCGTCAGCTTAGAGGTATAAATGAAACGGAAGTCCGTGTAAAGCTTCCCGAGCATGAACGCAAGGACCTGAACAACCTGGAAGATTTTGTTATACAAACACCCGGTGGTGCGATTGTACCTCTCAATGAAGTTGTAAAAGTCACTCAGGGAGAAACATTTACGAGCATCAACAGACGGGATGGTAAACGAGTAATCAATGTAGGGATGGACGTGGAGCCTGACAATGCACAAACACGTGTTTTGGAGTCGATACGAGAAGAGGTGTTACCTCAGCTTCGAGCAGATTTTCCAGGTCTTACCTGGACCTTTGAAGGGAGTCAGGCTGAGATGAGAGAATCTACGCAGGCACTTTGGAGCGGATTTGCCTTAGCTATGCTTATCATTTACAGCCTGCTTGCTATTGCCTTAAATAATTATGCTCAACCTCTAATCGTAATGTTTGCTATTCCATTTGGAATTGTAGGAGCAGTTATTGGGCATATTTTATTAGGCTATGACCTTTCGCTAGTCAGCTTAATGGGCGTGATTGCACTTTCGGGTGTGGTTGTCAATGATTCGCTGATCATGATTGATTATGCAAATAAGAACCGAGGGAATTTGCCTGCATTTAACTCCATCCTGCAGGCTGGAGTCAGAAGATTTCGTCCTATCGTTTTGACTACACTCACCACATTTGGTGGGCTTACGCCAATTATCCTCGAAACATCACGTCAGGCTCGTCAGTTGATACCGATGGCCATCTCCCTAGGTTTTGGGATCGTGTTTGCTACCGCAATTATTTTGATCATTGTTCCCTGCCTTTACATGATTATGGATGATATTTTGAAAGCGGTGAATAAAAATCCATTGCCTGAGGTGGAAGAAGGTAAGGTTCAGCCAGCTTAGCTTATCTTATACTAATACAAAGTAACTTTAGGATATGAAGAGGTTATTGCCCATGTTTCTGGCAATGGTATGTATTGGTTGTGCTTCTGTTAATCGAGCTGATAATAATGAGCGATCCTACAAACTTGATTTTAAGAATTGCACACCTGAATTGGGTTTGAAAGCCATCAGAATCTCAATAGACAAAAATTATCGCAAGAAGAAAACCGAAGACTTTCACGGGTATTGTGAATACAGATTCTTTCATCCTGGTGGCTCCATTATTTATTTTTCATCAAATATCTATGATGGTTCTGTACTCAATTATGAGAACAGGTTGAATGCCTACAACGATACCTACTCAACTGACCGATCTATAGCTGATACCATCAGAGTTTCAGGTCAGGAAAGGGACGGTACTTATTGGATGGAGTGGATTCGAGGTAATCATGTGGTAGGGTATGTCAATTGCATCGATACAGCTGAACTGACTAACATCCTCAGCAATATTGAGGTAATGAGCAGAGACTAATACCTGGCTGGGACTGGCAGGGGATAGGTGTGCGGCACACCATCAACAACCATCGCTCTCATTCCATTTTTTAGTTCTGCCCTCAGCTGTTTCCCCAGTTCTTTCCGAATGATGTTTTCGTGATATAATGCTCTGACTTCTCTTGCAGGTATCACAATACCATAAACCCTGATCAAACGATCATCAAGTAATCCAAAGTTTGCATCATAGGCATGCGATAACTCATGAGCCAACCTAATCTTTTTGTGTTTAGGTCCCCAGCGTATTTCTGCACCACTGCCTATTTGATCAAAAGGAGCATATTCCACAATGTTTTGCTTTCTTTCGATGGCCTGAAAAGCATAGGCATTGTTATTTAAAACTCCCAATCGCCCATTTGGGATGGGAACGAGCATGTAGCTATCCGTACATTTTACAATGGAAATGGTGAACTTATTTCTGGATTTCTGGAGGGTCTCGATAATCACACGGGCGTGTGCTGATTTTTTGTAGAGTTTATTGAGTGTGTTTACGGTCTTGCGTAGCTTCTTACCATACTTCCCTGGTCTTACTTCTTCAAAGACACATCCTGCATTCTTGATTAAGTAAACAGACTGATCCTTGTAGAGGAACTGCTGATTCTTACATTTAATCCATAATCCACTTTCGGTAGCAGTGTTGTTTTTGTCGGCGTAGGTTTTTGCCCGCATGAGCTGAGCATTTCGTCCAAGCGGGCTCGTCTTATCGTAGGTAAATCCTTCAACGGATGGTGTGAAGGTCTTATTAACTTGAATGTAGAGCCAGGATGAATCTAATGGTGCTTTGTATTGACCGATTGCTTTTTCTGCAATACACCAAAGTACTACCGAAAACAAAAATGTATAAATCCGGGCCTTTGCCATGGGTTGAGTTAGTCCTGTTGAGTTTTTCGTAATTATGAACGGAGAGACCCAGTGAGAAAATGAAAAAACCTAAGAAAATATGCAGCTTTTGTAAAAAAGAAGATGGTAAAATGCAAAATATGGAATTTTCACCGACGATTATATGGTGTTTATCAAAATACCCGATTTAGGGTATTTCAGTTAGCGGAACAATGACCTAACTTAATTAACCATTAAGAACCATTATTATCACTAACTCACAATCTATGTATACCATGAATGCACAACAGGTCATCACCAAGCTACTTGTTCAAATGATTCTTCAGGAAGCTTTAAAGAACCGGGAGGAAACGAAAATTTTCATTCCTTCATCTTTTGCTCACAAACTAGAGAGGGATTTAGGAATTAAAACATATAAGGATATTGAATTTGGAGGCTATCGAGTGGTGTGTGGTCCTTTTCATGAGCTGCTGGCTTATAATAAGGTGAAGAATGTGCAATTAATTATGAATACCAGGGGAGACATCATCGAACGACCAAACTGAAATATTATAGCTCATAATCAATGGATATAACCTCCATTGATCGTTTGTCTCTTCCAAGCTGTAAATCTGCTTTATCGCCAATCCTCTTGCCGGTAATTGCCTTGGCAATGGGTGCCGTGAATGCGATTTTTTGTTCTTTCACATTTGCTTCATCTACACCTACAAGCTGAAGTGTCTGCTCCGTTTTCTCATTTGTAAAACGTAAAGTCACTTTTGCTCCGAACCTGACTTCCTCAGTCTCATTTTCAGATACCTCCAGTATACGAGCTGAGCTGATACGCGCATCCAGTAATGCCAACTTTCCTTTAGCCAGTTGCATCTTATAGCGTTTGTCTTTGTCATCTTCCAGCGAATGTAGTTGCTCTATCTCTTCATGCAGAAGACTTCTTTCCTTTTTGAGCAAGTCAAAGCCTTTTTTTGTTACGTAGTTTGGTACACCGTCTGGTAAAGGGGCACGTGGTGGTATAATAGGAGCTTCCTCCTGATTGTCTTCATTTACAAAAGCTCTGCTCATGACTCAAAATTACAAATGATATGATAAGCACCTACCCAGGCCAAACAAGACGCTAATTGATTTGTTTAACTATCATGAATGAGAAAGAAATCACACGTGCAATAAAAGAGATTCCTCTCGGATCCAAGATCCAGTTAGTCAAATCAAACGGAGATACCATTGAAGTGCAATTGATGAGTCACGAAGTGAGTGGGACTGAAGCAAAGGATTACGGACAACTCGTTGTTCCGGCATTACCTCCTGCCATCACTGTACAGGGCGGAAGTCGGTTCGGGAATTTTAGAATAGAGATTGAAGAAATTTCAGAGCTAACTCGAATAAAATAAATCAGGCACTCCTGCTCTGATATTGATCATTTGGATGATACTCAATAAACTTGAATGGTAGATCTAGAAGATCACTATAATCCTCACCTGCTTCAAGCATGTCCTCATCATCTTCGTCATAATACCAACGAACCATCACTCTTTTACCCTTCGCTTCCAGTCGCTTTACTTCCTTCAATATATCATAGATACATTTGGAAGAGCTGGTATTAAAATATTCCATTTTGATTCTCACATCAACCTTGTCTCCATGGATATCATTGGAAAGCGCAGAAAGTATGGGCTCATAGAATTGCATGGAGTTTTCCGGACTGGATCTGCCATACATTTTAAATACTCCTCTTGAAGGGTCTAGCAAAACTGCTGGTGTTACTCTTGTTGCCTGGAGCTTAATTGGTTTCATTTGGTTTTAGTTGGAGTATAAAAAAACAAAATTCCGATCAAATAGAAAAAGCTATTAGGTGAGCGGTAGTATTTGTTCGTTTAAAGTTCCTAGCGGCATGATGAAGATTTGCTTTCTAGTCACTCGATGCAAAATTAATCATCATATTGGTCCGTTACGTCTTTGAAGGTACAGAATACATAATTAATTGTTCCGTCAGGATTTAAATGTGGATGAGTATTTACTTCTAACCACACTTTGTCATTGAGTAGGGGGCGAGACACACCCATTATCACACCCAGCTTTGGTTGATAGTTAGTGATTGCGCCAATGATAGGAAAGTCATACGTTTCAAATTTACTACCATCTTCATGGGTCACTTTCCAGTATGGGTCCATCGCGCTATTGCCTATAAATTGTTCTTTTGATAGTCCCAATAGTTCGTGGGCTGCTTCATTGCAATCCATCGGAGCTGCATTGGCATTATATACTCCAACGCCGATGCTCATACCATCTATGAGTTCATGAAATGCCTCTTCACCTGTTTGGTAGGCGTTATCGAGTTGATCGATATCTAGGTGAGGGGTCTTAGCCATAATTCACTTTAAAAATATACATTGATACGCTCAAATAAACTAAACAGTTTAATCCTGTTTGTAATTCAAAACAAAAAAACCACGCACTTACGCACGTGGTTGTTTAGGTATCATTCGGAAATTTTTAATCCAGCTTCAAGTGGTGAACGTGCTCATCGATCAAATCAATTCGTTCGGTAATTTTTGAGATGTACTTATTCAGCTCTTTTTCGATTTTCTCAACTTCCTTATAAAACTTGGAACCGCTCTGTGTTCCATACTCTTCACCGGCCTCTTCATATTTGGCACATTCCTCTGATAGGAAGGTTTTGAAATTCGGGGTAGTGTACTCGGTCTCAACCGTAAGGATATCATCTATGGTCGCTTGCGCTTCTTTGTCCTTGGAGTCCTTATATTTTTCAGTCACTACCTGATACAACACCGTATCATAATGGTGGATCTTATCCAAAAGCTCAATGGTTTCATTGCGGTATTTGTCGGACGTACAGTAATATTTCAAGCCGGTATATTTTCCAAGCTCTCCAGCACGTTTATCCCACTTAACAGTCAGGTCATCAATGATGGCCACTATATCTTCATCTTGTGCTTGAGTGAAAAGAGCAACAGTAAAGAAGAAAACAAAAAATAATCGTCTCATAGTCATGGATTAAGTTGGTATTTAATGCTAAAATTATTCGAAATAGTGATTAAACCAGAATATTATTGAATGGTTTAGTCGGGTAAAAAAGGCTTTCTTTCGAAATATTCTCCTAATAGCGCTTTTTAAAGTCAGATTTTTGCGTGCCCTTTTGGATTGTCTAAAAATAAATCTTCATTGTAAAGAAAGAAGTAGTACTTTTGCAATAGCTCGCAAAAGTTATGAGCTCTTCAGTAGGTTAGCGGACTCTTCCAAAAGAGTCAGATTTTCGTTTCAAATTGCTTCTTTCCTTTAAGAATTCCCTTTTTAAACGTATGATTAAGACCCTCCCAATTGCGGTTGGCATGGTTGGTTGATTATTGAAGATGTTATTCAATGATCCATTGTGAATGGATGGTTGTCTCAAAAGCTTTTACAGGCTAAGAATAATTAGTAATCAATAACAATTAGTACAATGCAAGAAGGAACTGTAAAGTTTTTCAACAGTGAAAAAGGCTATGGCTTTATCACACCAAGTAATTCAGGAAAAGACATATTTGTTCACATGAGTGGACTTATCCATGAGATCATGGAAAATGACAAAGTAGCGTTCGAAGTAGAGGAAGGTAAGAAAGGATTAAATGCTGTAAACGTCGAGCGAATCGACTAAGCAGATTATCTCAATTTCGTACCACATTAGTAATACTACAATGCAAGAAGGAAAAGTTAAATTTTTCAACACTGAAAAGGGATATGGATTCATTACTCCAAATGACTCCAGCGATGACGTATTTGTTCATGTCAATGGTCTGATTGATGAAATCAGAGAAAATGACATGGTACAATTTGAAACAGAACAGGGAAGAAAAGGATTGAACGCTGTAAACGTCGAGTTGATCAACGATTAATCTTAAATAAATTTTAATGAAAAGGTGATTCTGCACAACAGAATCGCCTTTTTTTATGTTAATCTGTTGCTATTTCTGGATGAGAAATTGGGTTTCATCCATTAATAATTAAACTTTGATATTGAGATTGTTTCGTTTCTTAGCTTTGGTGTTTGATTGATCCTATGCCAGCATGACAACCGTTAAAGATGCTTTTCCTTTCTTAACCAATCTACTCGGAGATGATGCCGAACAGGTTCTTCATATTGTCCATATCACACTGGATGGATTGGATTCGAGCATCGATGAATTAAACGATGCTTTGCTTAAAAGGGATCGGATTTTTGCCCGAAACACCCTACACCGCATGCGCTCCAGTCTTGGCCATATGGCCATGAATAATGTACTTGAAGTAATGCCCAGATCCAGGGATGAAGACCTCTGGGAGAGACTTCCTGTTTTTATAAGCACACTGAAAGAAGAGCTAAAAAACCAAAAGCGATTGGTGGTAGATGTAGAAAATCAGACCTAAACTTGATGTATGTTAGTAAGCAGTGATGCGATTAATGTAATTTCACTTTTTTATTGAAAATCGAAACTTGTTTGCTATTTTCATAAATTGACCGCTGAAGCTCTAGATAGATGACAAAACGTATCGTACTCATTGATGACGACAATACCACCAACTACTTGAATAAGTTTACCATTGAGCGATCGAACGTGGTGAATGAGGTTATTACCTTCGCATCACCTCTGGAAGCCCTTGATTATCTAAATAGTAGATCTGAGGATGAAAAAGGTTCTTTGATATTACTGGATATCAATATGCCTGTAATGAGTGGCTGGGAGCTATTAAAGCATTATGGCACTCAGAATGGGAACAAAGCTGTGGATAAGGTTGTCATGTTAACATCCTCCATTGATCCAAGAGATCAGGAATTAGCTAATGAGAATTCATTGGTAACTGATATTAGGCCCAAACCTTTGTCACTTCGAACCATCAACGACCTGGTGAAAACACTGTTAAAGTAACTGACTTAAGATACTTTTTCACCTATTCCACGACTACCTTATATGTAAGGATTGCTCCATTTACCTTTAAGTTTAAGAAATAAATACCTGTCTCTAATAGCGTAGGGGTTTGAATGATTTGGTTAATCTGCCCATTGCTATCGGCTTGCAGAGATATGTCATGAAGTTTACTTCCGTCAAGCCGGTGGAGCGAAACTGGCACTATTTCATTTCCCCCAATACCGGAAAGGTTGATCCTGAATGAACCTTTGTTTGGATTCGGATATACTATGACATCCTTTGCCAGGTTCCAGGATACTCTGACCACACTTGATTGTGTGGTTGATCCATCAAAATCAGTTTGACTGAGTCGATAATAACTCGTACCAAAATAGGGAGCAATATCAGTAACCTGATAGTTGATTTCACGATTGCTGTAGCCTGCACCTGCTGTTTTCAATATCGATTCAAAATCTTCTCCATCCAGGGATCTTTCTACTGTGAAATAATCATTATTTAATTCTGATGCCGTAACCCACTCAAGTTCAACCGTTGTACCGGTATGTAGAGCAGTAAATGATTTTAATTCTACAGGAAGTGGGCTGGGAGAGGAGCCACCACCGACCGGACTGAACGCATCAACACCAGATACCGAGGCGGCATAAGGATCAGATCCACTGGCACTTATGCCACTGCCGTAGACTTCCCAATCCATTCCGTTATAATGACTGATAAACATGTCTGTTCGATCAAAACTGGTCAGTTCATGAGAACCATCCCACTCGATGGTAAGCGTGACATCAGATCCACCAGCTATACCTTCATCTAAAAACCACGTGCGATCAATTGCATCAGAGGTTAATTGTGCACCGGAACCAATCTGGCCTTCGGAATATATGGTTGTAACTACTCGAGCACAGAAATCATCTGACGTACCAATATTGTTTACGCTTACCGGATTATAGCTGGAAGCATTCGGGCCTATTGGAAATACGCGTGTTCCGTCACCACTACCCAGATCATTTTGGCATAGCTCTCCGGATCCATCCGTTACGATGAATGCCGTACTGCTTCCTCCTGAGATGGTTGCGCTACTTTGAATGGTGAGGTTATTATCATTTAAAGAAAGATTACCAGCAGTTAAGGTGAGTTGATTTCCTACACTGGCGCTTTGTCTTAGTTCTGCAGCCTCAGCGGATTTGTTCACTACAACATTGTGAAAAGTGGTGCTGGTGGTTCCTGTGATATCTTGTTCCGCCGAACCTGAAAATTCGATTGTCCCGCCATTTGTCGTGAGTGTACCATCATTGATAAAATCACCTTCCATGGTTAAAGTGAAGCCACCCAGGTCCAGTGACGCTCCAGTCTCAATATTTAAGATTCCGATGGTTCTGGATTGATCCAATACCGGGTAATCAGTAAGTCCGGATGGGATCAGAATATCGCTACTTGCAACTGGTACGGAGCAAAAGCTCCAATTCCCACCTTCATTCCAGTTTGTATTTCCATTGCCTCCTGTCCATCTGTTTTCGGCCGTCTCTGCACCAATGTTATAGAAGTTATCCAGATCGTTTTGATTGTTGTATTCCGTTTGGATCCAGCCTGATGACCTGGCAACATCAGAGACCTTAACTTCATCGATGAGACCATCAAATACATTAGCATTCCAGCGTGCTATTTCAAGATTGTTGGCTGCAGTAGTGAGAGCTGAAGTTGTATTATCAAATAGAACGCCATCGAAATAAAGCTGAACGATTGATCCATCGTAAGCAAGGGCATAATGGTGCCAGTTGCTTGAGCTACCACTTAAGGTAAACTCATCTGCATTTCCATTGTATTCAATGTGCCAGTTATCATTGGTACCATTGTCTACGTGTAATGAAAAGTCGTTTGCAATCGTTCCTCCCTGGAATACGCCCCCATCGTCAAAAGCGTCAACCTGAGCCCAAAGTTCAATGGTTCGGGTTCCTGCACCTGTGGTTTGAGGTGCGGTTCCCAGATTGATAAAATCGTCCGTACCGTCAAAGTCAAAGCTATCACCAATCTGACCTGATACTACATCTGCCCCGGTCATCGTTCCGTTCGCTGTGCCATCATTAGCATTTCCGGTGCGATCATCCACTACAGATGTCACTCCCAGGTCATCGTTAAAATGATATACACCCAGGTAGTTGGCATTGTAGGTGGCTGTAACCGAAGGATCGCCTCCTGCATAATTGCAATTACCATAGTACATAAAGAGCTCGGTATCGGCATTTATCAAGAGGGTAGGGATACGGATCCAGGCAATGAATTCACCGGAGGTTCCATCGTATTTTTCAATATCAAAATCCAATGTGGAGCCATCAGCGAGAGCAAAAATGATATCATATCCATTTGCGTCCTGTACTTTTCCTGATGCCTGGGCAAGATCTATGTCTGTGGTGCTAAAGAGCAGAGGAAAATCAGTGTGGTCACTACTGCCCGCTATCTGGCTATTATCAATCGTTATCTTTTTACGAAACGAATAGTCTGATAAGAAGTCAGGTCGGACAGTTATTTGGATCGTATTGGAATATGCAATACAGCTTCCATTATCTACTTCAGCTCTAAAATATGTGGTTGTAGTCAGGTTGCCTGTATTCAGGCTATTGGTAGTGGCCCCACCTATGTCTGAAAAGGTGGAGTTGTCCGTTGAGCTTTGCCACTGAATGGTGCCGGACTCTCCAGTCAGGGTAAGCGACGCACTTGAGTTATAATCAATCGTGGTATTATCAGCGGTTGCTGTGCCACCACTTCCATTATAATCTTCAGTGCCCAAGGTATAAAAAGAAGCAGGGTCACTTTGATTGTTGTATTCCGTTGCTATCCAGTCCTGAGTGCGTGCCGTATTGGAAATTCTAAGCTCATCCAGGACACCTCTGTATCGTCGGTTATCCAGACGTCTGGCGATATAAAGTGGATTGGTGTTGTCGCTTAGAATGTTTCCATCAGCATTGTTGGATGCCGTCAGCACGCCATCTACATAAAGTTTTAAGCGAGGATTGGCAGCAAGGTCTGCATCGTAGGTTAGCACGAAATGGTGCCAGTCTGCGTCCACAGATCCATTGTCATATCGGAAATGTCCTGAGCCTGTGGTTACTCTCTGATTGATCGCAGCGGGGTTGGTGCCCCCATCGGTTCCCAACATATATCTTTCCTGATTAACCGAAGGAGATTTCATGATGAAGGGCGCATCCTGAGGAACTGGCAAATAATACCGTGCCCAGGCTTCTATTGTCACCTGGTTGGTAATGTCTGTATCTATGCTGGCACTATTGGTGACACTGATCCAGCTGTCTCCATTATTTACTCCTGTAAAACCTCTTCCATGAGAGATGATCCCAATTTCATCATCTGTGCTTCCCGGAGAACCCTCTGCGCCATCATTATTGTTGTTGGTTGCATCCAACAGATCATTTTCGAAATGCCAAATGGCCTTATAGTTGCTATCCCAAGTTGAAGTTACCGATGGATCAGTAACGACCGAAGAGTTGCCATAGTGCATATAGAGCACAGTGTTCTCGGTGGCAGAAACGGTAGGCACACGAACCCATGCAATGAAGTTTCCGGTACCTTCTGTGTAGCTTTCGATTTCATGATCTAGTTCTGTACCGCTTGCATCAGTGAATTTGATATCATAACCACTGGTACTCGTTACCTGTCCATTGTTGGTTGTCGTTCTCAGATCTGGATCGGTAGAACTAAAGAGTATTGGGAAGTTGGTGAGGTCAGAGCTGCCGCTTACCTGGCTGACATCAATAATGACCTTCTTTCTGTAGCAATAACCACTCAGGTAGTCAGGCTGGACAGTTACGGTAGCTGTAGTAGAGAATGCTTCGCATCCACTGTCGGTTACTTCTGCTCTGTAATAGGTTGTAGTAGTCAGATTACCAGTATTTAGTGTGGTGGTCGTTTCACCCCCAACATCACTGAACGTTACATTATCTGTAGATGACTGCCATTGGATCGTGCCACCGCTTTCCTGGTCGGTTAATGTAATGGTCGTGCTGGTGTTGTAATCTATTTCACTGGAAGAAGCAGTAGCCGTACCTCCATCGTGTGGGTACTCTTCATCACTGAATGCGTAGAAAGTAGATGGGCTACTTTGGTTATTGTATTCTGTCGCTACCCAGCCTGCAGTGTGAGCAGCTTCAGAAATTCTTAACTCGTCCAGTATTCCTTCAAAAAATCGTGTACCTGTTAAATCAGCACGTGTACCCAGAAGAACCGCTTCACCCACACTATTGTCGATATTAGTAGAAAAAGCGTTGCTGAATTGCTGCACTCCGTTTACATATCCTATCACATTGGAACCATCATAAACCACCACTGCGTATGCCCATGAGGTGGTTGGAACAGTGCCACCCTGAAAGTTATTACCACTGTTGTTGATTCTGCCCCGAATCTGTTCATTGCTCGCTCCAGCATCATTTGTGCCCAGCATGTAGCTCTCATCGTTGTTGGCGCCTTTTAGAATAAAACCCTCATCATTGTCCAGATCACCTTCCGTATCTACCCAGGCACTCAGTGTGATCGTATTGTCTGTTACACGCAGGCTTGCGGCATCCGGAACGGTTATATAATCGTCGGTACCATCGAGATCAATCGCATTTCCAATTTGACCCGTCACCAAATCAGCAGTCGTCATAGTACCTTGTGGTTGGCCGTCATTGTTGTTGCTGGTGGCATCTAATATCGATCCTGCCACATCTCCGTTGGGGTCTTCTTCCAGGTGCCATATAGCCACATAGTCACTATTCCAGGTAGCTGTAGTGGATGGGTCTCCGGATACCCCTGTGTTCCCATAGTACATGTAGATCTCCGTATCTGAATTATATGATACGGTAGGCACATTTACCCATGCTTCAAATGCTCCATTGGAGGCCGTGAAAGAGATAATTTCATGATTTAGTCCAGTGGTGCCATCGGAAGTCGTGAATGTAATGTCATACCCGCTTCCATCTTCCACATTACCACCATTTGCTATGGTACGCAAGTCAGGGTCGGTAACACTTATGAGTACAGGGAAGTTGGTTAAATCCGCACTACCACCTACCTGGTCGCTATCAATGGTTACTTTTTTTCGGTAGCAATACCCACTGGCAAAAGGAGGGAGGACCGTTACGGTAGCTGTTGTTGATAATACCTGACATGAGGCAGATCCTACCTTCACCCTGTAATAGGTAGTGGCGGTTAAAACACCGGTATTTAAGGTTGCACTTGTTTGTCCGCCGATATCTGAAAAGCTGATGTTATCCGTGGAAGATTGCCATTGCAGTGGGGTTGTGCTATTGCCTGTTAGGGTAATAGTCGTTGACTCTCCAGACCGGATGGTACTCTCATCTGCGGATGCTGTACCACCTTCAGGTACCGGACTTCCACATTGTTCTTCTGTACCTACGGTAGTTACAAATCCTGTGGGGTCATCTTCAATATTGAATTGGGTTAAAATCCAGTTCGCTGAGCGAGCAATGTCAGATACTCGAGCTTCTTGAAGCTGACCATCAAAGTCTCTGCCACCTCCAGGAATATTTCCAATCGTAGCAAAATTCGTTTCCCCTGGTTCGGCATTGAGTGTCAGGTTGGTACCTGTAAGAGCACCAGATGCCACCTCTGTACCATTGAGATAAACACGAACCGTATTGTCAGATGCATCCCAGGTATATGTGGCTAAGTACCACGTTCCGGTATTGTAAGCAACAGGATTATCATCATCATCGACTGTGGCGTCCGCATCGGCACCTCCGTTATTAACATTCGTTCTGCTACCTATTACACCTCCAGTCTGTCTAAGTAACCAGGTTTCATCATCCGTGCCTGTTCCCCAGCATTTGCCAAAGATCCGATCATCTCCAGTGTCATCCGGGTTGACCCATACCTGTACGGTAAAAGCCGTCCACGAATCATCGTCGATTGCTTGCAATCGGATACGATCATCCGTTCCATCAAAATCTTGTGCAGATCCGAATTTTCCTGTGGTTTGAGTAGGCGTTGAGCCACTGTTTCCACTATTTGGTAATCCACCACCTGTCCCATGGACGGCATTTGGAGAAGAGTCAATAAACTCGTCGGTAGAACCATTACCTGACTCTTGAAGGTGAAGAACCGCTTGAAAATTACCATCCCACGTATTGGCAGAAGATGGGTCTGTTGATGCACCACTATTTCCATAATACATGTAGATGGTCTTGTCTGTAGCGTTGGTAAGGTCAGCTTTAACATATCCCCGATAGGCACCTGTGCCACTGGTATATGACATCAACTCATGATCGAGCATGGTGACGCCATCATCATCCGTGAAAACAATATCAAACCCGTCTGTTCGGGCACTTGCAGCCAGCTGAGCATCAGAGGCAATCTCATACAGGATCGGAAAATCTGTGTGACTTCCGCTTATCAGCGTGCCATCCAGTGTGATTTCTTTACGATATTCATAGCCTGATAGCCAGGTTTGAGCTTGAATAGCTTGTATTGATAACAAGAGTAACCCAGCAAGGAATACCCTGGAGTTGGATGGGGAGCACAGCATAGTAGTAACGGTAATCTCCCATTAAGATAGTATTATTTTAAGAAAAACCTTACTTTATTCGATGAATGCTGAAAGTTTGATCCATCGCAGATTATGATTAATTCATTTCTAATTGGATCAAAATACCATTAGCTTACTGCTTGATTTAGAACGATCCTATTATTTTAAACCATGAAAAAGCTAACCAAAATTTTAAAGCCACTTTTTGCGATGGCATTGGCTGTCCTTTTTACTGCAAGCACGATCACTTCATGTACCGGAGGGAAACAATCCGAAGGAGATGAAGATCAAACGGAAGAAGCTGCTGAGGAATCAGCGGAAGAACACCCATCCGGTGAGCATCCGAGTGGGGATGAAGCAGCATCTGACAGTACAGCGACCGAATCAGATACAGCGACCGAAGAGGATAGTGAATAATCCTCTTTTAACTAGAGGTATTTCGCTTTCTAATAAACGAGAATGTTGTCTTCACGGTGGCAAATTCTCCGTTTATTTCTAGCAAGGGATAAGCAAGAAAAGGGATTGGGCCTGAGGCGGGTCCCGGGCTAAATTCCAGATTTCGTCCTTTGCTTAACTCAATTCTATTGGCGGGATGATGTCCGAAGTAATAGGTAGCCAGAGGGGTGTACTTGTTTGCTTCGCTAATATCTACTGGCCACCATTTGCCCTCGGCATAAAATTCCGCCCAACAGTGATAGCCATTCACTCCACCTTCATCTCTTTCTGATGGGATAGAGGCTCCTACTGCAAACCGTGCTGGAATTCCTACAGACCTTGCTAGTGCGATAAATAAGGAATGAAACTCTGTACAGTTTCCAGATTTACTATCACAGGCATAGTTGGCATCACCGGTACCATAGGTGCCCTGTTTTGCATACCTCATATTGTCAATGATGTAATCGTAAAGTGCTCTTGCTTCTGTGAGTGGTGTATTTGCATTTCTTTCTGCGATGGTTTCCTGTGCGATGGTTGCAAATCGATCGGTTAATGGGATCAGGGGTGTACTGCCCAGGTACTGATCCAGATTAATTTTATCATCACGGTACGGGTTTTTCTCCTCACGGATAAGGTCATAGGTCACTGTTATCTTTTGGTTGCTATGCTCAGGAATTAGTTCTACAAATAGGATTTCGTTACCGTTTTCTGCCTCCCTAATAATTTGATAATCTGCAGGGCTATTTATTTCACGAGAGTTTATTTGCTGAAACCGATCACTTTGTGCCAGGGGTAGCCATAGCCGGGATTTTTCTGTGATTTCAGATAGGATCACTTCATAAGTGAAGGTAAACCGATCCTGCCCTTCGATGACTCCAAGGAGGTCGTTGGATGCATTTTTAACTGGAACCGTAAACCAGGTTTTGTCTTTCGCCTGCTTCCATGTGTAATATGGTTTACCGTTGAGCTTGTGTAGGTTGGTGCGTGTCACTTCCATGCTATCAGCTGTTCCTTTCAGGAAGAAGTCAACATCGTAGACATCACCATCCGCAGTGGCCAGGTCAACACATGCAAAAAATTCATTAGGGCCAAGTACGGATAAATACTCCGTATGCACTCGCACCAGTTTAAGGCTCAGTGCCGAAGTATCTCCCTTGTAATTGAAATAGCCATCATTGGATGTCACTTCCCTTTCAATATGCGCTCGAATACCACGATCAACATCCTGGATGCTTACCTTTTTTATCTGATTCGATTGATGTTGGGTTTTATCAGGAGATGTGCATCCTCCAAAGATGAAAACAAAGCAATATAAGTTGAGCGCATAAAAGAATATACTCTTCATAGGAATTGGGTCAAACGTTTCCATGAAGGAAAAAGTAAACAATCCTGATGCTATTGAGAAATTTTTATATTCGCTTTGATATGGATACCTATAAAAATGCGCATAAGTGGTTGTTGATACCCTTTGCGATCGCAATCATTGGCTTTTTACCGTCCTATTATTTGCAATTCGCCAATGCTAAGTTTGGTCACCACATTCATGGATTATCGGCTACTTTTTGGTATGCTATTGTGATTTATCAACCTTATTTGATTAGAAAAAAGGAAATCCAAAAACATAAAAAGTATGGGGTTTTAGGAGTATTTCTTGCAGGAATGGTCGTTGCTTCTGGTTTGGCAATGATACCAGGTAACATATCAGGCGCTATGGCTCAGGAAGCCAGTGGTCAGCTATCTCAGATTGCTCCGCCTTTTTTTCTTTATGGGGTTTCACTATTCGATTTTGTAGCTATTGCAGGATTTGGTGTAAGTGTGATTATCGCTATAAAAAAGTCCAGGAATGTTGATGATCATGCCTTATGGATGATTTCTACCGTATTCTGGGCATTGATGCCGGCTCTTGCCAGAATGGCGCTGATTCCATTGGTTTTTTTGGATAACATCACCCACTTTGCAAATATGGCTATGCTTACCACACCTCTCATCATTTTGTCATTGGTAGTGGTAATGTTTAGAGTTAAAAAGGCTCATCCAGCATTAATTGCTGCAGGAATTGCAAATTTGTTATCCTTTGTCATAATCCCATTAGGAAAGGCTGATTGGTGGATATCTTTTGTACAAACTTTTTTTAAATCCTGATAGTATTTGATTTTGTAAGTTATCGAGTCATAAAAACTTTTAAGGTAGATGACTTATTCATAAACTTCTATTTCTTTCCATGCTTGTGCTTGAATGCTTAAAGACTGGTTCCTCACTACTGTTTAATTCATAGAAAAAAAGAATCAGCGATATCTTATTATTTCATGAAACACTATGATTGACCTGTATAAATATACGTCCATCTAACAATTTTGCTGCTATATATCAAGCAGCAATCATCTTCTGGACATAATCGTTGCTCAGGGTTTGATGTTGTCCAAAGACATTGAGATTCATTGTCGCATTGCTATCTGAGAAAAACCCATTGATTGCATCGTACATTTCTATTTTGCTCAGTCGCCCATCTCGGTTGATGTCCAGCTGTTTAAAAGCATTGATGATATTCCCACGCTTCAGTCCAAGAATTTGGTAAAGGCTTTCAAACTCATCAAAATCAATGAAGCCATCTTTATTGTGGTCGCACAGGTCAAACAGAAACCTCACTGCCGACGCTGAAAACCATCGAATAAAGTAAGACTTTTCCTCACCCTCATTTGAACGTTTGATAATCCGAACCCATTCATGTACGGTGATTTTACGTCCCTTACCATCTGATTCCATTAGCAGACGATCAAAGTTCTTGATGGTCATGTATCGGAGATAATTCTTCTCTGCATTGCTAAAGAGACCTTTGCGACAATCATACAGGCGATCCAGTAACTCGTCAAAGTCTCTTGGCTCCAGCACTCCGTCCCGGTTGCTGTCCAGTACGTAGAAAAAGAAAATCCACTTTTTTATGGTGTCTTCGAGTAGCACGATTGATGATTTACATTGCCTAATCTATCAAAGAGAAGTCAAATCTTAAGACCTTTTTAGTCCAATTGCCAAAATTAGCCCACTATAGGATCAAAGATTTCGTTCTATCATTTTTTATAGAGAGTTCATCATCAAGTAATGGACTTAACGCCTTTTGATTACCTTTAATTAAACATCGACAAGCGAATGAGTAATCAAAGTAATAAGGCTGCAGTGATCATTGTTGTCATTATAGTGGTGCTGGCAGGATCAATGGGTGTCTGGTATTTCGGATTTTATAAACCAGAACAGGAGGCTAAAGAACAAGCACGACAGGAGCAACTAGCAAAACAAGAGGCAGAGAAAAAGCAACAAGAAGAAGCAGCACGAAGAAAAACCAGATATGATCAACTGATTGTAGATGCGGATGCCGCGTTTGATCAGGAAAACTGGGTATCTGCTCAATCTCTTTATTCTGAAGCTTCTTCATTGTTTCCCAATCAGGCTTATCCTCAGGATCGGCTGACCTTTGTCAATGAGAAACTGGATGAAATAGCGGCAATGGAGGCCAGGAGGGAGGCTGGAGTTATTGAGACCATCTCCTCACCAACCGGTCGATTCTATGTGATTGTTTCCAGCAGTATAGATGATGATCTGGCCATGGATTATGCTCGAAAACTTTCCCAGGAAGGAAATGATGTCAAACTCGTTCAGCATAATTATAATGAGCTTCCTTTTCATGGGGTTTCCGTGGCTGACTATGATAGCTGGGCCCAGGCAGAGGCTGCATTGAATTCCAATACGGGTTTCACAGGTAATGCCTGGGTGCTCAAGTATTGAGGTATATCTAACCACACATCAAGGGATTCTCTTCCGAATAGTCTTTTGAATTCCAAAGCTTCAAACCATAGTCTGACAGGAGTCTATATATGAATAGCTGATTTAGAAATGCAATGGGATGCGGCTTCACTTTCATTTATTTTTTTTTCTAAACCTTAAAACAAACTATAAACGACTTTTAAACAAAGTCAAACTTTTGGTTTCATCAGATCTTTGTCTCACAAAATTTGAAACAAGAGAGAAATGAAAAGTTATAACCAATTTGGCAAAAGTGGATGGACTCCTGAAAGAATAGGTGATCTGGCAGGAAAAGCGTACGTCATTACTGGTACTACAAGCGGAACAGGATTTGAAGCTGCTAAGATCTTGCTATCCAAGGGCGCTAAGGTGGTCATGCTTAACCGCAATCCTAAAAAATCAGAGGATGTCATAGCAACTTATAAGAATGAGTTGGGGGACAATATCGAGGTATCGTATATCACTGTTGATTTAGGAAATTTAGCTTCAGTAAGAAAAGCGGCTGATGAGGTGCTTAAAACTGTCCCCCGTATTGATGCCTTAATGCTTAATGCCGCTATAGCTCAAGTGCCAAAGCAAGTGATTACGGAAGATGGGTTTGAGAGTCAGATGGGCACCAACCACTATGGCAATTTCCTGTTGCAAGCCTTGTTGTTCCCACTAATTGAAAAATCCAAAGGTCGTATAGTGACCGTGGGAAGTATGGGACACAATTTAGGTCTGAAAACCATCAAATTCGACGACATTAACTGGGATAGAGACTATAATGGTAATGCTGCGTATAGCCAAAGCAAATTAGCCCAGATCATGACAGTCTATGAACTGCAAGATCGATTGGAAAAGGCAGGTAAGACAGATATAAAAA
Organism: Ekhidna sp.; assembly: GCF_965247405.1. GTDB lineage: Bacteria > Bacteroidota > Bacteroidia > Cytophagales > Cyclobacteriaceae > Ekhidna. The sequence continues at coordinate 4,016,763 of NZ_OZ252014.1, forward strand.
CCTACGCATGTCACCCTGGTGCTTCCAGAACGTCTTTGATCAGAACAAGCGGTAGCTTAATGACACGCTTCATTTGGCAACTCATGAAATTGTCTCCAATGGTACAGTCAGCTGAAAAAGGCTCGTACCCAGAATTGATGTGTGCTACCGAAGAGAACTTAGACCAGAAAGGTTTTTACGGGCCTACAGGTCGAAATTTTTGGACAGGCCCTGTTGGTGAGCACAAATTAGAGCCACATGCAAAAGATAAAGAAGTATCAAAGAAATTGTGGGATGTGTCTGAAAAGGCGATCGGACAAAAGTTTGAAGTGTAATTGAAATGGATTGAAGGGTGCTCTGCCATCAACTTATCAGGGCATCCGATAATTAGCTATATTCTGTGAATATGGAAGTACCCAACGCAACCGATAAAGGCAAGGTCTTTATGACGTGTACCATTGATGAACAGTACACATGGGAGAATGTACACCCTCAGCACATTCTTGCTTACATCTATTCTGGAGAGTTGACAATCACTTATGGACAACAAACCTTGACATTTGTGAAGGGAGACACGCTTTTGGTTCCTAAAAATCAGCTATCCAGAAGTGTGAAAGCTCCGGTTGATGGTGAGCCTTTTAAATGTGTATCGATGGCACTTCCGGAGGAGCAACTGAGGGAATTTTATCAAAACCGCTCAACGCTGGGTTCCTGGTCGGACAATGTTTTAAAAGAAAGACCTATCCGTCCACATCCATTATTGGAAGGATTTTTTGGGTCACTGCATACCTATTTTGAGATGCAGGATGAACTTTCCGAAAAACTGGTGCCAATCAAAGTCAAAGAAGCATTGGTAATCATAGATGAGGTGGACAAACGAGCTAGCTCTATTTTGGGTACTTTTAGTGAGATCGGCAAAATTGACCTGCAGAAGTATATGGAGGAGCACTACATGTACAATCTACCGCTAGAAAAGTTTGCTTATTTGACTGGTCGGAGTTTAACCACATTCAAATCAGACTTTAAAAAAATGTTTAATCAAACTCCAGGGAAGTGGCTCATGGAAAAAAGGCTCAATCTGGCACATCATAAGCTGACCAAGGAAAGACAAAAAGCTACTGCAGTATATCTTTCAGCAGGTTTTGAGAACCTATCTCATTTTTCATTTGCCTTTAAGAAAGCATTTGGGTACAGCCCAAGTAGCATAATGAATCAACAATCATCAACAAGATAAATATCAAAGATATGGAACTATTAAAAGCATCTCAGGAGTGGGCCAGAGCGGAGGTTTTCTCCACGCGATTCTTCATCATTTTCGCTGTTCTGTTTTTAGCCGCCAGTGCAGGGTTTTGGCAGTTGGGAAAAACCGAACTAGCCAGAGCATATATCATCCCAATGTTGGTTGCAGGAGTACTACTAATGACCATTGGGTTGGGCTTATTTTTTACGAACAAGGCCAGAATAACGCAATTTGAAAAGGCCTACCATCAGGATATTTCGGCTTTTGCAGCATCAGAAGTTGCAAGGGCGGAAAGCACGCTGAAAGAATACACAGTTGTTCTCAAGGTTGTTCCAATGATCATCGTTGTGGCGGCTTTGCTGATCATTTTTATCAATACGCCAACGTGGAGAGCAATCGGCATTACCACCATTGCGATGATGGTTGTCATTTTGTTGGTGGATGGCACGGCTCATGCAAGAATTGAAGCTTATTATGAGCAATTGTTGTCAATACAAGGAGTATAAGACGCCAACTTTTAAAACTAGGTATCGCTTACTTTAGACTATTTTGGCTTACTTTTCTGCCGTCTCATTTCTGCACTATCCCAATGATGGTCGTCATCGATGATACCCCGTTTAAGGTCGTCTTCGAGTAATTTTTCCTGCTGCTGAATCTCTTCCCTTGCCTGGAAGATATATTCTTCCGTGTCTTTCGGCTGATCTGCCATACGACGTAAGCTCTCCTCGTCGTATTTGATGAAATTCTGTGCCTGCCTTAATATGCTGTACTTCCGGAAGCCCATGTGAGCTAGTACATCACCTGCCAGTTTCACAGAAGACTCGAGCGACTCCCTGTAAACATGCTGAACACCCATATTGAGCAACTCATAGGCATCATACCTTCCTTTGGCTCTGGCCATGATCTTCACGTGCGGATACTTTTCTTTAACCAGTTCGACCAGTGTGAGCGTGGTGTCCGGATTGTCAACGGCACTAATAAGCAATTCAGCTTCTTCAATACCCGCCGACTCCAACAGGTCTGGTCGTGTTGCATCACCATAATACACTTCAAATCCCATCTTTCTGAGTAGATCTACCCGGTTAGAGTCATGATCAAGAATAGTGGCTTCAATACCATGCGAACGCAGGAACCTGCCAACGGTACTTCCAAAATGACCAAACCCAACCAGGATGGTCTTGTGGGAACGTGCAATATGATCCATGGTTCGTTCTTCAGATTCTCTGGTGCCAATTCTTGGGAGGATAAGTCTCTCATTGATCATCCCAAGAATAGGCGCCAATGTCATAGATACAGCTGTGACTACCAGCATCATATCTAGCTGTTCGCGATCCAGGATGTTGAGCTGAAACGCAAAGGAGAGGAGCACAAACGCAAACTCTCCAACTTGTGCCAAACCCACAGCAAGCAGCAGACGCTGATCCATCTTAAGTCTAAAAAGAGCTGCTACACCAAAGATGACCACCGCCTTCAACAGGATGACGCCCAGCACGAGCCCACTGATCATGATCGGATTATCGGCGATGATAATAAAGTTGATGGAGGCACCTACTGCCATAAAGAACAACCCTAACAGTAGCCCCTTGAATGGCTCGAGGTTACTCTCCAGTTCATGCTTAAATTCACTGGTTGCCAATACCACCCCTCCAAGAAATGCACCTAATGCCGGGCTGAGACCTACCAGCTCCATTACCAGCGCAAGACCTAACACAATGATCAGTGCGGATGCTGAAAGCAACTCTCGCACCTTAGCCTTGGCCACCAGCCTGAGCATTGGGACGAAGAGGTATCTACCTGCGAGTATGACGAGCACGACTGAAAGAATGACAGCAAAGCCTTGTACACCAATAGGCAAGTCCTCTAAAAGGTAAGTCTGGAGCTCTCCTTCATGACCAGCAGTCCCAATGTCTGATACATCTTTACTTGATAGTAGCGGGATAATCGCTAGCATGGGGATAACGATGATATCCTGGAACAACAGAATGGAAAAAGAAGCAGCTCCATAATTTGTTTCCATTAATCCTTTTTCTTTTAGCGTTTGCAGGACAATTGCTGTGGACGAGAGCACGACTGCCATGGAGATGACCAATGATACTTTCCAGTCGTACCCGTAATAACTGAATGCGACGTAGGAGAGGGTCAAGGTGGCAATAAGCTGCGCACCACCCATCCCCACGATGCTTTTTCGCATTTTCCAGAAGCTCTTCGGTTCGATCTCAAGCCCAATAAGAAAAAGCATGATCACGACACCAAATTCTGCAAAGTGCAGGATGTCATCGCCTTCTTCCCCAACAAACCCAAGCACATAAGGGCCAATCAAAATGCCAGCCATCAGGTAGCCCAAAACCGAGCTCAAACCAAATCGTTTGGCGATGGGAACGCAGATGATTGCTCCCGCAAGAAAGATGATTGCCTGAAAGAGGATGCTGCCACTCATTTTATGTCTTTGTTTTGGAGTTGAAGCACCTGGTTGAAGAAGGTGTATTTGTTTAGATGAGATTCCTTGATGCCCTCAAGCAACAGGTCGATGGTAGTTGCATAAGCTTCCGTGTAATCTTCCAGATCCTGATCCGGTAGGCTGTGCGTACCCATCACAACAAAGGGTGGTAAGTATTCCATCCCACACAATCGTGCGGTTTGTTCAAACGGACGCAGGAATTCGTTGACCGGATAGTTGTTCGTGCCCTCTGCGCAATAGACTTGTTTAGTCCCTCCGGTAGTTATAACACTCATCACCTGCTTTCCTTCCAGGGCATTGCCTTCTGGACCATAGGCCCATTTGTATTCCAATACCACATCGATCCATTGTTTAAGGAGTGGGGGACAGCTGTACCAATAAAAGGGATGGTGCCAGATGATGATGTCGTGATTTTCCAGCAGGCTTTTCTCCATCACCACATCGATATTGAAGTCTGGATATTGCTCATACAGATCATGAAAGGTGACACCTTCCTTTCTTCTGACTTTTTCGATCAGTGCCTTGTTGACTCGAGATCGTTCGAACCTGGGGTGAGCGAAGAGGAGGAGTATTTTAGGCATGTTAGGATTTTGATTAAATACGCGTGGTTTATTACATCTTGAATAAAGCTAACACTCTTTTGTGAAGGCAATGATATGGGTGTGGTTCTGCATGGATATTTTATACTGTCCTAATACATACAATTGTTATTGCTTTTCGTTTGCAGGTGTTATGCTACTTTCATTCGTAATTGTTGTTTCGTTTTGGAATAGTAAATCAAATCCATCTTTTGATTCATTGATTTAAAAGAGTTTGCGTTGCAGAAATCAAGTTTTCAATTTTAGATGGATTATACACGTCAGGATGCGCATCGCCATAGCTTCCCTGGTCATTGTCAAAGTACTTCCCTGTGATCCCTTGATGGTTATCAGAAACAGCTAAATCAAACAGAATTTGGGCACCCTTGTCAGCTGGAGACCAGGAATTCCCGAAGGCCTCCAACGCCATTTTGGTGTTTAAAAGCGATCCTGGGTTTACGGCAATTACGTTTATATCAGGCTCTTGGAGTGCCAGATGAAAGCTCCACATGGTGAGAGCCAGCTTGCTCTGTGCATACGCCTGCTGTTCGGAGACTGTTTTATTCCCCGCCAGTACATCCAAGTTTACAGGTGCTTGCGCGGCAGATGAGAGATTCACAACTCTTGGTTTATCCGCTTGCTTTAAGAGAGATAAGAGTTCTTCTGTCAATAGAACGGGCGCCAGATAGTTGACCACCATGCGTAGATCCAGTCCATCTGTATTGGTCGCAGTGGGCGTGTTGTAAACGCCCGCATTGTTGATTAGCACATCCAATACGTCTATTTGGCCGATAATCTCTTTTTCCAGCTGCTTCACCTGATTGAGGTCAGATAAGTCCGCTACAAATCCTGAGATGTTCTTATTGCCTGAGGTTGCTTTCACTTCTGAAATGATCTTACTCAGCTTGTCCATGCTTCTGCCATGCAGGTAAACCTGATGTCCGGCTCTAGCCAACTCGATGGCGGCCAATTTGCCAATACCGTCCGTACTTCCTGTAATGAGTATTTTCTTCATGATTGTAATTCTTTTGTTTTTGAATGAATGGGGGCAAGCACTTTGTCAGCCAGTTTATTTAGTGTCGCTTCCATTGGCATACTATTGAAGCGAAGGTTGATAGCCACGTGGTTAACACCAATTTCTTCCAACTGCTGAAAATAGTCCAGTAAATAGTTGGCACCTATTTTGAATCCCAGCTGTATGGGTTGTGGTTTGGCATCATCATTTGCCTCTAAAACCACATATAGGGGTTGCATAAATGGTTTGTCGTGATCAAAATCCTTTGCAATCATTTCCCTCCATTGGCGGATAGTGTCATTCTGTTGATATAGGTTTTTGGGATAAGTCATCCAGCCGTCGGCATGTTTCGCATTCCATTCCAAAGTTTGCCGACTACTTCCTGTGATCAACAATGGGATTTTGCTTCCTTGTGCTTTGGGTAGCATATCCATATGCCCGTTTACTTTCCCAAATTGATTGTCAAAATCAGGAAAATCCTCCTGCACTTTTCTGATGTATTCAAAGGCCTCCCTGAATTGTTCGCCACGGCTTTCAAAGTCAATACCCATGGCCGGATATTCATCAGGCCGATCACCTGACGCCACACCAAGGATCATTCTTCCACCAGAAAGCTGATCAATGGATGTAGCCGCCTTGGCCACATGCAAGGGGTGGTGCAGGGGTAGGGCTATGCTGGAGATGCCCAATGCTATTTCTGACGTTTGCCCCGCCAGAAAACCTAAATACGTGAAAGGATCGAACAACTGTCCGGCATCTCCAAATGAAGGTACATTAAAAGGGATGTCCCGTATCCACAAAGCCTTGAATCCCAAAGACTCAACGAGCTTTACTTTTTCCAGGTGATCATTCATGGTTGGGATGGGGCCATTGAGATAATGTTCTATTGGAATTACGATCCCAACACTGAGCTTACCCGTCTGGAAAACGCTGTTGAATCCCCGGTTTATTTGTTCGAAAGGCTTCATTTGGATAAGTATTTTGGTCAATTAAATCATTGACAGAACCTCAGATTCAGGGAGTCTTGATTTGGGAAGATGTGCATTGAAATCTTCTTCCTTATGATAACCTAAAGACACTACCGAAAGGGCCGTAAATCCTCTTTCCCGAAGGCCAAATTCTTTATCGAGAATTTTCACATCCACACCTTCCATTGGAAGTGCATCTATCCCCAGTGTGGCAGCTCCCAATAGCAGGCTGCCATAGTTGAGGTAAACCTGCTTTTCCATCCAGTGAGACAAATCCTTGAGGTCATACTTATGGATATCTACAAACATTTTTCGACCCTGATGTTGTCGTTCTTTGATAGCTGATTCAGCAAACCGGCCGTCTTCATCTTCTTTTTCAAGAATGTGTTGAAGGTAATTCTCATCGATATCCACGCGTGAGCAAATCACGATCACATGAGAAGCATTCAGTATTTTGGCTTTATTGAAGCCAAACATCCCTTCAGTACTTTTGGCTATTCGCTCTTTTCCTTCCTGATCGTGTGCAATGAGAAAATGCCATGGCTGGGCATTAGTGCTTGATGGACTTAGCCGCAACAAGGCTTTGATTTGTTCAAAGTCTTCGTCAGCAATCTTCTTTTCAGGATCAAACTCCTTGGTTGAATATCTGTTTCTTAAAATTTCTATTAGGTTCATTTTACTCTTATTTGCTATCGTTTTTTAATGATTATTTCTCAAAATGTATTCTGATTTATTACTGCAAATCCGATGTGGATATTTCCTGTTTGTTTATCCACAAAGAATTCACGATCTTCAGCTGTGCCATTACACGTGGTGGGCGAACAAAAAAGTGACCCGCCGGCCAGTCGAATGTTATGGCCGTTTTCGGAACGTGTAATATCCCAGACGTTCCCTATGAGGTTTACCTCTTCGGCTTCAGAAATGGGTGAATTATAGCTGGTTACAATCCTTCGTTTGTCTCCCTTTACTAATTCCCAGTATTGTTCGTAGGTAGGAAGCTTTTTGCCGGACCATTTACAATAGGCCATCGCATCATTATAGCTTACTTGTGTAACCGGAAGATTCTTAGATGAGGGGGCATGGAGTCCATCAGGCGTTTTCCAATTGGCACCATTCACTGTGACGAAATTGAACACATCTTTTTGTACAATCGACCAGCCATACTTCTCCGCATCGGTGATGTATCCCGTTTCAGAAACAAATTCATGAAACTGCTGATAGGTCACTACTTCAATGGCTCTTTTTGAAGTTGATTGTGAACATCCAAAGAATTGCGTACTTACTATAATTAGTACTGTAATTTTTATGCAATACATCTTCACTTTCATTGATTTTTTAAGTCGGTTAATGCGAACCACCTCGCTTGGCATTCTTCACAAGTTGCTTTAGGACATCATAATCATCCGGAACAGGGATTACCCCATTTTCTTCCTGATAGATATCGTAAGCGGCCTTTAGTTGCTCGACCATTGCAGGTTGTTCCGAGATTAGGTTGTGCATTTCCGATGGGTCTTTTACTATATTGTAGAGTTCCCATTCTCCGGTTCCTTTGGTTTTTGGATTATATACCAGCTTGTATTCTCCCTTGAAGACCGCTTTGCTTCCTGCCAGCTCATAACCTATGATCTCATCTTCATGATGCACTGCTTTTGTCTTTCCAGTTAATGAATTCCACATACTTTTCCCTGTGATCGGAAAGATCTGTTTTCCATTGTAGGTATTGGAATCTGTAGCAACACCCGCGATTTCGAGCATGGTAGGAGCAATGTCTTTCACAAAAGCAAATTCACTGGTGACCTGCCCAGCCTGAATAGATTTTGGATACCAGGCGACAAACGGCACTCTCAATCCACCCTCGGTAGAAAACATCTTGTAATAGCTGTTTGGTGTGTTTGATGCTGCTGCCCAGTTTGGCCCATAGTCTGAAAAAGATCCCTTTTGTCCTACAGCGGAATAATCTCCATCATAGTCTTCCATGGTTGAGTAGGTGTAGTGCTCTTTATACCACGCTTTAAATGAAGGGTTCTTGGACAATTGATTGGGGTCCGCTCCATTATCCGAAAGGAAAATGATTACGGTATTATCATATTCACCTATGCGTTTCAAATACGCTAACAGTCTTCCGATATTATGATCCATATTGTCTGCCATTCCAGCGTAGGCCTGCATTCTTCTGGCATTAAATTCCTTCTCTTCGTCCGTTAGCACCTCCCAATCGGACAGCTGCCAGCCAGCCTCAGAGGTGGCTTCATTTTCAAAATTCAGGGTGACTTCAGGAGATACAATACCCAATTCCTTTTGCTTTTCTAAGCGTTGGATTCGGGCTTCTTTCCAGCCGTTGGTGTAGACACCATTATACTTGTCTATAAACTCTTTAGGAGCCTGGTGTGGATAATGTACGGCCTGGTAGGCCACATAAGCAAAAAATGGCTTTCCGTCTTCCTTACCCGCATCGATGTAACTCATTATTTTATCAGTGTAGTAGTCGGAGGAAAAATAGTTTTCCGTAGGAAGCTGAACTTGCTTGTGGTCTTCAAAATAATGAACGGTTTTATTCAATGGGAAATAAGGTTGCTCGACCCAATTATCCGCCCCACTTTCCATTAGCGCAAAGGATCGCTCAAACCCTTTGGCGTAAGGAATGGTTGTTTGGGATTTACCTAAATGCCATTTGCCGGCCATGTAGGTGTGATATCCACCATCTTTCAAACGAGTAGCCACTGTGACAACATTATTGTTTAGGTAGCCTTCATAACCCGGCTGCCCAAATTGATTGTCAGCCTGAATCTCAGTTAAGTTGCCAATGCCAGCCCTGTGATTGTCAACACCCGTCATAAGCATGGTGCGTGATGGGGAGCATGCAGCGCCTACATGAAAGTTGGTAAACTGAATGCCTTCTGTGGCTAATTGATCGATGTTTGGTGTATTTATTTCACTACCATAAACACCAATGTCTCCGTACCCCATATCATCTGCCAATACCAGCAGAATATTGGGTTTATCTTTATTGATTACCTCTTCAGTTCTTCTGCTTGGACTACATCCGGTCAGGAATGCTAGTAAAGCTAAAGTGCCAGTTTTGATTGTGTTCATACTTATGTTTTTAAAGCTTAATATGTTGTCTTAATCTCAAAATCCCCCTTGGATCGAATGTAGATCATGGATTCACTGTCGGTGGCTAGCTGATGAGAAGCATTCCCTTTTGAACCAAAGTAGCTGCCCGGTTCCAGTTGCTGGCTTTCATACTTGATTGTTCCCTGAATAACGACTGACTTGAAATCATCAGCCTTACTAATAATACTGCCTTTAAACCCAGCAGGTAGTTTTACTAAAGTGGTCTCCAATTCACTAGACGAATCATTCCAAAGGCGAGCCATATAGACCGCTTTGTTTTTCACCCATGTGATTTCATCACCTCTGATCCAGGGCATGTTTGATACTTCCATGTTAATTGGTCGCTCTCCATTATCAAAGGCTTCATCAGTTGGCTTCACCAAATAGGGGCCATCCTGAATTTCGATATATGCCATATTAAAATCCCCCGCTGCAGAAGTAATATGTGCTTCACCTGCTGGTTGGGTCCAGTATGAACCCGCTGGCATCCATAAATTGACAGCATTCGGGTCATCATTGTGCACCTCACCACTCAACACAATGCCTCGGTAAGTAACGTTATGAATATGTGGGGGGGAGCTAAAGCCTTTTTTGAATTGTACCAAAAATCCAGTTGCGCCTTCTTTGCTACGATCACCCCATATGTTTCCAGCTTTCGGACTGTTGTCTCCTCTCGCAGGGTTTAGTGGCGTCCATTGAATGTCAGAAGCCAGAACCAGCTCTTTATTGGCTGTCTACAAAAAATCGGTAAAAAGTACAACAGGTTGATATTCAATAACTTATATATTTCTTCTGCTTACTACTTTTAAGCCACTACCTTATATTTCAATAAATTCTCCAAATCAAACATCTTTGAGGGCTCACTTATTATGTCGAGATCATACTCTCCGTGTATATTTATATGCTTCCATGATATTACATGGTTTGAAGAAATTGCATTTATTACCTCTAAAGCCTGCTTCTCATTCATTGCAGATAGTCTCTTTGTAAGTTCTAGGTAATTCCAAAGGACAATTACATTTTGGATTAAGGTTCTACAACCAAGGGCTATTTCCTGCTCTGACTTCTCACCAACTCTAAACTCCTGATTATCACCAAACCAAACATCCTTAGCGAACTTATGCCACAGTTCCCCTTTGTTAAGTTGCTTCTGCATTCTAGATCTTAGATCCGATTCATCGTAGTATTTAAGAAGAAATAGAGATTTATGTATTCGCCCCAATTCTTTAAGTGCCTTATATAATGGGTGACTTTGAGAGTAAGAACTCAGCCTTCTAAGTATAACTGAAGCTTTAACATGTTTGATTTTGATGGATACTAGTAATCTTAATATGTTATCCCATTGATCTTCAATGATTTTGACATTTATATATTTAGAATTGTCGGGAAGAATTCGATAGCCTTTATTTTCATAATGCCCCCTCTTTCTATTCTTGAATGTGTACATAATTTGATCCCCAGCAATTCGAGGCGCAAACACAATACCAATTGAGTAGCATATGCCACAGAGTATTTCCGTATAGCCATGCGTATCTGTGCTATGGATCGTACTTTCTACTTCTTCATTATCTAGTAATCCATCAATAACATATGTAGCCTCCCTCTCTGTTGGACTTATAATAGTATCATAAAATACTCGACTATACTCATCGATAAAGCTATAGGCTGTCACTCCTTTACCTCTACCAAAGTACTTATATGAATGACTTGCATGTATCGAAGGAACAGATACTCCAAATTTTTGCCCGTCACTTGATGTATGTAACTCGTCAACGGAAGCCTTAAAGTGCTGGGGTACAGAAAGCTTATCTATAACACTTAAAATGCGATTTCTTGCTTCGTTAATATTTTCTTTCGAAAAATACCAACGAGCTGTGTTCTCAAGTTTTTCTGCATTTAGTCCATGGGTTATTCGACCCATTTTCCTAACACCAATATTACAACCTAATCCAATTATTGCAGCAAATATCACCTGCACCTCAGGAGTTTCATGACCACCTTTCATAGCAAAATGTGTAAAGCATTCTGTAAAATCAGTCGCATCCTGAATGTCTGAAAGAACCTTTACTAATGGGACTACTTCATCCTTGTTTAGGAGGTTGTCAATTATCTCTGATCCTAAATCCTCAGCCTTGTCATTGGTCACAAAAGGCTTTCCATTCTTCCTAAACTTCAAGTTATCATTCTCAGAAAGGTTTTGATTTGTTTTCTCATACTGTTCATCCAATTTTTTTTCGAGTGATATTATTACATCAGTAAAGTCTCTTAAATGTGACAAGTTTACTTTTTCTAAAAGGTATTCTTTATCCCTCTCCCAGGTTTCATCATCAATCATATAATCATTGATAGATCTGTAATCATTGGAGTACTTTAGATTTAGTGATCCCGATTTGATATGGAATGCTGATTCATTGAATAAGAGCGATCTGTAAATCTTATTATTTATTTGGCTGCTACTGTGAGTTTGGACGTACTTACCCTGACTAGAGTTAAGGAATCCTATTGGTGCACTAGATCCTAAGTTTCCATCTTTATATTGAAAGTGTTCAACAGCTCGGTAGATCTCTTTCTCAGAAGTTTTACCATCAAACTTCAATGAAAGAACAATATCCTTTAATCTTCTAGCAAGCTTGATTGAACCCTCTTCTACTTTAGAGTAGAACATTTCATCTTTCAATTTAGTAGATACTGTAAGCTCAAGTTGTTCGAGCTCCTTTTTAATTGTTTCTACCACATCGGGACGACTTCTTATTACATTGAGTGCCGCGACAATTCGTTCTTCTGCAGAAGATCTGTTCTCAATCAGAATAGATTCTACTTCCTTTAGTTTATCCGACCTACTAATACTTCTTATCAGTCTATTTTTGGATTCACTGACATGTTTTGCTGGTGTAGTTTTTTGTTCTAGGAAATCCTTACTTACTTGGCTATTTATATCTGAAATGAATTTTCTTGTGGTCTTTATCAATATTTCGACAAACAAATCCTGCCTCATTCGATATTGATATACAATTAGTGAAAGTAGATATAAGTACTTTTTTGATTTATCCTGCATCGAATTGAACTGGGGTTGCTCAGCAATAATCATCCATTTGGCATAGTAGTTAACCAATGCGTCGGTGATTTCTACATTTTGAAACAAAGACTCAAATCGGGTAAATACTTCCTCAATTATCTTGAATTGGATAATGTCTTCTCTAATTTTGGAAACCTTTAGATCTTGATTGGGTTTCTTCAGAGTGGTTATTAAATATGGATTGCTAGGGCTTATATCACCTTCACCAACAGGTAGTTGAATAAAATCTTCTAGATATTCCTTATCCTCTTCAGAAAGCAAATCATTTAACCGATCAATAAAGCTCTGTTCAACTTGATTTAATGATTGAGTAATAATGGAAGCGATAGCTCCGTAAAGTGGAATTTCAATCTTTTCATTAAGCAAATAGTTAACTAAGTAGTAAAAGATCTGCTTTGGCTTAAGAGCTTTATTAACTAGACTAATAGCTTCCTCGGAAATCTTTTCGCGATTTTCCTTAAACTCCTGAAATCCGTAGTAATCAAGTATCTGCCTCTTATGGCTAAGCCTCGTAGCCTTTTTATACCAGTCCCCTCCTTGATTTAAATAGTCTGAAGGATTTAAGCCTAAGAGAGTGCAACAAAAAATAAGATCCTCTTTGTGAAATCTTTCTGGGAGGAAGAACTTGTAACTACTTAAAAAGTATCCTCTTTGAAGAATGAAACCCAATAAGGCATTCTTCTGAGTAAAATCATCGGGATTCCTTCCAAGTAAGTTTAATTCGAAATAGTTTCCTTTCTCTTTTTTAGAGATAGTTCCAGGTGAGTTAAATTCTTCAATTTCAGAATTTCTTAAAATTTTAATGTAAGCCATCTCATTAGAGATTTGTTGATACTCATCTAAGTTAAAGAATTAGTTGTTGAATTCATTTGATCCTTTACCTTCTTAATCGTGTTTGGTGAACACTTACATAATTTCTGAATCTCCCTAGATGAATAGCCTTTCGATAAATACTTCTGGATATCCATATGTTTTGAAAGAAACTTATCGACTGATTCCACTGATCCGATCTTTCTACCAGTAGTAAGTCCTTTTGCCTTCCGAGACCTTATTCCTGATTTGATTCTATAGCTCATTTGTTCACTTTCGAGCCTAGCCAGGTCTGCCATTATTGTGACTATCAATTTAGTAAATATTTCGCTGGACGAATCTGATTTGTTTATAGTTGTTCCCAGGTTATGTATATATATAGCTACTGATTTTTTTTTAAGTTCTTCAATAAGTCCGAGAACTTCATGAGTATTCCTTCCAAGTCTTGAAACTTCTGAGACCATGATACATTCAATGTTTTTAGAATCAACAAATGCTAATGCCTTCTGAAGAACTGGACGCTCATTGATAGAAACCGAAAATCCAGATATCTTTTCTGAGAAGACCTTAATAATCTCAAAGTCTTTGAGAGACTTCATATCGTTAACCTGTCTTAAGGTTGATTGATCCTTGGTTGAAACTCTTGTGTATAGAATTGCTTTCATGTTATCTTTTAAAGACTAGCTAAAATAGTATCTATTTTTAAAGCTAATGATAAAGGAATTGGTCAAACATCAAAAAAATGATAACATTATTTATTTAATAACATCTAATAAAGAAAATTATATATTATGAATACCAATTAATAAAGTACAAGAATGACAAACTGAGCCTACAATCTCCTTTTAATTTACGATTTTAAAATATATGTTTAGACATATTTTGTCTAAACTTTTAATTAGATTCACTTATTAATATTTAATTAATCAACACTTAAATCCAGAAAGAAATGAGTTTAAAAGAAAAAATTGAAGACCTGAATGAGATGATTTTGTCCGGACAAATGATGGAGGCTTTTGAAAAACACTACCATACCGATGTTTCTATGCAAGAAAATAGTCAACCACCGACAATTGGAAAAGATGCTAACAGGGAACGTGAAATTGAGTCAATGGGAAATATTGAAACATTCCATGGCGCAGAAGTAAAAAGTGTTGCGATTGGAGACGATGTGACTATGGTAGAATGGGAAATGGATGTGACCTATAAAGGAGCGCCTCGGATGACCATGTGCCAAGTAGCTGTCCAAAGGTGGCAGGATGGACAGATAATCCATGAACGATTTTATTATTCTTCTTAATATGAAAGAGCTTTCATATAGATATTCAACTTTTTACTTATAGCATGATTTGAAAACTATCTAAAACCAATAAACGATGAAAATGAAAACCAGATTGATCGCAAGCTTACTTATCCTAGGGCTATTTGCGTGTAACAATTCAAACAAAAATGAGTCTTCTGACTCTAGGGAACAAGTAGCAAATGAAGACACAGTCACCTCAGTTTCTTACGCAATTGACACAACCAGTTTTGTAAACTGGAAGGGTAGCATGATTGGCGTATATGCCCATGAAGGAACTATCGGCTTCAAAGAAGGATCACTCACAATTACAGGTGGCATTGTGTCTGAGGGTGCCTTTATCGTGGACATGTCATCAATGGTCACTACGGATGATGATGCGTTGTATGAAATGGCTCCTCGTGAAAAGTTGATCGGGCACCTTCAGTCTGATGACTTTTTTAGCGTAGAGACTTTTCCAACAGCGAGTTTTACGGTAAAAAGTGCCACAGAAGGTTCAATCACCGGAGATCTGACCATTAAAGGGGTAACAAATGAAGAGACGGTTACGAATGTTTCCATAGATGAAGACGGAGGAAAGCTAAGTGCAAGCGGAAATCTAACTTTTGACCGTCAGATCTATGGGATTTCATATAAAAACACAATGGGAGACATGGTCCTGGCAGATGAAATTGAGCTTCGCATTGAACTTTTAGCTACAAAAAAATAGTATCTAATCATTAGTTAATATGGAAACAAAACAATTATCAAAAAGCAGAAAGTTAACCAGCTGGATCATAGCTGGTTTATTAACATCTCTCTTCCTTTATAGCGCATCGGGCAAATTTATTGCCCCAGAAATGACAGAGATGTTTGAGGCATTTGGGTTATCAAAATGGATTACGATTATTGCCATTGGTGAAATAATTTCTACAATCCTTTTTCTCTTTCCCAAAACCAACATTTTTGGTTCATTCCTCTTGAGTTCATATATGGGAGGTGCCATAGTGGCACACATGAGTATTGGTGATTCTTTTCTAGTGCAATCTGTAGTCCTAATATTGGTTTGGGCTGTGGCTTTTTTGAGGAATCCAGAGCTATTGGCTAGTTTCAAAAATTAACATGAACATTGCAATTTTCGGAGCTACAGGAAGAACTGGCATTCATCTGGTAGATGAAGCCGTTTCTTTAGGCCATCATCCTGTTTGCCTGGTGCGTGACGAATCTTCTTCAAAACTATCTTCGAAGAAGTTGTCCATCATATCCGGGTCACCACTTGAATATGAAGATGTCTTGAAAACCATTGATGGTTGTGAGGCGGTATTTTGTGCGCTAAACATTGCTCGAGTATCTGATAATCCCTGGTCGAAAGTTGTTTCACCTCAGAACCTTTTAGAACAGTCCATGTCCAATATTGTGAGGGTAATGAAAGAGAAAGGGATTAAAAGGATATTGACTGTGTCTGCCTGGGGAGTGGCGGATAGCTATGAAGAAACCAACTGGATGTTTAAACTATTGATCAACAAAACCAATGTAGGCACTGCTTATAGGGGGCATGAGCAACAGGAAAAAATCCTGAAGGAGAGCGACCTGGAGTGGACGTCTGTGAGACCTGTCGGATTAACAAATAGTCTTAAACATAAACCAACACGTGTAAGCATAGATGGTTCAAAAAAACTTCGCATGACAATTGGAAGAAAGGACGTAGCTAAGTTTATGCTGAGTATCTTAAAAGATGAGCAATATTTTAAGAAAGCTCCTAGTATTTCAAACGATTAAGATGAGGGCAGCTCAGAAATTTTGATCTTTTTGAGCTGTCTTCTTTCATTTACTACATAATTGAATAGGACATTAAGCTTATGAATAAATTGGAATTAACCTCCTATAGGCCAGGAGAGAAACCCAAAACCACCCCCACAAACCCTCATACACAGTTAGATCAGCAGCCTGAGGATTTATCCTTTATAGAAGAGTTAAATAAATGGGCCTTTTCCCTCCCATATATCTCTAGGGAACAAAGCAGAATTTCGGTACCCGGAGCTCAAGCTATGTGCTTACCCCATGATAAAAGTTGTCAGCACTGCAATGCGTTTATGGTAGGTACTGAATTTGCGCATTTTCATCCCTATCCGGATTATAGCATGCACCTAAGTCTGCCAGAAAATGACGTAAAAGAAGTCATCTACAAGGGATGGGGTGAAATGCACCCTGTTGTGTACAAGGGTTGGCTTCCACCAAATTTCATTATGCTTTATGCTCCCAGAAACAATGAAGAATTGGAGGTAGCCAAAATCATCCTTACACAATCATATAATTTCGCCCTTGGGAATAATGATTAGTTAGATTAAAAAGACTTATAGTGAGATTAGAAGACGAAATAAAAAGTAGCTTTAGAAACGATTATCACAAGGCTCTTGTCAACCTATACTATACCAATAGTGTTATCGGGCAAAAATTTTTTAAGCTAATCAACAAGCATGGGTTAGCCACCCCGCAGTTCAACGTACTCAGAATTCTAAAAGGCCAGTATCCTAAGGCTGCCACTATTGGACTTATAAAAGAGAGAATGGTTGATAAAAACTCCGATGCTAGTAGAATTGTGGACAGGCTTCACAAAAAAGAGTTAATAAGTCGTACAGAGAGCCAAACTGACCGTAGACAAAAGGAAGTAATTATTACTCAAAGAGGATTGGATTTACTTAAGAAAATGTCTTTTTGCGAGGAACAGGAAGATGCTATCCTGTCTAATTTGAACACCCAAGAGGTTCAACAGCTAAACGCCCTGTTAGACAAGATCAGATCATAACACTATCATGGATCGGTCCACTTTTTTGAAACTATCAATTATAGGAACTATGGGTGCAACCACATACGGGTTAAAGGGATTTGCAAAGTCGATCCAAGATATGAAGCGTACTGGTCAAGTGTTACCTGTATTGTTTACATCTCACGGAAACCCAATGGATATACCAATACCAGCTTATGGGAATCCATTCACCTCCTATTTGGGAGATACTGGAAAGCAGATCAGGGAAAAATATAAAGTAAATGCTATTTTGGTCGTTTCCGCTCATTGGTGCACGAATGGTACCTACGTAAATACATCACCATGGCCTAAAACGCTTTATGACTATTATGGTTTCCCTGCAAACTATTATACCGAAAAGTATCCCGCACCGGGAGCACCAGAAATCGCAAAAGAGATAGCTTCCAATATTTCTACTATTAATGAAACTACAGACTGGGGTTTTGATCATGGCAACTGGCCCATGCTGAAGCATCTTTTTCCCAAAGCCGATGTTCCTGTTTTTCAATTGAGTATTGACTATTACAAGCCACCACAATATCATTATGATCTCGCATTACAGTTGAAGAAGTATCGAAAAAAAGGAGTGTTGATTATTGGAAGCGGTGCACTGGTACATAATCTTCAATTGGCGATGGCAAAAATGCAAAGGAGAGATACCAAACTATACGGTTGGGAAATGGAGTTTGACAGTTGGATTAAACAGCGAATTGATGCAAGGGACTTGAAAAGCATCATTAACTATGAAAAGAATAAACTGGGTCTGTTAGCAGCTCCGACACCTGATCATTATGTTCCGCTGATCTACTCAATGGCACTGACTGATAGTGGAGATGAAATTATACATACTTATTCAGAAATGCTTCCCGGATTTAGTAACAGAAGTTTTATAATCGAGGCAGTGGATACGTAATAGATTCAACCTTGATACCTTTTAATGACCAAGTTTTAACCTTTAATATTTTAAATAATGGAACAAAAGGAGATTTTCGATCTTCTAAAAAAAGGAATAGAAGATTTAATGCCGGCCAACAAGATTTTAGGGCTACAGATAGAGGAGTTAAAGGAAGGTTTCGCATTAATAAAAGTTCCCTTCAAAGATGAGTTCATCGGTGATTTTTTGCAAGAAAGATGGCATGGCGGCATACTTGCGTCCATAGCCGATACTGCAGGGGGAATTGCTGGAGCAACTATGCTCAGTGCTATGTCGGATAGAATTAATACAGTGGACATGCGCATAGACTATCTACATGGCGCTAAAAAGGGGGATGTAAAGGCGACTGCAAAAGTGATAAAGAATGGAAAGACCATTGTTAAAGTAGATATACAATTATTTCAAGATCAAGAAGATGATCCCATAGCCGTTGCACGATGTGTGTATAGTGTTTTAAAATCAAAATAGCTGGAAAAAGACTGAGAAATCGGGAGGTATTTTTTTAATTCAATATCTATTCTACTCCCTAGTAACGAAAGAACACAAATAGAATAGGTATCGGAATCTTTCTGATCAGCAGGTTGAGTTGATACCTAAAGGTTTTCTAGTTCGAGATTCTCATGAATAACATTTTAAGATGAAGCACACGACATAATGTTAGGTTTAAGGTCTTTATAAATTTAATTTTAATTCATGTACTTTGAATTAAATTGATGATATCCCAATGAAACCTGTTCCGAACTATTTAGAGTACGGTGAAAAATCGTTAAATCATTTAACAGATTATTTTTCAATAAAAACGATTCAAAGCCTGGCACAAACAGTAAAGGTACTTGAACCTCATTGTCATAGTCTTTTGTACCAGCTTGTATGGATATCTGAAGGAAAGTACATCGTAACTATTGACGATGAGAAACATGAAATTCAAGGCAGTCAATTCTTACTGCTTTACCCAAACACTATACATGCAACAAATTTTGCTGAAACTCTTCGGGGTTATTCAGTCCACTTCAGTGCAGATTTTTTTGAAATCCATTCTGACAATAACAGCCACCTTGCCAGAATTATCAAACATAATATTCCTAATAGGTTCTTGATTGTAAAAATGAATGAAGAAACTGCTGAGGAAGTTGAAGGCCTTTTTTCCCGTATGAGTGATACCTACAATAGCGGCTCGTTTCTGAAAGATGAAATTCTTCGATCTTACTTAAACCTCGCCCTATTAAGGTTATACGAATTTCATGACCAACCTGCTAGTAATGCAGATTACTCCTCCTCCCAAACTATCGTCAATAGGTTTTTTCAAGCTGTTGAAGAACACTTTAAAGCCAAAAAGAGTGTGGCAGAGTATGCACATAGTTTAAACATTTCAGAAGGACACCTTAATCATGTGGTAAAAGGTGAAACCGGATACCCAGCCGGCCAAATCATTCGTGAACGACTTCTGCATGAAGCTCAAAGATTACTCATCTATTCTGATCAAACTGTTTCAGAAATTGCCTATCAATTAAACTTCAATCATCCAACCTACTTTTTTAGGATGTTTAAGAAGTACACAGGAAGCACTCCCAAAAATTTCAGAAATAGTTATCAAAAAAGATAGTCAAGCCTTATTGGCTCTGACATTACCATTTCTCCTTAATTCCAATCGGGATTGAAGCGTATAAAACGAATATGCGAAATGTATATTTTAATAGCCATTTTGTATATAAGAAATTAGGTTCTTTTAATAGACATTGCTTCTTCATTAACCCTTAAACAACATTAATCCCTATGGTAGATGTTACCAACCGTATTGTTGAAAATGCGAATAATACATATCTCAATGAGTGTGGAGCAGGTCAAAAAGAAGCAATTTTATTCTTACATGGATCGGGACCAGGTGCTAGTGCTTGGTCAAACTGGCAATATATAATGCCTGAATTTGGGGAGAAATTTTATTGTCTTGCGCCAGACTTGGTTGGTTTTGGAAAAAGCCATCATCCAGAAAAGCCACCTAATGGTATGCGCAACTGGATGAGGCTGTGGATGGATCAACTTATCTCTCTATTGGACGAACTTAATCTTGAAAGGGTACACATGGTGGGAAATTCCATGGGTGGTGCAATAGCTCTCCAACTTTTAATGGATTTTCCGGATCGGTTTAACAGAGTTGTACTAATGGGGCCTGCCGGTGCACCAACGACCATTACACCGGAATTGGATAGAACATGGGGGTACTACGATGACCCATCACAAGAACTCATGGCCAATATAATCTCCTGGTTTTCATACAATCAAAGCATTATCGGAGATCAACTGAAAGACATTTCCAAGATGCGCCATGAAGCCACCTTAGATACGAATATTCGCAGATCTTTCGGGGCTATGTTTCCTGCACCAAGGCAACAGCACCTTGACGAATTGGTAATCCCGGACGGTTCTCTACGAAACATGGATCACCCTATTCTGATTATACATGGGCAAGAAGATCTGCTCGTAAATGTAGACACCAGCTACTACTTAATCAAGCATCTTCCAAATGCCCAAATGCACATTTTCAGCCATTGTAGTCACTGGACCCAAATAGAATATAAGGAATCCTTTCACTTTTTGTTGAAAGGGTTCTTTGAGAAGAATTTTTAAAAAAAATAAACAATAACCTAAAATAAAATGCAAAAGAAGTTAGCAAAACTGGGCCATGTTGCCCTAGTTACGCCCAATCTTGAAAAGTCACATTGGTTCTTTCACGATGTTGTTGGATTAAACGAGCAAAAGCGTGAAGGCAATAAGATTTATTATCGAGGATGGGCTGATTTTGAACACCATACATTGATCCTTATCGAAGGAAAGGAAGCCGTGCTTGATCACATAGCTTGGAAAACCTGCGAGCCTGACGATGTAGATTATTTTTATGGTAAGGTAGAAAGCGCAGGCTTATCGCCAGCATGGGTGCCTGAAGGAGAAGAGGCTGGCTTGGGAAAAGCGTTTCGCTTCAGATTACCAACAGGCCAGACCTATGAAATTTACTATGAGATGGAAAAACCATTGGCTCCAGAAGGAAAGCGATCCAGATTGAAAAATCAGGTTTTCAAATCTTTTGATCATGGGATATCCCCGCGTTGTATAGATCATGTCAACTTCAATGTGGGCAACCCATCAGAATGCATGAAATTACACGAAGAACTTTTTGGTTTCAAAGTGCGAGAGTACATCCAATTAGATAACGGGTTTGAAATGGCTTATTGGACTTCTGTCACCAGCTTGGTGCATGATTTAGCCATTATGTTTGACGAAGCTGGCCGCCAAAACAGGCTGCACCATACGGCGTTCTATCTCGATAATTTTCAGGACGTGGCGAGAGCTGCTGATATTTTTAGGGAAAATGGTGTAGAACTTAGTCTGGCGCCAGGTAGGCACGGGATTTCACAGGCTGGTTTCATTTATGCAATTGATCCAGGTAGTGGTCATAGGCTCGAGCTGTTTAGTGGAGGATATCATATTTATGATCCTGACTGGAAACCAGTGCAATGGAAAGAGAAGGAATTAGCGGAGGGCATTATATGGTGGGGTCCAGAGTTATCTCCAACATTTTTGGCAGAATCAATTGGTCCTGAAGAATAAGTATACCATGATGGAAAAATTTAGAAAAAATATTTTTCAGGATATAAAAGTTCTTTGCACAATAATGGTGTTTGCTTGCTGGCCTGGAATTCTCCAGGCACAAGTAAACTTACCACCAAAAAATTATTATCAAAATTTAAACTTATTGTAAAAGTATTTCTCTGAAATTGTAACCATTTAAAATGGAAGAAATAATAAACCAATATATTTTATGAACAACTACGCACAAATGGATGAACTGCCATTTTTGGAGGCTGGAGAAATAAAACTATATCCTTTTGCCGGTGATGGGCTAATGACTGTACAAGCAAAACTGCCCAAAGGTAGTGTAGCAGCCAAGCATTCACATCCTCATGAGCAGATGAGCTTTGTCGCCGAGGGGCACGTAAAAGTAAGAATGAAAGGGAAGGAATTTAATTTATTCCAAGGAGGCATTGTTCACTTTCCATCCAATGAAGAGCATGAAGTGGAAGCTGTAGAAGATACCATTTTAATAGACCTTTTCACCCCTGTCAGAGAAGACCTTATTCAAAAGCTAGAAGAGAGTGCTACGTGATGGAGAGAAAAATTGCACTTCTTACAGGTGCCTCAAAAGGAATTGGGTTTGCCACGGCGCAAGCATTGGCAAAGAGGGGTTATGATCTGATTATTAACAGTAGGAATACCTCTGATTCTGTCACAAAACTTCAGAATTTGGGTATAAATGTAGAAGGGGTTGATGGTAGCCTGGGGGATTCAGCCACCATCTCCGCTTTGGTGACCAAGGTAAAGGAAAAGAACCATATTGATGCCATACTTCTCAACCATGGTGGGCCACCGATTAAGCCATTTATGGATGTTTCTGATTCAGAATGGGAAGCTTATGCCAAAATCATGCTTCATGGACCACTAAGTCTTTTACGAGGACTTACACCAATGATGCAAAAACAAAATAGTGGTAAAGTAGTAGCTATAACTTCCTTTACGGTAAAAAGCCCCTATCAAGGCATTATTCTGTCAAATAGCTTAAGAGCCGCTCTGGTCAATGCCCTTAAGACAGCAGCATTAGAATTGGGTAGTGATGGAATACTCATCAATACTGTAGCACCAGGATACATCGCTACACAAAGAATACTTGACTTTAATCAGCGCTATGCCGATAGTGAAAATATTAGCAAAGAGGAGGTTGATCAAAGAACGATTAATGAAATTCCATTAAAGAAATTCGGGATGCCGGAAGATGTGGCAAGCTTGGCTGCTTATCTGCTCTCAGAAGAGAACCAATACATTACGGGTCAGAATATTCACGTAGATGGAGGGCTAATAATAGCAAATTGAAATGAATTTAGACTTAAAAGATAAAGTAGCTTTTGTAGCGGGGGGCAGCCAGGGAATGGGAGCAGCCGTGGCAGAAGAGCTATCCAAAGAAGGAGCCATTGTGTATGTATGTGCACGCACAAAAGAGAAACTAGAAGAACGTGCAAAGGACATTGAAGAAAAGACTGGAAACCAGGTCATCGCTTTGGTCTGTGATGTCACCAACGAGAGCGACATAATCAAAGCATATGAAGTAATTAGTGAACAACAAGGTAAACTTGATTTGCTGTTTACAAATTCAGGTGCACCTGCCTCAGGAAATTTGTCTTCCCTTTCTTCGCAAGAATGGGAAAACGGGTATCGCACCATTATCGCATCGGTGAGACACCTCTGTTACCATGGGCTAAATATCTTTTCAGACAATGCAAGTATTGTCATCAACACTTCGAGCTACATACGCCAGCCTTCTGTTGACTATACGTTGGCTTCTAACCTACGATTGGCTGTAGCGGGTATGGTCAAGACTTTTTCAGAAGAATTGGCTCCCAATATACGTGTAAACGGCATTGCACCGGGTTACACCAGCACAGAGGTAGTGGCCAATTATGTGAAAATGGTGGCGGGTGAAAAAAAGCAGAACTTAGAAGAAACAGAAAAACAAATGGCTGCCAACATACCCCTGGGTCGATTCGCAAGCCCTGAAGAAATTGGCAAAGTTGTTACTTTCTTGCTTTCTCCAGCAGCCTCTTTTGTTCAGGGGGCTATCTGGACTGTAGATGGTGGGGAATCAAAATTTCCAATTTAGTCCATGAAAGTGGTTTTGACCTTCTGTGCGAAATGTTTACTGCATTGATTAAAGATTATTTATCGTGAAAGTTTCTTATGACCATATAAAATCAAAAAATGCATGAATACACCAAAACACACGATATCTATTAGTAATAAAGTAAGTAATGAGGAGATCAAGTACTATAAAAAGGAGCTTGGTGGGATTGCAGACCTTTATTTTCTCAATGGCTTGTCAGCAGAAGACCAGGCTGAAAAACTCAAAAAGTCAAATATTTTAATAGCCAGAAATCCAACCATTGAGCTTCCCGAAGTGAAGGATCGTGCTTTTAATGGCATTAGATTTATCCAATTACTCTCAGCCGGATTTGACCATTTGGATTTTAGTAGGTTCCCACAAGAAACTATTGTGGCCGGTAATATGGGTGCCTATGCTATACCGATGGCTGAGCATGGGGTGGGAATGATATTGTCTCTGGCCAAAAACCTGGGACAAAGGCATGAGGAAATGAAGCAAGGTGAATTTAACCAGTTTGGAAGCAGTTCCACTTTGATCGACCAAAAAGTTTGCGGAATCATTGGTTTCGGAGGTATCGGGAAGCGTATCGCACGCATTATGAAGTCTGCTTTCAATTGTCAAATATTTGCCATAAACACAAGTGGAGAGAGTACAGAACCTACAGATTGGATTGGAAAATTGGATCAACTTGATTACCTGCTCTCCAAAACCGATTTTATCGTCATCACCATTCCGTTAACGGCTCAAACAGAAAACCTGATAGGTCACTCTGAACTTGCCAAAATGAAAGAGAATGCCATCTTGGTTAACCTTGCGCGTGGGCAAATTATCGATGAAGAGCCTTTGTACCAAAAACTTAAATCAACGCCTACATTTAAGGCTGCTATAGATGCCTGGTGGATAGAACCCTTCTTTGTAAACGAGTTCAAGTTGAGCTTTCCGTTTCTTGACCTGCCAAATGTGCTCGGGTCGCCACATAACTCAGCAATGGTAGATGGGGTGTTGCTACATTCCAGTAAGGTGGGAATTCCCAATGTAAAAAAATATATCAATACTGGTAAAGCAGAAAGATTGCTGGATTTATCAGACCATAAAAAATTTTATTGAAGGCATGAGTATAAAAACAAATATAGCAGAGAGACTATGGGAGGCTGGAGCTTCTGGAAAACCTATCGAACCCATTAGTGAGGAAGTTGGCGTGGAGGATATTACATTGGCATACCAAATCCAAAACCTCAATACAAAGAGACGTATTGAAAATGGAAGCAAAATCATTGGAAAGAAGATAGGTCTTACCTCAGAGGCGATACAGCGACAGGTTGGTGTGGAACAGCCAGATTTTGGCGTGCTTTTTCATGATATGGAAGTACTCAATGGGCTTTCAGTTAGCACTAAAAAACTAATGCAGCCTAAAGTGGAAGCTGAAATAGCCTTTGTTTTGAGCCATGATTTAGATCATAGTACGATCACTACTATAGATGTGATAAATGCCATTGATTATGCAATACCTGCCATTGAAATCCTGGGAAGCAGGATAGCCGATTGGAACATAAAAATTACAGATACCGTAGCAGATAACGCTTCTGCCAGTCATTTTGTAATCGGACACACCCCTCTTTCTCTATCTGAATTTGATATGATAAACGCACAAATGACCATGAAAATAAATAACACAGTGGTCTCAGAAGGGACTGGAGCGGCATGTCTAGGCAGCCCTATTAATGCCGTATTATGGTTGGCGAAAAAGATGGTAGAAGTAGGAACTCCGCTTAGAGAAGGAGAATTGATATTATCAGGAGCTCTGGGCCCTATGATACCGGTGAACCCTGACGACTATGTAGAGGTAGAGATAAGTACACTTGGAGGTGCTTCTGTTCATTTCACATCTTAAAGTAAAACGAAATAAGTAATGAAGATAAAGGTAGCAATCATTGGTTCTGGAAATATTGGAACGGATTTGTTGATAAAAATTTTGAGGTATTCAGAAACATTGGAAGTTGCTGCCATGGTGGGTATTGATCCGAAATCTGATGGGCTGGCCCGTGCTGCACGAATGGATGTGCCAACCTGCCATACAGGAGTGGATGGCCTTTTGGAAATGCCAGAATGGAACAACATTAAGATAGTGTTTGATGCTACATCCGCAAAGGCTCATTTGTACAATTGGGAAAAAATACGCCAGTTCTCAGACAAACGCATGATTGACCTTACACCCGCAGCAGTAGGGCCGTATCTTGTGCCAGCAGTCAATTTTTCTGACCACCTTGAAGCCTTGAATGTAAACATGGTCACGTGTGGGGGGCAGGCTACTATTCCAATTGTGGCTGCCATTAGTGATGTGGTAAATGTGCACTATGGTGAAATTGTCGCCTCAATAGCAAGTAAATCTGCGGGTCCCGGCACCCGAGCAAACATTGATGAGTTTACAGAAACCACTTCCCAGGGTATTGAGAAGGTTGGAAGGGCCGAAAAAGGAAAGGCCATTATTATTTTAAATCCAGCTGAACCACCATTGGTGATGAGGGATACAGTTTTTACACTTTCAGAAATGGGTGATAAAGAAGCCATTCGCGAAAGCATACGGGCAAAGGTGAAATTGGTACAAGAATATGTTCCAGGGTATGAACTTCATCAGGAAGTATTATTTGAAGAAATCCCCAAATCAGATCCTGTCCTAATTCAGGGGTTGGGCTATCGGCATGGATTAAGAACTTCTGTTTACCTGAAAGTCACCGGTGCAGGACATTATCTACCAGAATATGCTGGTAACCTGGACATTATGACCAGTGCGGCAAAGGCTACAGCAGAGCGTTTAGTAAAATCAATTCAATCCTAAATTCAATGAAAAAACCATATATACAAGACGTGACCCTAAGAGATGGCATGCACGCCCTTGGTCATCAGTACACCAAAGAGCAAGTAAAGGAATTAGCAATAGCTCTTGACCGTGCCGGTGTTGATGCCATTGAAATAGCACATGGTGATGGGCTTGCCGGAGGTAGTTTTACTTTTGGTTTTGGAGCACAAACCGATTGGGAGTGGCTGGAAGGCATCAGCGAAGAGCTTACCCATGCTCGACTTACGACTCTTATACTGCCTGGTATAGGCACGCTGGAAGATCTCGTAAAAGCCAAAAATATGGGTGTGGAATCTGTACGGATCGCAACTCACTGTACAGAAGCCGATACAGCTATTCAGCATATTCAAGGAGCAAAAAAACTAGGCCTGGACGTAGGTGGTTTTTTGATGATGGCTCATATGAACAGCCCAAAAGATCTAGCAGAACAAGCCAAAATCATGGAACAAGCTGGTGCTGATTGTGTATATGTAACTGACTCGGCCGGGGCTTTGCTTATGGATGATGTGAAAGACAGGATAAAGGCTTTTAAAGAAATTCTGAAGCCATCGACCGAAATTGGTATTCATTGCCATCATAACTTATCACTCGGAGTGGCCAATACCATAGTAGCCATGCAGCATGGGGCCACTCGTCTGGATGCATCACTAACCGGTATGGGGGCTGGTGCCGGCAATGCACCTCTGGAAGTGCTCATAGCCGTACTCAATAAAATGAAGGTATCGCATAGCTGTGACCTGTATCAGCTTATGGATACCGCAGAAGAGATAGTGCGCCCACTCCAAAAAAGACCTGTTCGCGTTGATCGAGAAACCCTTTCATTAGGCTATGCGGGGGTTTATTCCAGTTTTTTATTGCACTCAGAGCGAGCTGCACAAAAGTATGGTCTTGATACACGGGCCATTCTAGAGGAGTTGGCACGAAGGGGCATGGTTGGTGGCCAGGAGGATATGATCGTGGATGTAGCTTTGGATATGGTAAATTAGGACACAGGTTTAAGCTGATTTTACGTTTTGCATTCGGTCAATGTAACATTCAATGGTTATTTGTAACCTATCAGATGTTTTAGCTGTCTAATCGAAAACATGTAATAAATAAAGATGATGACAATGAAAACGCTACAAATATTATTGACGTTACTTCTCTTTTCTTGTTGTAATGATTCGGTCTCTCCATCAGAACAATCACCACCCAAATTACTAGTTGGCCTTTCACTTCAACAATATAAAAATTCAAGTTTCGGAATTGACGGGTATATCGATGGATTGGACCATGCTGTTCAAAATGGCATTAATATGTTTGGGATGAGCCCTGAATGGAATGTATTAGAACCGAGCCCAAACACCTACTCTCTTCAAGATAATTTAACAAATCCGCTGACTTTGCTTGATCAAAATAAAACCAAGCTGGATAGCTACATTATTGTTTTGAAAATGATTGACACGAATATAAAGCTAGTACCAGACGATTTAGCCAACTTGGATTTTGATGATCCAGAGATGATAAATAGGTTTTCACTGCTTTTAGATAAAATTTTTACTGAAGTCCCTTCTATCGAAAGGGTAACCCATGTTTTAATTGGAAATGAAATAGATGGATATTTAAGCACTAATCCCGACCAAATACAACAATTCAAAACATTCTATTTGGCTGCAATACAGCAGATACATGCTTTAAATCCAAGAGTTAAAGTAGGAACAATCATAACCTTTAATGCGGCTAAGAATAATCCAATTCTATTTGACACCTTTAAAACTGAGGGAGATTTTATTTGCTATACCTACTACCCAACAGATGAGCAAAATAGTACTCCATGGCAAATGCGCCCGCCAAGCGATATAAAAGATGATATGGATTGGATGGTACAAAATACCGGAGGCAAACCAATAGCGTTTACGGAAATAGGATATACATCCTCGACTGACAATTCCTCCTCAGAACAACAGCAATCAGATTTTGTGCAAAAAATGTTTAGCTCTATGAAGCCGTACATTAATAGCAAAAATATTGAGTTTGTCTATTATCATGGAATGTATGACTATCCGCAAGGATTTTGCAATCAATATGCTCAACAGCAGGGCGTTGATCCAATACATATTTGTAATTTCATGAACCATTTAGGGCTGAACAATTGGGAAACAGGATTACCGAAACTAGCCTGGTTTACTTTTATTGACGAATTAAGATCCATAAATGAATAACTGTGATTTAGAACCTACATGTAAAAAAAAGCACTTACAGAAATTAATATTCTAGGTCTTCCTTTATAGAAGAATGTATTTGATTGCCTATTGGACTTCATCTTTTTCAAAAGTTCAGGATGAGGTCTAGATTTTCATTTCCTCATGGTGATTTTTTAATCCTGCAATAAAATGATCTATTATCTGAACTAAGTCCTTATTGCTTTTCTTTAGTTCAGGAATTCTACATTGCAGTTTAGCCAATTGCAGGGCCATTATAGCCAAAATCCGTGCATCAATCTCTCTTCTGAAACATTGCAACGAAACCCCCTCAACAATTGCCTTTTCAAATGAAGAAACAATAAAATTATTTTCAAACGTGCTGAATTCATCTTTCCCTTCAGGTATATAAATGGCTATAAATCTCAAAACCTTGTTGTCAATAAGCGTGTATATTTCGTTACACATATAGAAGAGTTGAATAATTCTTTGTATTGGATCTAGGTAATCTATTTTGGTTTCGTAATATTTTATGTGCTTAACAATAAACCTTTTTAGAAGAATAGTAAGTATGTCTGATTTAGAATCATAGTACTTATAAATGGTTTTTTTTGAAATTCCTAATTCAACGGATACACGATCGAGGCTTGCATTTTCAAAACCCTCTTCTAAAATCAATTTTCGAATTGTAGCCAGAATCCTAAGTTTTTTCATACTGTCAATTAATAAAATAAAGTTAGTTTTTCTGTTTCAGAACTAAAAATTACATATTTGCACTTCATAAAAAAACTAATGGAAAAAGAAAAAGCTCAGTTTATTGAGGCTACTGGTGCTCTCATTGAAAAAAAAGGATTCTCCCCTATAGTGAGTAGGGTACTTTCTCTGCTATTGGTATCTGATTCTGAAACGATGAATTTCTATGAAATACAAAAAACCCTGAAAGCCAGTAAATCAGCAGTGAGTAACGGAATAAACTATCTTCTTGATAAAAAATATATAGAGGCTAGTACAAATATAGGTGATCGTAAGAGGTACTTCCGCCTGAATTTTAAGACCTGGATTGAATTATTGAAGTCAATTGGCGAAGAATACCAGAGCTATAGACTGGTGCTTGATCAGGCACTGGAACTCAGATCTAATAAATTAAAAGAAAGCAATTTACAACTCACAAAAATTCGCGATTTATATCAACTTTTTGAGAATAAGCTTCCCGCTATTCTTTCTGAATGGGAAGCTAAAAATTAAATACAATCATAGAATCTATGAATCGAATTTATTACAAAGCTATTTTCACACTATTACTTGTTTCCTTTTTTGGGAATTTAGCTGCGGCACAGGAAACGCTTTCATTGCCTGATGTGGTAGCATATACGCTGGAAAACAACAGCGAGATCAAGAAAAGCCTGATACAGGAAAAGATAGGTTTCGAGGTAACTAAAGAAGTCAGAAGTACGGCTCTACCCCAGGTAATGGCTAGTGGAAACTATACAAACAATCTACTTCTTCCAGTATTGGTCGTGCCTGGAGAACTCACAGGCAATCCGGGTGAGGTTAGCACCTTAGAAGTAGGGTTGGATTACACCAACTCTATTGCATTGTCTCTTAACCAACCTCTTTTTGATAAATCTGTATTTACTGCTTTGAAAGCTGCAAGATCCTCTGAAGAGTTGTATGCTTTAAGGGTAAAAAAAACCAAAGAAGAGGTCGTTTACCGAGCGGTAATCCTTTATTACAATGTCTCCATATTAGAGAGGA
The DNA here is from genome assembly GCF_965247405.1 of Ekhidna sp. Lineage (GTDB taxonomy): Bacteria > Bacteroidota > Bacteroidia > Cytophagales > Cyclobacteriaceae > Ekhidna. The sequence goes on from NZ_OZ252014.1 coordinate 4,047,516, forward strand.
ATATTGATATTCTTCAAAGTAATTTGGATCAGACCAATAAACTTCTTGAAATATCCGCAGTGCAATTAGATCAGGGCTTCATCAAGCAAGTTGACCATGATCGTCTTAAGGTTTCTAAAATGAACCTTGAAGTCCAGCTCTCTGACCTGAACCTTACTAGAAAAAACACCATAAAGCAACTGCAGCTAATCATGGGGATGGATCAGGAGACTATCCTCATTTTGGAATACGATGAAGATAAAGAAGTGCAGTTGGTTGATGTACCACCTATGACTCATGAAAATCTCACGGATCTCAATCTGCTTAATGTTCAAAAGAGACTATACGAACTGGAAAAAATAAATTTTCAATCAGGGTATTTCCCTAAGCTGAGTTTTTTTGCCAACTATGCCTACAATGGCATAAGCAACGATGCGCTATTTTCGGGTTCAGATGTAACTACCAACTGGTATGACGTTTCATCCATTGGGCTCAGTCTTAAGCTGTCACTTTTTGATGGTTTTAGAAGGAGTGCCCAAAGCATGCAATCCCAACTGAAAAAAGAGCAGGTTGAGGAGTCTATCGAATTTACAAGAGAGAAATATAGTGTCGACTATGCCAATGCTCAGAATAAACTCAATCAGAGTTTATCGACCCTTGAAACGAGAAAAACAAGTGTTGATCTAGCACAAAAGGTCTATGACCTTTCTCAGAAAAGTTATGAAGAAGGGTTGTCCGACCTGACAGACTTACTGAGTGCAGAGACTGCACTTACTACCTCCCAGCTCAACTACTCAGCAGCACTTCTTCAAGTGAAAATATCAGAAATAGAAATACTCAAATCAACAGGTAAACTCCTCGAATCTTATTAATTGAATATATGAAAAAGATAAACTCAATAATATTCCTAGCCTTGATTGCTCTGGTTGCCTTTATATTGAAGAGCAACAAAGAAGAAATGAAAGAGGAAGTGAAATTGGCCCAGATAAAACCAGACTTCATCCCGGTGAGTGTAGAGCCATTGAGAAAAAGAACGATTGAGAGGAGCTTTCAGGTAAATGGTAACCTGATTCCGAACAAAGAAGTTACTGTTTCATCAGAAATGCCCGGGGTTATTGAATCAATACAGATTGAAGATGGTACATATATAAAATCAAACCAGGTACTTGCCAGACTTGATGACCAAACTATAAAAGCAGCTTTGGATTTAGCGAAGGCCAATTTTGAGAAAATAGGAAAAGAAAAGAAACGTATTGAGAACCTATTTGAAGCTGGTGGAATTAGCCAGCAGGACTTGGATAATATTCAGCTGGCTTACGTAAAGGCCAAGACTGATTTGATTTCAGCAGAAAAGGCTTATAATGACACATTTATTAGAGCGCCATTTTCAGGAATAAATGACAAAAGATACATTGAAAAGGGAAGTTATGTGCGAGGTGGAGATCCACTTTTTGACATTGTAGATGTAGACAGGATGAAAATGGTGGTAATGGTTTCTGAAAATCGCATACAGCAGGTGGAATTGGGCATGTCTGTTACTATTACAATACAAGCGATGAGTGGTAATGAATTTGAAGGGACAGTAAGCAGAATTGGAGTCAGAAGTTCAGAGGCCCTTACATTTCCAGTAGAAATTAAAATTACAAATGCATCAAAGAATTTAAAGACTGGAATGTTTGGGACTGCCCATTTCAATATTCAAACGAGTGAGGCATTAGCCTTAAATCGAAATGTCCTTGCAGGTAGCATTGAAAACCCACAGGTCTATATTTATCAGGACAGCACAGCGGTATTGAAGAAAATCGTGATTGGCCAAAGAAATGACAACTACATAGAAATAGTCTCCGGCATTAATGAAGGAGACTTAGTTATTATCTCCGGTCAAATTAATTTAACAGATGGTGCTAAAGTTGGGATTAAAGAATAGCTCATTATGAAAATCACTGAAATATCAATAAAACGATCCACAGCACCTGTTGTGGTTTTTATAGTACTTACATTGCTGGGTTTAGTCTCTTATTCGCTTTTAGGCTATGAGCTTCTCCCCAAGTTTACTCAACCCATTGTTACCATCACTACCACTTATCCAGGTGCGGCTCCCAGCGAAGTGAAAACATCAGTTTCTGAGAAAATTGAAGATGTACTTTCCTCCATGGAAAATGTGGAATCTATCAGTTCTACTTCGCTAGAGTCTGTTTCAATTGTCACGGTTGAGCTCACTACAGACGCAGATGTAGATTTGGCGCTACAGGAAGCTCAGCGTAAGGTCAACGGAATCATATCTCAACTTCCGGAGGATGCTGATCAACCTTCGTTATCAAAATTTTCAATTGATGACTTGCCAATTATTAGCCTGGCCAGTACAGCAAGCAACTTGGTCCCTTCGGCATTTTTTGATCTTGTAGATCAACGAATAGTTCCCGAGCTTTCAAGGATAGACGGCATGGCTCAGGTACAATTAGTAGGTGGAGAAGAGAGGGAAATCAAAGTCAATATTGACAGGGAAAGGCTAAAAGCATACAACCTTTCCATTTTACAGTTGGTACAAATGATTGAAGTATCAAATCTTGATTTTCCAACCGGGAAAATAGAAACCAATGAAGAGCAGCGAACCATACGGCTTTCAGGTAAATATCAAGACCTGGAAGAAATAAGAAATTTAGTCATTGGTTCTTTACCAAGTGGAGCAGAGATAAGGGTTAAAGATATAGGCGAGGTAGTGGACGGAAAAGTCAAGGTGGAAAAGGTAGCACGCTTTAATCTTGAAAACTCAATAGGAATACTCCTCACCAAGCAAACAGATGCAAATGCCGTAGCGGTTAGTGAGCTTGTACGAGATAAAATCCAGGAGCTGGAAGAAATATACAGTGAGGAAGGCCTCAAATTTAACATTGCCCAAGATCAATCAGAATTTACACTTGAAGCAGCAGATAGTGTAATACACGATCTGTACATAGCAGTCATTCTTGTAGCCATAGTCATGTTTTTGTTTTTGCACAGTATAAGGAATGCTATTATTGTAATGATAGCTGTGCCGATTTCCCTTGTTGCCACTTTTACTGCGATGTACCTTGCCGGCTTTACGCTAAATCTGATGACCCTTCTGGCACTATCCTTAGTGGTGGGTATTCTTGTGGATGATGCCATTGTTGTTATAGAAAATATATACAGGCATATGGAGATGGGCAAAAACCGGATCAGGGCTTCTTTTGACGGGGTGAAAGAGATTGGGTTTACAGTCACTTCCATCACACTTGTGATTGTTGTGGTTTTCTTACCGCTTGCACTGGTAGAATCTCTTATATCCCCGATATTGACGAACTTCTCTCTGGTGATCGTTGTAGCCACGCTATTGAGCCTTTTGGTGGCATTCACAATTATTCCCCTGCTAACCTCTCGTTTTGCTAAAATAGAAAGCTTCAATCCTAATGGTCTCGCAGCTCGGTTTAACAGGACTTTTGAAGGTGTTATAGACTCTTTTGGTGGATGGATTAACAGGGTTTTGATTCAATCAATGAACAACAAGACAATCACACTTATTGTCACTGGGGGATTGTTAATTGGATCCTTTTTGCTTGTTGGATTTGGATTCATTGGTGGCGAGTTCATTACACAAGGAGATCGAGGCGAGTTTGTGATTCGCATTGAGCTCCCGAAAAACGCTTCGGTGGAAAAAACCAACCTTACAACAAGGACTGCTGAGAACCTGATTTCAAAATTACCAGAGGTGGTGAGTACCTTCACCACTGTTGGTCAGACCAGTCAGGGTTTTGGTGGAACCCAGGCTATACCAAATGAAGCTGAGATCAATGTAAAGATGGTTCCTTATGATCAGCGTGATGTATCAGCAACCGTATTTTCAAAGCAAGTCAAGCTCATGCTTCAGGAAGATATACCAGGAATTATTGTCTATTCATCGCCTACAAGTATACTAGGTACAGCTACTGAAGCGCCAATACAAGTGATCTTTGCCGGACCGGACCTGGATCAGCTGATGAAGCTTGCTAATGACATAAAAAATGACTTGGCAAAAGTAGCGGGTACTACAGAACTTGAATTGAGTATTAGAGAGGGAACACCAGAAGTAAAAGTGGATATAGACAGAGACAAAATGGCTAGCCTGGGATTGGATTTGGGTACCGTTGGTGCTACCATGCAAGTAGCCTTTTCTGGAAACACTGATGCAGCCTATAAAGATGGAAACTATGAATATGACATTAATGTGAAACTGAATGAATTTGATAGGAGAAAAGTTAGAGATGTAGAATCCTTGATATTTATTAATAGGTATAATCAGCCGGTAACACTCGATCAGTTTGCAGTTGTTTCTGATACGGTAGGTCCATCAAGGCTGGAACGAAAAGACCGGATCAACTCGGTCAAACTATCTTCTAAGATAATAGGTATTCCAGCAGGGGCTGTTGGTCAGGAATTACAGGACATCATTGATAATAAGGATCTACCTCCAGGAGTAACGTATTCATTTGATGGTGATTTGAAAAGGCAATCACAATCGTTCGGGGCTTTAGGTTCTGCTTTTCTTTTCTCAATAATCCTGGTATATCTAATTCTTGTGGCCTTATACGATAATTATATCTATCCGTTGGTCATTCTTTTTTCCATACCTGTAGCCATCGTTGGAGCACTCCTAGCCCTGGCGCTCGCAAAACAAACACTGAATATCTTTTCCATCTTGGGGATCATTGTATTAATTGGCCTTGTAGCTAAAAATGCCATTTTGGTGGTTGACTTTGCTAATCAAGCTAAAGAAAGTGGCTCTAATACACGAGACGCTTTGATTGAAGCAACTAAAGCGCGCTTAAGACCAATATTGATGACGACCATTGCCCTGGTATTTGGTGTATTGCCAATAGCTCTCGCTAGTGGAGCTGGAGCTGAGTGGAAAAATGGCCTTGGATGGGCAATTATCGGGGGTCTTTCCAGTTCAATGCTCTTAAGCCTTGTGGTCGTCCCAGTTGTCTATTTGATTGCTGATAGACTGGTAGAAAAATTAGGATTGACAGAGAGAAAAGAGAAATATACCACTGAGCTGAATACGACTCAAACGTAAACTTAAAAGATAGATGGAATGAAAGAAGCAGTAATATATCCCAATCAAAAAGCACCTAGCTTGTTCAGGAGCAAGATTTTAAATGCATTAACATGGTCCCATCCAGCCCTGATTTTCACTATGTATCTATTGCTATCTGCTGTAGCTGTGTTTATATATTATAGTGAGTTTAATGCGAGAATTGATTTGATAATCATCTACTTCTTATCTGGACTGTTTTCATGGACATTTGCTGAATATTTACTTCATCGCTTTATTTATCATAAAATTAAAGATGCAAGCTATGACACAGGATTTCATTATATGTTTCATGGCATCCATCATGCCTACCCCAATGACAAAAGCAAAACTGTTTTACCTCCAGTACCTTCACTTGGTATAGCTGGATTCTTTTTTGGTTTGTTTTATGTTATCCTCGGTCATGAAGCACTCATCTTCAGTCCGGGATTTGTTATAGGATACTCAGTTTACATGTGGATACACACAATGATCCATCGATTACCTGTGCCCAGTAGATTTAATTTCTGGTGGAAACATCATAATATACATCATTATCAACAACACGATCGTGCTTTCGGTGTAAGCACACCATTATGGGATATTATATTTCGAACTATGCCAAAGGAAGGCCGTAAAACCACTGTATGCAAATTTGATAAAAATGAATTAAAAAATAGAACTACAAGTAATCAATATTGAAGAAGATTTAGAAAGGAAATTGACCGTGTTTTAACAATGATTTCTGAGTCAACCATAATAGAAGTCAAACAATATACAAATGAACTGCTTATTAGTTTAGACCACAAATACCTATTTCATAATTGGAATCATACGCAGGAAGTTGTAAGAGTGTCAATGGAATTAGGTAAACAATGTGGTCTTTCAGAAAAGGATTTGTCAATCTTGAAAGTGGCGGCTTATTTTCACGACACTGGGCATGTCAAAAGCTACACCAATCATGAAGAAATGAGTGCAAGGATTGCAGCTGAGTTTCTAGAAATTAGAGATGTGGCAAAGGAAGAAATTGAAACAGTTAAATCCTTGATTCTTTCAACAAAACTAACTTCACCATGCTTAACCACAATGCAAGAAATCCTTCATGATGCAGATTTGAGTCATATCGGAACTTTAGATATGGAGAGGAGAGCCAAGGCACTAAGAAAAGAGTGGGAATACTTACTTGGATCTAAATATTCAGAACGTGAATGGTTAGAATTGCAGATTTCTTTTTTGAGTCACCTAAGATTCTTGACTGAGCCTGCAAAAATAAAATTTGAACCAATCCTTAAAATTCATATTGGACATATGAAAAAGAAACTTTTTGATTTGTCCTCAAAGGAAAAATGAGATTTTTAAACTTTTCACAAATTCATGAGCAATCTTCAAGACATGTGAGGAATTAAATATTAATCCAAATTAATAGATCATTAGTTAGTATGTATGTACTATTATTGATCCTATTGCGAATTTGGAAATAACTCCAGACTTTTTATATATGTATGAAGTGGAGAAGTGTGAGGATTTGCTCCTTATGAAAAAGGCTGGTAGGTTAAGGTATTTTTGATCCTTTCTTTATGAAACTTACATATAGAGACTCATCTCCTTAGATAATAAAGCGAACGATAGGAAAGAACGATTCTATACATAGAATTGAATTTAATCCTCTACTTCATATTTTTACTAAATGGCCACACAACCGATTGTTGCTGAAATGCTAGACGGCTTATGGCAGTTTATTTTTCCTGAAGATATTGAATCTGAGGATGTACAGGATAGATACTGGCATGCTATCGAAATTCTCGATGTAAATCCTAAAAAATCATCAGAGATTTTGTCTGACATAGCAAGCCGATTCCCGTATTTCATTGATGCTCATAATCATTTAGGTATTGCCTACAAAAACCTCAATTTGAGAGATAAGAGTTTTAAAACTGCGATAGAGGGATACCAAATTGGAAGGGCTGCTTTTCCACCAGAGTTTGATCATGATCAAGATATGCTAAAATGGTCGATCCTGGAAAACCGACAATATTTAAGGTCATGTCATATTTTAGGCTTAGAGTATCAAGACAAGAATGGATATGATCAAGCAATTGACCTATATCATGATATTTTAGTGAAAAATCCTGGGGATAATCAGGGAGTGCGATACCTTGTATTTGAATGCTATTTGCATAAGCGAAATCTTGAAAAAGGTCGTGAATTTCTTGAAATGCACTATGACACTTCAATTGAGTTTACCTACGGAAGAGTTTTAATTGACGTTCTTACTAACAATAAGGATTTAGCGCTAGACAATATCAACGAGGCAATAGCGTCTAACAAGTATCTACCTCAGATTGTAATTGAAAGTGGGCGCAATAAGCCAATGCCATACAGAATACCTGGTGAGCCGAACTTTATTCCAGAAGGAGTCCCCGTAGGATCTGTACACGAAGCATATGAATATTGGAATAGAAACAAGGAGATTTTGTCTTCACAAATTGTAAGAGATTTTTTTAAGAAGATATGAAATTAATGAACGGTAATCACATCCAGGAGACACTTTATCGGCTAAGAGGGTATGCCAATAGAGTGGACGAAAATGATGATTTTAGTCAAGACGCCATGTTATTCTATAGAAAAACTAAGGACGGAAAGTATGTAGTAATCAATCATTTTAATAGGAAAATGAAAGTAGAATTACAAGGTTTTGATTCTTGGCTTTGTGAATATTCTGAAGGAAGTGAACCAGGAATAGACTCGCCAATTAGCATAGCAGAAATCAGATTGGGCCTAAAACTACCTCAAGACCTTAAGTTAATTGATCATTATTATTAAAAATATAGAGAAAGATCATTGTTTTTATTAAGCTTAATTGTATAGTGCCTTTTAACTACCTGGAAATCAACACGATGAATATTTACACCGAATCCACCTTAAAGGCCTAATTCAAGCTTACAAAGGCTGTAAGGTTTTAATTATCAAGCTGTTGTACTTTTTGCCGATTTTTTGTAGATAGCCTTTATTAGAATCTTTAAGCTCTTGTGTTAAGCCGATACGAATGATTGCGGTTATTAGTAAGATGTAAGTGAGTTGTTTTTTCATGCATGTTTGTTTGATGTTGCATGGTTAAACGCAAAGTAGACCCTATGTATACAGTGATTTATTGTATTTAAATTGGTAATAGTTGTATTAGTATTGGATTTATGGTGTGTTTAGTAAAATATGGGTTGGTTATTCAACTTTTGAAATGATTATGTACCTATTTTTGTTATGAATGTTCCAATATCCATACAATGAAGGTAGAAGAGGCACAGCATGTTTTTGAGATCCATATTGAGGAATTTACTGAGTGGAGAAAACGCCCGCACAAACACAACTTCTTTGAGATTGTGTATGTGGAAGAGGGGAGTGGTTTGCAGTGTATCAACAAACATGAGTTTGAATACCATGCAGGTAATGTATTCTTACTGCCTCCGCTTGATTGTCATTCTTTCAAGGTAGAAGAACCTTCCCGGTTTTATTTCATTCGATTTACGGATCACTATTTTCTGAATAGTGATAAAGGAACGGATTATAAAGCCTGGTTTGATCGGATGGCCTATATTTTAGCCAATTACAATAAGGTACCAGGTGATATTATCAGTTCCGACAGGGAGCGGGCTTACATTATCCAGACCGTCAAATCCATTTATCAGGAATATCTTCATGGTGATTCATATTCTGACTCCATCATTACTGGTGCGATGGCCAGTATACTTAATATCCTGGCAAGAAGTATTGAAAATAGGTATGTGGAGCAAGGCAATGATACGGAGCGGAGGTTTGGAGAGATTTTGCGCTACATACACACCCACATCAGTGATTCTGATGCCCTTAGAATTCCTGTGCTTTCGGAGCATTTTGGTATTTCATCCTCTTATTTCTCGGAGTACTTTAAGAAACAAGCCGGGATGAGCCTGAATGAATACATCATGAAATCAAAGCTGAAACTGGTGGAAACGAAGGTGCTTCACACTGATCTTACTTTGAAAGAGATTGCGCATGAACTGAATTTTACTGATAGCAGTCACCTGGCGCGTACTTTTAAGAATACCTATGGAATGACGATCAAAGCGTTTAGACAGAGCGGCCAGATGTGCTGTGCGTAAGGTCTTTAGTCTAATTGAATATCTAAGATTTTATTGGTCTGCATGTGCTGCTCCAAACCACGAGTGGTTTCGACCATAGATTATCACAATTAATTCATCTATTCATCCAACCGTCATTTAAAAATTACCTATAAGTGGGTATTTCAAACGCATTAAAAGCCTGCTAAATTGAATAGCTAAAATTTAGCATTATGGATATTTCAATATCGACGCACGGAAGTGGTGACTCCAACGCATTTATGGAGGTACTATTCCATTTAGCTCCTGCTTTAATTGCAGCGTTTGTTGCTCTGTTTACCTTCATGGTTAAGAACTATTTTGATACTAGACGTGAGCGATCATATAATGTCAATCAGTCAATACTAAAGTGTTTGGAATTAGCAAATTTGAGATTAATGAAAGCAAAAGCCCTGGGTAGAGTTCATCTAAGTACAGAAGTCACGATTCGACACATGGATAAGCATAAGAGTAACACAGATGATTATAAACTATACCTGGATCAGTATAACATGTATCGCAAAAACTACCAGGAGCTACAAAGTGAGATGACAGATCTTAGTTCCCAATTAATTACACATGCGATGAACCTGACTCTAAAAGCCCGGCTCAATGATAATCAACGCGATGAATTAATTAGGATTATCGACAATATCAATCACACTGAATTTTATTACTACGATAAAATTATTATTGAGAACGAGACATATAGAATTGATAAGATGTCAGATGATCTTTTTGATAACTACATCAACAACCAAAATGATCAACTTGAACGTATTTCGGATGAAATAAAAAATGACATTGTGAAACAAAGACTAGAATTAAGAGACTTCTTTAAGCAGGTTAAAAGTTAATTGCGATTAGCAATCACTATTTTGGTTATTACTCCCGGCCATACTTGTATACTATTTCTGATACTCGATTTTAAGTATTTTCCATACAAAATCACCCATTTTGGTTTTAACGATCGCTTCGTCACCTACCTTTTTATTCAGTAGTGCTTTCGCCATAGGGGAGTCCATAGAGATATAATCTTTGTTACCGATGAGCTCTTCGTAACCGACAATCCGAAAACATTTTTGGAAACCTTTTTCTTCGTTTTTAATTTCTACCCAGGCACCAAAGCTCACTTTTCCTTCCTGGTTGGGGTGGTAGTCAATCACTTTAAAGTCATCAATGCACTTACGTAAATAACGAAGGCGCCTGTCAATTTCTTTCAGTCGTTTTTTGTTGTAATGGTAATCGGCATTTTCTGAACGATCTCCCAAGCTTGCAGCCCATGCCACCTTAGCGGTAATGTCCGGACGTTCCACGCGCCACAAGTGATCATGTTCTTCCCTTAATTTTTGCAGGCCTTCGGGAGTAATCATTTGCGAGCGATTGAGTTTTGGTAACGTTGATTCAGGAATTTTTCGCCTCATATTAAATGATCTTGTTTTGAAAACGGTTGCAAGATAATGATGCATTCATTTTGTCTGATACTTCGAGTCCCTGCTGTAGCCGCCTCAGCATGACAAACGAAGTTGGAATGTAATTATGAACTTGATTGATACTCATGGCTAATTGTTAAAAAAGCAACTACAACGCCAAAAAAGACGTAGGAGGTTTGGAACTATATGCAATCACCTTTTCACACCTCACCTAATGATTAAACTATTCGGCTCTCTATTATTGGTTTGTACCGCTTTATTTCTTCAAGGACAACCTGACATTGACTATGCGGTAAACGTCCCATCCGCATCCTTGCAAAGCCAGGAAAACATTCAGGTTTACTTACCCAAATCCTATCATGAAGGGGACAAAGAGTATCCGGTCTTGTATATTCTTGACGGGCAATGGTTTTTTTTGAATGGTGTGGCCATACAGGAGACGCTTCGTGGTGATGAATTACTCCCAGAGATGATTGTAGTTGGAGTGGATTACAAATCCCGAAGTTATCACGATAGCCTTCATTTTAATCACTGGGAAGCCCTGAGTAAGTACATTGAAGAAGAATTGATTGCGTTTGTGGATCAGCATTATCGAACCACTGACGAGCGCGTTGTTTTTGGCTGGGAAAATCCTTCCTACATGGTGTGTGATTGGCTGTTTCGGAAAGATCCGGTGTTTTCCGGGTATATCGTTTCTAATGGAGGCTATGTCAGTCCTGAGATGCAGGAGCAATTTCAATTCTACCAAGGAAAGCCCATGTATCTCTACATCGCCAACTCTCAGAAAGATATTTATACCGTCAGGTCGTCGGATGAACTTGCTGAAAAGCTATCCGTGCAACAGCGAGATCAGTTAGTTTGGACCTACGAGCAGTTCAACAAAGAGATCCATGAGTCTCTAGCGTATACCTCTCTTTATCAAGGGCTGAGGTTTTATTACCACAACTATGGGTCTAAAGTTTTTAGTGGCACAGCAGAGTTTTATGATGAAGGCGGCTTGCCTGCACTTAAGGCCTATTTTGAAGAGCGAAGCGAGCGTTTCGGAACCAGTCCTGAAATAGATGCCTCTACCAAGAACAGCCTGATATGGCTGGCGTTGAAGCAGGATGACTTTGCTTCGTTTGATTTCTTTATGAATGCATTCAAAGAGGTGCTGACTACACGTCGATACGCTTCAGCCTACTGGCAAAATCGTCTGGGTCAATTCTATCTCAAAAATGAAGACGCTGTACATGCGATTGAATATTTCACACGTGGAATTAATCAGTACCCTGATCCTGAATTTCTGCCGGCAATGCATGCAGGTCTTGGAAGTACCTACGTATTGGAAAATGATATTTCTAAAGCCAAAACTCACTTTAGAGAAGCCATCAAGCTGGCCAGAGCCAACAATGACGATCAGCTGCAAACCTATGAAATGAAGCTTGAGCGTCTGAAGTAAGCGCTAAAAACATTAGATCCATTTAACTTCGTTAGGCAGGCCTTCAGAAGAGAAATAAATTAGGTTAATTGCAAATCATCAAGTCCCACAAAGGTCTCTGGAAGTTTAAAAAAAGCTAAATAGCAATATGAACCGATACTCAATCGTTGCTAATTCACTTAACATAACGTTATTATATATACAATGTGCACATGTGTAAGGCCGTGATTTGCTTTAACATAAAATCTTTACCGTTGATCGTACTGAAGTCCGATAACTGATTTTATATTAAATGCTACGCATACGCAAATCACTAGTATTGTTATATAATGTCCTGCGTTATGTTAATATAGCTTCGGTTCAGGGTAGGGATTAATAGTTTAGCTTTGGCCTTTTTCATACTTAGGAGCAGTCACTTCAAATTATTGGCAGTCATGAGCACTCTTTTGACATTTTTGGCAGGAGGGAAGTCTATGGGGAATGACAAATGTGTGCGGTTACCTTAAGAAACCTTTGTATGAATTTTTCTTCAAGTTTTCGATATCTGCTAAATCCTTATCTCTCCCCAATTTTTCCTTATCCAAAAGAAGGTCTTCTTTCGAAATGATGTTGATTTGAACTCCATCAATTTCCCCAATTTCTCTTTTTTGATAACACTTTTGAAAGTCTTTCTGATAAAACGCGACAAGATTTGGTAGAAAATCAAAATTAAATCCTTCCTTATTAAACTTGATAAATGTCTTTTTTGGATCAAAGATGATCTTCTTAAGCTCATCTTCTAATTCAGGGCTGATTTCAGCTATCGATTTTGTGAGCTTAACAAAGTTTTCGTTGGTAGCTAAATACCATACATCAATATCATAATCAATATCTCTAGGAAGATTTGAAGATGGTCTAGCACTCCCATAAAAACTTATTGCTACTCCACCAACAAACATATATTTTACCTCATGCTTATTCAGTGAGTTAGAAAGATTTTTTATTCCATTGGCTAAATCTTTCTCCATGGTATGGGCCTTATTTTATGGAAAACTAAGAAGTTACTTTCTTAATTTTTTTTAACGATTGAGTAGCTTTTTTTTGACGTAGCTTCTCCTTTTGAGTGAGAGATCGTTCTAGTCGATCCTTTTTCAACTCATCATATGAACTATATAATTGTATAGAAGCCATGGAGCAAATGTAATTACGAATAATGGGTATTCAAACGCACAGCAATTTCAGGAGGTTCTCGAAAGTCAGAAAAAAGCTTAAATAGTAATATTCATCAATTCTCAATCGTTGCTAATTCACTTAACATAACGCTATTATCGCGAACACTTAATGTGTTCGATAATGGCCTGCGTTATGTTAATATAGCTTTGGTTCAGGGGCGGGATTAATAGTTTACGGAAGGCCTCTAACATCAACTAAAAACGCATTCATCATTTCTTAGCAGTAACGAGCACTCTTTCAGCTTTTTTTGAGGGTAGGGGAAAGAGGTAGGCAAAAGGTGAATGTGTGCGGTTAGTTCATAAGTTGTTTTCTACTTCGAATATTATTATTTTTGACAAAATGTGTCCTGAAAAATTAATCAATGCATAATAAGGAAACTTTTGGGGAGATTATACGCAATCTCAGAGAATTGCAAGGTTTGCCAATTAGAAAGGTTGCGGCGCATTTGGATATAGACCCTTCTACATTAAGTAAAATAGAAAGGGGAGACAGAAATGCCAATCGAGATCAAGTTGTCAAACTGTCATCAATCCTAAATATTGATGAAAAATCTCTAATGATTGATTTTCTAAGCGACAAAGTGGCTCGTGAACTTCTGTATGAAGAACATTCTAAAGAGGTTCTACTCGCAGCAGAAGATAAGATAAACTATGTAAGGTCTACTAATGTCAAACAAAGTAGGATTGATTTTGAGTAGTTTTTACACCAATAGCGGAAGTCCTAAACCAGGATTTACATTACTTAAGCAAATTCGTGTCAAATCAGGACCAATTTATGATTGTTATCAAATTCTCTTGGATTCTGTCGAATCTGCATTAGATGATGTCAAAAAGTGTCAATTATTAGAGAGATATCATTTTTATAAAAGAATTGAAGCTTACAAAGAACTAGAAACTGATCATACTGCAGAAGTTTTGGCTTCTACATTGATTCATGCTTGGATCGGAGGTATAGTTACTGGGTCAATAGCCAAAAGTGCCAATATTATGGATGCTGAATCCTGGTTAGTTGATGAACTTGATTTAAAAGACGAGGAACTAATCTGTGATTATCTTGATGAAGACACACAGATCAAAGCATCAAAAATTCTTGAAAACCTAAATATTGATGAGGATTTTCAAGTGCTACTGCCCTACATATTCGAAGTTTTTCAAACGAAATTTGAATTACAGACAAATGGAATCAATCGCATCCTCAAAAAGAAAACAGGCGTATATTATACACCTTTTGACGTTGCTAATTTCATTGTAGATCGAATCTTGAAAATTAGTGGGGAAGATGAGAAGAATAGTTTAAGATGGCTAGACCCTGCTTGCGGTACTGGAGTTTTTTTGATTTGTATTTTGAGATTTCTCAATAAGAATTGCAATGGCAGGAATACGCTTCTAGACTCATTTAGATCAAATGTATTCGGCATTGACATTAATCCTGTTGCACTGCAATCAAGCTCGTTTGTTATTAGTTTAGAGCTAGCCAAAATCTCGAAATGTTCTTTTGGTAAAATCCTTAAAACCGTATCTGAAAATTTAGTTTTATTCGATTCTCTTCAAATAGAGTCTAAATACGATTTATCAAAAATATTTGATGTTAGCTTTTCAAATGGATTTGACATTCTTATTTCTAATCCACCATACTCGAAAGTTCATGGAGTTAAATCTAAAGGTTTATTCGGAGATCAAATCGAAATCTCAGATAAACAGTTTAATTCCTACCCTCATTTTGTAAAGCTTACCTCTGCAATTCTTAGTGAAAATGCTTTGGCAGGGATGGTAGTCCCGTTATCAATTTCTGCAAGTACGAATCCAGAATTCGTCTCATTAAGAAAGAGTATCCAAAGAAATGGTGGCGAATGGACCTTCTTTCACTTTGATAGAACACCTGATTCATTATTCGGCGATGATGTTAAAACCCGTAATACGATATTCTTTTGCAGAAAAAAAATTGAGAAAGAAGGATTTACAATGGAAACAAGTGAATTACTTAGATGGAATAGTAACAATAGGAAAGAGCTTTTTACAAATTTGATAAATCCAATAAAAGTTGATTTCGAAATAAGTAAAGGTATTCCCAAAATAGGTAGTCACGATGCTTATAAGATTTATACTGAAGTTATAAAGCAAAGAGAGAAAGGAAGTCTCTCTCAGATTATTTCAAAAACCAAATCACCAAAAGAAGCGATAATAAGAAACAGCTCCACTGCTTACAATTGGTTAACATTTGAAAGTAAAAATTCTAATGCGGATTTTTTATCTGAAGATAAAAAATACAGTTATTGGAGAAGTTCAGAAATAACTGAAGAGTTTTTGATTTTTGGACTTGTTACAAGTAGATTCAGCTACTGGTTATGGAGAGTTGAAGGAGATGGTTTCCACTTAACTGATTCTTTTATTAGGCAACTCCCTTATGGACCATTTTTTTTCGAGAATCTTAAGAATGAGGAGAGAGATAAACTAAACGAGTTATCTTATGCTCTTTGGGAAAATATGCTTAATGGACGTTCTGAAATTTATAATGCAGGTAGAAAAAGCATAAGCTACAAGCCCATAGAATCAGATTGGATACTCGATAGAATAGATCAAATTATATTGAGTAATATGAATATTAACCCAATGTGTTATGAAATTTTAAAGGAAATAATGTTTGATACAATTACTGCTGGAAGAAATGATTATATCTAAAGAAATAAAAGAAGCTAGTAAACTCACAAAAGAAGAGTGGAAAGAATACACTAAAACTGTTTGGCACATTGCTAATACATCACATGCAATTCATCCAGCAATATTCCCTGAAGAAATACCTAAGAGATTAATAAAATTATTCAGTTTCGTTGAAGAGACAATTTTGGATCCTTTCGGAGGAGTAGGAACCACTTCATTTGTAAGTTCTGAACTTAATAGAAAATCTATTTACATTGATCAGAATGGCGACTATTTGAATATTGCAAAAAATAGACTTGAGGAAAGTAAAGTAGATCTTGTATCTCATATTCTTAAGCATGGCGATAGCCGAGATATGAGTTTTATTGACTCCAATAATGTAGATCTAATAATCACTAGTCCTCCTTATTGGGATAAAGCTGATTATGGAGGAAATGGATCGAATATAGGAAGTATAGACAATTACAATAAATTCTTCGAAGAAATTAGACCTGTTTTTGATGAATGCTTTAGAGTGTTAAGGCCTGGTAGAAAACTGTGCCTTGTAACTGCCAATGTTAACCAAAATACTAACCATGGACTTTTGACTTTTCCATTATCTACAGACTTTGCTAATCTTTTGCGAGAAATAGGTTTTGTAATGATTAATGAGGTTATATGGTCAAAAGACAAAACTGGTGGAAAGTGGGGTTCTTATGGTGCACAAAGGCCTATTTTTGGAAGTTACCCTTACCCACCAAATTTCCTTTTTAAAAATGTTCATGAGTACGTATTAATCTTTGCTAAACCTAATGCAAAGGCTAAAAAGGGGGGGAGCGTTAAAAACTACGAGGGTTTAATGAATTTGCCAGAATCATTGCACAGCAAAATATTTGAAGATTAATCAATGAATTACGAATTCAAAATTCAGGACCCCTCAAATCCTTCTACAACTTACTTGATAGAGGAATTGGTTCAGAATATTAGGAAAGAGGGACTGATCAACTGGCGGTCAATTTATTCATGGACAACTGGCAGAACTTTAACAAAACTTTTTGAAGAAGATCCAGATATAAACCATTACATAACTCAAGGAGGATTAGTAAACATGGTTATTGGAATTGATACAATAACAAGTGATTTTGCACTTCAAAAATTGAGTCAATTAACAGATAACTACGAGAACATTGATGCCAAAATATTCCACAACGACATAAGTGATTTATTTCACCCAAAAATAAGTCACTTTCAGTTCAATGATGGAACAAATGTACTAATCGTTGGATCCGGAAATTTGACCTTAACAGGCCTTCAAACAAATATTGAGGCTTATTCAATTGCAATAGGAAATGATGAAGAGATCGCATCAATTAGTGCATGGAATGAGTTCTTAGATTTTCACAATGACCGCATAAAAGAGATAGATGACGATGCGATTGAAAGAGCTAAGAAGAATAGAATAAGAATAAGAAAGATTAAGAAAGTTGACGAAGATCAGCAAGTGGATATAGTGGAAGGAGATGCTGAGGCAGAGGCTGAATACGATGAAGAACAAATAGATGAAACTGAGGATATTAATACAACCTCTATATCCAATTTAGATTTAAGAGAAGCTGATTCTGTACTAGTTGCTCAAGTACCTAAAGCAGGTGCTAGATGGCATCAAGTGCATTACAATAAACATGTGATTGAAAATTTTTTCAATGCAGAAGCAAATTCACATCAAAGAATATTTCTCAAAGAAGTTAAGCAAGATGGAACAACAGGGTCAGATGAAGTTAGACCAGTAGTTTACAGTAATACGAATAAAAATTACAAAATAGAAATATCGAGTCATCAAGGTATAGATTATCCTGATAGTCCTCCAATTATATTGTTGCGTAAAGTTGCCACAAGGAATTTTTTGTACATGCTTTTAATGCCTGGAGATCAGGGATACGATGAAATGTTCCAATTTACATTGGATAATGAATCTGTTGGAAAAGGCATGAGAAGAGTGATTACAACTACTGATGATGTTTCTGAAACTTGGGGAGATTGTCCCTTGATATAATCAAAATCTTACACCTAGGTGGGCAGGCAAGGCAAAATACCGGGGGTGCGGTTGGCTGTGAGTTGGGAGTGATTATTTTGCCTAGATTTTTTGTTTACTTTTTTATCAATGAAAAAAGTAAAAGCCCAGCGGCTTGAGCGATTAGGCGAACACAGATAAAAGATAGATGATCTGTGAGCTATTCTGCCAGTAGCAAAAAGATTGCCACGTCACCAATCAGCCAACTGGCTGAAAAGTTCCTCGCAATGACGTGCTACTTGAGGGCTTGTGCTGTGAGCCAAACAAAGCGTTGGGCAAGTGTTTTACAGGCAAAAGTCTAATCGCTGAGAATCGCGTATTTGAAATCAAACTGACAATCGTACGGATAACGAAAAATAGAACGATACACTTTGCCTGGAAATCTCTTGTATTGGGCTGGTGATCAGGCCTTAGCCTGAAAGCGGGTGGGAAACTATTAATAGCCGTTTGGTCAGGGCACGGCAGAGCGCAGGGTTTG